>URBK01000018.1 GCA_900546065.1 uncultured Alistipes sp.
TGAAGGACTATTTGATTAAATTTTTAACTCGTCCATTTTTATTGGACACTAATGTTCATGGATTGATTAATTTTAAATTAGATATCCCGTAATATGAGAAACACACAAGCCGCACTCCCACGACGGGAAGTGCGGCTTATGCATATGTTTCGGGCGTTTCGGCCTCAGATCCTAACCTTGAAGATGCACTTCTTGACGTGGCCCTCGCCCAGCATCGGGGCGTGTCCGTCCTCGGGGAAGAGGATCGAGAACTGACCCTCGCCCACGGTGTAGAAGCACTGCGGTATATCGGTAAAGAGTTGTATGTCCTTCGCCTCGTCGAACTCCGTTTCGGCCTTGACGCAATCCTTGGCCTCACTCCAGCCGAAGGTCTCGGCAGGGCCGCACAGCAGAAGCTGTATGTCGATATAGCGGCGGTGCAGCTCCAGACGTGCCTGCGACAGATCTCGCAGATCCAGCTCCTGCACATTGACGAAGATATTGTCGCCGTCGATCTCGTGGCGGCCGCACGGCAGGGCCGCAACATCATGCGTGTCGATGAAATCGAATACGGCCTTGAACCGCGGGTGGAGCGACACGTAACGCTCCTTGTTTTGCAATGAATCCAGAATCATGGTTTTTCCGTTTATCTTGTGTCTCTTTTACCTTTCACTCTGCTTCCTCCGCCGCTCACTTCTCCTACTCTGCACACCTCTCAATTTCCGTCTATCCCCCTATCATATCAGCCCGCATGCATGCAAAGGTTTAACGGCCGTTGTATCGCAGGCGCACGAAGACGGGATAGTGGTCCGAATAACGCATCGAGTCGACTACACCGTACGACAGCGGCTCAAACTCCTCGGAGCATAAAACATAGTCGATACGCAGCAGGTCGAAGAAGCCGCGATAGGTGTACGAATATCCGCGGCCGGCCTCACGGAAGGCATCCTTCATATTGTCGCTCACCGTGCGATAGGTATACGAGGCGGGCGTATCGTTAAAGTCGCCGCATACGATCACCGGATATGGTGACGAGGCAATCATCGCGGCCAGCGTATCGGCCTGCACGGCACGGTTGCGGTTATTGGAGGCAAGGCGCGACACGAAGCTGCGCAGTTTCTCGTCTCCGTTCACGTCATCCAGAAATTCGCGCCGCTCGATATAGCGGCTGTCGTCGCTGCTTATGGCCGTCGTATGCAGATGTACGCTGAAAACCCGAACCGTGTCTTCACGCATTGCCAGATCGGCCCATACGAAGTTCTTCATCGTATCGACACGTCCGGCGCGCAGAATGGGATAACGGCTGTATATCATGGGGCTCAACTGCGCCCGCGACACCGTATGCGGCAGAGTATTCAGCGGCTCGAGAAGCGAGTCGGCCATATCGTTGAAGCCGCACTCCTGAATACACAATATGTCGGGATTGAACTCCTTGATGTTGGCGACAATCGAATCGAGATAACGCTCCCCGTCATCACCGATGAAGCTGCGCAGATTATATGTCATCACCTTCACGGCCGTACGTTCATACTCCTGCTCGCCGTAGCTTCGGCGCAGAGCGACCTTATAGAAGAGCGATATGTGGAACAGGGCGAAGAGCGTAAGCACCGCCATCGGGATCATCATGGCCACACGCCACCGCACGACCCAATACAGAGTCAGCAGCAGTTGCGCCGCATATACGAAGGGTGCGATAAGGCCCACCGTCGAGAGCCATCCCGTCACCTCGGGGCCCAGTACCGGCACCAGCAGCGTGGCCACGAACAACGCCGCCACACACACCGTCACCACTACCATTATGATATCGATGACAGTCCCCACAACCGAACGCCGTTTGGGGCGCCGGTCATCGTAACTCGTTATGTCGCGATAATACTCCGCCATCGCTTCTTATATCTTTTACATCCTCCTCGACGGGATATCTCTATATTGCGGTCAATCTCATGCCCTCGACTGCCAATGCACGCATTTAAAGCCCTACCGGCAAAAGGACAAATAATTTCCTCAAAATATACCTAAAAATGTATTCTGCCGCGGCGGCGCCACCAATAGAGCAGCACCAGACCCCACAACATGCCACCCACATGCGCGAAGTGAGCCACGCCAGACTGATATCCCGACAGGCCGAAGAAGAGCTCCACAAGTCCGTATATTACGACAAACCACTTGGCCTTCAACGCCACGGGCGGGAATATGAGCATTATTATGTCGTTCGGGTGCAGCACGCCGAATGCCATCAGCAATCCGAATATGGCGCCCGAAGCGCCCACCGTCGGCACCCGAAGATAATCCATTGCGGCAATCTGCCCCACGGCCTCCACGGCATGCGTATACTCGGCATAGCCCACGGCCAACTGCAGCAGCGCGGCACCTATGCCGCACACGAGATAATATGTCAGAAAACGCTGCGAGCCCATCTCGTACTCCAACGCACGGCCGAACATCCACAGCGCAAACATATTGAAGAAGAGGTGCGACACACCCCCGTGCAGGAACATGTACGTCACCACCTGATAACTGTGAAACAACGGGCTCTCGACATTGAACAACGCCAGCCGTCCGATCAACTCGTTACGGAACGGAAGCAGCGTTGTAGCCAACAACATCACGCAGTTGGCGATAATCAGATTCTTTACTACCGGCGGGGTCGTATATCGAAACCCGTTCATAGGCTATGGTCTTTTTTCGTTTAACTTAATTTGGCTTTGAGGTCGTCTGCCGTCAGGTCGGTCATTATGGCCTTGCCGGAGGGTGAGAAACTGAAGTTGTCACACTCGCTCAACTGTTGCAGCAGACTTGCCGTCTCCTCGCGCGAGAGTCCCCGCACGGCCGATCGCGCCGCACGCGAGGCGATCGTACGCACCATCTCCTCACGCATGCGTTCGTCGGCACGACCCGCCGACTCTATCTCGCGCAACAGGTCGAACAACAGCCTGTCGGCCTGTTCGACATCCACACACGAGGGTATGCCACGCATCTCGACAGCACCGTCATCGCACGGCACAAGGTCGAACCCTACGGCCGCAAGGTCATCCCGGCGATCGCACAGCAACGCATAGTCTCCCTGAGAGAGTACCAGCCTCTCCGGAAAGAGCAACTGCTGCGAAGGCAGCGCCCCGACACCCACAACGGCCATACAACCGTCATATACGATACGCTCCTTTGCCCGGCGCAGATCCACCGCCACGCTGCGGCCGCCGCAGATGGCCACGGCATATCCGTTGCCCAGCGACAGGAAATCTCCGAACGATATTCTCTTATCCTTGTCCGTATCGCCGATCGTCTGCTGTACGGCGGCCGAGGCGATGAACTCCAGAGAACTCTCCCCCGTGGAAGCATCATTCCCGTGGCCATCCACTGCTGCCGAGGCTATATCTCGGTATTCCGACCTTCCACCCGGCATCCCGTCCGATGGATCCAACGCGAACTCCCCGCTCAGAGGCATCTCGCTCCACGAGATGTCGCGCAGGTCTCCGCCCGTACGGTCCGCATGACGCGCCGCTCCGCCCGAAGCACGGGACGGAATATCCGCCGTGTCTGCTCTTCCCCTGCGCTGTACGTCCGAAACGCCATCCATAGAACCGTCATAAGGGGCATCGAATCCAGTAAAGTCCACATCCTCATTCGCAGGCGCAGCGACGGCATAATCCTCGCGGAAAGGGTTATAATCGTCGTTCGACGAACTGCGCGGCTCATTGTACAGCACCTCGGGATGCGACTGCATCACCGGAATCTCTATGGCCGAGCTGTTGTCGAAGTCCATCATCGACACCGCCCCGCTCTTGGCTAACGTGCTGCGCACGGCCGCCGTGACGATCTGCGTCACGTCATCCGCATCGGCAAAGCGCACCTCGGTCTTCTGCGGGTGTACGTTCACATCCACACGGTCGGGCTCCACCGTAAGGTAGAGGAAAAACGAAGGCGAGCAATTCTCGGGTATGAGCTTCTCGTAGGCCTTCATTATCGAACGGAATATCTGCGGCGAGCGGAAATAACGCCCGTTGACGAAGAGATACTGCTCGGCATTCTTCTGCTTGGCAGCCGAGGGGCGTCCCACGAAACCCGTCACCTTGACGATCGAGGTATCGACCGCGACCTCCAGCAGGTTTGACCTTATGTAACGGCCCACCACATCGATTATACGCTCCTGCAGCGATGCCGCCGGAAGCGTCATGATGGGCATATCGTTCGACATGAGCTCGCACCGCACATGCGGATAACAGAGAGCCACACGTCGGAACTCCTTCTTTATGTCCGACACCATACGCGTACGGTCGCTGTTGAACTTGCGACGCGCAGGTGCCGTATAGAAGAGATTGCGTACCAGAAACTGCGACCCCGCAGGACACATCGCCGGCGTCTGCGAGACAAACTCGCCGCCATTGACGATAGTCACCGTACCGATCTCGTCCTCGGCACGCCGCGTGCGCAACTCGACCTGCGCCACGGCCGCAATCGAGGCCAGAGCCTCGCCGCGGAAACCGAACGTATGCAGACGATAGACGTCGTCGAGCGTGGATATCTTGCTCGTGGCATGGCGGTCAAAGGCCATACGCGCATCGAGCGGAGACATGCCGCACCCGTTGTCGACAATCTGTATAAGCTCCAGACCCGCATTACGGTAGTTCACCGTAACGGAGCTGGCGCCGGCGTCGATGGCGTTCTCCATCATCTCCTTCACTACAGATGACGGATTGTTCACCACCTCGCCCGCGGCGATCTGATTGGCGACGATCTCGGGAAGCAGTCTTATCTTGTTCTCCATAATCCACACTCTGCGAGGCGGCTCCTACTCCCCCTCGACAATCTCTATCTGATCCCCCTCCTCATAGTCGTTCGGGACGACCACAATCGGCGCATAGGGGTTGAACTCCTCGGCCGACTGTTGCTCGACCTTACGCGAGGCGGGGTTCTGCGCCATCTCGAACACCGACATCACACGCGGCAGTATCAGGTATATGAACAGCGCGAGCAGAATCACGCCCACACCCAATACCCACATGCGCATACGGCTCGTACCCTCGCCGCTCTCGGCACGGCGCGCCTCGCGCGCCGCCTGACGCGTACGGATATATTTTCCGGGCGTATACTCCTCGTTATCGTCCAGACGATCGCCGCGCAACTCGGCGCGACGGCGCTCACGCTCCTCGCGCGCCGGATCGTAATAACGCGGCGTGTAGTTGAACTTGTTGGCGTGACGCTTGTACGGTGAAAAAAACGACATGGCGTTAGTTTTTTGGTTGCTTTACTGTTATAACGTTACGCTATCTGAAAAAATTCTTCATGCGCTCGAATATATTCTGCTTGTCGCTGCCGGCCGCGGTCTTGAAGTGCGGCTGCGTCGAGAGTTTCTGCACAAGCTCTCGCTCCTCGGCCGTAAGCGTATCGGGGATGGTTATGTCCACCACAACCAGTATGTCGCCGTGGCCGTAGCCGTTCACGTCGGGCAGACCCTTGCCGCGCAGACGCAGCACCTTGCCCGCATGAGTACCCGGAGCGATCTTGATCTTGGCACGGCCGTCGATGGTGGGAACCTCGACCTCGCCGCCCAGAATGCTCGTCGTAACCGGAATATTCAAATTGTGTATCAAGTCGTTGCCGTCGCGCACAAGTTCGGGGTTGCGCTCCTCCTCGATCATAACCAGAAGGTCGCCGTTCACGCCGCCGTGACGCGCCGCATTACCCTTGCCCGAGACCGTAACGGCCATGCCGTCGCCGACACCTGCCGGAATCTTTATCTCGACGATCTCCTCGCCGCGGACAACGCCCTCGCCGCCACACTTGTCGCACTTGGCCGTGATGGTCTTGCCCGTACCGCCGCACGAAGGACATACGCTCTGCGTCTGCATGCGGCCGAAGAAGGTATTCTCCACCCTCGTCACATAGCCCGAACCGTTACAGGTCGTACACGTAGCGTACGACGACGAATCCTTGGCTCCCGTACCGCCGCACTTGTCACAGGCGATGGTCTTGCTGATTTTGAGTTTCTTGGTTGTGCCGTGGGCGATCTCGCTAAGCGTCAGCTTGACCTTCACACGTATATCCGATCCGCGGTTGACGCTGCGCGCGCCCCCGCGTCCCGACGACGATGAAAATCCACTGAAGTGTCCGCCGAAGATATCGCCGAACTGCGAGAATATATCCTCCATCGAGAAGCCGCCGCCGCTGAAGCCGCCGTAATTGCCGCCTGCGGCGCCGCTCATGCCTGCATGGCCGAACTGGTCGTAACGGGCACGCTTTTCGGGATTCGACAGCACGTCGTATGCCTCGGCCGCCTCCTTGAACTTCTCCTCAGCCTCCTTGTCACCCGGGTTCTTGTCGGGGTGGTATTTTATGGCCGCCTTACGGTAGGCCTTCTTTATCTCATCGGCATTGGCGTTTCTCGCAACGCCCAACACCTCGTAATAATCCCTTTTCTCGTCTGCCATAGTATTATCCTTTCCTTTCTTTAGTTACACCGATCCGCAAATTGTCTTGCACGCACACTCATCGCAGGCTACTCGCCCACGACCACCTTGACGTAACGCAAAACCTTGTCGCCGAGCATGTAACCTCGCTGAATAACATCTATAACCTTGCCTTTTTTCTCATCTCCGGCCTTGAAACGAGCTACGGCCTCGTGGAAGTCGGGGTTGAACTCCTCGCCCACGGCCTCGATCTCGACAACGCCCTTCTGCCGCAGCGTCTCCTCGAACTTCTGCGCCACAAGACGCTCACCCTCGCGCAGGGCCGCAATGTCCTCGCTCTTCTCCGACGCGGCAACGGCACGCTGCACGTCGTCCAGAACCGAGAGCATGCTCTTCAATACGTCGGCGCCGCCGCTCGACACCAGATCCATCTTCTCGCGCAGCGTGCGCTTGCGATAGTTGTCGAACTCGGCCTGCAAACGTAGATACTTGTCACGCCACTGCTCGACAAGCTCCTCGGCCGAAACCTCCGCAGCCTTGTCATCTGCAGCCTCCTGCTGGGGCGTGGCAGCCTCGATCTCGGGCTCCGACGAAGAGTCGGCCTTGCCTGCCATTTTGTCAGCCTTAGCGTCACCACCATCTGCCATATTGGCATCGGATGCGTGCCCGCGAGTCTCCTCGCCGCACTCGCAACGCTCCTCAGCGCGCTGCTTAACATCTTCATTTACAAAATCATGCTTTGACATATCTTATAGTTTTTATCATATTTTCCACACCCTATCGCGCAAATTATATGCCCAAGGCAATCATACGTCCAACGAGCGGCCGATGATAAATATGGTCGGGCGTTTGGCTATATCGGGCATTGGCCGACGCGACCATCCCGACACGGTATCCGTCACGATGAACTCCGCCGGGGAGGTTATGTCGCATGCAACCGTTATGCACGTCGAGCCGTCGCACAGAGAGAGCATCTGCTCCAACAGCTTGACATTGCGGTACGGCGCCTCGATGAATATCTGCGACTCGCCCGCAGTGCGTGCGCGTCTTTCGAGCGCCTTCAGAGCCTTGGCCCGCTCTGGAGGCTTGACGGGAAGATAACCCGCAAAGGCGAACGACTGCCCGTTAAGGCCCGAAGCCGCCAGCGCCAACAATATGGACGAAGGCCCAACAAGCGGCACGACACGTATTCCACGCCTGTGGCACTCGGCCGCGGCCAATGCCCCCGGATCCGCTACCCCGGGCATGCCTGCCTCGGATATCACCCCTGCGGAGCGTCCCCTCTCGATCGGGTCGATCATGGCGGCAACCTGCTCCCTGCGCGTATGTTCGTTCAGCTCGACAAACTCCAGATCATCGATGCGGCGAGCGATCTTCGCCCGCGCGAGAAACCGCCGCGCCGAGCGTACGTTCTCGACTATGAAGTAATCCAGCGTATCGATTATGCGGCCATTGGCCGCAGGCGTCACGTCGCCGACCTCCGTGGCATCCGATATCGGGCACGGTATCATGTAAAGTATCCCCTTCGCCGCCATCACTCACGCGTATATATACGTTTCACACGCATCGCCACCGAGGTCATGATCTCGTATGAGATCGTTCCCAGCACACGGGCCATATCCTCAAGCGTATTGCCTGCCGCCGCCGAGAAGACAACCGCCTCGTCGCCCTCGCGTACGCCCTCGATATCCGTCACGTCGATCATACAGCTGTCCATGCATATACGGCCCACAATCGGGGCACGCCGTCCTGCCACCAGCATCGACCACCGTCCGCCGCTCAGATGGCGGTCCAGACCGTCGGCATAACCTATGGGTACGGTAGCTATGAGGCTGTCGCGCTCCAGACGCTGTGAACGCCCGTAACCTATGGCCTCGCCCGCACTGCGGCGGCGTATCTGCACGATGCGCGTCTTCAACGTCGCCACGGGTTCCAATTCGTCATTATGACAGTATCCGTAACCATAGAGTCCCAGCCCCAGACGGCACATGTCGAAATGCGCCTCCGGAAAACGCTCTATGGCGGCCGAGTTAGCCGTATGGCGTATGGGCTTGTATGGCAGCGCATCCGACAGGCGGCGGCTCATGCGGTCAAACAGCGCAATCTGCCCGCGCGTAAAGTCATCCTGTGCGGGATCATCCGCGCACGAGAGGTGCGAGAAGATCGTTGCGGCACGCACCTGCGGCGACGAAATCAGGATCTCGGCCACACGGTCGATCTCATCCTCCAGAAAACCCCACCGGTGCATGCCAGTATCGAGTTTGATGTGGATCGGATAGTTGCGCACGCCGTAACGGTCGGCACAGCGAATGAAGTCGTCGAGCGAATGGAAACTGTATATTTCCGGCTCGAGCGAGTAGGCTATCATCTTGTCGAACGACGCGGCATCGGCATTGAGCACCACTACGGGCATAGTGACACCTCGCTCACGCAGCGTTATTCCCTCGTCGGCGAAGGCTACGGCGAGGTAATCCACCCCCAGATGCCGCATCAGATGCGCCACCTCGGCGTCACCCGTACCGTAACTGTGGGCCTTGACCATCGCCACCAGACGGTGATTCATAGGCAGAAACCGACGGAAGTAGTTGACGTTATGCGTCATGGCATTGAGGTTCACCTCCAGCACCGTCGTATGGCACCGACGCTCCAACGCACGGCACACCTTGTCGAAATGCGAACGGCGGTCGCCCTTCAGCAGGATTGCCCGGCCCGCAACATCGTCATGTGTCAGCGCACTCAGCATCTGCTCGGCCGTATCGTAGAAACGCTTATCGCCGTCGAAGGCGTCTGCATGGGCTCCGATACGCTCTCCGACGCCGATGACACGATCCACACCCGCGTTGCGTATCAAGCGGGCCACACGTCCGTACAGCTCCGCCTCATCCATGCCGCTGTGAGCGATATCGTATATCACGGCTGTCGACGCCCCCGCAGCCGCCGCATCGCGCAGCGTATCCAATGCCAGAGCCAGCGAATTGATATCCGAATTGTATGTATCGACTATAACCGTCGAACCGCCTATGCCCTCCTTGACCTCCATACGCATGGCGGCGTCGCCGAGCGACAGACGGGGCACACCGTATCCCAACTCACGGCAGAGGCTCTTTACCTCCTGCGCATCCACACGCAGCGCCTCGTTGCATGCCGGCAGCTCGGATACATCCTCCGATGCGGCATCCACGACGCGGCACGCCGCAGGCAGCGACCCCAGAGCCGCAGCCACATCGCCATACATACTGTGGTATATAAATGTGCGGGCATTGCGGGCCAGCACCATCTTCTCCTCCACCTTCTCGCGCAGAGACGAGAAATTCGCCTGATGGGCCTCCCCTATCGATGTGAAGAGAACCACATCGGGACGTATCATGCGCTCCAGACGCTCCATCTCGCCGCGCTCCGAGATGCCGGCCTCGATCAGCGCGACATCCTCGTCGCCCTCGATCATCAGAAGCGAGAGCGCAACACCCAGCTGCGAGTTATAGCTCATGGGCGATGCCAGAAAACGCACCGCCGACGGCAGCGAGCATGCCGCCCACTCCTTCACCACGGTCTTGCCGCTTGATCCCGTAATGCCGACCATCACGCCGCGGAACGACGCACGATGTGCCGCCGCCAGACGCTGTAACGCCTCAACCGAGTTATCCACAACGATATACCCGGCCCCTTCATGCGGCATGCGCGCCTCAAGGCGCTCCACCATGAAGGCCCTCACACCGCGGTCGTACATCTGGGCCACATATTCGTGCGAGTCGCGGTTTGCGCCACGCATGGCCGCAAACATCACATCCGCACCATAGGCACAACTGCGCGAGTCGACCGTGACGCCGCGCACCTCGATCTCTTCGCCGTGCAGCTCCCCGCCGCACATGCGAGCTATATCCGACAACCGGTATCTCATATTGTTCAATCGTTCTTGAAAGTGACAACCGTAATACCCGCGCCCCCGCGGTCGGCATGTTCGTCACGCACCGACTCCACCTCGGGCACCGTGTGCAGGTAACGCCGTATCTCCTCCTTCAGTGCGCCCGTACCCTTGCCGTGCAGGATCGTAACACCGCTTACGCCTACCATCAGCGCATCGTCCACAAGGTCCTGCACCACGGCCAGAGCTTCCGCGGCACGCATGCCGCGCACGTCGACGCTGTCGTGGAAGTTCAGTTTGCGCGAGGCTATGTCGACCGACACCACCGTACGCGGCGCCACGGGACGAACCGCCTTCTTGTATTCGGCATTCGAAACGGCCGTAAGACGCGACACCTCCACCGTGGTAAGTATCTGACCGAATGCGACCTGAGCCTTGCGTCCCTTGATGCTCTGCACCACGCCCGGCATCTCCTGACCCTCGATACGCACCTTCGACCCGACCTCGATGGGCAGAACCTCCGGTTCGGGCTTCTTCGCAGGCGCCGCCGAAGCCTCCCCCGCACGCCGCCGCCGGTTCTCCTCACGCCGCGCCATGCGCCGCGTCAGACGCTCCATCTCACGCTCCACCTCGGCGCTGTTCTGCATCGGGGCATCAGCCTGCTCCACCTCCCCGCGGAAAGTCTCCAGTTCGCGCCGCGCCTGCCGCGTAGCCTCCTTCTCGGCCTGCGCCTCGCGGATGGTGCGGATAGTGTTCTCGATGGTGCGGTTGGCATCGGCTATAAGCCGCTGGGCCTCCGCCTTCGCCTGCTGCAATATAACCTGACGTTCGCCGCGTATGCGCGACAGCTGAGCCGCATAGTTGCTCTCCAGCTCCTCGACCTTACGGTCGGTCTGGCGTATGCGGTCGCGTTTCTGAGACCAATAGCGACGGTCGCGCGCAATCTCGCGCAACTGCTTCTCAAGGTTTATATAGTCGCTTCCGGCCTTCTCGCTCGCCGAGCGGATTATATCCTCCGGAAGCCCGATCTTGCGCGCAATCTCTATGGCAAACGAACTTCCGGGCTTGCCCTGCTCGAGTTTGAACAACGGACGTATGTTCTGCACGTCGAACATCATCGCCCCGTTGGCAACACCCTCGCGGCCCGTGGCGTAATACTTTATGTTCGTATAGTGTGTGGTTATGACCCCGTAGCACCCGCGTTCTAGCAGCCGTTCGAGTATGGCCTCGGCGATGGCGCCGCCGATGACGGGCTCCGTACCCGATCCGAACTCATCAATCAGCACCAGCGTACGCGGCGAGGCCCCCTGCAACATCTGTTTCATGTTGAGCAGATGCGACGAGTAGGTCGACAGGTCGTTGTCCATCGACTGCTCGTCTCCGATGTCGATGTAGATGCTATCAAAGACGGGCAGCTCGCTGTTCTCAAGAGCCGTCACAGGGAATCCGCACTGGAACATATACTGCACAATGCCCGTAGTCTTCAGACACACCGACTTGCCGCCGGCATTGGGGCCCGAGATGACCAATATGTGTCCCTCGCGGTTAAGCTCCATATCCAGCGGCACAAGCTCCTTCTGCTCGCGGCGCAGCGTCTGCGCCAGCAGCGGGTGAAACGCCTGCCGAAGGACCATGCGGTCGTCCGTCGAGACGATCGGCATACCGGCGCCGTTGTCGATCGCCCACCGTGCCTTCGCACGCACGGCATCCATGTCGGCAAGATACTCTCCGGCAGAGGCTATCGGCTCGGCATCCACACGTATCGAGTCGGTGAACTCCTGCAACAGACGCACGATCTCACGCCGCTCGGCATACTCCAGCTCCTTGAGTTCGTTCGTCAGCTCCACAACCTCCACAGGCTCGATGTAGACCGTACGGCCCGAGGCCGACTCGTCATGTATGAATCCGCCCAACTTGCGTTTGTTTGCCGCCGAGACGGGAATCACCGTACGTCCGTCACGCACCGAGAGCATCGCGTCAGCATCCACGATACCCGCACGCTTGGCATTGGCCAGCACCTGTTGCAGGCGTTTTGCCACCTGTCCCTCGTGGTCGCGGATGGCTCGACGTACGGACAACAGTTCGGGCGAGGCGCCGTCGCGTACGCGGCCCTCGTCGTCGATTATCTGGTTTATGCGGCGTATGATGTCGGGAAAGACGCACACATCGGCACTGCGCGCACGCAGACACGGATATTGCGCCTCGGGGCGGTTCAGTATGAAACCGACCATATCGCCCACGGCCGTAAGCGCCCGTCGCAGGACAACAACCTCCGCGACGTCGAGGAAGCTGCCCTCGACACCGATCTTGGAGACTATATGCTCGACATCGGGATACTCCTCGCGCGGAGCGTCGGGATCGAGCATCAACAGCACGCGCATCTCGTTTGCCGTACGCTGGCGGCGTTCGATCTCCTCGCGCGAGGAACTGAACGCCTCCTCCATAATGCGGCGCCGCGCCGCCTCCATACTGCACAGCGCGGCAACCTGCGCACGAAGACGGTCAAAACCGATCTTCTGCTCAAAATTTGCGGGATATATCATCGTATGTAAACTACTGCTTCACGGCCGCCGAATCCTCCGACGCCGTAGTCACGCCGCCGCGGGCAGCCTTCGCCGCACGCTTGGCCTCCTTCTTGGCCGCACGCTCGGCCGCACGCTCGGGATTCGACCCGAAGACCGAGAAGTGGACATACCGCTTCGGATTGGCCTTCAGGTCGGCCAGCAGTGTCGACAGATTGTCGCTCGCAGCCGACAGATTATCATACAGCTCAGCGTCGTTGAGCAGTTTGCCAACCGTACCCGCCTCATTGTCGGCGGCAGCCAGCACGGCATTCAGATGCCCGACCGTCTGCTCCACCTCCCCGACAAGGTCCGCTTCGACAAGCTGCGTCGAGAAGGTGTTCAGGTTGTTCATTATGGTATCGATATGCTCGGCATTGTCACCCAGACTCTGCGCAAAGAGGTTGAGCGACGCGATCGCCTCCTTCAGATGCACCTTCTGCTCGCGCAGAATCTCGTCCGTGCTGGACGTGATGCCGTCAACATTGGATACGATACTGCTCAGACTACGCGTATTGTCGTCCAGCAGGCGGTTTATGCCGTCGAGCGTGGTGGTAAGGCTGCCCACAACCTCGGTGATCTTCTCCTTGAAGAATTCGAGCTCCGAGCCCGCCATGTCGATAATATCCACACCCACCTCCGAAGAGAGCGTACCGCCGTCCTCGACATACTCGGGCGATGAACCCATGACGATATCCACGGCCTTGCCGCCCATGACACCGTTGCTGAAGATCTTGGCCTTCGAGTCGACGGGAATACGGTAGCGGCGGTCAACCGACAACTCCAGCTCGACACCCTTCGAGGGATCCTCGTCGAGCGTGATCTTGGTCACGGATCCGACCTTCACGCCGTACATCATCACGTGCGAGGCGGTCTGTATGCCTCCCACCTGATCGTAATAGGCGTAGTATTTGTAATTGTTGCTGAACAGCTCGCTACCCTTCAGGAAGCGTGCGCCGAACCATGCGGCCAGAAGAACCGCAACGGCAAAAACTCCTACTTTTACTTCTCTTTTCATTTTTTAGAAAACATTGTTCCGACGGCGTTATTTCGCTATGCGTCCGTTCTCGTAACGAACCACGAAGGCATCGCGGAACGTACGCCGCACGGCCGCAAGGTTACGCTGGGCCTCCGCCCGCGTCGAAAATTCGCCGTAGCAATATTTATATTTGAGAGCGCCCGCGCCCTCGTAACATTCCACCTTGCCGCGATACGCCCCGAACTGCCTGTCGTCGGACGATATGCGTTTGTCCGAGGCCATGATCTGGATGGCATACCCGCTGCGCGAACTGTTCTTTTCCGCCGCGGCCGCAGATTTCGTTCCACTCTTCGCCGCCGGCTTTTCCGTACTGTTTACGGCCTGCGTCGCAGTCTCTGCCTTGCGTTCACTCTCACCGCTCTTCACGCTCTGTTCCTTTTCTGCTTCTGCCGCCGAAGTCCTGTCCGTCGCCTTTGTCGCGGCATTCAACGACTCGGCCGCACTCTGACCGCGCATGACGGCCTCGCCGCCTGCCTGCGCCGCCGTCGCCGCATCCGTCAGTTTGTCGATGTAGCCCACATACTCCTTGACCGCATCGCACAGAATGCGCGCATAGTGGTTCTGCCCCTTCTCCGAGTTCATAAAGGCCAGCTCCTTGGGGTTGGTCATGAACCCGAGCTCCGTCAGCACACTCGGCATATCCGTGGCATAGAGCACCTTCAGCAGCTGGCGGTTCACGCGGCGCGCATTGCGGCCCCCCTTGGCATAGTGCGACTGCATGATTCGCGCCATCATCTCGCTGTACTCGCCGTACGTGAACTGAAGATTCTGTATATAGGCCCGAACCATAGCAGCCGTATTCTCGTCCGACATATCTATCAGCTCGTCCTTGTTGTTATTGTAGAGGGCATCCTCGTTGTAACGCGTCTCCTTCTCGCTCTCGCCCATGATTATGGTCTCGGCACCCGCCACCGACGGCTTGCCCGGAACCGCATTGGCATGGATCGAGATGAAGAAGTCTCCGCCCGCCTTGTTGGCTATGTTGGCACGCGCCGTCAGATCCTCGTTCAGCGTCTTGCCCAACGCCGTATCGGTCTTGCGCGTATATACCACCTTTATCTGCGGCAGCTCCTTCTCGATCAGCGCCCCCAGCTTGAGCGCCACGGCCAGATTTATATCCTTCTCCTTCACGCCGCCGTATGTGGCGCCCGGGAAGGCTTTGCCTCCGTGGCCGGCGTCGATGACAATAACCCGCACGCCCACTTCGTTATTATTGGCAAGGCAACGTCCACCGCCGATGATGACGGCTGCCGCAAGGAGCAAACAACAAACCAAACGTTTCATACAAAAACTGACGTAAGGAGCGGAACATCCGCAAAAAAACGCTATATTTGTCGGTTAAAACTCCGTGCGAAGAGACCCGGAAAGTCCCCTCGTATCGGTTTTGCCGACTTGTCGGCAAAGGTACGAAATTATATTGAGATTTTGGGCAAGACAAAGCTAAAATATATACTTCCGGCGTTGGCCGTGTTGATGTTATCGCAGTTCGTATTCGGATTTGCGCCGACCCTCCGCCTCCTACCCGAAACCCACGACACCGTATCCATACGGCAGGATACCACCCCGCAACAGCGCACACGGCGCTCCGAGCGCCGCCGCAGCGAGCGCCTCGCACGCCCCGCAGCCGACACCGCCGCCGCTGTCGCTGTCGCAGCTGATACCGTCGCCACGGATGTCGATACGCTAACGCTTCAGGTGGCGGACACCGTGCGCCGCGCAAAAAAGGCCGGACTCGACAAGCCCATCAGCGGCAAGGCTTCCGACTCGCTATACTACGACCTGCGCAACAAGATGGTCTACATATACGAGCAGGGCGACGTCAGCTACGGAGACATGAACCTGAAGGCCGACTTCATGAACATCAACCTCGACAACAAGAACATATACGCCTACGGCAAGGCCGACACGGTAGACGGCGCCCCCGTCATGACGCGCCCCGTATTCACGCAGGGCACAACCACGCTCAACATGGACACCATAACCTACAACATCGAGTCGCAGCGTGCAAAGATCAAGTCGATAGCCACGCAGCAGGGTGACGGCTGGCTCGTGGGTACGAGCGTGAAGAAGATGGAGGACAACACCATCAACATCGAGGGCGGCATGTACACCACGTGCGACCAGACCGACCACCCGCACTTCTATCTGGCCATGACCAAGGCGAAGGTTATCCCCGGCAAAAAGGCTATCACGGGCCCCGCATATCTGGTCATGGAGGATGTGCCGATATACTTTCTGGGCGTGCCCGAGGGATTCTTCCCGCTCAATACGGGCCCCAAGTCGGGTATCCTGATGCCCACATACGGCGAAGAGGCCACGCGAGGGTTCTACATACGCGGTCTGGGCTACTATTTCACCCTGAGCGAGCACATGGATCTGGCCCTCACGGGAGGTATCTACACCCTCGGTTCGTGGGAGGCAAACGTCCGCTCGCGATATATCAAACGATACAAATATTCGGGTAACCTCAACTTCGACTTTTCGAGCGTCAAGTCGGGCGACAAGGGCGACGCCGACTACATCAAGCAGAATACATTCAAACTGCAATGGACACACTCGCAGGATGCCAAGGCCAATCCGGGCTCGACCTTCTCGGCCTCGGTGAACCTCGCCTCGAGCGGGTACAGCAAGTATTCGGCAAATACGCTCAACGACATGCTCTCGACGCAGACCAACTCCTCGATCTCCTACTCGAAGAACTGGGCCGGCACACCCTTCTCGCTGTCGATGAACATGGCCGTGTCGCAGAACTCGCAGACGAAGGCCATCTCCGTAACGCTGCCGACCGTCTCGTTCAACGTATCGCGTTTCTACCCCTTCAAGCGTGCCGTCAAGATCGGAAAGGACCGCTGGTACGAGAAGATCTCGATGAGCTACTCGGGAAAACTAACGAACTCCGTATCGGCAACCGAGAGCGACATATTCTCGCGCCAGACTCTGGACAACATGCGCAACGGCGTGCAGCACACCATACCCGTGCAGGCGTCGTTCAACGTCTTCAACTACATAAACATCACCCCCTCGTTCAACTACAACGAACGCTGGTATTTCAAAAAGGTCGACCGACAGTGGAATCCCACGACCAACATGGCCGAGGAGCTTGACCCCGAATACGGATTCTACCGCCTGTACGACTACACCACGGCCCTTTCGTTCTCGACGACGCTCTACGGCATGTGGCAGGTGAGGGAGAAATACAAGAATTTCAAGCTGCAGGCCATACGCCACACCTTCTCACCGTCGATCAGTTTTTCCTACGCGCCCGACTTCAGCAACCAGAAATACGGCTACTTCAAGACCGTGCAGTCCGACTCCACGGGCCGCACAACGGTCTACTCGCCCTTCGCCGACAACGCCTACGGCACACCGTCACAGGGCCGAAGCATGGCCATGAGCTTCTCGCTCTCGCAGAGTCTCGAGGCCAAGGTACTCAGCAAACGCGACTCGACCGGCATAAAGAAGATAAGCCTTATCGACGACTTCTCGATAAACGGCTCGTATAACTTTCTGGCCGACTCGATGAAGCTCTCGAACATATCGCTGTCGCTGCGCTCGACCTTCTCGGGAAAGATCGGAATCAACCTGCGCGCCACGCTCGACCCATACGAGGTCTCGCCCGAAGGTATCCGTTACAACAAGCTCACATGGCGCCGCGGAAACCTCGGCCGCATAATCAACACGGGATGGAGTTTCGGTTACTCGTTCAAATCGCGCGACAATACCAAACAACCCGCCATAAACGACATCAACAGCGTCCCGCCCGAATACATGAATCCCTTCTATGACCCGTACGGCACGATGGACCCCGTCCTGCGACGGCAATACATGGCCAACGCCTACTATGACTTCTCGCTGCCGTGGAACATAGGATTCAACTATGCGGTGAACTACTCGGTCAGCTACGTCAACAACGGTACCACGGGCATACGCCGCAACATCACCCAGACGATAGGCTTCAACGGCAGCATAACCTTCTCGCCGAAGATGGCCGCAACATTCTCGGGCGGATACGACATCGCCACGAACAAACTGACCACTTCGTCGATAAGCATCACGCGCGATCTGCACTGCTGGCAGATGTCCTTCTCGTGGATACCCTTCGGCTACTACAAGAGCTGGAGTTTCCACATAGGCGTCAAGGCCGCCTCGCTGCAGGATCTTAAGTACGACAAGAGCCAGTCGATGTACGACAACCTCTATTGACACCCGATATGAACACTACCCGAACACTACGCAGCGCCGCCCGCAGCCTGATTCTCGCAGCGGTGGCGGTCATGACATTCCTCTTTGCCGCTGCCGACACGGCCGCGGCGCGGGGACGCGGCGGCGACACACTCCGCATTCTGGCCATAGGCAACAGCTTCTCGGACGATGCCATGGAGTACCTGCCGGCGCTGCTCGACAACCTCGGCGTCGAGAATGTCTCTCTGGCGCGGATATACGTAGCGGGCTGCTCGCTCGAAAGGCACATCAGGATGTATAACAACGACGAGGCCGCCTACCAATACTACCGTTCGGAAGCGGGACGCAACCGCTGGGTCAAGGCTGCACGCAACGTATCGTTGCGACAGGCTCTGGCCGACGGCGAGTGGGACATCGTGGTGATGCAGCAGGCCTCGGGATTTTCGGGCCGCTACGAAAGCTATGAACCATATCTCGACAGCCTCATATCCATAGTACGGCGCGCACAGCCCCGCGCACGGCTGGCGTGGCACATGACTTGGGCATACGCTTCGGGGAGCACGCACCCGCAGTTTGCCGACTACGGCAGCGACCGCACGCAGATGTACGAGGCGATATGCGGCGCCGTGCGACAGATGCTCCACGAGCATCCGCATACATTCCGATACCTCATACCGTCGGGCGCGGTGATCGAGTCGCTGCGCCTCTCCGAGGTGAACAATCCGCCGATGGACTTCACACGCGACGGATACCACATGGATTTCGGGGCCGGACGCTACGCTCTGGCATGTACGTGGTACGAGGTGCTCATACGCCCCTTCACACACCGTTCGATGCGCAACAACACGCTCCTCTCGATATGGGGAGACATTAAGGTCGACGGCCGCATGGCCTCATTCTGCCAACAGGCGGCATGGAGCGCTGCCCGCAAATCGCGGCGCAAGGTATTCGAGCCGCAGGCCATCACCAAGCCCGCCAAGATCATCGGCAAGGGGCATGTGGATATCGTCTCGCAGGATATGACCATATACGAACAGTAACACGATGGCAAGTTTTCTTCAGGCTGAGAACCTCAGCAAATCATACGGCGACCGCGTACTCTTCCGCAACATCAGTTTCAACATAAACGAGGGGGACAAGATCGCCCTCATAGCCCCCAACGGTACGGGCAAGAGCTCGCTGCTGAAGATCCTTGCGGGGGTCGACTCGTCGGACCGCGGCGGCGAGGTGCGGTTCATGCGCGACCTGCGCGTGGCCTTTCTCGACCAGCATACCGATTTCGATCCCGAGCGCACGCTCTTCGACGAGGTATATTCGCGTCTTGGGGAGACGGGCCGCATCATCAGCGAATACGAGCGGGCCATCGTCTCGGAGGATCGCGGACGTATCGAGCGGGCCATGGCGGCGATGGACGCCGCCGCATGCTGGAACGCCGAACAGCGAGTGCGGCAGGTGCTCTCGTCGCTGCAACTGACGCGCCTCGACCAGAAGATGGGCCAGCTCTCGGGAGGCGAGGCCAAACGCGCCGCCATAGCCTCGATGCTGTTGCAGGAGGCCGACTTTCTGGTCATGGACGAGCCGACGAACCACCTCGACATCGACGTGATAGAGTTTCTGGAGGGGTATCTCCAGAAGTCGCGCTGCACGCTGCTTATGGTCACGCACGACCGTTACTTTCTGGACCGTGTCTGCAATACGATCTTCGAGCTCGACCGCGGCAACCTCTACACCTACCGCGGCAACTATTCATATTTTCTCGAGAAACGCGATGAGCGCTACCGCAACATGCAGGCCGACATCGACAAGTCGCGCAACCTGCTGCGCCGCGAGCTGGAGTGGATACGCTCCACGCCGCAGGCCCGCACGGGCAAGGCCCGCTACCGCATAAATGCCTTCTACGACCTCAAGCAGAAGGCATCGGTATCACTCGCGCAGCAATCCATGTCGATAAACGTGGCCACGTCGCGCCTCGGAGGCAAGATCATCGACTGCGAGGATGTATCGCTGCACTTCGGACAGAGGTGCATGCTCGACGACTTCTCGTACAAGTTCTCGCGTTACGAGCGTGTCGGTATCGTCGGCAAGAACGGCGTGGGCAAGAGTACCTTCCTCAACCTCCTCACGGGAGCTATCGCACCCGACGCGGGAACAATCGAACGCGGCGAAACCCTCCGCATAGGATACTACCGCCAGCAGGGCATGTCGTTCCGCGCGGGGCAGACGGTCTTCGACGTGGTGCAGGAGATAGCCGAGACGGCCACTACGGCCGACGGCCATACCGTGTCGGCCATGTCGATGCTCAACCGTTTTCTCTTCCCGCCCGAGACCCATGCCAAGCATATCGAGGTCCTGAGCGGCGGCGAGCGGCGGAGGCTCTATCTGCTGACCATACTCATGCGCAACCCCAACTTCCTGATCCTCGACGAGCCTACGAACGATCTGGACATCATGACGCTGAACGTGCTGGAGGATTATCTCTCGACCTTCAAGGGGTGTCTTCTGATCGTCTCGCACGACCGTTATTTTCTGGACAAGACCGTCGACCATCTTTTTGTCATGCAGGATGGCGGCACGGTGAAGGATTTCGTGGGCACATACAGCGAATACCGCGAGTATGCACACGAGCAGCAGGCCGAGCAGGCGCGCGCGGCACGTGCCGCCGAAGAGAAGGCCCGCAAGGCGGCCGAGGCACAGAGGGCGGCGCAGCAGCCCTCGCAGCCGGCACAGCGGCGCAAGCTATCATACAAGGAGCAGCGCGAGTCGGAGCAGATCGAGGTCGAACTTTCGGCTCTGGAGAAGGAGAAGAGAGATATAGAGACTGCGCTGGGCAGCGGCACCCTCGCCCACGACGAGCTGGAGAGGCTCTCGACACGTATGGGCGAGATACTGGAGCGTACCGATACACTCGAGACACGCTGGTTAGAACTCAACGATATATGACGAAAGGCAACGATACGGCATCATCGGCCGCCGCGACATTGTTCCGCACGGTGGTGCAGATTCCTCCGATGCACACACGCATCGGTTACGGCGACACGCTGCTGTCGCTCGGATCGTGCTTTGCCGACAACATGGCACGACGTATGCAGCGTGCCAAGTTCCGTATTACGGCATCGCCCACGGGCATACTCTTCAACCCCGAATCGGTGGCACGCGCCATCGAGGCGTTCGACGCCTTCGATACGGACAAGGAACAGGATGGCAACACTGCCCTGCCGCCGCAGGTGCGGGATGTGGAGTGCGACTCGGGACGATACTTCAGCTACGACTTCCACTCCGCCTTCTCCGCAGCCGACGCGGCCACGGCCCGTGCCAATATGGCGAAGGGGCTGCGTGCAGGAGCCGAGGCGCTGACAAAGGCCGGCACCATCATAATAACCTTCGGTACGGCATGGGTCTACCGCCTGCGCCGTGACGGCCGCGTAGTGGCAAACTGCCACAAGCAGCCGCAGGCGCTCTTCGAGCGCACGCTGCTCACCGCCGAGCAGATAGCCGCCCGTTACGATGCACTGTTCGATGGGCCGCTGCAAGGCAAGAATGTGATCTTCACCGTCAGCCCCGTGCGGCACCTCGGCGACGGACTCTCGGGCAACGCCCTGAGCAAATCGCTGCTGCGCGTAGCCGTAGAACAGATATGCCAACGGCACCCGAAGGCCGAATACTTCCCGTCGTTCGAGATCCTCAACGACGAGCTGCGCGACTACCGTTTCTATGCCGACGACATGACCCATCCGTCGGATGTGGCGGTAGACTACATCTGGCAACGCTTTGCCGAGGCCGCATTCGACTCTCCGACGCGACGCGCCGCCGAGGACGCACAGCGTATAGTGCAGGCGGCCGAGCACCGACCCTTCGCACCCGACTCGGAACAGTACCGCACGTTCTGCCGTACGATGACAAATCGCATAGAGGCGCTCGAGGCGCAGTATCCGACGATGGACTTTGCCGACGAAAAGGAATATTTCGCCTCACATATCGGATAAGAGCCTCTACACACTGGACACAAGGCCGACGGTCGAAAATGAATTATATGTTACGCGAAAAATTTGTAAATTTGCCGCCGAAACAACGAAAAAGATGAAACGACTCCACATATTAGCCACAGCAATGGCGCTCGCAGCCGCAGTACCGTCTCTCGCCGCCGAGAGACCCGCACCGCGCATATTGGTCAACATCGTCGTCAGCTCGATGCGTGCGAACGATCTGGACCGCTATGCCGACAACTTCTCGCAGTCGGGTTTTCTGCGTCTGCGCGATCAGGGCCGCCGCTTCACAGAGGCCGAATACGACTACATGCAGACCACAACCCCCGTATCGCTCGCAACCATCGTTACGGGAGCCATGCCCTCGACACACGGCGTCGTGGCGGCTCAGTGGTATGACTATGTCACCAACAAGCAGGTCGGACTTATCGACGACGCGGAGTGCCAGAGCGTAAACTTCAGCGGCGGATCTGGAGGATACTCGCCCCGCAACCTTGTGGCACAGACGCTGAGCGACGCCCTCGCACGTCAGGACGAGGCCAGCCGCATAGCCACCGTCGCCATAGAGCCCCTCTCGGCCATCGTCACGGCGGGGCATTCGGGCGAGGTCTACTGGATGGAGACATTGCAGACGGCATGGACAACATCGTCGTACTATACCAAGACGCTGCCTGCGTGGATCGCCGACTACAACCGCAACCAAACCAATCTCGGATACCTGCTCGAGAAGTGGACGCCGCTGCTGCAGTACGATACTTACCACAACTCGCAGGTACTCGACATCGAGGGCCTCAAGAGCCACAAGAACAAACGCATAGAGTTCATCGGCGACGAGAGTTCGTCGGCGCTGCCCGTTGACGAGTACAATCTCATGTGCTACACGCCCGCGGGCAACAGCGCCCTGCTGGCATTTGCCCGCCACATAATCACAAACGATGAAATGGGTCGTGACGAGCATCCCGACATACTCAACGTCGTACTCGACACGCCGCGCAAGATAAGCGAGCGCTTCGGGCCCGAATCGGTCGAATACGAAGACATGCTCTACCGTCTTGACCGCGACATCGAGGAGTTCATCTCCTTTCTGCTCACGCAGGTGGAGGATCCCTCGCAGGTCGTCGTGACACTTACGTCGGATCACGGCACAAGCCCCTCGTTCGACTCGCCCGCCGAGCAGCAGGAGCGTTTCAACGTACGTCAGGCCGAGGTCATAACCAACGCCTTCATCGGGGCGCAGCACGGCAACGGCGAATGGATCCTCGGATACATCGACCGAGCCTTCTACCTCAACCACAACCTCATCTACGAGAAGGGGCTCTCGATAGCCGACATGCAGCACGACGTGGCCACGTTCCTCATGCAGCTGCGCGGCGTATCGCACGCAGTCTCGGCCGAGGCCCTGCGCAGCACATACTTCGGCAGCGGCTACGGCCGCAAAGTGCAGAACGGATTCTATCCACGACGGTCGGGTGATGTGGTGGTCAATCTCATGCCCGACTGGATCGAGGAGCGCGACAGCGTACGCTCGATGTCAGGGTCGATGTACCGTTACGACACCCATGTGCCTCTGGTCATATTCGGAGGCGGCATCACGGCCGAGGCGGTCGATACACCCGTTGACATGATATCGCTTGCGCCCACGCTGGCCCGTATGCTCCACATAGACGCCCCGTCGGCGGCCGAGGGTACGGCTCTGGAGTTGTAACCATACTCTGTCTGGAATCGAAAGAAAAGATATGAAAGACGCTATTCAAGATCAGATCATCGAGGACTTCGCCGTATTCGACGACTGGCTCGACAAGTACGACTATCTTATCGAACTGAGCGATTCGCTCCCGCCGATGGATCCCGCGCACAAGACCGACGAATACCTCATCAACGGATGTCAGTCGCGCCTGTGGATCGACGCCCGCATGCAGGACGGCAAGGTATACTATTCGGCCGACAGCGACGCCATAATAACCAAAGGCATCACGGCACTGCTCATGCGTGTGATGAACGGCCGCACGCCGCAACAGATTCTCGACACCGACCTGTACTTCATCGATGCCATAGGTCTCAAGGAGAACCTCTCGCCCACGCGCAGCAACGGACTGCTGGCCATGATCAAGCAGATGCGCATGTATGCCCTCGCCTTCAACGCCGAGTTGCAGGCCGGGCATGACAAACCGACGACGGGCGACGCAGAGGGTGCGGCATCCGCACCGCAGGCCCCGAACGCCGAAAAGTAACAATCGAGGCGGTAGGCCGCAGCCGCCATCCACATGTCCGACGCAATTCCGAACGGACAGTCACGGCATCGGACGCAATGATATGATATGCGGCAACGGAAAACCATACAAGATATGACACCCGAAGAGATATTGAATGTCGAGCACGAGATAGTGCTCACGCTTAAGAACATATACGACCCCGAGATTCCGGTCAACATCTACGATCTGGGGCTCATCTACGAGATAGACTTCGACCCCGAGGGCGTGGCCAACATACGCATGACGCTCACGGCACCCAACTGCCCGATGGCCGACATGCTGCTTGAGGATATCGACACGCAGGTACGCAAGATCAAGGGCGTGAAGTCGGTCAACATCGTGCTGACGTTCGATCCCGTATGGGACAAGAGCATGATGTCGGAGGAGGCCCTGCTGGAACTCAACATGTTGTAGCACAGCAACGCAACGACAACCGCCATGGCACACGACACCACACCAGAGGCCATATATGAGAAGCTCCGCGCAGGAGCCTCAACTCTAGCGTGTGCCGGATATCTCGCCTCGATGGACGCGTTGCACCGCGCCGAGATATACAACGCGCTCGGTTACGAGCGTCTATCGCGCAAGAACCGCGACATACGCCGTTTCTACGAAGAGTGCGGCAACGACTGGCCCCAGACAACATATCTCATGCTGCTCCGGACAATCGGCACACCCGAGAACAAGGAGCCATTCACAACACTTGCACGCACCGTACCCTATGCCGCCATCCTGCGCGAAAGGCTCGCCCCGCAGAATATCGAGGCGATGCTCATCGGGGCGTCGGGACTGCTGGAGATATACCCGCACGACGAATATATCCTCTCGCTGCGGCGCAACTTCGAATATCTGTCGGCCAAATACGGCATCGTCCCCATGCGGGCATCGGCATGGCGGCTGCAACGCATACGCCCCAACAACTTCCCCATACTGCGTCTCTCGCAGATAGCCTCGTTCCTCTCCTCGACGCGCGACGTGATGGACCGTCTTTTTGCCTGCCGCAGCGGCCGCGATGTCTACGAGCTCTTCAGCGCCGAGACCTCACCCTACTGGCTCAAACATTACATCCCGGGCATGGAGTCGCCCGCGGTGACAAAACGCATCGGACACATGAAATGCAATCTGCTGGCCATAAATCTCGTGGCGCAGATGCAGTTCGCATACGGCTCCTACATCGAACGCGAAGCGCTGCGCACAAGCGCCCTCTCGCTGCTCGAAAACACCGACGCCGAGGATAACTCCATCATCAAGCCGTGGCGACAGCACGGCGTCACACCCCAATCGGCCTTCGACAGTCAGGCCCTGCTGCAACTGTCGAACGAATATTGCCGTCGCCGCCGCTGCAGCGAATGTCCCGTCGGACGGCGCATTGCAATGCGTCTCATGCAGGCGGCCCATACAGCCGAATAGGGCATGCGAGTGTGTGGACCGTTCATCCGCACTGCAACCATATGGGCCGCGACAATTCATCCCACGCATCTGCCAAAACCATTCCCGTCTCCGATAAAAACAATCCCTGAAATGTGCGATTTGCGGCAAAAGTCTTGATCAGTCGTAGGGAAACTGTTAAATTTGTAGACGATGGTCCCTGCCGTCGGCAAGCCGTCATGTAACCCACATAATCCATACGGCAAATGATACGTCGCACAGTCCTTCTGCTCATACCGATCCTCGCGTCGGCTCTAACATCACACCTTACGGCCTCCGCACGCGACATACTCGTCGAGGCGGAGAGTTTTGCCCGCTTGGGCGGGTGGGTCGTCGACCAGCAGTCGATGCCGGCGATGGGATCGCCCTATCTGCTGGCACATGGTCTCGGTGTCGCCGTCGAGGATGCCGTGACGACTGTCGACATTCAGCGTGAAGGGCGCTACCGCATCTGGGTGCGCACGCGCGACTGGGCCGCGCGATGGAGCCGCCAAGGTTCGCCCGGACGCTTCAAGGTCGCCGTAAACGGGCAACCTCTGTCAACTCTCTTCGGGACCGAAGGTGATGAGTGGCACTGGCAGGACGGCGGCACCGTCACCCTGCACCGCGGCGGGAACGAACTGCGGCTGCACGACCTGACGGGTTTCGACGGCCGCTGCGACGCCATATATATCACCTCCGACACTCTCTCCGCACCGTCTTCGTCGTCAGAAGCCATGGCTCGGTTGCGGCAGCGGCTGACACCCGTCGGGCGGCGTGCGAAAAGGGTCGGACGATATGATCTTGTCGTCGTGGGAGGAGGCATTGCAGGCTGTTGTGCCGCCGTGAGCGCCGCACGCCTCGGCTGCCGCGTAGCCCTCGTGCAGGATCGTCCCGTATTGGGCGGCAACAACAGCTCGGAGGTGCGCGTAGGTCTCTCCGGACTCGTAGCACAGCAACCATATCCCAATCTCGGCAAACTGCTCGACGAAGTGGGTTCCGTCGGATACTGGAACGCACACGAGGCTGACGAGGAGCCTGAATCGCCCCGCAGCGCACAGATAAGACGCATACTCGCCCTCCATCCCGAGAAGATGACCCATAACGCAGGCCCCGCATCCAACTACGGCGACGGCAAGAAACGCCGTCTTATCGAGTTGGAAAATCCAGTGTAAGCTGCCCCCTAAAACCAAGCGATTCTGCCCCCTTGTGCTAAAATAATCCTACCCCCTTGATTCCAATATAAAAATACCCCTGCTTGGCAATGCCCGGCAGGGGATTTTTCGTAGATTTGATTCCCGTCTTGACCGGTGGGATAAAATCATTTCTACTATGACAACAAAGATAGCAAACATCCTCCAATGTTACGCATTGGGGATGGGGATAAAGCAGATAAGCAGGAGCTTTGAGCTTTCCCGCAACACGGTGCGCAGATATGTGCGCCTGTTTCAAGAGTGTGGTATACCGATAAAGGAGTTGGCCGCCATGCCTTCCGCTCGCATCCAGGAAATGTTCTCTGAAGGTGTTGGCCGTAACAGGGAACCGTCACAACGCCAGCTTGAGCTTGAGGCACTCCTTCCTGAGTATGCTGCCCGGCTTAGCCGCCGAGGCGTAACAGTGAAAACCCTGTACGAAGAGTACCGCGAGACCCATCCTGACGGATACAGACATGCCAGTTTCGGCAACTATCTCATGCGTTACCGTATGGTGACACATGTCGTAGGCCATGTCGAGCATTATGCCGGAGACCAGATGTATATCGACTTCGCCGGTGACAAACTGGAAGTCGTTGACAGTGAAAGCGGTGAATGTCGCAGCGTTGAAGTGTTCGTGGCCATACTTCCGTGCAGCCACTATACCTATTGTGAGGCGGTCTGGTCCCAGTCAAGACAGGACTTGATTAAGGCGTGTGAGAACGCGCTTCATTTTTACGGCGGGGTTCCGATGGCGATCGTACCAGACAACCTCAAATCGGCGGTAACCCGCAGCGACCGTAACGAGCCGGTAATCAACGAGGAGTTTGCGGCATTTGCCGAACACTACGGATGTACCGTATACCCCACACGGGTACGTCATCCAAAGGACAAGGCCTTGGTGGAGAATGCCGTGAAGCTACTTTACCGATCCGTCTACGCTGACATCGAGGGTCTTGTATTCCACTCGCTGGAGTCTCTGAATGCGGCCATATCCGAATCGCTCTCGGCCTTCAACGGACGCAGGATGAGCGGGCGTCCCCAGTCCAGACGGGAACAGTTCGAGCAGATTGAGTCCGACTGCCTCCGCCCGCTTCCCGCCATACGCCATCAGATGAAAGAGCGACGCTCCGCAACAGTAATGCGTAACGGCTATGTCACCTTCAGGCTTCACCATTACAGCGTACCGAAAGAGTATATAGGCAAACGTGTCGAGATTGTCTATGATGCGGACACGCTGGAAATATATCATGGCCTGCGTCTGGTGACCACACACCAGCGCGATGACACGCCATACTCCTATACGACCAAGGATGCCCACGGACTGCCCGGACGTCATGGAAGTTATGAAAAGGATCTGGAACAGATTTACGAACGGGCCGGCCAGACAGATAACGTCCTGCTGCTGTATCTGCGCAAGGTGGCGGAACTCAAGAAGTATCCTCCCGCGGCGTTCCGTTCATGCAGAGGCATCATGGCGTTGGAGAAGACCTTCGGGCTGGAACGGTTGGTGGCGGCAAGCGCATGCGCCACGCAACTGCGCCTATACGGATATCAGGAGATAAGGCGGATCCTTGAACGCGGGGATGATGCAGACTTCCTGTCAAAAGACGACATTGACGATGAGGTCCCCGTAACATCTATCCACAAAAACATCCGCGGAGCAGCCTACTTCGCACAATTAAAACATTTAAATAGAGACAACAATGGAAACAAATAATCTTACCGCACCGATAGCTGTCGAAAAAGACCGCAACACGTTGACAATCGAACTGATGAACCGTATGAAGCTGCACGGCATGGCCGCCGCCTTCACTGAAAGCCTAACCTCCACTATGGCAGAAACAATGACAATCGACTCTTTCCTGCACATGTTACTTGCCAGGGAATGGGACTACCGTGCCAATGCAGCCATCCAACGCCTTATACGCGGGGCGGCGTTCCGCTACAAGGCCTGCCTCGAGCAGATAGACTATGCAATCCCGCGTGGCCTTGACCGCAATCAGATGGAGCGGCTTGCATCGCTGGAGTTCATCCGCAAGGGACAGAACCTCTTCATCACAGGGTCATCCGGTACCGGGAAGAGCTTCCTTGCCACAGCAATGGGGTATGAAGCCTGCAAGAAGGGCATACGGACATATTATGCGAATGCTCCGAAACTTATGGGTACGCTTAAGGTGGCAAAAGTAAAAGGCACACTGGAATCGGAACTCAAGAGAATCGAACGGAGCACGCTGCTCATATTGGATGACCTCTTCCTTGTGAACCTTGATGCCAAGGAACGACCCATCCTGCTCGATATAATAGAGGACCGACATGGGCGCAAGTCCATCATCATCACCTCGCAACTGCCAACGGACAATTGGTATGATGCAATCGGAGACCCTACAGTAGCAGATGCCATTATGGATCGTATTATACATACGGCGCACCGGATTGAGCTGACAGGAGAAAGTGTCCGTAAAATGGCTGCATACAGAGGGAAATAAACTAAAATAATAATAACCCCATCGGTCAAGACTTTTTAAGGGGGCATTGTTGAATGTTTTAAGGGGGCAGAATCGCTTGGTTTTAGGGGGCAGCTTACACTGGATTTTCCATTTCTTGAGTTCTCTATACATGAGATACCTTCCTGTGTGTTAAATGGTATGGATGGAGCAAGTGTATCGGACATTTCGGAAATGCTGGAAGATACAAATGAGTTTGAACGTATTTCCAAGAAACTGAATATGCCACTTTGTGAAACTTTGATTACTGATTGCCGCAGGTATTATAAAGCCTATGAAGATTATTTACTGCATATCGGCAGGTATAAGACTTTTGAAAATTATCTACACTCGAATGGTATTTCATACCAACCATATACAGCGCGTTATGACTATGAATAAAACTACTTCAACATGGTGTGCCTCAAAATTGTGGATTAAATGTAAAGCAACCAAAAGAAAAATTTTTCGTCCACTTTATTTGTGTACATTTGCATCTGATAAGAGTTGTTTGACGGAATCTTACTGCAAATCAACGAATTTGAGACTGTTTCCAAGTCATTACCCCGCTCTTTGAGAAAAAACTCATAAATAGCTTATTTCTAATATATTCCTATTCTTTTATCGGATTTTGTGCAAAAACACATTATCTTTGCAGTAGCGAAACGGCCATTTCCGAAACAGGTATTTCGCAAATTGTAATATGAAAGGACTTAGGATATGAGATTTTTTGACAGGACAGAAGAAATAGCATCTCTGCGTGAGATTCGCAAGATGTCGAAAGACAACGCCCAGTTCACGGTAGTGACGGGCCGGCGCCGTATCGGCAAGACATACCTCGTATGGAAGGCATACGAGGACGAACCTATCCTTTATTTCTTTGTTGCCCGCAAGGCTGAAGGGGACTTGTGCGAGGATTACCGGCTTGAAATAGAGAGCAAGCTGGGAATCCCCACGATGGGACGGGCGGAGCATTTCGCCGATGTGTTCGAGTTTCTGATGAAACTTTCCACGGAGCGTCCCATCACGCTGTTCATTGACGAGTTCCAGGAGTTCTTCCGCGTGAACAAGTCGGTGTACAGCGACATGCAGCGCATCTGGGACATATACAGCCCGAAAGCCCGGATGAACCTTGTTGTCTGCGGCTCGATATACTCCATGATGACGAAGATATTCAAGGACAAGAAGGAACCTCTGTATAACAGGCAGACCCGTTTTATGACCGTGCGCCCGTTCACTCCGGCGGTGCTGAAGGAAATCCTCACGGAATACCATCCGGGACACACGGCGGAAGATCTGCTGGCCCTGTATTCCTTCACGGGCGGCGTGGCCAAGTACGTGCAGCTGCTTGTGGATGCCGGGGCCACGACCAAGTCAGCCATGCTTGACCACATCATAAAGGCCGACTCCATCTTCCTGGGAGAAGGCAAGGCTATCCTTATCGAGGAGTTCGGCAAGGATTACGGGGTATATTTCTCGATTCTGTCAGCCATAGCGAGAGGCAAGACCTCCCGTTCGGAAATAGAGAACGTGGTAGGCAGGGAAATCGGCGGCTACCTGACCAAGCTGGAAAACGAGTACGAGGTCATCGCCAAGAAGCAGCCCCTCTTCGAGAAGAGTTCCACCAAGAATGTCCGCTATACGATAGAGGACAACTTCTTCACGTTCTGGTTCCGCTTCATCTACAAGTACAGCTATATGCTGGAGATAGAGAACTACGAGAGCGTGAAGACGATCATCAACCGGGACTACGAGACGTTCAGCGGTCTGATGCTCGAACGCTATTTCAGGCGTGTGCTGATCGAACGCCAAGCCTACACGCGCATCGGCGGATGGTGGGACCGCAAGGGCGAGAATGAAATCGACATTGTGGCCGAGAACGAACTGGACGAAGAAGCCACGTTTTTCGAGGTGAAGCGTAAGTCTGACAACATTGACATGAAGGTGCTGGAGAATAAGGCGGCTGCCTTCCTGCGTGCCACGGGCGAGTTCAAGGGGTATAAAATCTCCTACAAAGGGCTGTCTATGGATGACATGTAGTTCATTCTCGCATAAAAAAGCCGGGAAGTGAGGGCAATCCCATCACTTCCCGTTCTTTTCAAGATACTCTCTCATGGCCTCGTTGACGATGTCACGGAGAGACATGTTCTTTTCGATGGCCAGGAATTTCATGCGGGTATGCACGCTTTTGTCGATGACGAAATTGCAATGTACCGCCGGTTCCTTTTCCGCCTTGGCCGGAGCCGTTTCTTTTTTCTGCGGGGATTTTTTGGTTGATGAAAGCAGCCCGTCAAGGCCGCTTTTCATACCGTCTTTCAATAAATCGCTTTTGCCCATATTGTTTTTACTTTAGTTTCAGTACCTCCAGCGCCAAGTCCATATAATCCTTGGCCCCGTTGCTGTTTTTGTTATACTCGAAAATGTTCAGACCCTTGATAGGAGCTTCCGCCAGAGCCACGTTGTCCCGGATGACGGTCTTGAACACCTTGTCGCAGAAAGAATCGTTGATGAGCTCGGACACGCTTTTGTTAAGCGTCTTGCGCTTGTCGAACTGGGTGATCACGATACCTCCGATGCTCAGTCCCGGATTCAGGCGTTGCCTGTCGATTTCAACCACATTAGTAATCTTTGCCATACCGCGCATGGCGAGGAACTGTGCCTGGACCGGGATAATCAGGAAGTCCGCCGCGGTAAGAGCATTGAGCGTGAGCAGTCCCAGCGATGGCGGACAGTCAATCAGTATATAGTCGAATTTCCGGCTGTCAAGCAGCTTCGCAATCAGCCCTTTCAGTATCAGTTCCCGGCCAGGTTCGTTGATAAGTTCCGATTCGGCAGCCGACAGGTCAAGGCACGAGGGAACGATGGTAAGGCCGTTCTTCAGTTCGACCAGCGGCAAAGGGTATTCGCCCTTCATCGCCCCGTACACGGTCTGTTCTTCCTCGATGGACAGGCCGCAGGATTCCGTGAGGTTTGCCTGACCGTCCATGTCAATCAGGAGCACACGTTTTTTCTTCAGCTGCAGTGCGGCAGCGAGATTTATGGTAGTGGTTGTCTTTCCGACCCCACCTTTATGATTCAGAACTGCTATAATTTTTGTCATGATTCAGAGTCTTAATGTTCTGGTACAAAGATAATACTATTTTTAGTCTTCACTACAATTAGTATTTACTATTTTACTACTATAACATATTTTAGTATCGTAGTATTTACTACTCTACTAAAAGACTTAGCCACTAAATGTAGTATCTACTATTTTTCGTAACCCGGGATTTACTAATCTCCTAAATTACTACAATTAGTAAATACTACATCCGTGACCGTTTTCCGGAAGATGTCAGAACGGAAGGTCTTCCTCCCCGTCCTGTGGCATGTCCGCCGGAGGAACTGGTGCGTTATCGGCAGCTGCGGCCTGGCCGTCGGCTTCGGAGGTTGTACCTTCCCGCTTACCGGTGTTGATGAACTCCAGGGCATCCGCCGTGATGGAGAGCTGGATCTGGCTGTCGCCGTTTTTGTCCTTCCACAGTGAAGTTGACAATGTTCCCCCGACAAGGACCATGCGCCCTTTGGTGAGGTATTCGGAGAGGCGGATATGGTTTTCCTTGTTGCTGCGTACCCTTACCCATGTGGTAACGGCGTTTCCGTGCGAGAAGTCATCTACTGCCATGTCAAAAGCAATAAACGAACCGTGTGTACCCTCGATAACCTGACAATCCTTTCCGATGCGACCGATAGTGTGAATGTATAGCATAATTTGAAAATGTTTTGCGGCAAGGTGGTTAGTCCTGCCATTACCTGTGACTTTGTTTTTTTCTTCCCTCTGGTCGGATCCTTTCTGCCGGACCGCCTTGGGGTTTTATGGTGCATGACAAGGATGTCGGTACAGCCCATTCGACGTTTTTTTGAAGCAAAATACTCTTGCCCGGCAAGGAAGATTTTCCTTCAAAATGCACTTCAAAACGGAAGAATCAGGCGCGACAGCCTACATTCGCACCTGATAAAACCTACGCGGCGGCAGGCAAGGAATGACGAGAGAAGGTAATCCCGATACAGATATAAAAGGCAGAATTGTCCCGTATATATAAGGGGATGTTTATAAAAGTGATGAATGACGGCTTGGGCGGGTAAAAGAAACGGTCTGCCGGGCAAACAAAATGGGGACTCTTTCTGCCTGTGACATGCCGGAGGCACGACGGACGGCACAAGCAGAATGTGTCACCGTTTGCCCACGACGCCGTCGGCCCGGAAAGGAAAGCTACGGACAGAAGGCGGAATGTGCCGGAGCAACAACCAGGCAGGATGCCCATATAGCGGAATACCGGTTGTTTCGACAGGTCGAAGCTCCGGCATGAAGCGGTATGATGCAGACTGCCGTTGATCGGGCACAGCCTTCCGTACCTTGGAGTGGAGGGCGGACCGCGGCACAGACATCATACCTTAATTTTGGGTGGGGAAAGCCGGATAGAAAAGGGAGGAAATACCGGAAAGGTATCCATATAAAAGGACACTGGCAGGCAAGGCCATGAAGGCAGTCCCGTATGACCGCCTTCTCCTGCATGTCAAACAACGAAGTTGAAATACCTGTCGCAAAGCTCTTTCTGCTGCATGAAGCGTTCGCTCTGATAAAAATCCACCTCGGGATACTTGCAGAAACCCGAAACGGCGTATCTGCCGGTAGGGGTACATAATCCGTAAAGCATGAGCCAGTCGAGAACTTCTTCCCCGTTGTTGTTCGTGTCGATGAACTGACACCCGGCACTGCGTTCCGCACCAGGCAGATTGACCGTGATGATGGTTTCCGACTCAAATTCGTTACTGTCTTCTACATACGCCAGCAATGCCAGACAAAGCGGTGTTCCGAGTCCATGCTGGTAATATGTGACAAGGGGGAAAACCCATTTACCGTCCTTATGAAGCAGTGTCAAAGTCATGCCGTCCACTTCCACGCTTCTCTCTCTGATTTCATTTTCCATAATGCTATCGTTTTTTTTAAGTTTACTTTTTTCTTTCCCTGCTTTCGGTCCTTAAAGACCTTCGCCGGATTTATTTTTCCGCACCACGAAAGTGATAACGGCAACCGGACAAATCTGGCGACAGAAATACGCTTCTCCCCGAGAAGGAAGATTTCCGTCGGCCACCGCAGGCCGTGAGGATTTGCAAGGTGCAGCTGTTATCCGTTACTTTCGCGGAACAATAAGCCGGAAGGTCAGGACGGACTGCAAGGACAAAGATATAAAAGGATTGAAAGACAGATATAAAGGGAGACGATAAAAAGGGAAAAGGAGGATAAAAAAGGCAGATGCCAGCCTATAAAAGCCAGACGGGCCCCGGCAGGTCGGAACACAGGAAAACCTGCCCGATCATCACGACCGGACAGGCAAAAGGTTAAATCAATGAATCACGGTCAGGCAGCCCTGACAGTATTTTCTTCTTCGGGAACTTCGGAGTGCGGACGCTCGGCTTCCTTGAGTGCCTCGTCAATCCGCTGCTGCAATTCCTTACATCCCTGTTTCAACCGCTCCAGTTCTTCCTCCTTGCTCCATTTCCGGGCGGTGATTTCCTGCAAGGTCGGTATTTCGTGCTGCAACATGGCTATCTGTTTCTGCTGCTTCTCTATCAAAGACGGCATCCTTTCAAGCGCAGCCTGCGGGTAGCGTGCCGATTCGGCAAATCCCAACGGCAGGGCTCCCGACACGCCACAGCGGTATTTCAGTCCGCTTACGCCCTCTACAAAGAAAGCGTTACGGTCGAACGAGCCGGAAAGGGTGTACTCGCTGCGGACAAGCAGGTTCAGCCCCATATAGCTGCCAATGGTACGGTAAGCCTCGCCCCTGTATGTCTTGGCTACGCGGTGCAGTTCACGGCCTGTCTCTTCCCGGGTAGCCTGCGGCAGATTGAGCAACAGCGTTTCCCTGTTGCCGCTATAGGATGCGATATACTCCATATCCTGCTCGACCTGCGCCACGATGCGCTCTGCCTTGCCGACAGCTTCCGTGTTGGCCGCAATCTTACGCTCCGCACGGATGCGCTCTTTCTTGAATATGGCCTGTTCTTTCTCCAGCTGCATGATTTTGTTGTCGAGCTTGGCCTTGTTCAAAAGGTCGGTATTTCCTGAAAGGATAGCCACGAACTCGGCAAAGTTCATTCCGCTGTCCTCGTCCATGCAGTCCTCGTCGATGCGGCGCACGGCAATAGTGCCGTTGTTTATCTGGTTGATGAACATCTGCTTGTTTTTGAGCAGGTTGAACTTGTAGGCATCCAAAGTCTTCTCTGTTCCATAGATGATTATGTCCACCACGTTACCGCCCCAGAGTTTCACGGTGTTGCCCTTGCGTACCGCACGACCGTTGCGCTGCTCCATGTCGGCAGGTCTCCACGGTATCTCCAGATGATGCACCGCCACAGCCCGCTGCTGGGCGTTCACTCCTGTACCGAGCATGGATGTAGAGCCGAAGAGGACACGCACCCTGCCGCTGTTCATGTCTTCAAACAGCCGTTTTCTCGCTCTCTCCGTGGTAGCGCACTGGATAAACTGGATTTCGTCAGCCGGAATGCCGAGCCGTGCCAGTTTCTCCTTGATGTCGGTATAGATGTTCCACTCGTTCGGCTTGTAAGTGGAAAGGTCACTGAAGACAAACTGCGTACCCTTATTGGCCGCCGAGCGTACATAATAGTCATAGATGGTCCGGGCACAGATGGAAGCCTTGTTGTCCGCATCGTCGTGGAATTTGTTACCCAAAAGGCGCATGTCGAGAGCCATCTTGCGTGCCACATTGGTAGCGATGAGCATCTTTGCCTTGTCGAGGTTGTCCGGCTCGATCGTGTCAAGCCCGAGGTCTTCCCAGTTTCCACTACCTGCAAAGGAAACGAGACGTCCGATCATTTCTTCCTGCTCGATTGTCGGCGCATGAGAGAGGAAGCGGACATTTTTCTCCGGCACGTCAAGATGTATCATGTCGGCTGTACGGTAGTCGGTGATTTCACGCAGGAACATCGCCAGTTCCGGCACTTTGATATAAGTGCGGAAACGCTCCTTGCGTTTGATTGCCCCTGTCACGTTCAGCTCATAGTCGGCTGTCTTTTTGGTAAATATGGCCGCCCAGGCATCGAAACAGCTAATCTGCTGACGCTTGAGTTCACGTGGGCGCAAATACTTGAACATCACATAAAGCTCTGTCAGCGCATTTACCACCACCGTACCGGACAAAAAAGTCGCCCCAAGGTCACGGCCTGTTCGGTGCTGGATGTCACGGATGGCAAACAGCAGGTTCATTGCCCTTTGCGAGCCTTTTGTATTGCCGATACCTGCTACCCTGTTGTGGCGTGTCTGGAACATGAGGTTCTTGAACATGTGGCATTCATCGACAAAGATGTGGTCTATACCCATTGAATGAAAGTCCACGGTATCATCCTTGCGGCCGTCCAGTTTTGTACGGAGTTCTGACAGCTTCGCTTTCAGGTTCTCCTGTCTCACTTCCAGCCCTTTCTGCATCTTGCGGCTACGGTAGCGCATGGTGGACTGTTCCAACACTTCAAGGCTTCGCTCCACATCGTAAAGCTCTTCTGTGAATATCTCTATCATGGTTTCCTCGGACTGCGGTATCTTGGCGAACTGGTCGTGCGTCAGGATGATGCAATCCCAGTTGTTGTTCTTGATTTTGGAAAATACCTCTCTGCGGTTGGCCGGTGTGAAATCTTCCTTGCCCGGGTACAGGACTTTTGCGTTCGGGTATGCCTTGCGGAACGTGTCGGCAATTTCGTGTACATTCGCTTTCAGGCCGATAATCAGAGGCTTCTGTACCAATCCCAGACGCTTCATTTCATAGGCCGAGACGCACATAATCATGGTTTTGCCTGTGCCTACTTCGTGCCAGCAGATGCCGCCACCGTTCTGCTTAATCATCCAGATTGCGTCTTTCTGCGACGGGTAGAGTTCGTTGTACGGGAACTGCTCAAAGGAAAGCTGCGGAAAGGTCTGTGCCGAACCGTCATAGGCCGGACGGACATAGCAGTTGAAACGCTCGTTGTATGTGCGTACCAGTTCATCCCTGACTTCCAGAGGACGGGCATCGAGCCACTGGTTGAAATTGCTGCGGATTTCCTGTATTTTGGTGGCCGCTTCCTGAATGGCTTCCTCGTCGGGCACACGTACCTTGTCGCCGTTGCGATACACTTCTTTGGTTATCTCCGGCACTGTGTCATGCAAGGCATGGACAAACAGGTCTTCACCGTTGAAATTGCGCACGGAATAGGTGTTGTATGCTGCCGGGGAGTAACCTTTCAGACGAACTACATAGGTATCGTTGACATCAAAGTACATCACTTCGGCTTCCACCCCGAAAAGGTCTGCCGCAAAGTCGGCGTAAAGCTGCGGGTCAATCCAACGCTCGCCCATATTGATATCCAACTCTTCATAAGGTATCGGTTCGGGCGTTGCGTTCTCCAGTGCCTTGACGGATATTTCCGTCCATTGCTGCTGCCTTTCCGAAAGGTCGGGAATGCAGGAAACAAATTCCGTGCATTTAGCTATCACGTTGCCTGCAATGAACTTGCCTTTGTGTTCCCATTCTTCCGTGAGGGGATTGTAGTAAATCTCGCCCTGCAACGCTGCGATTACATCTTCATCAGACAGGCCGGTAGAGCGCATGATGTAGTCCATTTCCACCTTGCCGTAGAAATTGAGGCTGCTTGCCAGTGCTTCCGACGGCTGTAAAATACGGTCGGTCGTAATCTTCGTGAAAGCCACAGGCTCACGCATGATGTCGGCCTTGACTATATCGCCGCCAAGCTGCATTTCGATAGTGAACACTTCGACACCGAGGCTGTCAAGCATGATAAACTCCTTGTTGTCGTTCTCATGGAAAAATCCCCATTTGGCGACAAAGGCATCATAGAGGGTGTTCAGCCGCTCACGTATGGCAGTCTGTTCAGTCTGCAAATCCCTTTCTTTCGTAGAAAGCAGGAAATACGCTTCACGGACAGGGAAATAGTCGGCTGCACGCTCCATATTGACCTTTCCCTCGTCCACCGGAACGAAATCTACGGCCACATCGGCATAGTGGCTTGACTTGCGGAACACGACCGTACCAATCTGCCCCTCGAACATTACCAATGTACCGCTTTTCATCCAGTCCTCGAGTTTTTCCGTGTAGGCTCTCCGTCCTCTATTAACAGAGAGTGCGGTCGTCTCCTGCATCCCGAACAGCGACATCTGCACGGACGCTTCGCCCTGCTGTCCGAAAAGACTTTTGCGGAAATACCGGTCAAAGTCGTATTTCAGAAGTGCGGAAAGGTATTGCGCCATGGCCGCATCAGAGCCAAGCCACTGATGCTTGCGTACATATTTTCCGTGCTGGTTCATCACAATACGGCTGTCGGTCGCCAGTACGGTCTTCGGCATGGAAAACAGCCTGTTGGCGTTTTCGGTCATCGTACCGCTCATATCGTACATTTCTTTGCCCACCTGCAAAAACATCTGTTCACGTGCGGAGAGTGCCGCCTTATTGGTATGTTTCTGGAATATGAGCAGGTCGCTGCCTACCTCGATACCGCTTGTCTGCATGAAAAGAGCGTCAGGCAAACGTACTGCGCTGATAAGGTCGGCATGGTTCACCAGATACTCACGTACAAACTTATTTCCTGCCGTGTCGGCCACACCTCTTGAAGTGACAAAGGCAAGCAGACCGCCCTCGGAAAGCAGTTCCATAGCCTTGACAAAAAAATAGTTGTGAATGGTCTTTGTGGCCTGTTCGTAGATACCGCCCTTTTTCCACAGGTCGGCATCGAAGACACGGAAGTTGCCGAAAGGAATGTTTGAGGCAATGACATCGAATTTCCGATGCTCCAGCTCCTGTGTGCCTATCGTTTCAAAGCCTGCCGTTACGGTGGTTGCGTCCTCATGCAGCAGCGAAAGTACAAGTCCTGTAATGGTGTCTTTCTCAAAAGCATAGCTGCGTGTGCCGGGCATGGCTACAGGCAGGAAACCGCCGATACCTGCGCTCGGTTCAAGAAAACTTTGCATCTGCAAGCCGTTGGCAGAAAATGTCTTGTGTATCTGTGCCGCCACTGCGTCAATCAGGAATTGCGGCGTATAGAACGCTGTCAATACAGATGACTTGATGCTTTCAACAAGTGAACGGCAAGCTGCCTCGTCACCCCCTGCAAGTGTCCTTAACGCATCCAGCAGACGGTTCAAAAGCCCGGCAACCCCTTTGTCAAGCGGCTTGTCCGTACCCAAGTCCAGTACATCCTTGATACCGCCGAAACCTGAATACTGCGCCAATACCTGTTTTTCCTCTTGCGTGGCTGTCCTGCCCTGCGAGTGGATAGCTACTGCTGTCTCTATGGCCTTGATGTTGGCCGATAATGATGTCAATTTGTTGTAACCCATGATTTAACCTATTTTTTTATTTCCCTTTTTTCGGCCCGTTTGCGGCCGCAGGGATTATTTTTCTGCCTTGAAAGGTGGCGGTGGACATCCGCCATGGCCGGTAAGGAAAAATACGCTCGACAGCCGGAGAGGAAGATTTTTCCGAGACCCCACGGGCAGAATGCCGGCATTGGCAGGAATGGAAACCGGCGGTTACCTTTGCTGAAAAATCCAATCCCCCGAGGTCGCACGGCGGAGAACGGAAGAGCAGCTACAAGAGGGATGGATAGAAAAGGATTGAAAACAGGCGGATGGAAAGATAGAAAAGGAAGATCTGAGGTATAAAAGGCCGGTGCATGGCAATGCCGTCGATAAAAAGGGACTTTGCCGTCGGCAGACCGAAGCTGGAACAGACCCTGCCGGGGCCCCCGGTAAGGTCTGTCCGTGGATTATCAGTCAATATCGTAACCAATCATGAACTCGTCATTGATTAGCAGATAGTAATAGCCGTTGCCGCAATTCCGGTACTCCTTGCTGAATCCGGCAGCCATGTCACCATTGTCCCGCGGCTCGCACCAAAGCGTACCGTCATAACCGCAAAAGTCGAAACGAAGCGTCGAGAATTTCTCCTTATTCTTCATGGCCTGGCGGAACCGCTGCATGTCCCAGCTTCCGCAATACTTCTCAATCGTGGAGAGTCGGATGCACTTTCCGTCAATAGCCGTTCCCGTGGTGATACGGTTTTCGTACAGGGACTTCTCAAGGTCTGCTGCTGCAATCTTGCGGAGCCAGTCGTTGGTATGCGTGGCAAGGCGTGCGAGCTTCTGGTATTTGAGAATCATTTTCCTGTCCATATCCTTTTCGTCTTCCTTTTCCTGTGACGGATAATAGATTTTTTCGATGCTGTTCCAATCTGAAAAAATGTAGCCATGCTTGCGTTTTCCTTTCGCAATAATACCGACGACGTTCTCCCTGCCTCGGTTGATAAACAATTTCCTGCGCTCCCCGTAAATTCTGACATACAAGACCGGTGGGTTCTGTTCGTTACGGAGATATTCTTCTGCCGGATGCATTGTTGCTGCTGTTGTGTCCATACCTGTATTTTTTAGTTGTTCATTCTTTTAGCCGGAACCGCTTGGGCTCCCGTTTATAAGTTATCCTCACGAAATTTGACTTTTGCCCCTGACTGCAGTTCAGAGTTCGGGAAGTGTGCCTGTCCTGACTTTCTTCCCGTCGCAATAGAGTTCGATTGTTCCCGGTCTGAATCCCATTTCGCCGAAGGCTATGTTCCTGACATAGTCCCGGTACTCCTTTCCGGAAAAGTTCTTTCCGCTCAGGTTGTTGAAAAACATGCGGATGCTGAATCCGTCTTCGCTTGACAGTATTGTCCTGCCGTCCTGTCTGATTTCTTCTTTCATTTCTTTCCGTTTTAATTGTTTGAAAATCTGTTTTTTATTTCCCTCTTTTTGAACTGAGGGCTGTATTTTCAACTTTTTGAGGCATAAGGAGGATGAAGCAGCTGGTATCATAAGCCAAATCCGGATAGAAAACCGATTGTGCAGCAGTCTGTTTTCGTCATCCGAATGGAATGCGGTTTGGCATTGATACGCTTCGTCCTATATTCGCCGACGAAAAGAGAAAGGAAGCCCCATAGGAAAAAGGAAGAGACTTGTAAAAGGGGACGGCAAGAAGGATATATAATGGGATCGAACAAATTACCGGTTCCATTTCAAGGCCAGCACCGATAATTTGCTTACTTTGCAAAAGTAAAAAGGTTCAATATGAGTGAGAGACTTGTGCTCCTGGTGTTGCTCGGCATAGTGGTCGGGATGTTGCATGTCATCGCTTTCTGGCGACGGAAAGCCGGTGAAGCGGCGTATGCAGCAGCACGGAAGGCAAGCCTGGAAGACGAAAGGGACCGCTATTGCCGTATGGCAGTAATGGCCGGACATCGAGACGCCTGCCGTATGTTCTGCTGCATGTATCCCGACCGGTTCGACGACAGGCATCCGCTCAAACCGTTCAAGTTCCGTGGAATCCGGATTGCATTTTACGACTATTACTATCCGTCACGGTACAATGATTTTCTCAATGAAGCACAACGGACATTCTGCCGTTCCATCTACGGGTTCAAGCAGGGAGAGATACACGGCATCGAGTTCTTCAAGGCATGTATGACCGCCATACAGGCGGACGGCAAGCCTTATCATATCATGTTCATGCCGTGCAGCAACTGGATAAAGTATGAACAGCGGTTCAAGCGGCTGAACTGGTATATGGGCAAGCACAGGCCGGATCTGACATCAGGATTGTACGATACGGTGATCTGCGATGCCCGGGAAAGCCTACATGAAGCGGACGGAGCGGACAGCCGTGTCCTTGAGCGGAATTACGAGATTACCGGTGATATAAAGGGAAAAGAAATCATTATCATTGACGATGTGCTGACGACCGGACAGAGTGTGTCCGACTACAAGGAGGAAATAGAAAGGCACGGCGGCAAGGTGGTGGCCGCCATTTTCTATGGAAAGACGTTTTCCATGCCGCCGATGTCCGTCGTCCGGATGTCGGTATGGGGCGACAGTATCAGCCATGCAATCAAAGGGAGAAAAAAGTCATAGTTCGGCCAGTGCCGAAACACATTCCTGCTGTACTCTCCTGACATGTTCAAAAAGGATTGCGGGATCGACACTCTTGCCATTGAGGCGGCAGGTGATATGCAGGTGTTCTCCCGTGCTGCGCCCTGTAGAGCCGGTAATACCGACCGCATCACGCGGCCGGACGGCTGTTCCCCTGGCTACGAGAATCTTTGAAAGGTGGCAATAGCTGATCATGCAGTTCCCGTGCTGCAGCGTAACATACTTGCCGGAAGTCTTGTCCTGCCCGACCTTTACGACAGTTCCCGCCATCATCGCCAGCACCTTGTCGCCACGTGCCTGCAAATCGATTCCCCCATGAAATTTACGCTTGCCGGTAAAGGGGTCTTTCCTGTAACCGTATGGAGAAGTTACCTTGATTCTCGGTAACGGATAACTGACACTCAGGTAACGCTCAACCACCATCTGCCTTTGCACATCGCCGCGAGCTCCGGATTTGCCGGTGTTTTCCGATACACCTTTCCCGGAACCCGTATTGTCTGAAGCTGTTTCCTTGTCCTTGGTGGCCGCCTGCACACTTTCCTCCCGATAGTGATCGGAAGCGGAGGAAACTGTATTGAATTGTGCCATTGCCGGTATCAGACTGAGCGAAATGCCTGATATAATCATCCATAAAATTTTTCTCATGCTGCAAAATTAGCATGGTCTGTCTATGTTGGACATGAACGGCCATACATTCTGCTATTAGTTTGCATATTTTATCGCAATTAGTACGATTATTCAAAGAAAATCGTACTAATGTTATAAAAATGGTATATTATAATCATTTATATATCTGTGTTTTTGTTTGAATTTACAAGGTCATACTATATTTGCCGAACATAATTTTACAAACTTGATATAGTATGAAAAAGGCGCATTTTGAATTTGAAGAGATTCCCTTTTCGACGCTTGCCCGATTTGGGCTCACGCAGGAGATGATCGAGGATCTGCCGATGCACGTCCTTGATGATATTTACAACGGACGCCATTCGCCCGTTCTTCCCGTGCGTGTCACCGACGAGCACGGAGAAACGGTGGAAAGCCGTACCCGATTCGCTCTTATCCGCATGGAGGGTGGCCAGACGGACGTGGTCTTCTATCCGGCATTGAAATCTTCGCCGCTGGAACGCTTTGACGAAACGCAGCAGAAACAGTTGCTTGAGGGCAAGGCCATCATCGCGGATGTGGAAACTGCTGACGGCAGGCACAACAAGGCTTTCGTCCAGATTGACACGGGGACGAAGCAGGTCATGTATGTTCCCACGCCCATCATCGGGCGCAATCTGCAGGTGCTGGCCGAGGAGCTGCATCTCGGTGCAACAGAGGTGAACGGAATGCAGCACGGAGATCCGCTGACGCTGGTCGTGGACGACGAGCCCGTCACGGTAGGTATTGACCTTCATTCCAAGACCGGTATCCGTTTCTGTTCCGGCGACGAGCAGCGATGGAGGGAACAGTCCAAGCGTGAATGGGACAAATACACGTTCGGCTGTTACGGTTGCTGGGTCATGGATGATGACGGAAACCTCGACTATGTTCCGGAAGAGGAATATACCGAAGAGTTGTGGAACGAACAGAAAAAAGCCGGGGAACGCAACCGCTCGGCAGCTATTCACAAATAAAAACCGATTGATATGGCACAGCACCAGTATTATCCCGAAGAGGTATTGATAGAGAAAATGCAGAGCGGCGAATACGGCTGGCTCGACTATGTGAACCATTTTTCCGCGGAGTGGCAGGAGGAATATGCCCGTTACTGTGAGGAACGCAACCTCGTTATCGGGAATGATTCTGCCGCCGAATTTGTCCGCTACAAGGACGAACAGCTGGAAGCGGCGATGGAGGAAGGAAACGCATAGCGGATAACAATCATAACATCAGACTATGGCAATACGAACCAATACAAACCCCAGAGCGATGGACTTGCAGCCTGAAATGCGCGACATACTGATGCGCAACGGGCTTCAAGCCCATATCGCATTTGACGGTGGCGGCTACAAGCTGATCGTACAGGGACACGATTCGCCGCTGCTGACCTATCCGATTACCGAGAAACAACTGTTGGCGCTTACGGACTGGGGAACGAACACCGCCAACAAGAAAGCCTACAATGTGCTCACGAGCATCCTTGCAAAGGATTTCTATCTGCCCAAGAACTTTGTCCATGCCCGCAATGCCAACGGACGTGTGGCGATGGGTCTGCACGGCTACCGTATCGGAATGGGTGAATACGGGCGTACAGGCCGTTGGGGGCTGTTTCCTCCCATACTCGGATGGACACCGCGCCAGCAGGGCGGTTTTCATCTGCGCAGGGTCGGCGGACAGCTCTTTTTCCCCGGAGCGCCCATTGTCCCCGAACGTCCTGACGGACGCATGAAGCCCGGCGAGCTGCAGTCCGGAGGCTACGGCTTTTATTACAAGGGAGGACAGCCGGAACAACCCGTACAGCCCCGTGATGTCCTGCAGGACTTGCAGGCAGCCATTACACCGATGGTCAGCCGTCCCCGCAGCCAGGAACCTGCCCGCCCGTACAGGGAGCTTGTCGCTTCGCCAGTCTATTTCTCGAACGAAAAATGGTCGGAGTGCCTTGCTTCGCACGGGCTTATTGTCGATGCGGAGAACAGAACCCTGACCGTGCAGTCCGAGAATGTCAACGCGGACATGGTCTATGACCTGACGGAAGAGGAAATCAAAACGCTTACATCGAATTCTCTTGAAGAGCATTCCATTGAGCAACGTCTGGAGCTCCTGAACGGGGTCATTGCCGGAGATTTCGCGGATAAAGTGACCTTGGATGATCTGAACAGTGACAGGCATATCGCCATCGGCCTCCATCCTGAAGTGCACGAGGAACTGGCCGCCAGACATTACCAGGAATACGCACTGGCGAACGGGCAGACGGAAGACTATGGCAACAGCCTGCAGCTGTCGGATGAGATCGGCGGGCATGGAACCGAGATAAGCCGGATTGCCGTGGAACCCGGACCGGAAGAAGGAAAGTACAGGATGACCGCCGTCATCGACGGGCAGACCTACAGCCACGAGATTACCCAGAAGGAATACGACAAGTTTCTCGCCACGGACGATTACCATCGGACGAAACTTTTCGCGAAGATCTTCAGCGAGGCAGACCTGCGCCCCCGTCCGGAAACAAGCAAAGGACTGGGCATAAAGATTCTTGCGGCCCTTTCAGCAGGTGCCGTGGTGGTTTCCGAGGTCGTGCATAATCTCAGATGCCATCACGGGCCGGAGTGTTATGAGGAACATTACCATGGGCCGCGTCCTTATTTCAAACCCGGTGTTGACACTCCGAGGGATGTTGCCATCCGGAATTTCGAGGCACAGATGAACCGGGAAATCGGTGATATGAGAATGGGGAGGTAAACTTATGAGGAACGGAGACCTTACATACGATGATTTTCTACAGAGACTGAACATTCAGGACATACTCATTGACGCGGGCTATCATCTGAACAAGCGTGACGGTCTGCGTTATCCGTCGTATGTGCGTATGGACAGCGAAGGCCGTCGTATCCGTGGCGACAAGTTCATCGTGATGCCGAACGGCAAGTGCTGTTTCAAGGCACAGGAACAGAAAGTCTATAACATCATATCCTTCATCAAGGAATACCCGCAGTTTTTCGCGGAATACCGGGCAGGAGTATCTCCGGACCGGCTTGTCAATCTCGTGTGCAACCGGTTGCTGAACCATCCCATCGAGGAACGCAGTACACGGATTATCCAGCCGAAACGGGACGTGAAACCGTTCGACATAACGGATTACGAGATTCACAGGTTCAACCCTCAGGACAGGGATACGCAGAAGAAGTTCTATCCTTTCTTCAAACACCGTGGAATCGACCTCTACACGCAGTATGCCTTCCACCGTGATTTCTACCTGGCGACAAAAGTCCGTGAAGACGGGACCCGATACACGAACCTTGCCTTTCCGATGTCTTTGCCCAAAGACCCGGGGACGGTTGTCGGCCTTGAGGAACGAGGCCGCCCGCGTCCGGACGGCAGCGGCAGTTACAAGGGCAAGGCTGAGGGCAGCAATTCAAGCGAGGGGCTGTGGATAGCCAACCTTAAGGGTGACCTGGATTCCGTCGGCGGAGTGGCATGGTTTGAAAGTGCCTATGACGCGATGGCCTTCTATCAGCTCAACCGGGAACAGATCAAGAGCAACCCGGACCTATCCAGGAAGAGCGTGTATGTATCTACCGGCGGTACCCCTACAGAGGGTCAGATCAAGGGTATGCTTGCCGCCACACCGGAGGCACACCATTACCTCTGTTTCGACAATGATGCCGCCGGACGGCTGTTCGTGGAAAAGTTCAAGGCAATAGCCGGACAGATGAACATTTCCCCGGAAAATATCAGAGAATTTCCCATTCTGCCTTGCTACAAGGACTGGAACGATGCGTTGCTTGGCAAGACCAATCCCGAGTACCTCAAAGAGACCGAGGGGCTGGTCAATCCGATTGAAGTACGGCATTCAGGACAGGACGAGGAAGAACGGCAGACCAGTTATCACAGATAAAACGAAAACATCATGCAGACAGACCGTTTATTCCGCACTCATGTGTTTGTGCCCCACACCGGACAGTTCGTCATCAACGAGCTGCCCATTCTTGTGTTATGCTGTGCAGGATGGGTCTTTGGCGGAATTGACGGCTTGCCGTTCACGACTCTGTCCATGTGGGTCGCCCTTCTGCTTTCCCTGTTCCTGGTGTACAGGTTCATCTATCTACGACGCATACGCTATCGCATCGGGTCCGAACAGCTCGTGTGCGAGCATGGCATCATCTGGCGTAAGACAGATTATATGGAATTATACCGTATCGTGGACTTCACGGAAAATCAAAGCCTGCTGCAGCAGCTTTGCGGGCTGAAGACGGTGAGCATTTTCTCGATGGACCGGAATACCCCCAGGCTTGATCTGACCGGTATCCGGCGCAGGGATGACATAGTAACACTTGTCCGCGAACGGGTGGAATACAACAAAAGAAAAAAGGGAATATATGAGATCACGAATCATTAACTGGAGTCTGGCCCTCGTTGCCGTCCTGCTTCTGCCGCAGGTGTCCAAAGCCCAGATAGCGGCTTCCAATCCGCTGGAGTGGATTGCTCTGGCGGAGGGCAACGAGCTGATAAACGGCCAGATTGAAAAACAGATCAAGGGACAGACGCAGACGGCACTCCTGCAGAACAGCATCGCCGCCGAATTCAACCGCATCCATGAATGGCAGAAACAGTACAACGGCTACCTGAAGACGGTGAACGGATACGCTTCGTCACTGAAAGCCTGTACGCATCTCTATAACGACGGGGTCCGGATCTTCCTGACTCTGGGTAAACTGGGCAAAGCGATAAAGGACAACCCGCAGGGTATCGTTGCCAGTATGGGCATGAACAACCTTTATATCGAGACGGCCACGGAACTGGTCTCCGTATATACACTGCTGAACGATGCCGTTGCCAAAGGCGGTGAAGAGAATATGCTGACCGGTGCGGAGCGCAGCACTACGCTATGGGCGCTGAATGACAGGCTGTCGGCTTTCAGCCGGAAGCTGCATCTGCTCTACCTGAGCATCCGGTACTATACTTTCAATGATGTATGGAGAAATGTGACGGCAGGTATGCTTGACCGCAACAACGGTGAAGTGGCCCGCATGGCCATGTCACGCTGGCGCCGGGCAGCCTCCCTGACACGATAAAGAATGACGCGATGAAACGGACGATTTTGATAGTTATGCTGCTGACGGGCATCTGTATCGGCAAGATACAGGCACAGAACGATCCGGTTCTGGCCGGAATGATACTGCTCTACACGGACAAGGCGCAGAAAGAGCTGAAAAACCAGGAGAAGGTGATGATGCTGCAGACTACCGGACATATATGGACGAAAGAGGAAGTACAGGCTACGGCCGACCTGCAAAGGGAGTTCAACAAGTATCTGGATTCTTTCCGGTCCATCGTCTGCTATGCCGCACAGATTTATGGCTTTTATCACGAAATCTCAAGGCTGACGGACAATATGGAAGATTTTACCAGGCAGGTTAGCCGGAGCACGACCAACGCATTGGCAGTAGCCCTTTCCACGGAGCGCAACAGGATTTACCGGGAGCTGATGCTTGGCAGTGTGGAAATAGTAAATGACATACGAATGGCCTGTCTTGCGGAAAACAAGATGACGGAAAGGGAACGCATGGAGATAGTCTTCGGGATCAGGCCGAAGCTCAAGCTGATGAACACCAAGCTGCAACGGCTGACCAAGGCCGTGAAATATACGACTATGAGTGACATCTGGTATGAAATCGACGAAGGCGCACGCCCTGTTGCGGACAAACGCGACATTGTGGAAGCCGCCAAACGAAGATGGAAGCAGATCGGAAAAAATGTAAGACCTTAAAAAGAACGAGATATGGGAGTATGGAGTACAATATTGAAGTATGGCGGCAAGGCGGCCAAAGGTACCGGCAAGGCTGTTTTGGCAACCGGGAAAAACGTGGGTGAAGCGGCACTTCATCCGTCGCAGACGTTACGGGGCGCCGGACAAGCCGTCAAGACTGCCGCCGTCGGAGGTGCGATCGGTTATGTCGGCTGGGAAAAGCTGACGACAGACAAGAGCGTGGTGCGTATCGTGAGCGATGCGGTCATCGGAGAACCGGCCACGGATGCCTTGGCAGATACCGCCGAGGATGTACGGGGACTGACGGACAAGGCCGGAGAAGCCGTCGGCACGTTAAGCGGAGCTGTGGCGGGAATAGATTCCAAACTTGACGGGGTATCCAATTTCCTGCGGCAGGCTTCGAGTGGCGGAGGCATGAACATGCTCGGCAATTTTGTCCGTAACCTCGGCCATGGCAACGTATCTGGATTGAGCATCGCGGGCCTTATAGCCGCCGCTTTTCTCATTTTCGGACGTTTCGGGTGGTTGGGCAAGATCGCCGGGGCTTTCCTCGGCATGATGCTCATCGGCAACAATGCCGGCGTCTTCCGTGACACGAACACGGAGAGCGTGGCAAGGATACAGACTTCCCCCGGCCAAAGCGAGGAACAGACCTATAACGGAGGAATGAGAAGATAACATTATGAACCAATACAGAACGAAATGAAATATACAGAAGAAATGATACTTCACTCCGAGAGCGGCTACTGTATGCCTTTCGAGGAGCCCCAGGGCAAGGAGGTGGAAATGACTCTCGGTTACGGCGAACAGACCGACCCGGGAACGGGCAAGCCGTTTTTCCACCATGGCATTGACTTCAACGCCCGATATTACAGGCTGTCTGCCGTCGCAAGCGGAATCGTGTCAGGGGTCGGCAATGATCCGGTACACGGGATATGCCAGACTATCCGGTACGGGGAATATGAGGTGACATACGGACACCTGTCAAATGTCTTTGCGCAGTTCGGGCAACGCGTGAAAGCCGGTCAGACTGTGGCCTTGAGCGGTGACAGGCTGCACGTCGAAGCCCGGTTCAAGGGAGAGGAACTGAACCCGCTGGAGTTCCTGACCATGCTTTACGGCAACATCCGTGCGCTTCGTCAGGCGGGAGGACATGAAACGGCGGCATTCCCGGATCTGGAAATGACCGTGAAGACCGATTACGACAAGGACAAACGGGAAATCGAGGAACTGATGCTGCGTTTCCTGCCGTACTACATGGAGGATCTGCAACGCGGAGCCTACGTGTTGCCCGAGCACACGGAGCAGTCCCTGCGCCACATCTTCACCATGGGGGCGATGAGAGAATATTTCTACGAGAACATGCCGAGCATGGCCAATCCTCTCGGACTGGGACATAAATCCATCCCGCTGGTCAGCAAGGTACAGAACCTGCTCATCGCTGATTTCCTGCATTACCTGGCCCTGCGTCACAACGTGTACCTCTCCACCATGAGCGGAGACATAAAAAAAAACTCCATGACGAAGCCGTAAGCTACAGCGGCATCATTGATCCGCTGGCTGAACTCGACATCGACATCCAGAGCTTCGACATACCGCGTATCGTGTCCGTATATCCGGACCGGGCCGGTGTCCGCTGGTGGACAAAGGCATGGTTCAACAACCGGGAGGAAGGTGAAGCCTCCGTGGAGATAGAGCGTGAACAGGCGATACGCTTCATCCATGACAACATCGAGAAAGACGCATGGCTGGAGGAGTTCTTCCCCAAACAGATGGAAGTGTACCACAATGCGATTGAACAGACAAAAGAACAACTGTTGAAACAGATAAATATGATATAGGATACTTATGGACGGAACTATAAAACAAAGCAGACGATTCGCGGAACTGGAACGTCTTTCGGATGACTATTTCCGTTACCACCTTGCTTCCGTCATGGATGAGACAAGAGATTATCTTGCCCGGAAACAAGGTGAGGAAATGAAGGAATATTCCACCTCCCTTGGCGGGGTTCTCAGCATGATGGCTTCTTCAGCCCTACCTTTGAACGACCCGTACCAGCTGCTCAAAGTTACCGGCGAATGGAACTCCAAGACAACGGAAGATTATGTAGAGATGTGCAAGGAGAAAATCGCCGCATCGGAAGACATACAGCACGACCTTGCGTATATGGCCGGGCAATGGCGTGATGCAGTCGTGAAGGAAATCGGCCGCGAACGGTACGACGAACTGTCGGAACAGCTTGGCGGCGATCTCGCCTATGCCTACATGGACTATCGTCTGGAACAGCAGATGATAGACAAACTGGTGAAAGACCGTATGCCCAAGTCTTCGGCTGATTATATCATCCGCAAGGCCGCGGAATCAAGCCTGTTCGGCCTGCCGCAGATGTTGAGCCGTTCCCCGCTTGCCGAGGAGATCGAGAAGCGTGGCGAGGCCGCTTACCGGCCGAGCAAGGTCGAGCAGGGTGCGGGATGGCTGTTGGGTGCCTCGGCGGATACCGTCATGCTGGGCGGTGCCGGTTCGTGGGCGGCATTCGCCAGATTCATCGGTGTGGATGCTGCCGTCTCCGCCACCATGGCGCATTTGGAGCCGGAAGACCCCAAGTCGATTTCAGTCGAACAATGTATCAGCCAGGGTGTATTCGGCAGCGAACACAATGTGTTTGAAGATTTCCGGCGTGAAGCAGCCACCATGACCGCAGACAAGGACAGTTTCACGGCGACCGCCAATGAGCAGCTGAAGAAACAGATACCGGTCTGCAATTTCAACTTTACGGACTGGATGAAGAAGCAGCAGCCGTTCCCGTTCCTGAAAGGCTTGCAGGACAAGCTGAAACAGGAACGGCCGGAACGCTACAAGGATGTGCCGCTGGTCGTCGCACCGGGGCAGGAAGAAGCCTACCTGAAAAGTCTGGAGGAAAAGAACCAAACGGATGCGGAAGAGCCGGAACAGGTACATCAGGAATCGGTACAACCGGAAAAAGAGCCGGAGGTCATGCAGGAAACAGGGGTACATCCCGTGAATGACCTGTCTGAAACGCCGGCATCCAACGGCAACACGGGCGGATGGGAAGATCTGCTCGGCACCCTTGGACTGAGCGGCATGGGAGACATTGCCGGCAATCTCGGCTATGTAATGGCGATGCTGCCGGATATTCTGCTGGGAGTATTTACAGGCAAGACACAGTCCCTGAACATCAAGGACAACCTGCTGCCTATAGCCAGCATAGTGGCCGGTATGTTTGTGCGGAATCCGCTGCTGAAGATGCTCCTTATCGGTCTCGGCGGGGCGAACCTGCTGAACAAGGCCGGGCATGAAGTGCTGCGTGAACGGTCAGAAGGCGAAATGAACACGGCCAATAGAGGCGCAGCCCAATACCGCCATTATCCTGACGAACCGCTCAATCCCCGCATCACGAATCCCGTACTTCAAGGCAACATGCTTGTCGCGACAATTGACCGTGTACCCTGTACTATCCAATTATCGCAGACCGTGACTGACGCTTACCGGGCCGGAGCCTTACCGCTCAACACGCTGGCAAACGCCGTACTCGCCAGAAGCGAACAGCTCCGTCAAAGGGCCTCGGACAATTACGACAACGGACAACAGGAGACTATCGTGCGTACACGAGGTATCCAGTAGCATATAACCCCAAAACATATACTGTATGAAAGAAAAATCCAAAATAGAGAAAAATGCAGAGGAAAGGCAAATCAGTCTGCTTTCCACTGCTTTGGGAGAGGCTTCGAAGGCCAATGGTTACTGGCTCAACGCTTCTGGAAAGAGGTATCCGAGGCTATACCCGCACGGCGTGTCGGCCAGCCCGTTCAATGCACTGTTCATGGCATTGCATTCCGATCGGAACGGATGCAATACGAACCTGTTCACCTTGTTCAGTGATGCCAAGGCCCGCGGCACGTCGGTACGTGAGCATGAACAGGGTGTGCCGTTCCTGTACTATAACTGGAACAAATATGTCCACAGGAACAATCCTGAAGAGTTCATCAACCGGGGAACCTACCTCACATTGGACGATGAGCAGAAGAAACAATATAAGGGAGTACATAACAGAGAGATACGCACTCTGTTCAATATAGACCAGACGACATTTCCCCATGTGGACGAAGAGGCTTACAGGGCCGTTCTGCAACAGGATGGGAATGCCATGGAACGAGGATATTCGGAGGCAGACACACGGCGTATGCATATCCGCTTCAATGATTTCTTGCTGAAAATGCGTGACAACCTTGTGCCGGTCCGTTACGATGGCAGCGGAATGCCCCATTATGAAACGGACAAAGATGCCGTCTATATGCCCCGCCAAAAGAACTTTGACCATTACAACGATTATGTGCAGGAAACCCTGCGCCAGATAGTGAGTGCCACCGGACATCAGCAGCGGCTTGCCCGCGAGGGAATGGTGATGAAAAACGGTATGCCGCCTTCCGACGATGCCGTCAAACAGGAACGGCTGGTCGTGGAAATAGCATCGGGAATCAAGATGCTGGAGCTGGGACTGCCAGCCCGCTTGTCCGACGAAAGTCTCAGTTTGGTGGAATATTGGGACCGGGAACTCAAAGAGAACCCGAATATGATAGATGCCCTCGAGAGTGACGTGAACAATGCTCTCGAAGTTATCCGTAAAGCGGAACGTGGAGAGAAAATCGAATATGCCACCTTGCGGAACAGGAAACAGACATCTGACATGCAGGACCAGCTGCCCAAGCATTATTTCGTGGCCGATGAGTTACGGAAACGTCCGGACAAGGACAAGAAAACCATTGTCCTTGTCATAGATCCCGTATCAAAGTCGGCTGATGTGATCCTTCCCGCCGGGGCATCACCGGAGGTGGACAACGAGATTCCCGGCATGAACAAAGCCCGTATCGGACGTGCTTTACGTCGGGAAGGCATCGAGACTGTGCGTTTCTTCAATCCGGACGGAGCCTTGGGTTACAGACCTGATGACAAGTATTTTGCCGAGAAGCAGGTCTCTCTGGCACGGTTGAACAACTGGGCCCTGGAAGTGCTTTCGACCCTGAACGTGAGCCCTGCAGTAAAACGGGCCAACGAAGTAGGATTTGACAAGATCCAGATGATTCAGGACGACAAGAACAGATGGGCTCTCTATATAAAGCCGGAGCATCAGAGAGGTTATAGCATATACCCCGACAAGGAAGACATAAACCGCTTCTTTTCCACACTCAAGCAGTCCATGGATAATATAGACAAGGTCCGCATGGAACTGGCTCATAAATATTACGCGCTTGCTGAAATCAAGCCCGACCTGAAAGTCGATCTGTTCAACAGCGGAACACAGGACGTGGACCTGAACCGGATACAGCGTGTATCCGTGTTCAAAACCAAGCAGGACGGTGTACTGTGTGCCGTAACGATTGACGGGCAGAAACTGCAGCCGCGCAGTGTATCACCGCAACAATGGCAGCGCATGTGGGTGGCGGAAGACCGTGACAGCTACAAACGGCACCTGGCTGCCTCACTGTTTGCCGATATACTGCAAAAGGGACAGTCGCAGGAGGAACACGCCGGGGAAAAGCAGGAGAAGGAAACCGAGATACGGCAAGGAGAAGCTGTCAGCCGACAGAATGGAGAAGAGCGTACCGTTGAATCCGTCAGTCCGCAGAGAGAGGCTTGGGACAAGATAAAGGCCAAACACCCGGACGCTATCCAGTTTGTAAGAACCGGTGACAACTATACGGCTTATAACGAGGATGCCGTCAAGGTAACAGAAACGCTTGCCTTGAAAATGGAGAAGCACGAGGCTGACATGAAAAAAGGCTTTACGGCTTCCGTGACATTCCCAGTCAGCCAACTCGATACTTTCCTTCAGAAACTTGCGAGAAGCGGTGCAAGAGTGGTGATACGGGATGCAGAAGGACTCGCGGATGCCCGGAACAGAACAACGGGCATAACAGAAAGGACAGCCGGAAACGGCCAGACACGGACTCTCTTTGATACGGCACAGGAGAAACAGTCCGAACGCAGGATTGAGCCGGAGGAAAATGAACAGCGTTCAAGCATGAGGAGGTAATGATATGGCAGGAAAAAATAAAGAATATGCAGACAAGTATGCGGAGTACGCCATGGAGCAGATGCGCCGGTATGGCATCCCCGCTTCGGTAACACTTGCACAAGGAATCCTTGAGAGTTCCAACGGACAGAGTGAACTGGCCCGCAAGGAAAACAATCATTTCGGCATCAAGGCCACACAGTCATGGATTGCGGAAGGCGGCCGGTACAGCCTGTATTCGGATGACAAGCCGAACGAGAAATTCTGCAGCTATGATAACGTAGGAGACTCCTATGAACACCATTCGAGGTTCCTTAAGGAGAACAGCCGCTACGCGGAATGTTTCAATCTCCGTCCCGATGACTACAAGGGATGGACGGAAGGTATAGCCAAAGCCGGTTACGCGACCGGGGGTAACTATGCCGGGACTCTGCAGAAGATCATCGAGCAGAACGGCCTGGACAAATACGACCGTCAGGTCATGCAGGAAATGGCCGCGCAGGGCAAGCAGTTCGGTCTGGAAAGCAATCCTCTCCAGGAGAAAGAAAAGGCAGAAGCCTATTCGTTTCCGGTGGAACGCAAGGAGTTCCTCTTTGTCACTTCCGCTTTCGGAATGCGTCAGGACCCGATGGACAAAGAAAAGCAGCAGATGCACAAGGGGCTTGACATACGATGCAAAGGCGATGCGGTGCTGGCCACGGAAAACGGCGGAAAGGTCGTTTCGGTAAACGGCAATGCCAACTCTGCCGGAGGCAAGAGTGTAACCGTCGAATACAGCCGCCCGGATGGAAGCAAGGTGCAGTGTACCTATATGCACCTTGGCGATATCGCAGTCAAGGCGGGAGACAGTGTCAAGGCAGGACAACGCCTTGGAACCTCGGGCAACACGGGGAAACGGACCACGGGAGAGCACCTGCATTTCGGGGTGGTGAACATCCATTCGGACGGGACGCGCCGTGACATCGACCCGGCTGCATATCTGGCCGAGATTGCGCAGAAAGGCAATATCAAGCAGCAGGTATTGTACAACGGCAATGACCTGCTCGCGAAATACCGTAGTACGGAAGAACCCAAAATCGAGAAACCTCTTTCTACCGAAGACTGGATGAAAAAGCTGCTGTCCTCGGAGGACAGTGGCGTCGGCATGTCCGGATGCAATGACCCTGTCATGGAGATGGCCATGACGGCCTTTACCTCACTGATGGTGCTGGCCGTTCAGATTGACAGTAAGAACGAGGAAGAGCAGAAAGCCGCCGTTTCGGGGGCCATGGATAGCGGAAAGATCGACTTGAAACCGCTGCTGCCTGACATGAAAAGCTGTAGTCTGACCATGAAAGAGAACGGGAAAGCCGTCCTTCAGGCAGATAACGGCGAACAGCATATATCGCGCGAGTTGAGTTCCGCAGAATTGAGCCGGCTGTCGGCCGTGCTGAACAACAGTAGCCTTACGGATGAAGCCAAGCGGATGCGCGTGACGGGATTGCTGAATACTGCCATCCTTTCGGAAATGGCTTCACAGAATTTCGAACAGGGCATGTCCGAGCAGCGAGGACAAACGGAAAATCTGAAAAGATGAAGCATGGCGATATGATAAAATGCGTGATGATACAGCTATGCAAGTATCTGGCAGGATTATCCTACCTGGCTTTGTATGTCCTGTCCTGCTACAAGCTGTTTGGCTTGACGGCAACATTCCTTATCGTGGGAGTGCAGCTGCTCGTTGCCGGATGGCTTGTCTGGGCAATGATCCGTGCGCCCGATTAGAATATGCTCTCAGACCTTCAACATCAATATAACCAGCATTTGCCGGATGATATGTACCATTCTAAAAACAAAACGAGTTATGATTAAATGTAATGTTACTGTATGCGGTATTATCAACCGCGATGCTACTACACGCACAAACAAGGATGGAAAACCGTTTTTTACGTTCCCTCTTCAGATAATGGTTCCTGCAACTGACGGTCAGGAAAAGCCTGTCGAGATCGATGTGAGCAAAGATGGCGGTCAGGAGGAAGCCTCCTGCTACAGGAAAGGCTCACGTGTCGAGATTGACGGTACGATGTACCTGAAGCACAGGGGCGACAGGACCTATTTCAACCTTTTCGCAAACGAGATCCGCGATGTGGCTGCCGATGCGGCCAATACTCTCAAAGGAGAGATGGTTTTCTGTGGAAAGGTCGGAAAGAACATCGAGGAAAAGAAGGACAAGAAAGACCAGTCCTACACGATGTTCTCGGCATTCAGCACGGAGAAAGTCGCTGACGGCTTTGAGTACCAATGGGTACGTTTCTTCTGCTTCAACAGGCAGCGTGAAGAATGGCTCCAGCCTGGTGTGAAGATCGATGCCAAGGGCGAGATGGGCCTGACTGTCCATAACGGTAAGCCTAATGTATCCTGCCGTGTAGAGGAACTTACACAATGTGTCGCAGATTCGTCTAACTCCAATCAGTAACGGTTATGGCAGGCTACAGGAGACAAAATACAGATGGGCCGAACAGCGAAGACAAGACTCTCGACCTCTTTGCGGAAATGATGATTGAAAAGCTGGAGAATATCAGCAAGGACTGGAAGAAGCCCTGGTTCACCGAGGGCAGCCTTCAGTGGCCACGCAATCTGTCCGGACGCGAATACAATGGTATGAATGCGCTTATGCTCATGCTGCACTGCGAAAAGGAAGGATACACTATTCCGAGATTCTGCACATTTGATTGCGTGCAGAGACTGAACAAACCGGGCAAGAACGGCGAGGAACTGCCGAGGGTATCGGTACTGAAAGGCGAGAAATCGTTTCCCGTCATGCTGACCACATTTACCTGCATCCACAAGGAGACCAAGGAGAAGATCAAGTATGACGATTACAAAAACTTGTCCGAGGACGAAAAGAAAGAGTATAACGTGTATCCCAAGATGCAGGTATTCCGCGTGTTCAACGTCGCCCAGACGAATCTGAAAGAGGCTCGTCCTGAACTGTGGGAGAAGCTGGAAAAGGAAAACGGCCGTCCATTCGTCCATGAAGGTGAAATGTTCAGCTTCGAACCGGTGGAGAGGATGATACGCGACAATCTATGGATATGTCCCATCAACGTAAAACATCAGGATGATGCCTTTTATTCGATTAGCAAGAATGAAATCACCGTACCGGAGAAGGTGCAGTTCAAGGACGGGGAAGCATTCTACGGAACACTGTTCCATGAGATGGGACATTCGACTGGAGCGGAAGGTGTGCTAAACCGTTTCCAACCGACCTCTTTCGGTTCAAAGGAGTATAGCGATGAAGAACTTGTGGCCGAATTGTGCGGTGCATTGATCTCCCAACGCTACGGAATGGCCAAACATATAAAAGAGGACAGTTGTCCGTATCTGAAATCGTGGCTGGATAACCTGAAGGAGTCACCCCAGTACATTAAGACCGTACTTATGGACGTGAAGAAGGCATCATCCATGATCACGCAGAAAATAGACCAGATAGCCAGGGATATAGAAAGGGAAAAGACCGAAAATCAAGAACGGACGGAAACCCCGAAGGAAAAGGTATATTATGCTTCTGTAGCCTATCTGCAAATGGCGGACGATACCAACCGACTTGACGCACTGAAAGACAAAGGGGACTACAACGGGCTGCTCACTCTTGCGAAAGAGTATTACGACGGGAACGGAATGGATGAACAGTACACCTATGCCTCTCCTTTGCAGAACCGTGGCGATGATCTGCTGATTGAAGACCAGCATTTCGCTGTCGTGTATAACGGTAGTGTAGGAGGAACTTATGACGTGATGCTGAAATACACCGAACAGGAAGTACGAGACCATATCCGAAGATATGGAGTTGACAGGGCCAGCGAGGATGTGAAGGCATTGGCGAGGGAGATGGCTGCGGAACAGTTTGCGGAAATGACGCGGCACAAGATGCCGGTCTTCGAAATGCCGAACGGTGACGTGCTGCATGTCAATTACAACAGGGACAGGGACTCGCTGGATGTGGGGACGATGACCAACGCGGGCATGACCGTGAAGCATCATTACCCTTATGACCACAACATGACACTGGATGCCAATCTCCAGGGCGTGAATGAGCAACTGAACGACCTGGAAGAATACAGGGAGGAACAGCAGGAGACCGAATATAGCGGTGGAATGCGACGATGAATGAAAAGGATTTGGGGCTGGTGTGAATGCCAGCCCCTTGTCATTGTTCGCTATGTCGGAAATATTCTTTCCAGTTTTCTTCATCTACTGTCAATTTTCCCATTTCCCAATCATATTCCACTTCCGGCATGTTGGAGTAAGGGAAATGCACGGTGTAGCCGATTTGGCCATAGGAACAGTGCAATGGTGTAACGCAAATCTCCTGACCGAAATAAGTCTGAGGCGTACAGTATCTCCGCCAGTTAAAACGTCCGGCAGCTATATTACGGCAAAGCAATTTAAGAACCGCTGTGCTTTTCCTGCCTTGAAAATCTTTTCTGCAAGTCTTCATGTTACTATTTTACTTATTTACTATTCTACTATTTTACTACTTTACTAAAATACTAATGTGCTACTTTGTAGTATATTTCAGGGGCACTTGACACATTGTAAATATAACTGCCACAACGCACAAGCAGGGCGTCCCGTCCATAATAGGCTTTTTTCATTCCACTGATGCTTCCTGACTTGTGAAAATTGGGAAAACTGCTGATGCCAACTTTTTTTGCATCCTGACTATGGAGTGTTTTTGTCTTCATTGTAATACTTTCGATTGCTGTACTTCATTAAATGAGTTGGGTGAAACCACCCGCATGGTAGCGGGTGGCTATACGACATATACCGTCAGAAGTGATAATCAATGACGCCTCCGACATAGAGCAAAGTGCCGGGTTCAAGAGAGCTGACAAACAGCATGAACTCAAAGGATGGCTCGGCAAATGACTGGCATCCGTCTCCATTCAGATAAAAATGATAGCCGGTATCCAGCGGATTATCTATTGCCTGCTTGAGGTAATATGTAGAACTCCACTCAAACATATTTTCGACAGTAATTGCGTCCGCTTTCTTCCGGATTTCTGCGACATACTTCTCTTTCCATTGTTCCATGCCATCACCTGTATAACGTATCGTGTCTTCCGATACAAGTTCGAACATTCCTTTCGGCAGGATGGAATTGACTAAATTGGTTATCTCTTCCTTGCGCTCTTCATCGCTGATGTCGGCACAATAATCGTAAAAACTGTTGTCGCCCTGATTGAGGGTGTCTTCGTTCAGATAGTTTTCCTTGTCTATCTGTGTTGTTGAAATTTGAAAAACTCTGCTGTGCATAATTCTGAATTTTAAGTTGTTGTTTTTATTTCCCTTTTCTTGAAGCCTTTCGGCCTTCTTGTCAGGGAATGATTTTTATGCAGGACAGACAGCGAGCATAGGACGAACAAGACAAGTAAACAGTGACAGGATAAAGCGGAATACCCAAATCTTCGATTTGTGGAAGGCTGCCGTGAAGATCCGGGAGCCGTTAGCACAGCGGTACTTGGCGACCGTCCGTCGCTGTACCTTCGCATATAAAATCTCTCCGACAAGAAAGTGCCGGCAGGTAGGAAATCATATATTTCTTACAAGAGGAATAACCTGGCCGAATATAAAGGGTATGCACCTCCAGCGCAGTTTTGTAAAACAGGCTGTCTATAAAAGCATAGAAAAGACTCCCGAACAAATAATGCTCGGGAATCATTTGCTGATGTCGGATTGAATTAGTTTACTATTTGAAATTCATGCAGGTAGCAGAAGGCATCTTCGCTCTTGCTTTGCCAGCGTTCGTCAAGTGCCTTGACATCCTCTGCTGACTTAATCGGCTCTCCGCATTTTTCTTCAAGCCAAGCGAACGCATCTTCTTGGGTCTCGAAATATTCACTGAGATACTCTTCCTCTGGGGAACATGCGTCCAAGAAGAACCTGTCACTGAAATATGTACCAAATTCATCGTTTGTTTCATATACTTCCATGCCTGGCTCTTCCGCCTGAAAGTAATAACGAAGATTGGGGAACGCTTCCCTCACAAGGTCAAATGTCTCACTGCATGGGGCCCACGCTGTTTCTGTTGAAAACTTCAATACATCACCGTCCATTTCAAGTCCGTTCCAAGAGCCACGGCAACGTACATCGTTCCAATCCTTACCCAAAGCATCCACGAGACATCCCAGCCAAGTAGTCCCAAATCCGTTTTCTACTGAAGGTGTCTTACGTTCTTCCAGTCCTTTCATCAACTCATACAGTTGCTTCACTTCTTTTGCGTCGCCATCTATCACATACGCAGTACTGCACCAATTCGGCATAATCGTAATAATTTAATTGTTGAACATTGTTTTTGTTTTCCCTCTTATCGAAGCTCTTCCGGCTTCTTGTAGGGGAATGATTTTTATGCAGGACAGACAGCGAGCATAGGACGAACAAGACAAGTAA
>URBK01000019.1 GCA_900546065.1 uncultured Alistipes sp.
CTGTATTTCAATAATTTCAAAGACCGATTAGCCAACTTTTATTGGACAGTAGTGATATTAAATATGAAAAGAAAAAACTGATGGTTTGCTCGCCTTTGTTTTTAATGGCTATTATTGGCGTGTGGTGGTATGTAAATAACGAAAATTTGCAAATGACGGATCTAATGAGAGCGAATGTAGAAGCCATAACGCAAGATGAAAGCGATCTAATATTGAAAAGCTATAAGATGGATCGTGTTGCAAAAGAGATTAAAATAACATATAATGTTGAGGTTGGAGCCACATTGAATGGGACAACTATAACTCAAGCCGATATTGAGGTCGGATTTTATAGAGCGGAGATTTCATGTTGCGTAAGTACATTGTTGTGGTGGATGGAGTGCCCTTTCTCAAAGCAAAATAAGGATTGCTGATGTTATGCGCATTATCATTTTGTATGCAGCCATTGTTGTAGGACTGTTAGGAATAACAGTATCTTGTTCTGGGAGAGTTGTATCGAATACTGAGTATCATAATGGTCAAACCTTGTGTGTTGATGCGAGTAAGATGGATGTTGAGGGAAACTGGTCCTTGTTTTTGGATAGTGTATGTGATATTAGAATGATGCCATTGCTCTTGGATTCAACAGATTTATTATCGGAAATAAAATGTATAAAAGTTTGCGATGGAAGATTTTACTTGTCCGATAAGGTTACCAAAGCGTTATATTGCTGTGATTCTACCGGTCATAAGGTATTTTCCATCAAGGCATTCGGTTGTGGCCCGGGTGAGTATCTGGACTTGACAGACTTTTGTGTACACGACGATACGTTGTACTTGTTGGATCGTATTGGAGCCAAAATATTGAGCTATTCTGCAATAGACGGCTGCTATATAGGATCAGTGGATATATCACGCAAGGACGATTATTACGGGATACATGTTTCGGATGGACGATTTTGGCTTTTAAGATCAGTGTATTCCTATACGGTCAAAAGCAATGTTTGCCCTTTGGCTGAATTTGATCGGACGGGACAACATCTGAACGATTTTCTGCCGCAAGGAGATCGCTATGTTGACAGATTGGCTAATTATCATATGGATTGTTTGATATATCCCATGAATAGCGATATTCATTTCGTAATACCCATGCGTAATTCGATTTATGAGATATCAGGTGATTCGGTATTTGTCAAGTATCGGTTTGATTTTGGTGACAGGGATCTGGATAGATATATCGATGATAAAGATACCCGAATGTCTGACGATGAATTCAGCGAGATGAGGGATTCGCGTAAGATGGTTGCCATCGCGTCAAATGTGGCAGAAACGGATTCCCATATCATAATCCCGTTGTGGAATGGTAATGACGGGTTGTTTATGTTGTATGACAAAAGGGATGGCAGCAATAAACTGTATCGACGTAAGATAAGTGGAGTTTATTTCTTTATGGGAGGTGATAGCCATGTGTATGCTGTTGGTAACGATTGTTTTGCTACCATTGTCTCTCCGTTTAATATAGTTCCATTTCCCGATCGAAGCAAGGTGTCGAAAGCTTCGGAAAATGTCAAGGTTGCATACGACCAACTTGCGTCTTTGAATCTATCGGAAGATGATAATCCAATTTTAATGTTATTTCGTGTCCCTTGAAACACATAAGCCGCACTGCCCGTCGGGAGTGCGGCTTATGTGTTTGATGTGCCGGGGCAGTGTTATACGACGAAGTACCGCGCGTGGGGCGAGGCCAGATATAGTCCGCATACGGATGATTGCGGGTACATGGCGCCGTTCTCCGTAAGGGTGATGCCTATGGCGTCGAAATCGAGCAACTGCGCGAGCGGGAATATGGCCCGCTGGTCGGGCAGCGAGGGGTAGCCGACGGCGGGGCGTATGCCGCGATATGCGGCCTGATACATCTGCTTTATGGTCAGATTCTCGTCGGGGGCGTATCCCCACAGCTCGCGCCGCACGCGGGCGTGGAGCATCTCGCTTGTGGCCTCGGCCAGACGGTCGCCGATGCTCTGCATGAGCAGCGCTGCGTACTGGTCGCCCTCGGCCTTGAGCCGCTCCACCTCCTCGGCGAACGACGGCGAGACGGTTACGGCAAAGACCCCGATATGGTCGCCCATACCCTCCGGCGCGACAAAGTCCGCCAGAGCGAGACACTCTCCCTCGGCGTTGGGACACCGCTGGCGCGGTGTCGGTATTGTCGTCGTACGCGATACGCCGCCGCAGCACGGACAACCTTCCCTGTGCTTTACTACTATGGCATCATCGGTGCCGTACGCCTCGAAGAATCCAACTTCGGTACGCATGTGATGGCGGCGGGCTATGCGGTCGAGTATCTCTTCGGCCTCGGCCATGAGCCTTTCGGCCTCGGGTGTGCCGCTGCGTACGCCCCACAGGTTGCGGAAATGTATCCAGTTGATATATTCGCGTACGTCGCGTATGTCGATGTCGTATGTACGCAGACCCTCGTATGTGGGTGCCGCAAGTTCTTCATGCGTCCAGTCTATTGCGTGACGCAGCTTCAGGGCCTGAGCCTCGGTGAGCGAGACGTTGCGCGTACGCTGCATCTGCTGCCGCAGCTGCTCCTGCTCGAAGCGCAGGCAGGCGATGGCTCGCTCGCGCTCGCCGCCTGCAAGTCGCATGGCTATGATGGGGTTCTGCGCTGCATCCTTGACATGGAACACAGGGCCATCGTATAGGGGGGCTATCTTGACCGCCGTATGGAGTGCCGAGGTGGTGGCGCCGCCGATAAATATCGGTACTGTGATGCCTGCCTCGCGCAGACGCTCCGCTACGTGGCACATCTCGTCGAGCGACGGGGTTATAAGGCCGCTCAGACCGATGAAGTCGACCTTGTTGGCAAGGGCCTTCTCGACGATCTTCTCCGCGGGAACCATCACCCCAAGATCCGTCACCTCGAAGTTGTTGCACGAGAGCACTACACCTGCGATATTCTTCCCGATGTCGTGCACGTCGCCCTTGACGGTGGCTATAAGGAACTTTCCGGCCGAGTGCGAGGGCGCGGCACTGCGCGTAAGCTCTATGTACGGGCGCAGTATCTCGACGGCGCGTTTCATCGTGCGGGCCGTCTTGACCACCTGCGGCAGGAACATCTTGCCCGCCCCGAAGAGTTCGCCGACATGTGTCATGCCGCGCATGAGCGGCCCCTCGATAATGTCGGCCGCTGCAGGATAGGCTGTAAGGGCCTCATGAAGGTCGGCCTCGAGATATTCGTCATCGCCGCGTTCGAGCGCGTCGGCAAGGCGCTTCTCAAGCGGTATGGTCGTGCGGTCGACGGTCATGTCGGCCTGTTCCGCCGCGGCGTCTTGTCCGTTGAAGCGTGCGGCCATCGCCACGAGCCGCTCTGCAGCATCGTCCCTGCGGCAGAGAATGACATCCTCCAGAGCCTCGAGCAGGTCGGCCGGTATGTCGCCGTACATGACCTTGGATGATGGGTTCACGATGGCCATGTCGAGGCCTGCGGCGATGGCGTGGTAGAGGAATACGGCATGCATGGCCTCACGCAGGAAGTTGTTGCCCCGGAATGCGAAGGAGAGATTGCTTATGCCGCCGCTGACGCGGGCGTGGGGCAGATGTTCGTGTATCCACCGTGTGGCGCGTATGAAGTCCAGCGCATAGGCGTCGTGTTCCTTCATTCCTGTGGCTATGGTGAGCACGTTGGGGTCGAAGATGATGTCCCGCGGGTCGAATCCGGCCTGTTCGGTGAGCAGACGGTAGGCGCGGGCGCACACCTCGATCTTGCGTTCGAATGTGACGGCCTGCCCCTGCTCGTCGAATGCCATCACGACAAGTGCGGCGCCGAGCTCACGCACGCGGCGGGCGCGCTTGAGGAATGTCTCCTCGCCCTCCTTGAGCGACAGTGAGTTGACTATGGATTTGCCCTGTATGCACTTCAAGGCGGCCTCTATGACCTCGAAGCGCGACGAGTCGATCATCCACGGCAGGCGCGCCACCTCGGGATCCGAGGCCATGAGGTTGAGGAAATGGACCATCTCGGCGCGAGTGTCCAACATCGCGTCGTCCATGTTCACATCGAGGATCATGGCTCCGTCGCGCACCTGCTTGCGGGCTATGCCTAATGCCTCGTCGTATGCCTTCTCCTTGATCAGGCGCAGGAACTTGCGGCTGCCGGCAACGTTGCACCTCTCGCCGACGTTGATGAATGCACCCGCAGGATCGAATTCATCCAGCCCTGCAAGCCATCCGCGCGGCATACCTGCCGTGTGGCGTTTTGCGGGAGGCGTGGCGACGGCGTCGGCTATGGCACGTATGTGTTCGGGAGTGGAACCGCAGCATCCGCCCACGATGTCCACCAAACCCTCATCGACGAAGCGGCGTATGTCGCTGGCCATCATCTCGGGTGTCTGGTCGTATTGTCCCATAGCGTCGGGGATGCCGGCATTGGGGTGTACGCTCACGTGGCATGGTGTGGCGTGCGACAACTCGCGCAGGAATGGTGTCATCTGCGCAGCCCCGAACGAGCAGTTCAACCCGACGGAGAAGAGCGGCGCATGCGATACCGATATGAGGAACGCCTCGACGGTCTGTCCCGAGAGGGTGCGTCCGGCGGCGTCGGCAATGGTTGCCGAGAGCATTATCGGAACGCCTCTTCCTGCCTTCATGAAGGCCTGCTCGGCAGCATCCAGAGCCGCTTTGGCGTTGAGCGTGTCGAATACGGTCTCGATGAGCAACAGGTCGACGCCTCCATCCAGAAGTGCCTCCATCTGCTCGGCGTATGCCGCGCGCAGCGTATCGAAGTCGATGGCACGGAAGGCGGGGTTCTCCACGTCGGGAGACATCGAGGCCGTCTTACCCGTAGGCCCGACCGATCCGGCTACGAAACGCGGCTTGTGGGGTGTCAATGCCGTCATGCGGTCGGCCTCGGCACGCGCGATGCGTGCCGCCGCCATATTTATACGCCTTACAAGCGACTCGGTATGATATTCGGCCTGCGATACGGCCTGTGCGTTGAATGTGTCGGTCTCGATGATGTCGGCACCCGCTTCGAGATACTGTCGGTGTATCGAGGCGATGATGTCGGGGCGCGTCAAAACGAGCATGTCGTTGTTTCCCTGCAATTTTACCGTGTGGTCACGGAACTCCTCGCCGCGGAAGTCATCCTCCGTAAGGCGGCAGCGCTGGATCATGGTGCCCATGGCCCCGTCGAGGACGAGGATGCGGTCGCTGACGGCCTGCTCTATTGTTTTCATGTCGGTCATGTCGTCTGTTTTTGTCTCTTCGCCCGCATCCTCCTGCCTGCGGGCCGAAGTGTCAATATACCTGTCGGGCTATGGCCTCGACGCTCGCCGTGGCGTTCATCGAGTAGAAGTGTATGCTCGGCACGTTGGCCGCCTTCAGCTCGCGTGCCTGTGCTACGGCCCACTCTACACCCAGAGCCTTCACATCGTCGTTCGAGCGGCAGCGGCGCAGCTCTTCGGCCAGCTCCATCGGCAGGTCTATGTGGAAGGTCTTGGGCAACAGCGCCTGCTGCGTGAGCGAGGTTAGGGGTTTGAGTCCCGGTATTATGGGCACGGTGATGCCGGCGGCGCGGCAGCGCGACACAAAGTCGAAATATCGGCGGTTGTCGAAGAACATCTGCGTAACGACGTATCTCGCTCCGGCGTCGATCTTGGCCTTGAGGTATTCGATGTCGGTGTCGAGGTTCATCGCCTCGTCGTGTTTCTCGGGATAGCCCGCCACGCCGAAGGTGAAGGGGTGCTCGAGCGGTGTGAACTCTTCGCCGTCGATCATGCGTCCGCCATTGAACTCCTCGACCTGACGGCACAGCTGTACGGCATGTTCATGCCCGCCTTCCGTAGGGATGAAGCGGTTCTCGCCGCGGGCGCGGTCTCCGCGCAGCACCAGCAGGTCGGTGATGCCGAGATACGAGAGGTCGATCAGTTCGTTCTCGAGTTCGGCGCGCGTGAAGCCGCTGCATATAACATGCGGCACGGTCGGGATGCCGTAGCGTCCCTTGAGGGCGGCGGCCACGGCTACCGATCCCGGACGCGTACGCTGTGCGGTGCGTTGGAAAACCCCGTCCGAGATCTGTCGGTAGACAACCTCGGTACGGTGTGTCGTTATGTTGATATATGCCGGATTGAATGGCATCAGACGGTCGATCGAGGCGAAGAGCTGCTCGATGCTGCGTCCCCTCAGGGGCGGCAGAACCTCGAACGAAAAGGCCGTCGTGTGCGGTTCGGCAAGAAAAGATGCGACGCTCATTTGTCGGAATATGTTTTTTGTTTCTGGTATGTATGGGCAAAGGTACGACATACGTACCGTTTATCCAACCGCGCGGGCGCGTAATATGGCACCGCGGCGCAAAAAAAGGAATACTCCGACAGCATATAGTCTGTCGGAGTATTCGTATGATGACTGTCGGGAAGTGCCTTAGAGAGCCATCTCGAGAATCTTGCGTACCTTGTCGGGCGTGACATCATGGCGCTCGCCCCATACGGCGCCGCGCTCCGTGAAGCGGCGTACGATCTCATCCACCGTATCCTGTCCTACGCCGTAGTCCGAAAGGCGTGTGGCTATGCCCAGCGAGTGGAAGAACTCCTCGGTGCGGCGGATGGCCTCGTCGATGCGGGCCTCGTCGTCACCCTCGGTGATACCCAGCACGCGCGTGGCATATTGCAGCAGCTTGTCGTGCTTGTCTTGACGCATTACGCGCAGCAGCTGCGGCAGAACGATAGCCAGCGTCACGCCGTGCGTGATTTCGTGCAGCGCCGTCAGCTCATGGCCTATCATGTGAGTGGCCCAGTCCTGCGGTACGCCCATGGCGATGAAGCCGTTGAGGCCCATCGTGGCGCAGAGCATGAAGTTGGCCATGGTGTCGTAGTCGGGGTTGTCGCCCATGGCTGCGGGCGAGATCTCCATCACGGTCTGAAGCAGGCCCTCGGCCCAGCGATCCATCACGCGGGCATCGACCGGATAGGTCATATACTGCTCCATGACGTGGACGAAGGTGTCGGCAAGGCCTGCGGCGATCATCTTCTTCGGGAGCGAGAAGGTGACGCAGGGGTCGAGCACCGAGAAGCGCGGAAAGACCAGATCCGAGTGGAAGGGGAACTTCTCATGCGTTGTGCGGCGCGAAATTACGGCGCCGTTGTTCATCTCCGATCCTGTAGCGGGCAGCGTGAGCACCGTAGCCAGAGGCACTGCCTTGCGTACGATGTCGTTGCGGGTGATTATGTCCCACGCCTCACCCTCGTAAGGGATGGCTGCGGCTATGAACTTCGTGCCGTCGATGACCGAGCCGCCGCCTACGGCCAGCAGGAAGTCCACACCCTCACGTCGTGCCAACGCTATGGCCTCGACGAGGGTCTCATATTTGGGATTGGGCTCTATGCCCCAGAACTCCACGACGTTGCGACCCTCCAATGCCTTGATTACCTGATCGTATACGCCGTTGCGTTTTACGCTGCCGCCGCCGAAGGTGAGCATGATCTTGCTTTGGGCGGGGATCTCCTCGGCGATGCGGGCTATGGAACCCTTGCCGAAGATGAGCTTTACGGGATTCTGAAATTCGAAATTGTACATCTCTGTCTCCTTTTTGAGTTGTTTGCCGTTCTGATTCGGCGGTCTGTACAGCAATCCGTGCAACGGACGTGCCGCAGCCGCCGTAAAACGGTTCGGCAAATTTAACGTTTTTTTTCTGTTTTGAGGTGTGGCCGCGAAGGATATTATCTTATGTCACATTCTGTTGTGCGGGTGTATGCGGCATGAAGGCATAAAAACAGAAAAAGAGTTACGCACGCGTAACCCTTTTCAGTGACTCCGACAGGATTCAAACCTGTAACCGCTTGATCCGTAGTCAAGTACTCTATTCAGTTGAGCTACGGAGCCATTTGCTTGTTGCGAGTGCAAATGTACGGCGAAAAATAATAAATTGCAAATTTTAGCTCACATTTTTTCTTCCGTCGTATGCTTTTTCGTGTGTGCCTGCATGCTTTTCACGCGATGCGCTCGGCTGCGGCGGTCAGTTGCCGAACGCCTCTTCCAGTGCGGCAAGGAGTTTCTCGCCACGCAGGTTGCGGGCGATGATGGTACCGTCGGCATCGATTAGGAAGTTTGCCGGAATGGATTGCAGTCCGTATGTCTCGACGGCGCACTCGTCCCCATCCTTGTGTATGTCGATGGCATTTGTCCAGAGCATGTCGCTGCGCATGACGAAATTACGCCACCTCTCGGGTGAGCGGTCGAGCGATATGCTGCATATCTCGAGCCCCTGAAGCGCGTAACGTGTGTATGCCTTGTGCAGGTATGGCATCTCGAGCATGCATGGATAGCACCACGTGGCCCAGAAATCGAGCAGCACGAGTCTCTTGCCCTTGCATACATCGGCAAGGGTGGTGTCGCCCGATATGGTGTGCAGCGGCAGGTCGATGAATTTCTGTCCCACCTCCGTGCGTTCGTATATGTCGATATAGTCGGCGAAGCGGCGCATGGCCGTCAGTTCGCGCATCTTGGCGGGGAACTGCTCGAAACGGCTGCGCATCTGCCCGGCCGACATGCCTTTGCTCTCCTGATAGAGGAACAACTCTACGCCGATGATGTTGTCGATGTTGTCGTCAACGGCTGTCGAGACTATGTCGCGGTATTTGTTTGCCAGCGAGTTGAACCGCTCGCGCGAGAGGCTGTCGCTCGGGTCGAGACGGTAGGCCTCCTCCGTGATATCGGCCAGACGCCGCGCCACGATGTTGTATTTGTCGTTTACGGGACCTCCCTCGACTACATATCCGTGCTCAAAGTCGGGGCGCATGCGCAGCGGGCTCTTCTCCAAAAGCAGCGTCGTGAGCGTGTTGCCGTTGTCGTCGCAGATGATTGCCGTGGCGGGCTCGTCGGCGTGACCCGTGATACGGAAACGGTTGTCGCTGCCGACGGCGGCCGTGGCTATCGTGTCGGCCGTAGTCTTCTCGACGATAAGATATACCTGACTTGCGGCCTTGTCGGCAAGCTCCCCTTCGATGTCGAAGCGGATACCGTGCGAGCACCCCGCAGCGGCCGCCATGGCGACGGCCATGAGGAGCGATATGCTGTATTTGGCGATGATGTGTTTCATTATTTGGTGAGGGTCCCCTGAGGATGGAGGCGATATGTGCAAATGTAACCAAAATCTTCGATACGCGGTTATGTTTGCGTCATTTTCTTCAAAACGTAATTTCATGTCGTTTATTATGTACCGTTCCCGCGTCCCTGCCGTCTGTCGTGCGGCCTCCATCCTTGTGCCGGCTGTGTTTGTTGGTTGGAATAGGGGCCCGGACGCAAAAACCGATACTCGGATTTGTCTCTGCGGCGCTCTTTGCGTATATTTGTCACCCGATTGCGGTGTGGCGGTAAACATCCGGAGTGTCGGAGTAGATGCCCGGAGTTCCCGGCGGACGCTGTGGCAGTGTCCGTGGCGCGCGGCAAAAAGGATCGGATCACGTAACATATTATCTTACCATATAGTTATGACAGGTGTCGAGGTATGGGCTCTGGCCATAGGTTTGTCGATGGATTGTCTGGCCGTGGCCGTGGCCAGCGGTGTCATCATGGAGCGGGTGCGATGGCGTCCGATGCTGACGATGGCTCTGGCATTCGGACTCTTCCAAGCGCTGAATCCGCTGATAGGGTGGCTCGGAACAAACTATTTCCGCCATCTGATCGAGAGTGTCGACCATTGGATAGCATTTGCCATCCTGCTCTTTCTGGGCGGGCGCATGGTGATCGAGTCCTTCGGCAAGGAGGAGAACAAACACTTCAACCCGCTCGATACGAAGGTCATATTGACCATGGCGCTCGCCACGAGCATCGACGCGCTGGCGGTGGGCATATCGTTCGTATGTATGGGGATGAACGAGGCGTCGGATCTCGTATATCCGCTCTGCGTCATCGGGTTCGTATCGTTTGCGGTGACGATGGCAGGGCTTCTTTTCGGCATAAAGTTCGGCGGCCGATACGCACGCCGCATCAAGGCCGATCTCTGGGGCGGCATAATCCTTATAGCCATAGGCGTCAGGGTGCTGGTCGAGCACCTCGGGGGCGAGGCTTGAAAAGCTATGATAGACATATATATGACAAAGGCAGCCTTGCGAAAGAGGCTGCCTTTGTTGTGTGGATCTGAAGAGGTCAGAGCGTAAACTTCAACCCGACGAAGAAGGTACGCGGCTGCGTGGGGCCGTAGATGTAGACCGAATCCTTCGCGGGGCCGTAGTCGAGATCCCGTTGGAAGCTGTCGAACAGGTTCTTGACACCGGCGCTGAGTTCCATGCCGATAAAGTCGGTAAGGTGGAAGTCGTATGCCATGCGCAGGCCCATGTCCCAGAACGAGGGTGTCAGACGCTCGGTGTCGCGTGCGATGTATCCGGCGTTGTGCTGTACGAGCATGGACCCCGTATAGTTGCCGAAGAGCGAGGCCGTCAGATGCCGCGTAAGGTCGAAGTCGGCCGTGAGGTATCCATAGCTGTCGGGGGAGCGGAACATGCGCCGCTGCGGTTCCACATCATCCGACCACCTTTCGGGCTCGTCGTAGCGGCTGCGCTGGAAGGTGTAGCCAGCCTGAAGTTCGAATATACCGGCCATGCCGATCTTGAACTCGGCGGTTATGCCCTTGACGGTTGCGCCCGAGGCGTTGTGACGCAGCTTGATTATGTTCCCGGCCTCGTCCTCGCCCACCTTCGAGAGTGCGAATACGTCGTTCAGGTCGGTATAGAAACCCTCGATGAGCAGGTTGGTCTCCACGCGGCCGAAACAGTGGTAGAGGTCTGCGGAGGCGCTCACGCTGTGCGAGTGCTCGGGCTTCAGATTGGGGTCGATGCGTATGATTGCGGCCTGACGGTTCAATACGTCGATATGCAGGTCCTCGTTGTAGGCTTGCGGGGCGCGGTAGCCGCTCGAATAGCTCAGACGCAGCCCTATGTCACGGTGAGGCGAGTAACGTATGTTGGCGCGGGGCGAGAAGACGGGTTTGTCGACCATGTTATGGGCGTCGAGACGGCCGCCGACAATGATGTTGAAACGTTCGTTCTGCCACTCGTTCTGTACGTATACGCCTCCCGACTGTACGGTCTGGGCCATGTGGCGGCCGACGGCGGGGAAGTCGTCCGAGAGGTCGTTGTAGGTGTACTCGGCACCTGCCGTCAGTTGTGCCGGCATGAACAGGCACCGCTCGAATGCGTAGGTGTATTGTGCCGATGCCACGAGCGTGAGGTCGGTGGTGTGCCCGTATGTGTCGGGGTTCTTGTCGGTGCCGTAGTAGCTGTTGCGCTTGATCCCCTGTGCCGATATGCCGACACCGTAACGGTGGCGGGAATCGGCAGAGAACCCGTCGAAACGGAGGCTGCCGCCGTCGATGCGGTGATCGAGCTGCTCGGCTATGTTGGTCATGTGCGGCGCGAGGTCTATCGAGTCGCCGCCGCGGCGGAACTCGTGTATGTGGTGGTATTCGGCCGTCAGTTTGGTGTAAGCCGAGGTCTTGTAGTAGCCGCGGAATCCCGCCGTCTCGGATTGCAGCCGTGGAATGTCGCTGTAACCGTCGCCGTTGCGGTCGTAGGCGTTGCGATTCTTGATCATGCCGAAGAGATATACTCCGGCGCGGCGGTCGTCCGATACAAACGATCCGTTGAGCGAGGTGTTGTATTCGGCCGTGCCGCCCTTCAATATGTCGGTGATGTTCGACAGCGTTAGAGAGTTGCGCAGCGGCTCCTTGGTTATGATGTTCACCACGCCGCCTATGGCGCTCGACCCGAAGAGGGCGGAGCCTCCGCCGCGGATGACCTCCACACGCTCGATCATGGCTGTGGGCAGCTGCTCGAGGCCGTAGACGGCGGCCAAGGAGCTGAATATGGGGTTCGAGTCGAGCAGTATCTGCGAATATTGTCCTTCGAGTCCGTTTATGCGCAACTGTGTGGTGCCGCAGTTGCCGCAGTTGTTCTCTATGCGCAGCCCCGACTGGAACTTCATCGTCTCCGCAAGGTCGGTCGAGGCCGTGCGGTCGAAGAGTTTGGCAGAGGCGACGTTGACGATAACCGCCGAGGAGCGTTTGTTGGTGACGTTGCGCGTGGCCGATACTACGACCTCATCCATGGCGAGCGTCTGCTCCTGCATGACGAAATTAAGCTCGACGGTCTTGTTGCGTTTCATTACAACCTGCTGCTCGACCGTAGAGTAACCTATGGCTTCGGCGACAATGGTACATGGGCCTTCGGGCAGATTCTTCAGATAGTAGTGTCCCGTGGCGTCGGCCGTGGTGCCTATGGTTGTCCCCTTGACCGATACTGTCACATAGGGTATATGCTCCTGACGGTCGAGCGATATGATATGCCCGTAGATGTTGGCATCCGTGGCCTTGGGCTGTGGAGGTGTCTCCGAAGTGAGGGTCGCGCTGTGCGCTGCCGCAGGCGGGGTGTCCGGCGTGGCGGCAAATATATCGTGTGATGTCGCTGCCATAAGTATGAGCGCAGCGGCGGTGAGTATATTCTTCATCGTATTTTTTGTTTTTGGGTATGTATGATGTGTCCTGTGCGCCCGGAGCGCAGGACTTGTGAGGTGTACACCCGTATATGCGTGTAGACGGTGTCGCGGCAGCGCATGGTCGCGTGCCGCATGTATGTGCGGAGGAACTATTCCCCGAACGTATGTCATGTCAGATTGTTGCGGGCGGCGCTCGCAGAGAGTAGTGTATGGTCGGGCGACTGTATATGGCCGAGGTACGGCGTACGGGCAGAATAACCGAGGCTGCAGCCGAGGCTGTCAGCGTAAGGAGAGCGGCTGCGGCCAATGCCGTGAATACGGACAGGAGGCTTATGGCCTTGCACTGCTGTGCCGAGTGTGAGTGATGGGGGTTGTCGCTCGAACCGGAATATGGGTGCGAGTGTACGACCAGATGTCCGCCGACGTGGTGGCTGTGCACGAAGAGTGACGTGCTGCCCAGATATTCCGTGAAGAGCAGCAGCAGGAGCAGGGCTCCGATCTTGCGGGCGTATCCGAATCGAACGTTTGCCATCACGGGCAAAGGTAATTCAAATTTTTCGGGAAAAAGCCTCGCGGCGAAGATATTTTTTGACGGAATAATTTTCTGTCGTGAAGCGACGCCGGCACTCATGCCGGACTTTGTCGTTGGGGCTGCCCGCAAAACAAAATCACCCGACAGATTTCGGTCTGTCGGGTGTGTATGTCGGCCTTGGATCCGGCCCGGTGAGTGTTTCGGACACTCTCGAGCACTAACGTATGCGCTCGTAGTACTCGCGCGTACGGGTGTCGACGCGGATCTTGTCGCCCGTGTTGATGAAGAGGGGCACCTTGATGGTGGCGCCGGTATTTACCGTAGCGGGCTTGAGCGAATTGGTAGAGGCTGTGTCGCCCTTGATTCCCGGCTCGGTGTACGTAACCTCCATATCGACGATGGGGGGCAGCTCGGCCGAAAGAACGATCTCCTTGTCGGTGTGGAACATCACCTCGACGATCTGGCCGTCGGCCATAAGATCGTAGTTGTTGATCAGGTTCTTGTCGATGATGATCTCCTCGAAGGTCTCGGTGTGCATGAAGTGAGCTCCCATGTCGTCCTCATAGGTGAACTGATAGGGACGGCGCTCGACGCGTACCTGCTCGATCTTCTGTCCTACCGACGAGAAGGTGTTTTCGATTACGCGGCCGTTCTCGAGGTTCTTGAGCTTCGAGCGGACGAATGCGGGGCCCTTGCCCGGCTTGCAGTGCTGGAAATCGACTACGAGGTAGGTCTTGCCGTCCATTTCGATGCACATGCCGATCTTGATGTCTGCAGCTGTGATGGTCATAAGATATGTATTTTATACGTTTTTGAAATTTTCAAGCGGCGCAAAGATACTAAAAAATCCGAAAAAACAGATGCCCGTGCGCGCATTTTATTTACCCTCAAACTCATAATGGGGCAGCGCGACGCCGGCTTGGGCCAATATCCGTTCGGTAACGGTTGCGGCGAGCTGCTCGACAGTGTGTGGATGCGAGTAGAACGACGGCGATGCGGGCAGTATTACGGCGCCGGCGTCGGTCAGGGCGGCCATGTTGTGCAGGTGCAGCGACGAGTAGGGTGCCTCGCGCACGACACATACGAGACGCCGCCGCTCCTTGAGCATGACGTCGGCGGCGCGTTCGATGAGCGACGATGATACGCCCGAGGCGATGCGGCCGATGGAGCCCATCGACGCGGGGACTATGATCATCGACTCGAAGCGTGCCGAGCCGCTGGCGGCGGGGCAGAACATGTCGCTGTTGTCGTATCGGACGATGCGGTCCGATTCTGGCAGACGCTCGCCTTCGTACTCCATGACGCGGCGTCCGTTGTCGCTTACGATGAGGGCTATCTGCTCGATGTCGGGTGCGCCGAGCAGCCGCTCGGCACACTGCCGGGCATATATTGCGCCGCTGGCGCCCGTGACGGCCAATATCACTTTCATACGGTTACACTTTACAACTCTATGATTTTACACTTGAGTCCCATCTGTTTTATGCGTTCCAGCACGCGGGGCAGGGCGTAGCTCATGTTTCGGAACGACTTCTCGCTGTCGTGGAAGGCGATGATGCAGCCGGGCTGTATGTACTTCACCACGCCGCGGTAGCACTCTGCGGGCGATATTGCCGAGGTGTAGTCGCGCGAGAGGATGTTCCACATGATGATCTTGTACCGGCGGCCGACGGCGCGCATCTGCGAGGGCGTGACGCGGGCGTAGGGCGGGCGGAAGAGGTCGCTGTGGAGTATGTCGTCGGCGAAGTCCACATCCTCGATATACTTCTCAAGGGGCATGCCCCAACCCTTCTGGTGGGAGTATGTGTGGTTGCCGATCTTGTGCCCCTCGTCGCGCATGCGCTGGTAGAGGTCGGGGTATAGCTCGGCGTTCTTACCCAGCACGAAGAAGGTGGCCTTGGCGTCGTATCGCCGCAGCGTGTCGAGAATCCACTCGGTGATGCCGGGCGTGGGCCCGTCGTCGAAGGTGAGGAATACGCCGTTGCTGTCGTCGATCTCCCATATCATGTCGGGATAGAGGCGTCGGATGAATTTGGGCGGATTTATCTTCATGTACGGTCTTTTTTTTCGCTGTTGAGGACGTCGCTGCGGGGCGTCGCGGCTCCCGTATGCGAACAAGGCAAAAGTAGTGCTTTTTTGTGTAAATCGGGGTATGTATTTTGCGGAAAGTGTTTTTTGGGTTATATTTGTGAACGTGTTGTGCCGCCTCGTGACGGCCGCAAACGGATTATAAAAACATTATCTGTGATTATGAAACGGATCATCATTAATATCGCCGCAACATTGGCATTGTGTGCTGTGGCGGTGGGGTGCGATGCCTTCCGCAAGGCGTCGTCAGCCGGTGCCTCGGCAACGGGCAATCCCTACGAAGTGATCGTCGTGTGCGCTCAGCCCGAATGGCAGAGCGAATTGGGCGATACGCTGCAGGCGGTATTGCGGCAGCCCGTATCGGAGCTGACAACATACGAACCCATGTTCGACGTGATGCGAATCCTGCCCAATAACTTCGGCAGCCTTGCCGAGCGCCACCGCAACATCATCACCGTGCAGGTCGACGCCTCGATTGCCGAGCCTTCGATTACGGTGCGTTATGACGTGACGGCCAAGCCGCAGGTCTTTATCTCGATAAAGGGCCCCGACGACAAGAGCGTTGCGGACTACGTATCGGAGAACCGCGACAATCTGGTACGCGTACTGGAGAAGGCCGAGCGCGACCGCTCGATCGACTACGGCAAGCGTTTCGCCTCGGAGCAGACCGAGGTGCTGCTGCGCGAGAAGTTCGGCGTGCAGATGTATGTGCCCGACAACTTCCAAGTGCGCACGCAGAGCGACGATATGGTGTGGATTTCGCAGGAGTATCCTGCCGCAAGTCAGGGATTCTTCATCTATAAATACCCCTACGGAGGCAAGGGCTCGCTCTCGACGGCATCGCTGATAGCCGCACGCGACAAGTTCGCCGCCCGCATACCGGGACCGGCCGACGGGTCTTATATGTCGACCGTGAAACAGATAGCCGACGCCGCGGGTGAGAACTATATCGACTTCGAGCCGCAGATGCGCATGCTGGAGATCGACGGCCGTACGTGGATCGAGATGGCGGGACTGTGGGATGTCGAGAACTATGTCATGGGAGGCCCGTTCGTAAGCTATACGACGGTGAACCAAGCCACTAACGAGGTCGTGACTCTCGATTGCTATGTCTATGCCCCGAAGGGTGACAAGCGAAACATGCTGCGCGAGTTGGAGCACTTCGTCTACCTGATCAACTTCCCCGCAACGTCGGCCGACATGTCGGCGGGTAAGGGCAAGTGACATTCGTCGTATGGGATTCCTTGCAGGGGCTCTGCGCAAGTGCGCGGGGCCCCTGCTGTGTGTTGGGCGGTGCCATATAATGCGGTGACATGCGGCATTTATCCTTTCCGGGGAGTATCTTCTCTATCGAAGCGGGCGAAAGGGGAGACAGGCTTGCCGAAAGGCGCTCGAAAAGCGTCGTAAAAGTTGGAAATAAGAAAAATTAGACTTATCTTTGTTTCAGCATTTGAAATCTATTGTTAATTCGGGATTCTGATCTTTCGGCAGGTTCGGCAGATTGGAATTCTGGTTTTTTACTGTTTTAGTTATGGCGAAAGAGGTAATTTATCTTACGGCTGAAGGATTGCAGAAGCTCAAGGATGAGCTCAATCATATGCGTTCGGTGGAGCGTCCTGCCATATCGGCGGCTATAGCCGAGGCGCGCGATAAGGGCGACCTGTCGGAGAATGCAGAGTATGACGCGGCGCGCGAGGCGCAGGGTCTCTTGGAGATGCGCATCGCCAAGCTGGAGCAGACGCTCACCAATGCGCGCGTGATCGACGAATCGAAGATCGACAAGAGCAAGGTGCAGATATTGAGCAAGGTGACGCTGCTGAACCACAATAACAACAAGCAAGTCGTCTATACGATCGTCTCGGAGAACGAGGCCAACCTGCGCGAGGGCAAGCTCGCTATCGGTACACCCATAGCCAAGGCTCTGCTGGGCCGCAAGAAGGGCGATATTGTGGAGGTGACGGTGCCTGCGGGTATCATCAAGTTCGAGATCCTCGACATCAGCATCTGACCCTGCACGCCCGAGGGGGCGCGATCGAGAGGGGGGGGGAATAGCGAATAATAGCCGACGTTGTCGGAATAGTGTAGACAAGATACGGGCGGAGAGAATTGTATATGTTCTCTTCGCCCGTATTTGTTGTTAAGAGATGGCGCGGTGCCGTAACATGTACAGTACCTCGAAACGGGCATTATCGCCGCTTCAGGGCGTCGTAACGACATACGGCAGCTTTCCAGTCGATAACCTGCCATAGGGCCTTGACGGCGTCGGCACGGGCATTGCGGTAGTCGATGTAGTAGGCGTGCTCCCAGACGTCGATTGCCAGCAGCGGATGCAGGCCGTCGGTGAGCGGGTTGCCGGCGTTGGATTTGCTTACGATGGAGAGGGCTCCCTTGTCGTCGGCCGCGAGCCATACCCATCCCGAGCCGAAGAGCGCGACGGCAGCCTGAGTCATGTCCTGGCGCAGCGAGTCCGTGTCGCCGAAAGCGGCGTTTACGGCCTCGAGCAGCGGCCCCGAGGGCATGCGCTGCGGTGCGGGCGAGAGCGTGGCGAAATAGAAGTCGTGGTTCCACGCCTGCGCGGCGTTGTTGAAGAGGGGACCGTCGGCCTGACGGATAATCTCCTCGAGCGCCATGCCTTCGTAGAGGGTGCCGGCGATGAGCTCGTTGAGCTTGGCGACATAGGCGGCCGTGTGCTTGTCGTGATGGTAGAGCAGCGTCTCCTCCGAGACGTAGGGTGCGAGCGCCTTCATGTCGTAAGGCAGAGGCGCCAAACGGAACTTTTCGGTTGCAGTGGTGGTTGCCATGATCGTAATTTTATAAGTGAAAAGGTGTTAAACAATCGCCCTGTTTATTGCAAATATAATACCTTTTCCCGAGAAAAACCAATAAAACAAAATCTCACGGAGGCTTTGTGCATGGTCGATAGTCGTTGTGCGGTAAGGAGGTTTTGGAAAATTGAAGATTATTGTTATCTTTGCGGTGAGGATAATTGCGTATGCCTAAACTCTATGTCATATCCGGATGCAACGGAGCAGGTAAAACTACGGCATCTTATGCCGTGCTGCCGGAGATGCTTGAGTGTCGGGAGTTCGTCAATGCCGACGAGATAGCGAAGGGTTTGTCTCCGTTCAATCCGTCGCGTGTCTCGATCGAGGCGGGACGTCTGATGCGTCAGCGTATGGATGTCCTGTTGTCGGACGGTGCGGATTTTGCATTCGAGACGACGTTGGCCACACGCTATTATGCGCGGTTTATCCGCATGGCTCAGGAAAAAGGGTATTTCGTATCGTTGCTTTACTTCTGGCTGCCGACGCCCGAACAGGCGGTCGAACGCGTCGCACGGCGTGTAGCCGAAGGTGGACATAACGTCCCGCCCGAGGTGGTCAGAAGACGATATTATCGCGGCCTGCGCTACCTTACGACGCTCTATATGCCGATCTGTGACTATTGGGTCATCTACAACAACAGTTCGGCCGACGGCGTGAAGAAGGTCGCTTACGGCGCCCGCGATGAAATAAGGGAGGTGGTCGATACGTTAGGTTATAGACAAATATGTAAACTGTAAAATATTAGACCTTATGAGTGAGATCGAGATTGAGCAGATGCAGGAGAAAATAGATGCCGGGATACTCCTTGCCCAGCAACGCTTGAAAGAGAGAATTAAGAAGGAGGACGGTGAACTTGTCATCATGCGCGACGGCAAGATCACACATGTGAAGGCCGAAGATTTGTAACGGGCCTTCGGGCTGCCGAGCCCCGACACGGAGTACTACGCCCCGACTATTTCGAATAGCCGGGGCGTAGCCTTTTCATATTCGGCATGTTGCTGCCGCTGAGTATCGGTATGAATCCGTATCTCTTGTTGTTCGTTTTTACAGATAATAAGATGTGCTGGTTGCGCGGCCTTGATGTTATGGCCTGTTATTTATCCTTATGGGGCTCGGAAAAGGCCTCGTATACGATGCGCGATATCTCGGCCGTAAGGGCGGCATTAGCCTTGTCGTCGAGGCCGGAGTCGGCAATAAACACGGTAATGATGTAGCTGCGCCCGTCTGGCAGGAAGACGATGCCTATGTCGTTGTCGGCAATCTTTATCCCTTGTGGCGTACGGTCCGACGAGCCGGTCTTGTGGGCCATGACAATATGTTGCGGCAGGCCTGCATGCAATTTGTCTATACCCGTCTCAGTCCTTGTCATGTGGCGAATCAGAGCCTCGGTGCTCGCCGAGGTCAGCAATTCTCCATTGGCAAGGCGGCCGAGCATGTATGCCGCAGCGCGGGGGCTGCATACGTTTATGCGTTGGTTGTCGATGTCGCGGTGCATATCCTCTTCAGTCGCGGATATGGTCATGGGGTATATGCCGGCCTGCTCAATGGTTTTGGCGACGGCTTTTATCCCGCCTGCGTAGTCTATGAGTATGTCACAGGCGTTGTTGTCGCTCATCGATACAGCGTATGATAACAGAGAGTCGATCGTGGCATCGAACCATCCTTGCGGATGACGCTTGAGCATGGGCGAATATGTGTCCGGTCTCATCTGTCCGGCGGCGATCGCAATGCGATGCGATAGCGGAGTATGTGTGACCTCCGTTCTTTTCAGTACGCTGATTGCTACGGGTATCTTGAACGTGCTGAGCATGGGGAACATTTCGTCGGCGCGGTATGTTAAGGTACGTCCGTCGGAATCTTCGGCATAGATGCCCACACGTGCAGGTATGTCGTGCAGCATGGTGTCAATTAGTCCTTGGGCTGCAGATGCTGTCATAGGAGTGTTATGACACGATGTCGCCGTGATGCATAGTATCACGGCGACAGTTGCGAAAGATATTTTCATAATCAATATTCGAGTTGCATGCCGTCAACCCACAGGGTACTCTGGGTGCTGCCGGTGAAGTAGTCGCCCAACATGCTTGCGGCGCACGATACGATGATGTGCGTGGGCTTGCGCGACGTCGAACGGTACTCAATGGGTATCTCGACCTTGATCCAGCCGTCGGTAGCCTTGTCGCTCACGTATGCGCCGTATCCGATGACGGCATCCGAGTCTGGCTTGAAGAAAGTGGTGCGGTCGTTGGTGTTGACCTGTACGGGGCAGTCGGGCGTGCCGCCGTATGTACGGTAGTCCCAGTCGCCCAATGCCACGAATACCTGACAGCGGTCCATGTCTCCCTCCTTGACGGGGTCGTTGTCGGGAGCCCCGTTGAAGCGGTCTATGGGGCCGTTTTTGTACTTGAGCCATAATGATAGCTTGCGCGGCCGCAGCGTGAACGGACGGCCGAAGTTGACCACGCCGCCCGAGGTGCCGATGACGCGGTCGAACTCTCCAACGAAGATATTGCCCGCCGCGAACTTGATTATGACATACTGCGACTGCATCTTGACCGAGTACGATCCCTCCTGCTTGTCCGTGGCGTCGGGCATGGTGATGGTGTAGCTCGAGCCGACGGTCGTAGAGCCTTTGTTACCGCTGTCCCACCATTTGGTCTGGAGTTCTGCCACGGCCGAGGCGGGATCGTAGAAAGAGGAGTATTTCGACGACTCGGCATTAGAGAAGGTCTCGAAGCCCGAGTTGGGCATCTGCATGGCGGCTTCGGTCTGGAAGGTCGTGATTTCGGTGACGTCGTCGCCGCTGTATGCGCAGCACTCGTACGATGTGAGCGGCTGCAGCCCCTCGACGCAGGCCGAGAATGTTCCGCCGTCGACGGTGAGAGCCTCACCGCTTACGTCGATCCACTCCGCTGCTCCCGATGCGCGGTAGCGGAAGCCGTTCGTACGGTCGGCCACACCCGAGGCCTTGAGCCATACGACTGCGGTCCATGGATCTACCGACACCATCTCGACGACGGTTTCGGTCTGCTCGATATGGATATTCCACACCTCACTAATGTCGTGATACGAGGTCTCGACCTGTACCATGTCCGAGAAGTCATGCAGCTGCGAGGGGTCGGGGGTGTAGGTGGTGATATCCTTGGGCCCAAGCTTGAAAGAGGTGACCGATATGTTGTTCAGGTCGGTAGAGCCGTTGACGTATGTCACAACACGGCGGTTGGCAACGTCGATCTCGCTGCTGCCTACCTGACCGTTTACCGTAAAGTAACGCTCTATGGGCTGCTCGGCCGTTATGGTCCAGACGTAGTCCTGATATATGGTCAGCGTTATGGCTATGGGCTTCGAGAGATCCTGCGCGCCCGTAATATCCCACGACGTCGAGGTTGCCTCGTCGGCAAAGGTTATGCTTCGTATGTTGACGCTTCGTATGTCGGTCGTCTCGTCGAGGGTTATGGTCACCTTGCGCTTCTCGGAGTCGATATTGACGGCCGTGGCGCCCTCGACATCCATTGCCGTGATGCGTGGTACGACCACCGGCAGCGGTATGTCGTTCTTGATGCAGCCGCCGGCAAAGAGCGTGAGCAGCAGATATGTTATGAATCGCTTCATGCCAGTGTGAGGTTGTTAGAGGTGTATCGTGACACCGATGTTTATGTCGAGTACGTTGAGCTTGAACTTGGCCTGCGAGTAGTTTCGCGTGCCGATCACCTCGCCCGCCTTGATGTATTTGGTGTTGTTGAACGAGACGCCGCCTATGCCCATCGAGACATGTGTGCTGACGTTGTTCATGGCGAAGACCACGATACCCGGATGCAGGCTCAGTTCGAGCTTGTTGGAGCGGGTGTAGGTGTCCATCGTCTCGGCGTTGTACGTGAAGACGGTCTTGCCGTTGGTGTACGAGAGCGACACGTCGTTGAACAGGCCGATGCGTCCGCGGTCATCGAGTCCGATGTAGGAGCGGTGGTATATTGCCGTCTGGAACGAGTTCATGGTGGCGTGGACATCCTCGACGCTGAAGTTCAGGTCGTCGCTCAGAAAGTCGAGGTCGCCCTTGTTGATGTTGCCGTTGGCGGACGAATATTGCAGCTTGACGCCTATCGAGCGGTTGTCGTGGTAGGAGTAGGCCACGTATGGCGCCACCTTGGTTATCGAGCCGTTGGCGTCGAGATTCTGTACGATGAGCAGATATTCGCTGTTGTTGCTCGAAAAGCTGACGTGCGAGATCTGGGCTCCGACCTGCCATTCGCCCTTGGGTATGATTAGGTGCTGTTGCAGGCCGCGGCGGCGTTTCTGCTGGAGGGTGTCGCCGCGATGGCGTATCTCGCCGCCGAGCTTTATGGTCTGCTTTGCCGGCTTGTCGGCCTTGACACGTTTGTCAGTCTGGCACATGGCCGTGCCTGCGGCCAGAAGCGCCGCGGCGAGGAGTGCTGCCTTGATTATGCTCTTTATCATGATCGCAAACGTGTTACAGGTAATATGCCACGCCGAAACCTATGGCAAGTATGTTGACATTGAAATTTATCTGTGAGGCGCGTCGCGTGCCGGTCTCCACCTGATTGTGTATCTGGTCGGTCTGCGAATACTTCAGACCGAGCATGCCCACGTTGAGCTCTACGGCCAGATGGTCGTTGACGAAGGCTATCATTCCGGGACTCAGGCCTATCGATGCGAGTTTTGTCTTCTCGTACGTTCCGACGATGCTGGTGCCGTGGCCGTCGATGAGTTTGGCCTGCCCGCCGCCGAGCGAGAACTGCACCTCGTTGTAGAGGGCGAAACGCTTCGAGTCTCCGAGCGGGATGTAGTTGCGGTATATGGCTATCATCGAGTAGTCGTGGCTGAGCGTATAGTAGTCCTTGACGTTGATCTGCGTCTGGTCGATGCTCACGCTGGCCGAGTCGACCTTAAGCAGGTTGCGCCCGTAGGAGAAGCGCATGCCGACACCCATGTTGTCACGCACCATGTAACAGAATACGGGACTCAGCGAGAACCGGTAGCCGTTTGAATTGATGTCCTCGATGATGAAGAAACGGTAGTTGTCGTTGCGGTGAGTGGAGTAGGCGACCGTACCGCCAACCATCCACGTACCCTTTTCGATGAATGTCGAAGGGTTACGTTCGAACCCGCGGTCGTAACGTTGTGCCGCGACGTCGAATGTCGCGGCCGCGAAGAGCAGCAGAAGTAATATTTTATTCAATCGTGACATCTGTTATAAAGGGCTGTTCGGGGGCCGCAGCCCCCGAGTAGTCTATTCATATATGAGTTCCATGCCGTCGAGCCACAACTGGCTCGAAGAACTGCCGGCAAAGTAATCTCCGTACATACTTGCCGCAGCCGAGATGATGATATATTCCGGTATCGTCGTCTCGTCCTTGTAGTCGAGTGTCAGCGTCACCTGCTGCCATTCGCTTTCGGATCCGTCGCCCTGCAGAACGATGTCGGAGTAGGCTATGGTACCCTCAATCGAATCTATCGGCCAGAAAGTCTTTTCGTTAGACGTATTCACCTGTACCGGACAAGTCGCGCTACCACCATATTTCTTGTTGTCCCACGTTCCGAGAGCGAATTTTATTTGTCCCTTGTCAAAGTCGTTTGTAGTTATCTTACTGCCTTCCGGACCACCTTCATAGTCGACTTGCCCGCCTTGATATTTGACCCAGAAGCGAAGAGCCGTGGGGCGGCCTGTAAATGGTCTTCCGAAGTTGACTTTGCCGTTCATGCCGTCCAGACCTGCAAATTCTCCGCAGAAAAGATTTCCTGCCGCAAGTTTGTTGACAATGGGGGCCATATTTATTTTCTTTGATTGCAGGCGAGCCGAGCGTACACCGTCCTTGTACTTGTCCGAATCGCTATAGCATATGGCATACGATGCGCCGAGCATGCCTGCCGATGCCGAACTTCCCGAATCCCACCATTTGGTTTTGTTGGCCTCAATATTAGAATTGGGGTCATAGAATGATGTCCATGAATTGCTATCGGCATTGCTTACTGTTTCGAAACTGCCGTTGGGTATTGTCGGTGCGGCTTCGGTGGTGAATGTGAGTGAGGATCCAGCAACAGTAGGCTCCTTGGTCTGCGGGTCGGGTACAAGCAGGCGGTATTCATACTCCGTTGCCGGCGTAAGACCCGTCAGGGTTGCGCTGTACATACCCTCACTGTCGCGGTTGGCGGCCGTGCGTGACCATTCGCCCTGCGACGCTGCGGGACGGTACTCGAAGAAAATGTTTTCCGTACCGAACTCTGTCTCGTCCACATCGGCATGAACGGTGGCGTGTGCCGCCCATATCTCGTATATGCTCGATGCGGCGAGTCCCGTGGATACGGGCTCGAAGATGATCTGGTCGTCGTAGTCGACGGTAGAGGTGTCGACCGTAAGATCGAACGACAGTGTACCGTTGTGCTCCGTGTATTTGAGGTTCATTGCATACTTCTTGCCCTGCTCCACGGCGGCGATTTCACCGCTTTTGGTGAATGTCTCGGACCCGTCGGCGGGCGTAGCGGTGAATGTCCAGTAGAGCGACGGCTCGAATCCCGTGGCTATGAAATATCCCTCAGCGCCGGCGTTCGAAGCCGTGTATTCGAGCTGCTGTGCCGTATCCTCCTTGTCGAGGCCTATTTTGAACGTATAGTTCGAGAATGTAGCGGCGACGCTCTGATCGAAGGTGACGGCCGTGATGACATTGTTTACCGAGGCCTCGACCTGTACGGGAGTGGTGACACCCGGCGTGACGGTGAACTCCTTCGAACCCTTGTAGCTCTTCTGGTCGAACGATGCGACGGCAGGGCTCTGCTTTGCGGCTTCACCGGCATAGATGTCTATGCGGTAGCTCTCGGCGGGCAGGTATATCGGGCCCGACATCTCCGAATAGACAAACTCTCGTACAAGGCCCGTAAAGTCTCCCCTGTAGATCTTTATGACGGCCGTATTGAGCAGCTCGTCCTGATTCATGGCACGTGTCGCAATACGTGTTTGCGGCGCAGCGGCAGCGGCTTGTTCGGTCTCTTCCGGTACTACGATGCGGAGCGAGAAGGCTCCCGTTGCGGCGTCGTTGTCGGCGTATTTGTTGCAGGCGGCCGACATCATTGCGGCGGCCAGCGGTATGATGAGTTTCAATGTGGTTTTCATCTGCGTTCCTCCATTATTCTACAACAAGCACTACGGGAATTTCGTTACGGCAGCCGGTGTTGTCGATAACGACCATCTTGAAGGTATGTGTCCCTTTGAAGAAGAGGATTGGGCCTTGTGCTGCGCTCAAATCAAATGCTATATTAGTTTGATTCTGGACTTTGTCGCCATACGGGAATGGGAGTATAGTGGTGAATACGTTTATCGCTCCAGATGACGGACTTACCAAATCCAGCATCGTGCTTTCATCATTGATAGCTTTTACAGAATTCAAGAATTCGGGACTTGTCGACTCGATCTCGACTGTGAATCGCCTTACCCCATTTGGGACAACGGCATTCATCGTCAGAGTAAAGGGATTTCCCTCGGCCGGAACCACTATCGGCTGCGAGATGTCGTAATCGCACGTGCTTACGAGCTTTATGCCGCCGTCGCCGGTGGGGGCATTGGGGTCTTCGCCGAGGATAGTTTCATCGCCGGTGATGTCGTTGTCAAGCGTCTCGTCCTCCACATAGTCCGAGATGGTTATGTCGAACGTAGCGTCACCTTCGCCGTTTATCTTCTGTACGAAAGTGATCTGTCGCCACTGTTTGGGCGCTATGCCCGTAAAACTTTTTGTCATGCGCTGTGACTTGCCTTCGATCTCGCCGCGGAAGGTTACGGTTAGCGTCGAGCCGTTCACGGCGAAATATCCCGCTTTCTTCTCATATTGCGGGCCATTCTCTGCCGAGTGCGTCATGGCATATTCGAGGGGCGAGCCGGCCGTAAGCTCAACCGAGGTCGAGCAGTTGCCGGTAACCATGTCGAGAAAGTCTTGGTTATATGCCACCGTCACCTTGCATTGAAGCAATGTGCATGTGAGCGTTCCGATTGAGGTTGTCTTTCCCGCCTCGATGGTGAACTCTTTGGTCGCGCCGTATACGGGATTCTCGAACTCGGCATCCGGAATTTCCGTAGCAGACTGTGCCGTCAGGGTGTATTTACCAGCGGGCAATTGTATGCTGCCTTTCAGCTCGTTGTATGTGGTCGAGAGAAAGCGTACGCCATCTTCGTTGTCGATATATATGGCATAGAGGTCGGTTGTGGCGCGTGTCGAAGCCTTCACCTGATGTGTTTCGTCCGACACCTCGATGGCCAGACCGTCGAACGAGAGCGTGCCGGTGGTGTCTGAACCCTTGCCGCCGTAGTTGAACGTCTCCTTCTTGCATGAACCGAGTGCGACGAGCGCAATCGCCGTCATGAGCATTATCTTTTTCATAATTGACATGTTTTTTTCGGTGTCTATCAATCATTTAACTCGATATCGCCGAGGTCGATGGTCTCGGTGGTGTCGTTGAACGTTACGGTGACGCTTGTGCCGCCGACGCTCGAGGCATCGAATGTCACCGTGTAGCAGGTTGCGGGATTTATGCCCGTATCGTATGTCTTGGAGAATGACTGTGCAGTGCCTCCCTGATTCGTAAGCGTACCGTCGATTGTAAATTTATAGGCATCGATGAAGGCGCCGCGGCTCTCTCCGGCGGGGAATGCGATCTGCGTGCCGGCTGCCGTTGTTATCTTGAAAGAGTAGTCGGTGAAGTAGTTTCGGAACATATCGGTGCACGAAACCTTCACTATGGCATTGGCCAGCGATACCGGTATGGTGATCTGTTTCGAGTCGCCGCCATTTATAGTGAATGGCATGCTGCCCGTAAAGCACGGTTTGTCGAAACCCTCATCCGAGACGCTGCCATATTGGGCCGTAGCGGTATATTCACCTGCGGCGATGGTGTATGGTTCAGTCATCTGGGCGATTGTCCCGCTCCATACGGTTTTCTTTTGGGCGTCGGTTATGGTGAGCGTAAAATCGGCGGCCACGGGCAGATCCGTTATGTCGGATACCTTGCTGCGGGTGACGTCGTTTACCTCCTGCTGCGTCGCTACGGCGAATGTTATGGTGCCTTCGGCTGCGGTCGGGGCCTCGCTCTTGTGGCAGGCGGCCGCTGCGACTGTAGCTAAACACAGAATCGATGTCTTGATAAATTTCATAACTTATTTTCCGTTGTTATTTTACTATTTGCACTCTTATGTTGTCGATATAGAGCCATTGGTTACAGTAGGTATTAGTCTTCTTTCCCGAACCGTTTACTTCCCAAGAAAAACGTGTTTGAGAATTGCAATTCTCTATATAGAATTGGGCATTTTTCAGATCAGATGTCCATGTGGCGTTTGTTCCGGGATCTTCAGCCGACATCAGTTCCGTGTCTATTCTCGAACCGCCTGATGACGTTAATCCTCCTCCCACATACACTTCGTAATATCCGCCCAATGCCTCAGCGTTGGTTGTGTGCCCGAAGCTTATCAGCGGGGTGAAAACACTATTCTCTGTGGCTCCTCCGTACGAGAACGATATCTGCACCTTGACCGAATGCCCCTCCTTGATACCCATAGGAGGAGTGTTGGCTCGCCCTCGGTAATTACCATAACTATCAACATTAAGGAATGAGGAAGCATATGCAAATTCACGTCTGTTTTTAAGACGCATTCTGCCGTTGGAAATTTTTATTTGGTTACCAGTCCAACCTTCATTGGCAAGACCTGTTATCGCTGTGGCGACTTCTGATTTGTCACTGTTCCCGTCGTCTCCATTGTTCGAGAAATCAGGTACAGAATCAAAATTCTCATAAAGAAGATACGGAACCGTGAGGGCGACCTCTGCCGACGTACCTGCGGCTTTGGTGTCCGGCATTGTTATGTCCGAGGTGACGATTGCGTTTTCAGACTCGAACTGTACATTGACTGGCTGGTTTGCAAGGGCCTCATACAGGGCGATCAACCTGTAGGAATCGAAGTTGAGGTCGTAATAGCCGCCCGAGTTTAGGCGTGAGGCATCTATCGTAAGCACATTGTTGCCCGTCTCGCTCCAGTTGACGCCTTCGGGTGCCGTTAGGGTTATGGTCTTCACATCCTCGCCGAGGTTGTTGGCGGCGATGGTGAACCGAATCTTGTTTTGGTACTCTTTCAGCACAGGATGCAGTGGCACGGGCGTCACATGCCCTGCGGCGAAGGTGCGGCCGGCGAGCAGTATGTCGTCCACCGTGGCGGCATAGTTCTGCGAGTAGAGCGATACCTTCATCACGTCGTCGGCACCGTATTGCGTCGACGGGAATATTGCGGCGCAGGCATACGCATACTCTGCGGCCGTTGAGGCGTCGAGCGGCTCCGTGAGGTTCAGCTCGACGGTATTGCCGCCTTCGGCGAGTGTCATTCCGCCGTCGGGATCTGTTATGTCGGCCGTGGCACGTCCTGCGATCTGCTGTGGCATGGTGAGGACGATGCGCTCGACGGGCTCGCCGAGGACGTTGTCACCCTCGGGTATGTAGAAGCGCAGCACGTGCAACATGTGTTGCATCGTGAGCGACAGATCGGGGCCGTTCTCCAGAGGCCCGAGCTGCGAGGCTTCGGCCGGTGTGGCGATCATGATATCGGCGCCGCTGCCGACGCGCCCATCCTGCACGGCGGGGATGGTGAATGTCGCCTTCGTGCCGTCAAGGCTCTCGGGCTGCGGGTATGTTGCGTAATAGGTGTATCGGCCTTCCGCCATAGCCTGTGGCAGTGTTGAAGAGAAATATGCCTCGGATCCGTTCACGCCGCGATAGTATATCTGGAAGGGCTGGGCACTGAGTGTGAGCTCACTGGCTTCGTTGCGCGCCCACAACGCTATGCGGTCGTCTTTCGACCACGAGGTGCTGCGGCCGTCGTCGTTGATCTGGGTACGGGTCTGCTCCCCGCCGACACGGAACCCTACGGTGACGGGGCCTGCGTCGGGATACGGGAGCGTGTCTTTTGCCGTGCATGATACGAGCAAAGAGATTGCAAGCGATATGGCGAAGACGAAAAGTCTGTACATCTGTTGTTATGTTGTTTTATGGCACTGTGTTTTTATAACACTGTGGCGGCGTACCGCTTGTTTTCGGTTTGCATTTTATGCTCCAAAAGTAGTAACACTGAGATTGAAAAGGAAATAAATTCAACGAACGGGCATATTTTGATCATGAAAACCCGTGACGGCTCAACTGCCGGACGATGAATATGATGTGTGCCGGAGACGGAAACGGCGGGATCGGATGATGTTCCAACATCCGACCTCGCCGTGACGGTCGCTGTTTTACGATATCAGTTTTTGAGGTACTTGTCGAGCCAGCCGAAGAACTCGCGGTTCCATACCATCGAGTTCTGTGGCTTGAATACCTGATGGCCCTCGTTCTTGAACTCTACGAGGCGGGCGTCGAGACCCTTTAGGCGTGCTGCGGTAAAGGCTTCGAGCGACTGCGTGTAGGGTATTCTGAAGTCGAATTCGCCGGTGAAGATCAGTATGGGCGTATCCCACTTGTCGACGAACTTGTGGGGCGAGTTCTCATACGAACGCATGGCCGTGGCGTTCTCCTTCTCCCAGTATGGGCCGCCATAGTCGTGGTTGATGAAGAAGAGCTCCTCGGTCTGGCCGTACATGGATTCGAAGTCGAAGATACCGCAGTGCGAGATGAAGGCCTTGAATCGGCCCTCGTGGTGCCCGGCAAGGTAATATACCGAATATCCGCCGTACGAGGCTCCGACACATCCCATGTGGTCGGTGTCGCACCACGGCTCGCGTGCCACGTCGTCGATGGCCGAGAGGTAGTCGCTGATGTTCTGCCCCGAGTAGTCGCCCGAGATCTGCTCGCGCCACTCGCTGCCGAACGAAGGGCATCCGCGGCGGTTGGGCGCCACGACGACATATCCCTGCGCCGCCATGAGCTGGAAGTTCCAACGGTAGCTCCAGCCGTTGGTGACGGTGCTTTGCGGGCCGCCCTCGCAATAGAGCAGCGTGGGGTATTTCTTCGCGGGGTCGAAGTCCGGGGGCAGGATCACCCATGTGAGCATCTGCTTGCCGTCGGTGGTGGTTACCCAGCGCTTCTGCACTTCGCCCATGTGTATGTTGTCGTATATCTCCTTGTTTACGAACGTTATCTGCTCTCCCTTGCCCGAGGCCAGATCCATCGCGAAGAGCTCGTTGTCGCGGCTTATGGTCATGATGGCGGCTATGCATTTTCCGTTTTGCCAGCTGAACGACGATATGTGGTGGTCGCCCGAGGTGAGTACCTTGACTTCAGCGTCGGCACCGTTGCCCGAGGCGGGTACGGCTACCGCGCATATCTGCTGCGTGCCCTCGATGGCCGAGATGAAGAGCAGGTTGTCGTTGTCGGTCCATGCGACGTTCTGGGCGCTGTGGTCAAAGTTTGCGGAGAGATCTGTGATCTTTTCCGTGCCCGTGTCGTATATCATCAGACGGTCCTTGTCCGATTCGTAGCCGGGGGTGGCCATCGAACGGTAGGCTATGCGCTTACCGTCGGGTGACCATACGGGGTAGCGGTCGTAGCCTACGGCCTCGGCTACGTCTATACGCGGAGCTGCCGGGTCGTTCGAAAGGCCGCCCGTAAGGGGCTTGTTGATGTTTACGGTCGAGCCGTCGGCCGTGTCATAGACGTATATGTCCGAGTCGGTCGAGACGGCATAGGCCGTGCCCGTGAGCTTCTTGCATGTATATGCGAGCTTTGTGCCGTCGGGGCTCCACGCAATCTCCGAGGCGTCGAAGTAGGGTGCCAGCGGGGCGTCCCATGCGGCATCCTCACCGAGTATGTCGACCGGATTGATGAGGCCCTCGGGGCGAATGTCGGCGATGAAGATATGGCTGTAGTCACCCTCGTCCCAATAGTTCCAGTGTCGGCACATCAGGTCGTCGTATATGCGTGCCTGCGACTTGTCCATATCCTTGTAGATGTCGGCCGAACGTCGGTCTGCGGCGTGAACCTTGCGCGTGAAGAAGAGTTTCTGCTCGGTGGGGGCTATTCCGTATGCGTCGATGCCCTCGTGTATGTCGGATACCTGACGTACGTCGCCGCCGTCTGGGTTCATCGACCACACCTGCATCGTGCCGCTGCGGTCGGAGAGGAAATAGATGCGTTTCGAGTCGCTGTTCCACTGCGGCGAGGAGGCGTTCGACGATGTGTCGGTCAGGGCGCGCTCGCTGCCCGTCGCCATGTCGTGCAGGAATATAACCGTGGTGCCCTTGTTCTCCTGCATGTCGTAGCGGGTGACCGTATATACGGCCATCGTGCCGTCGGGCGAGAGGGCCGCCTCGCCCAGACGTCCCATCTTCCACATCACTTCGGGTGTGAAGCGTGCGGCGCTGATCTCTTCGGCCGTGAGCAGACCCTTCGGGCTGCTCGATTCGGGCACTGTCTGCGTAGAGCACGAGGCCGCGGCCAAGGATGATGCGATCATAACGATTGATATTGCTTTTTTCATGGTTTAGAGTGTGTGTTTGTCTTGTAATTTAATAGTCTTTCATGCGTCGCGCCAGCCGCTTTGAAAGCGATTTGGCGAAACGCGTCTCCGGCCTTCATATCACGAAATACGGCAGGCAGCGATGCACGACGGAAACTCGGAGCGGAAAACTTCGGCAGCGAATCTTCTGCGCTGTGGCCTTTGCATATCTTTTTTCGTATCTTTGCAGTCGCGCCGCCGCGTCGATGGCGGCTTCGGACATAATGGATACTTACACAATATACTTTGCCGATGTGAGCGTCGTAATCACGTCGCAACCTCTTCCGTCGATATATTCCGTTATGGAGTGTGACGACGAACTGCGTATTTCGCGCACGAATTTAGTTAAAAAAGCCGAAACGGACAAATATATCGCCGTCCTGACGCCCGATGTCGAGCGTACGATGGCCTCGCTGGCGGCACAGTTCGTGCAGGTCGAGGCTGCGGGCGGCGTGGCCGTGGACGGTCTGGGGCGCCGGTTGCTGATACGCCGCAACGGCCGCTGGGATCTTCCGAAGGGACACCGCGAGGCAGGCGAGTCGCTCGAGGCGTGTGCCGCGCGCGAGACCGAGGAGGAGACGGGGGTGCATGTGGCCTCGGTGGGGGAGCTGCTCTGCACGACCATACACTGCTACAACCTCTACGGCCGCTGGGAGATGAAACATACGTCGTGGTTCGAGATGCGGGCGGCCGAGGGCTCCGTGCTGCGCCCGCAGGGTGAAGAGGGTATCGTCGCGGCCGAGTGGGTCGATGACGTGGAGGTGCGGCGGCGAATTAAGATGTCGTTTCCCACAATTCGGGAGGTGTTCCGTACGTTATATGAAAGGGAAGGCCGCACCGATGCGGCAAGTGTGTAAAAAACTCTGAACGTTATGGTTAAGATACTTTGGGTGGATGACGAGATAGAGCTTCTGCGTCCGCATGTCTTTTTTCTCAAGGGCAAGGGTTACGAGGTGGATACCTGCAACAACGGTTACGACGCCATCGACATGGTGCGCGCCACACCCTACGACCTGATAATCCTCGACGAGATGATGCCCGGCATGACGGGCCTCGAGACGCTTCCGCTGATCAAGGAGGTGCGGCCCACCACGCCCGTTATCATGGTGACCAAGAGCGAGGAGGAGAACATCATGGACAAGGCAATCGGATCGAAGATCGCCGACTACATAATCAAGCCCGTCAACCCCAATCAGGTGCTGCTCTCGATCAAGAAGTGCGTGCATTCGCAGCAGCTGGTGACCGAGCAGACTACGGCCGACTACCGTGCCGAGTTCGGGCGCATATCGAACATGTGTCAGATGGCCTCGTCGTTCGGGGCGTGGTGTACGCTCTACCGCAAGATCACGGGGTGGGAGATCGACCTCTCGGACTCGATGGACCAGAGTATCAAGGAGGTGCTCGTATATCAGAAGAGCGAGGCCAATCAGGAGTTCTGCAAGTTCGTGCGCCGCAACTACTACAACTGGATCAACAAGCGTGTGGACGAGGAGGAGATACCCGTCATGTCGCACACGCTCATGCGCAAGAAGATCCTTCCCGACGTGGAGTCTCACGGCCGCACGACGCTGCTTCTGATCGACAACTTCCGTTACGACCAGTGGCGGTCGATCAGTTCGCTGCTGAGGGGGTATTACGACGTTGAGGTCGACGACTTCTACTGTGCGATCCTGCCTACGGCCACGCAATATGCGCGCAATGCGATCTTTGCGGGCCTGATGCCCCTTGCCATCGACAAGCTCATGCCCAACAAGTGGCTCAACGACAACGAGGAGGGCGGCAAGAACCAGTACGAGGAGGAGTTCCTTTCGCGTCAGCTGACATCATGTGGCAAACGGTGGCGCTGGACCTTCGACAAACTGGTGCGTCCGGAGGCGGGGCGCAAGCTCATCGACAACATACAGCGCATCTACGATGCCGATTTCTCGGTTATCGTATATAATTTTCTGGATATATTGTCGCATGCGCGTACCGAGACCGACATCATCCGCGAGTTGACCGAGGACGAGGCGTCGTTCCGGTCGCTTACACGTTCGTGGTTCGAGCATTCGGATCTGTTCGTGCTGTTGAAGCTGCTGTCGGAGCGCGGCCATACGGTGATCATAACCTCGGACCACGGTACGATACGTGTGGACAATCCGGTTAAGGTGACGGGTGACCGTGAGACCTCGCCCAACCTGCGCTACAAGACGGGGCGCAACCTGCAGTACAACTCGCGCGAGGTGTACGAGGTGCTGCGGCCGGAGGATATACAGCTCCCGCGCATAAATCTCTCGTCGAGCTACATCTTCGCCTACAACACCGATTTTCTGGTCTACAACAACGATGCGAACCGATTCATACGATATTATCGCAATACGTTCCAGCACGGCGGCATCTCGATGGAGGAGATGATCGTGCCGTACATAGTACTGAAACCCAAATTATAACATTATAACTTTTACATGAAAAAGATCGAGATCGAATCGCTCTCCGAACTGCCGAAGGTGGCCGAGGCGGTGTTGGGGGAGCTGCGCGGCCGCAGTGTCGTGCTTTTCCGCGGCCCTATGGGGGCCGGCAAGACGACCCTCATAAGCCGCATAGCGGCGGCTCTGGGCGCCGAGGATACGGTGACAAGCCCGACGTTTGCGTTGGTGAACCAGTACGAGGGTGAGGGCGGCCGCCGAATATACCATTTCGATTTCTACCGTATAAACAACGTCGAGGAGGCTCTCGATCTGGGATACGAGGAGTACTTCTATTCGGGAGAGCTGTGTCTGGTCGAGTGGCCCGAGAAGATCGAGCCGCTGCTTCCGGAGGATGCCATGACGGTCACGATCACTGTGGGCGAGGACGAGCACCGCTGCTTCACAATCGACTGATCGGCCGATCCGGTCATGACCGATATGGATATCGGTGTCGGATATTGCGTCTGCTGAAACTGTCGTCATGCCGTGGCGGTGTCTGGAGTTGCGATATGGTGTCCGCACGCGCCGTAGAATAGTATCTGCAGGCGTCGTGCGGATATTTTGTGCCGTCGTGGCTATATCCCCGTGTGGCTGCGGCCGACGTTTGGGGGCAACTCTTTCGACGATTTGCAGATGCGAGTTTTTTGTGATATTTTTGACGCTGATTTTTCGGCTGTCGCGAGCTGTGAATGCAGTGCGAAGGCCATAACGGTTAAGAACAAAACAACGAATATATTGTAATGAAGGGATTTTTCAAACGTATTCTTTTTGCCTGCGTCGCCTTGGTTGCGGCCCTGCCGTCGTGGGCGCAGCTCGAGCCTGTCAAGTGGAGCACTTCGGTGGATGAGCTGGAGGCGGGCCTTTACCGTATAGTCTTCACGGCGACGGTGGATGCGGGCTGGCATATCTACGATCTGGGCCCGTACGAAATGGGCGGCCCAATGGCTACGTCGTTCGAGTTTACGCCCGACGGGGCGTACACGCTCGATGGCGGGGTATATGCCTTGGCGGAGGCTCACCGCGAGTTCGATCCCATCTACGAGATGGAGATAGGATATTATGAGGGCCGCGCGCAGTTCGCACAGAATGTGCGTTGCTCGGATGGTGCCGTGATAGCCGTTACGGCCGACTGGATGGCTTGCAACGAAACTAACTGTGTCACGGGCGACAACGACTTCTCGATTGAGGTCGGAAAGTCTGCCGCTTCGGCGTCGGCTCCGGCAACCGACAACTCTGCCAAAACTGCGGCGAATGAATCAAAGGTCTCGGCTGCTGCGCCGGCCTCGTCGGGCGGTTCGCTGTGGGGTTATATCCTGAGCGCGATAGGCTGGGCGCTGGTGGCGCTGCTGACGCCGTGCGTCTTCCCTATGATCCCGATGACGGTGTCGTTCTTCCTGAAGGGCTCGGGCTCGGCCGCCGCGGGACGTTTCCGCGCACTCATGTACGGACTGTTTATCGTTATACTCTATACGGTGCCCATCGGCATCATAATCCTCATCACGTGGCTCGTGGGCGGTGATGTGGTTACGGCCGACATATTCAACTGGCTGGCGACGCATTGGCTTCCGAACCTTATCTTCTTTGCCGTCTTCATGATCTTCGCCGCCTCGTTCTTCGGTGCGTTCGAGATCGTGCTGCCCGAGAAACTCGTGAACGACAGTGACTCGAAGTCCGACAAGAAGGGCCTTGCGGGCATATTCTTCATGGCTCTGACGCTGGTGCTGGTGTCGTTCTCGTGCACGGGACCCATTGTAGGCTCGGTGCTCATACAGTCGACATCGGGTGAGTTCTGGACTCCGATCATAACGATGCTGGCATTCTCGGTCGTGTTCGCGCTTCCGTTCACCCTGTTCGCTCTCTTCCCCTCGTGGCTCAAGAAACTGCCCAAGAGCGGCGGCTGGCTCAACTCGGTGAAGGTCGTTCTGGGATTTGTCGAGCTGGCGCTGGGCCTTAAGTTCCTCAGCGTGGCCGACCAGACATACCACTGGGGTATTCTCGACCGTGAGGTCTATCTGGCCCTGTGGATCGTCATCTTCTCTCTGCTGGGGCTCTATCTGTTGGGTAAGTTGCGCTTCAAGCACGACAGCGATATGCCGTATCTGTCGGTTACGCGTCTGGTGCTGGCGATCATTACATTCGCATTTGTCGTATATATGGTCCCGGGAATGTGGGGCGCGCCCTTGAAGGCCTTGTCGGGATATATGCCGCCGATGCAGACGCAGGATTTCGTCATGACGGCGGGCAGCGGCGCGGCGGCGTCATCGTCGCAGTCGTCAGCGCCCGAGACGGGTGTCAAGTACGGTGATGTGCTCAAATTGCCGCTCGGACTGGAGGGATTCTTCGATCTGGCCGAGGCCGAGGCCTATGCCGCCAAGGTCGATAAACCGCTCTTCGTGGACTTCACGGGCCACGGCTGCGTCAACTGCCGTGAGATGGAGGCGCGCGTGTGGTCGGATCCCCGTGTGCTGGAGCTGCTGCGCAACGAGTATGTGATCGTGGCTCTCTATGCCGACGACAAACTCAAGGTCGACGAGAGCGACTGGGTTACGACCGATACGGGCAAGGTGCTCAAGACGCTGGGCAAGATCAACTCATATTATGCATTGAAGACATACGGCGTCAATGCCCAGCCATATTATGTTCTTCAGGGCCGCAACGGCGAGCCTTTGGTCGAGCCGCGCGGTTATGATCTCGACGTGGATGCCTTCGTGCAGTTCCTTCGCAGCGGAGTGGAGGCTTACCGCAATAACAAATAGAGACCGCAACTTATAAAACTTCAAGAGGCCAACCTTTCCGGGTTGGCCTCTTGAAGTTTGTAATAGTGTTAATCGTACGATATGTTGTGCAGCGCCTCGATTTGGTCGTTGCCCTGCGTGTGGAAGATCTCCTGCAGTTGTTGGGGTGACATCTCCGTGTCGGGCTTGAAGTCGACTGACGACATGTAGCGCAATATCGACCGCATAAACTGCCGCACCTCGGGCAGGTCGGCCGCGGGCTGCAGGTCGGCCATGCATACGAGGAGCTTGCCTTTGCCTACGGTTGCCTCGAAGAGCAGTCCGAGACGGTGGTTGCGCTCGATGTTGTCGATCACCTGCACCGTGGGGCGGAAGCCTTCAGGCATGGCGTCGAGAATGAGCGGGTAGCTGTTCTTGATGATGGCGTACCATTGCCAGTCGGTGTGGAAATCGGTCGGAAAGTCCTCGAAGAGCGGGTGTTCGGGGTCGGTGAGTATGCCGAGTGTGCCCGGAGATGGCTCCTTGTGCATGTTGTCGCAAATGCTCTTGAACATACGGTAATTCCAGTAGTCGGTCTGGAAGAGCCCGCCGACCGTTGCTTCGGCGCATTGTGTGCGGTCGGGCATCAGCAGCACCTTTTCGCCTCGTGCCAGTGCCTCGAGTGCTGCGTCGACAGTGCGTGTAACGGTTACCTTTGCGGCTGCGCTCTCGGCGGCAACGTCTACGGCCCCACGGTCGGGATATACCCAGAATGTGTAGCTGTTGCGGTATGGCGTGCCCTTTATTTCGAGCGTAAGGCATACCTCATACGCCTTTTTTGACTCGGGCAGCAGCGTCGCGATTGTCCCTGCATCCAGCACTCCCTGCTTCTCCGGCTGCGGTTCGATTGTTATCGTGCCTGCGGCTATGGTGCGGCCCTTATCTTGGCGGGAGAAGCGCCATGCGACCTTTCGGCCGGCAAGATCCTGAGGCGAGTAGTTGGCTATGCGGATGTCGCCGTAAATATTATTGTCGGCAATCCAGCATACGCGGTCGCAGATGAACAGCGGCACGGTCTGGTTGCAGAACTCGCGCCAACGTTCGGGCGCGATGAGCCCCTTCGAGTTCATGAAGGCGTCGAGGATGCCGACGTATGCCGAACCCTGTCCCGGATAGTCCTGCAGGTCGAGCAGCTGGAAGCCGCCGAATCCGCGTGTGCGCAGGTCCATCTCTATGTCGGCGCGGTAGAGCCGTACGGCCCACTCGCCCGATGCCCGGGCAAAATCCTCGGCCTGCGACTCCATGCCGGCCTCGCGCAGACGTCGGCGGAACTCCTCAAGATTCCACGGGGCAAGTACACCCGTGTATTTGTCGATCTGTGCATAGTCGGGATATATCTGGAACTGTCCCGTCTCGTGGCTTATGATGGGTACGGGGCACGATGCTATGGCTTGCGAGAAGTCGGTACGGGTGTTGGGGTAGGTGTTGTTTATGATGCCACCCTCTTCGGCGTCGGCAAAGGAGAATGATCCGCGCGTATGGGTCGAGTAGTCGTCGGCCCAGCCGTTGCGGCAGGTGACAAAGTAATCCTCGCCTGCGGCGTGGCCGCGCGAGCCGAGATAGTTGTTCGAACCGTAAGCGTAGAGATGGCGGTCATCCTCGGCGCGGAAGCGCTCCACAAGCGCATTCATAACCTTCTGGTCGCCCGACATCTCGTTGCCGAGGGCGAACATCACGAACGAGGCGTGGTTGCCGTAGGCGCGTTGTATGGCTGTGCCATCGGTCGTGAGAAAGCTGTTGAGGCGCTCGTCATTGCCGAGCGAACCCCATATCGGCAGTTCGGCCTGAAGGTATATGCCCTCCAAGTCGGCGGCCGTGAAACATGCCTCGGGCGGACACCACGAGTGGAAGCGGCAGTGGTTGATGCCGTAGTCGCGCAGTGTGCGGAAGTAGTGACGCCACGATTCGACGTCCATGGGCGTGTGTGCCGTAAGTGGGAAAACACATGCGTCGTGCTTGCCGCGCAGGAATGTCGTAAGGCCGTTTATGGAGAATTGTGTCCCCACGGCCGCGAACCGGCGCAGACCGAATGCCGTTTGGAGTTCGTCGTGCCCCTCGATGCGGGCCGTGAGACGATACAGTGCGGGTGAGAACTCGCTCCACAGAAGCGCATTTTCACCCACCGGGAGCGTTATGTCGTACTCCGCGCGGCCGCGTTGCAGGGGCGCCGTTACGGCCTCGACGCGGTGTCGGCGCGGCGAGTTGAATGCCTCGGCCGAGAGTGTCAGGCGGGTGCCGTCGGCCAGATCTTCCGATCCGGCAACCGTAATCCTGACGCGTGCGCTTTTGGCCTCGGGGTCGGGATAGACGCGTATGTCGGATATGTGTACTGCATCGGCCGCCTCGAGTTCAATGCGTCCCAATATGCCGTTCCAGTTGGTCTGTGTCGACTCGGAGCAGGCATGGGAGCTGTTGCGTACCTGTGCGGGAATGCTCTCGCCGTTGTCGACACATACGGTTATGCGGTGGCGGCCTGCGGTGAGGTATTGCGTCAGGTCATAGCGTTGCGGCGCGGAGATGCGGCTGTCGGAGCCGACATACTCACCGTCTACCCATACGCGCGTCGGGCGCGTGCGCTCCAGCGTCAGGGTTATCGTGTGGCCCTGCCACTCGGCGGGAATATCGACCTGCCGGCTGTACCATGCAGGCCCCGTGTAGGTGTAGCGGCGCGAGAGATGTGTCGTCTCGCTGCGGTTGTCGTTGCGGTTGCCCTTGCCGTTCGTGTCGGTCGTACCCGGAAGGGTGACGCTGTCGGGCAGCTCCCGGTCGGTGTAACCTTTGGCCTGTCCCGTGCCGTCGGCGTCGAGCGCGAAACTCCAGCTTCCGCCGAGATCCATCGTCATGCGGCCGACATCCTGTGCCGTAAGCTGCTTACACAGCAACAGCATCATCAATATTGGTATTATTCTCATGTCGTAAATGGTATTTGTCCGGTTGGTAACAACAAAGATAATAAACCGGCGATGCAATGGCAAGTCAAACCTGCGGTTTTACGGGGCGGATGTATCGCTGTGCCGTTTCCATGGCGCTCCTGATCCCATTTTTAATGGCCCTTTATCGGATAAATCTCCCAAATTTTCCTCTGTTTCGCCATGCGTATGATTGTGCCGCAGACGACAATTATTTCCATGAAGGGTATATTTCTTCCATGATTCGCGGAAGAGAGGCAGACGTATGGCGGGCGGTGTATTATAAAAATTTTTAATAAATGTTTTGGCGCGCGTTTCGCCCTGACGGCACATAGCGTCATGGGCGGCCTCTTTTCGAATTTTTCCGGCTGCTGTTATTCCGCTGACTAATATTGCTATATGCGCGTCGACGCTGAACCTATGCGGTGAAAATGCAATTTGTCTTTTCCCGCGTAACATTATTTGCTCTTTATACGGTTTAGTATTAAAAGTGTTATTGGCCTTTTTTTATAAAAAACCGAATGGCTAAATTTACCAATCGAAAGAGTGGAGATATAGAAACGAAAAATTTATAATAAAAAAATTATGTCTGAAATATTGCTTGAATGCAAATAATGATTAACTTTGTAAATGAAGAAGGAAGTGTAATAATGCCCGAAAACAGGTTATATTATTTGACCGCGTCATTGGACAAATGCGCGCGGAGACATGAGGAGGGAAAATTGCCCCCCCCTATCGGACATGTCATTTTGTTGTAAATCACAGTTTTGTAGAGTACAGGCACGGCTATTTGAGCCATGGGTGCAGTCGGTGTGACATGTAGGTGATGCAGTGTCGCATCGATTATCGTGTTTTGTTGTATTCGATTAGCGGCGGGCGGCGGAGCCCGTGAAAATGGCCGTATCGTTGTATGCTTGACGATGATACGAGAACGACAGCATATTCCCTGTGTCCGTAAAGGGGGCTTTCGCTTGGTGCGAAGGTATCCTGCGATTGCGGGTTGGGAAAGATTTGAACCAACCGTTTTGAACCTAAAATAAAGAACAACACTAACCTAAATGATTATGCCTATGAATAGAGCCTAACTACGATCCTTTAACTACATCACCATTGCATACTTAATGTTCGGATCAATGTGTGGAGTCCGAATTTGACAACGTATTGCGCAGGCATCTTGACGATGCGGTGCAGAACGTTGTATGGAGATGTATATACCATTTATCAGACAAAACCATCAACCTAACTAAATTTCTAACCATGAACAGATTCAACGTGAGAAAACCCTTACTGTCCGTAGTGATGTTATGTGCTATGGGCATTGTTGGGTGTAAAGACGATTCGACGGCAGGCGGCGGGCAACCATACGATCCGTCTAAGCCCATCGAATTGACCGATTTCTATCCTAAGGAAGGAAAGTATCAGGAGAAGGTGATTCTGCAGGGCAGCAACTTCGGAACCGATCCGAGTGCCATCAGAGTCTATTTCAACCAGCGCCCGGCTGCCGTTATCGGCACTACCGGAAGCGAGATCTACGTTCAGGCGCCGCGTCTGCCGGGAGACGAGTGTAAGTTGTCTGTTGTCATCGGCGAGGACTCGGTGGTGTACAACGACATCTTCCTCTATGAGTCGTCGATGACCGTGGCTACGGTCGTGGGCAACGGAACGAAGATCTACAAGGCCGGAACATTGGCCGAGGCTCAGGTCTCGCCCTACTATTGCTGTGTGGATGAGAGCGGCAACGTATTCGTGATCAGCCGTAACGGTGATGAGGGCGACGTTTCGACGATCGCCCGTATAGACGAGGTGAACAGCGAGTTGGTAACGCTCGCTTCGAATACCATCGGTAACGTACCGTGCGTCGACCCTGAGACTCAGGTCGTATCGTTTGCCACGGAGACCACCATCGGCTCGTTCATGACGCTCGACCCCAAGGAGATGTGGGCTCCGCGTTACCGCGAGATGAAGTGGCCTGCAGGAATACCTGCGCAGATAACCAACGGTTACAAGCACTGTATGGTGGTGAATCCCGACGACGGATACATCTACTGCCGTTTCTATTTCGGACAAGTGGTGCGTATTGACCCCAAGAGCTACGAGACGACGGTTATCGCCGTAACGCCGCAGGGTGACAGCTACGGTCTGTCGTTCAATCCCCAGCACCCGAATATCCTCTATATCACGATGGACAGCAACGGTCTGGCATACGAGACGCCTCAGGGAACGCTCGGTACGGCCAACAGTATATGCTGCATCGACGTGTCGGCCTACAACGGATATGACGATCCGGCAGAGGCACAGGCCGCATGTCTCGAGACCTTCGAGCGTCTGTCGTCGCCCCAGACGTCGGGCGGACACCGCGACGGCAAGCTGGAGAATGCGCAGTTCCGTCGCCCGTTCCAGATGTTCTGCGACGCCGATGGCAACATGTATATTGCCGACTGCGATAACCAGTGCATTCGCCGCATGGTGATTGATAGGGACAATTACCGCACCGGAACCGTCGAGACGGTACTCGGTATGCCGGGTACGGCAGGCTGGCAGGACGGTACCGAGGAGGAGGCTCTGTTCCAGTATCCTCGCGGTATCGGTATCGCCGATGACGGTACGGTTTACGTAGCCGACTACGGCAACGCCCGTATACGTAAGCTCTCGATTAATTAACCCTTAACGACACAACTGATATGAAATATTCAGCATTTATATGTTCCCTATTTATATTCTTATTTATAGGTGTACAGTCGATCTTTGCCCAAGACTATACGATGAAGGGTAAGGTATCGGACAGCAACGGTCCGTTGGTCGGCGCCAGCGTGGTGGTGAAGGACAACCCCGCCATCGGTACGATGACCGACTCGGACGGTATGTTCACGATAAAGGTTTCGCGAGGCAGCACGCTGCTGTTCTCGTATCTGGGATACAAGGACGTCGAGTATCTGGTGACCAAGCAGGAGCAGAACCTCGACATCAAGTTCACCGAAAGTGCCACCGAAGTGGAAGAGGTGGTGGTGACGGCACTCGGTACGCAGCGTAAGATTTCTACGCTGTCGGCCGTGACGAGTGTCGACGTAAATGACCTTCAGCAGCCGGTGGCTTCGGTGGCCAACCTCCTCGGAGGACGTGTTGCTGGTGTGATCTCGACCATGTCGAGCGGTGAGCCCGGTAAGAATATCGCCGACTTCTGGATCCGCGGTATCGGTACCTTCGGTGCCAACGCCTCGGCTCTGGTGCTTATCGACGGTCTGGAGGGTGACATCAACTCACTCGACCCCGCCGATATCGAGAGCTTCTCGGTGTTGAAGGATGCCTCGGCAACGGCCGTGTACGGTGTGCGAGGTGCAAACGGCGTTGTGTTGATCACCACCAAGCGCGGTAAGATCGACAAGCTGGAGATTACGGCCCGTGTGGCCTTCACGCTCTCGCATCTGAAGCGTCTGCCCAATTATGTCGGTGCATACGAGTATGCACAGCTGGCAAACGAGGCCCGCGCCATCCGTGGCGAGGAGCCCCTCTACTCGGATATCGAGATGAACATTATCCGCAACGGTCTGGATCCCGACCTCTATCCCGATGTGAACTGGCAGGACGAGATCATCAAGCACAACTCGTGGAAGCAGAGCTACTACGTCAGCGCACGAGGCGGTGCACAGGCCGCACAGTACTTCCTTAGTTTGGGTGCCAGCATCGAGGATGCGGCCTACAAGCAGGACAAGTCGAGCATCTACAGCTCGAACGTAGGTTACAATACCTATTCGTATCGTGCCAATATCGACATTAACCTGACCAAGACGACGAAGATCTACTTCGGTTCGGACGGCTTCCTGAAGGTTCAGAACGAGCCCGGTGTTGCCAATACCGACTATATATGGCAGGCACAGGCGTCGATCAACCCTCTTCGTCTTCCCACGATGTACTCTAACGGCCAGATGCCGGCCGTAGGTTCTGGTTCTGAGACCTCTCCCTATGTGATGATCAACCAGATGGGCCGCCGCTCGTCTCAGGAGTTCTCGGGCAAGGTGACGCTGAACATCGAGCAGGACCTGTCGATGATAACCGAGGGCCTCAAGATCCGCGCGCAGGGCGCATACGATATTACCAGCTGGTTCAACGAGTCGCGCCTTATCCAGCCCGCCCTCTACGAGGCAGTAGGCCGTACGCAGGAGGGTGAACTCGTGACAATTCTCCGCGTTCCCGAGCAGGCTGCATCTTACGGCAAGAGCACCGACCAGTATCGCAAGTACCACTTCGAGAGTACGTTGAACTATGACCGCGTCTTCGGTGACGACCACCGTGTATCGGCTCTGGTTTACTACTACATGAGCGACGAGAAGACGGCAAGTTCGGGTACCACCAACATGAACTCTATCCCGATGCGCTATCAGGGTCTGTCGAGCCGTATCACCTACGGTTTCCGCGATACCTACATGATCGACTTCAACTTCGGTTATACGGGTTCGGAGAACTTCCAGCCGGGCCGCCGCTTCGGATTCTTCCCCTCGGTGGCTCTCGGATGGGTCCCCACGCAGTATGAATTCATGCGCCGCGGCCTTCCCTTCCTGAACTTCCTCAAGATCCGTGCATCGTACGGTACGGTAGGTAACGACCGTCTGGCCGGAAACCAGCGATTCCCATATCTGACGCTCGTAAACCGCGGTTCGGTGTCGCCGTTCGGCTCGACCGCAGTCGAGAGCCTTATCGAGTCGTATATCGGTGCCGACAACCTGTTGTGGGAGAAGGCTATCAAGGCTGACCTCGGTATCGAGGGCCGTCTGTTCGGCGACAAGGTCAACTTCGTGGTCGACTTCTTCAACGACAAGCGTGACGGTATCTTCCAGCAGCGTGTGCAGGTGCCCGAGTACGTGGGTCTTATCTCTCAGCCCTACAGTAACGTGGGTGCCATGAGAAGCTACGGTGCCGACGGTAACATCAGCTTCACGCAGCGTCTGGGCAAGAATACGTGGTTGACTCTGCGAGGCAACTTCACCTACTCGAAGAACGATGTCGAGAACTGGGAGGAGGCCAACCCCGCATATCCTTATCAGGAGGCTTCGGGTTATCCCTACGGCGTAGTCCGCGGTTACCAGTCACTGGGCCTGTTCAAGGATGAGTACGATATCGAGACCAGCCCCATCCAGACCTTCGGTACGGTTATGCCGGGTGATATCAAGTATCGTGACGTCAACGGTGACGGCCGTATCGACGCCGATGACATGGTGCCCATCGCATACAGCTTCAACCCGCTGTTGATGTATGGTTTCGGAGGTGAGTTCCAGTACAAGAACTTCACGATCGGTGTGCTCTTCAAGGGTACGGGACGTACGGATTATTTCCGCGGCGGTACGGGTTACACCCCCTTCTACGAGGGACGTACGGGTAACGTGCTGACTCAGGCGGCTGACCCGCGCAACCGTTGGATCCCGATGGAATACGCTGTGGCAAACGGTATCGACCCGAGTCTTGCAGAGAACCCGAATGCTCTTTATCCCCGTTTGCAGTACGGTCTGAACAACAACAATTCACAGACGTCGGACTTCTGGAAGGGTGATGCGCGCTATCTGCGTCTGCAGGAGGTTACGCTCAACTACAACTACAAGGCCAATGCGCTGAAGAAGGTCGGTATCTCGTCGATCGACTTCCAGCTGGTGGGCAACAACCTCTGCGTTTGGGACAAGGTCAAGATATTCGATCCCGAGCAGGCTACCAGCAACGGTAAGGTATATCCTCTCCCGATGACGATAACCTTCCAGATGTATGTCCATTTCTAACCTTAAAAATGAGATTTAAGATGAAGCGATTATATATGATAGTTCTGTCGCTGGCGGTTGCTTCGATGTTCGGGTCTTGCAACTTCCTTGATGTAGACAGATATTTTTCCGATGAGATAAAGATCGACTCGGTATTCAACAGTACGCGAAATGTTGAGGCCTACATGTGGGGTATCACGAACTATTTCGGCGACGAGGGCTCGATCCATCAGAATGCCGACACTCCGGGTCCGTTGGCTACCGACGAGGCTTTCACCATGTACGAGACTCTGCACGGCTATAACGGTCTGCGTCTGGTGTTGAACGAGATCAACGCCAGCAACCTCTACTCTTTCGAGACGATGTATAAGAATTCATACATTGCCATCCGCAAGTGTAACACTCTGTTCCAGCGCATTGACGAGGCTGCTGACATGACGGCCATTGACCGCGCCGAGATCATGGCGACGACGCGCTTCCTGCGTGCCTACGCTTACTATAAGATCCTGACAGTCTTCGGTCCTCCGATCATCGTCGGCGACGAGGTGATCCCCTCGAACGAGGAGCTCGTTGCATACGACTGCACGCGTTCGACCTATGACGAGGCTGTGGAGTATATCTGCTCGGAGCTTGAGGCTGCGGCCGTATCTCTGCCCGCGACGCGTCCGATCATGGAGTTCGGCCGTCCGACGAAGGGTGCCGCCTATGGACTTATCGCCCGTATACGCCTCTATCACGCCAGCCCGTTGTTCAATGGCGGAGCCGCAGCCAAGCGTTGCTTCGGTACGTGGAAGCGCAGCTCGGATGACGCATACTATGTATCTCAGACCTATGACGAGTCACGTTGGGCTCTGGCTGCCGCCGCTGCCAAGCGCGTGATGGACATGACCAACGGCGGAGCCCCCATGTACCGTCTCTATACGGTTGAGGCCGACTCGGATACGCCAGCTCTTCCGGAGGGCGTGACGAGCGATCCCAACTACTATGAGCCATGGCCTGTCGGAGCTGCCGGTATCGACCCCTATCGTTCGTATTCGGAGGGTTTCAACGGCGAGGCCGTGCTTGCAACCAACCCCGAGTATGTATGGGCCCGCAACAGCGGTACGCTCGTTGCCAATACGCAGATGGCATTCCCGCTGAAGGCCGGCGGTTGGAGCGGTATGGCTCTCCCGCAGAAGATTATCGACAACTTCGCAATGGTTGACGGCCGTTCGATTGACAACTCGAGCGAGAAGTATCCCTACTCGGAGAGCGGTTTCACCACGCAGCAGAAGAACTTCTCGGGTTACCGTCTCAACAGCGGCGTATTCAACATGTACAACAACCGTGAGATGCGTTTCTACGCTTCGGTAGGTTTCAGCGAGTGCTACTGGCCCTGCAGCTCGAGCACCACGTCGGGACTCTACAACCTGACCATTACCTACTACTACGATTCGGCCAACGGTAAGCTGAACAGTGCTACCGACTATACGCCTACGGGCTATGTGATCAAGAAGTTCATCCACCCGTCGGATGCATGGGACGGAACGAATGCCCGCCGTATGGACAAGGCCTTCCCGATAATCCGCTATGCAGACATTCTTCTGATGTATGCCGAGGCGCTGAACAACCTGACCACGACCCATACCGTACAGTTGGGCGAGCAGACCTATACCGTATCGCGCGACATTCAGGAGATCCGCAACGCCTTCGATCAGGTGCGTCACCGTGCCGGTCTGCCGGGCCTGTCGGACAGCGATCTGGCAAGCGTCGACCACATGCAGGAGTTGATCGAGCGTGAGCGTATGATCGAGCTTCTGCACGAGAACCATCGTTACTTCGACGTACGCCGCTGGGGTATATACGAGGAGGTCGAGAGCGAACCCGTTACCGGCATGAATGTCGACAGCGGCAAGGCCGGATTCTATACCCGCGTTATCCCCAATACCTCTCGTATCGGCTCGCGTCTTGTGAACAAGAAACTCATGTTCCTGCCGCTGCCTCTGAGCGAGATCCGCAAACTCCCGTCAGTGGACCAGAACCCGGGATGGGAAGACTAATTGTTTCACGGATAAAAAGTTGAGATTATGAAATTCAGATATATAATGACTGCTGCGGCTCTGCTCGGTCTCGTTGCCTGCAACGAGAACAAGGTCTTCGAGAAGGAGCAGTATAAGAATGTCTTCGGTTTCATCAGTGACACCGAAAACATGAACAGCAAGGTTTTCAGTCTTCACAAGACCGAGTCGGAAGGTTATCTGGCCTTTTCGATGGGCGGCACCAACAACATCACGGAGGATGTGACGGTGAACATCGTCGAAGATCCCGAGTTGATCGAGACGTACAACCGCAACAACTACGATCAGGAGGTTGCCAAGTATGCCAAGCCCATGCCCAAGGACAAGTATGAGATCACGTCGATGCAGTGTGTCATCAAGGCCGGGGAGACTGGAGGCGTTATCCCCGTTAAGATTCGTCCTGCGGGGCTTTCGCCCGACACGACCTATCTGATACCGGTGCGTGTCGATACCTACGATCGTTGTGAGATCAATCCCGAGAAGAGCTATCTTCTCTACAAGGTTCTTATCGAGAACCGTTGGGCTGTCGGTGACGGAACGACGAGCTATACGCTTCGCGGCAAGCGCCGCATTCTGGGTGACCAGTCGGAGCTCTCGATGCCCGGAACAAAGATTCTCTTCCCGCTGACTGACAAGCGAGTACGTACGATGGTCGGGAACGAGGCCTATGCGGCCGACGAGGAGACGCTCTATCGCGGCGCCATGATACTCGAAATCGCCGATAACGGCAAGGTCAAGATCCTTCCGTATCGCGACGTAGAGGTCGTGCAGCTCGACAATGAGGATCCCGAGTATCCCAACAAGTTCTTTATCGAGGACGACGGATTCAACACCTACAAGACCTTCCTGTTGTGCTACCAGTACACGTTCGAGGGTGTCACCTACGTGATGAAGGAGGAGTTGCGTCTGCAGTTCAATCCCGACGATGAGGAAGACTATGAAGATGACCCTGTTGAAGAATAACTTAACAACCGAGTACAATGAAAAGATACATATTTAGTTTAGCTGCTCTGTTCGCCGCTGGCGCATTGACCTTTACGGCGTGCGACAACTATGACAGAACGGAGGTTGATTACGCCATATTTGTCAATCAGCAGTCTGTCACGATGTTCGTGGGCGAGCAGACCCAGTTGGTTGCCAGTCCCGCAGATGGCGGTACGTTCAACTGGTATACCGATGACGCCGAGATCGCAACTGTCGAGAACGGACTTGTGACGGCCGTGGGCGAGGGCGCAACCACGATATATGCCGAGCGTGACGGCATGACCTTCTATGTGGACGTGACGGTCCAGAACAAGATTGTGCTTACCGATATAAAGCTCAATTCGTATGATCTGCAGCTCACCATAGGCAGCACCTTCGAGATGTCGGTCGAGATGGTGCCCATCGATGCAAATGACGTATCACTCTCGGATTTCGAGTGGTGGTCGGATGACGAGGCTGTGGCCCGTGTGAACCTTGCCGGTGAGATTACCGGTGTCGGCGAGGGCAGCACTACGGTACATTATCGCAAGGGTACGATCGAGAAGACGGTTTCGGTTTACGTATCGACGACGCTTCCGTTCAACGGCCCGCATATCCTGAGTGCCGAGGCTCCTCTGGAGTTGTGGTTCCGCGACTTCGATATGGGCGGCAAGAATGTGGCCTTCTTTGACAACTCGTCGGGCAACAGCGGCGGCAGCACCTATCGTTCGGACGGTGGCGACACCAACAGTGCCGATGTGGATATCGAGGGTGCCGGCAATATCGGTTACACGGCTTCGGGCGAGTGGCTCCTCTACACGGTTGATGTGCAGGATGCCGGAACCTACTCAGTGGTTGTAAGTGCCTCGGGTAATGGCGGTACATGCTATGTTGAGGTAGACGGCGTGAATGTCACCGGTGATCTTACGCTTAACGCTACGCCGGGCGGATGGGGCGATTACCAGCCCAATGCTCCGTTCGAGCTTGAGTTGACCGAGGGCATGCACAAGATCAAGTTCTACATGAGCAATGCCGCATACAACATTAACTTCTGGACGTTTACGTACAAGGAGTAACGCTGCGGCAAAACAATCGGGGAGGCGAATGAAAATTCGCCTCCTTTTTTTGTAAGGTCGGCTCCGAGAGTGGGGTTGGTGTGTGTGAATACCTATGTGTTCCCGAGACGGCCGTATTACCGATATTACTTTGTGTATATGCCGGTAGGTTGTGCGAAGGGCGTATCTTGCGGGTTCGAGATGAGGTCTGAATATACGTGCCTGAGATGTGGATTGAAGATATGTGAGTATTACGTGTCGAAGATGTGTGTCGAGAATGGGTGTCGAGGAGAAGAGTATGGAATGTGAGTCATGTGAGTTGGAAAGATAGTCGGAGGCGTGTGTTGAAGACGTGGATGGGAAATGTCTGAGGGAAAGAGAGCGGGTGTGGAAGCAGAAGTAGGAGACAGAAAGGGAAGGGTGGTGTCGTTTGCCGCAAGTGCGGGTATGGTTTCTGCTGCGTGGAAGGTATGGGTATGAAAAAAGCGGGATGCATTTGCATCCCGCTTTGCTTCGACCGTCTCGGCGTCCACGAGGGACAACGTAGCGATCGTCTGCCGACGGAGGAGTCACCCCCCCCCTGCGGACAGGCTATTTAACTGCGTTAACTATTGCTTCGAAAGCCTTGGGCTCGTTGAGCGCCAGATCTGCCAGAACCTTGCGGTTCAGGGCGACGCCTTTGGCGTTAACCTTACCCATGAATTCAGAATAGGTCATACCGTAGGTACGAGCGGCGGCGTTGATACGCGTGATCCACAGTGAACGGTAAGTCCTCTTTTTGATCTGGCGGTGTGCGTATGCAAACTGCAGACCTTTCTCGACAGTGTTTTTGGCTACTGTCCAAACGTTTCCCCTTGAACCAAAGTTACCCTTGGCAAGCTTCAAAACCTTTTTTCTCCTTGCGCGTGACGCAACAGCGTTAACTGAACGTGGCATAGTAAATAAGTTTTTGATGGAACTCGCAGCGGCACGATTCTCTCGTACTCTTTGGGGCTGCTTTGTCCCGCATTAATTTGTTAATAAAAAAGTTTCCGGCGGTCGGTTACTTTACGAGCAGGCTCTTGATCTTGGCCTCGTCGGCAGCCGACACGGTCGAAGCGTAGCAGAGATTGCGCTTCTGTTTCTTAGTCTTTTTGGTCAGGATGTGACTGTGATAAGCGTGCTTGCGCTTGATCTTACCTGTGCCGGTGAAAGTAAAGCGTTTCTTTGCAGCGGCATTAGTTTTCATTTTTGGCATTTTTCGAAAAAGTTAATTTAGTTAAACATAGCGTGCAAAGATACGCTTTTTTTTTGAATATGTGCGCGGCGAGGATATTTTTTACGTCGGCGGTGAGGCCATAGGTCGCCATGTTTTGCCTGAAAAGGATGTGAAGATAGCGTAACTCGGGCGATTCAGATGCCGGCATTACGGTCGGGAACGGCTGGTGTCGTCGGCTTTGGAGGATGTTTGTCGACTTCGTTGTTTGATGTGGATAAAAGGGAACTTTTTTTCTGAGATTACATTGGTGCGTGATTCGAGCAGGCAACCAAAAACACTTTCATTATTAAATATTTTATCTATTCTGGGTCGCGATTATTATTTGCGTCCTTTTTTTGTTGTAATCGTATTTTTCGGGGCAAAACGGACTTTCGTTGTTGAAATTATTTAAAAATAAAAATCATATCATGCGTTTAGTGCTGGAAATCAATGTGTAACGCACGAAAGTGGACCTTTTAATAAATTTGCTAACGAAAAAATGTTACCGTCAGAAGTAAGAAAAATTTGCAAGCATAAAATTAAATATTAAATTTGCATTACCGAAACTTCAACCGACATAGTACTCGTAAGAGCAAAAAATTGATGTTCGTTTTGCTTGTGGAGTGCATGTCGTGTTTATGTTAATGGGGAAACGGTTGTCGAGCCCGTTTGTAAAAAAAAGTCTCGACACTAACCTTTTTTTAACCTAATTATTAAATTATGGTCAATTTCTACTCATTCTCAAAGAATGTAGGGGGGGGGAAATTCCGAAATTCTGTGATTTCAGTATTTACCGTTGTATTGTTATGCTTTTCGGTAAATGCCAATGCGCAGAATATAACCGTTACGGGTACTGTTACTGACGCTAACGGCCCGATGGTCGGAGTTGCCGTAATCGAGAAGGGTAACGAAACCAATGGTGTCGCTACCGATGTCGACGGTAAATATTCAATTCAGGTTCCCGCCTCTGCCGAGATTGTATTCGAGAGCCTCGGATATCAATCGCAGACGATCAAGGTCGGATCGAAGACCGTGATCAATGTCAAGATGGAAGAGAGCGCGCAGCGTCTGGACGACGTTGTGGTTACTGCTTACGGTACCCAGAAGCGAGCCTCGATCGTAGGTGCCATTCAGACGGTGGAGCCTGAAAGTCTGGATGTCGGTACTACAGCCAATCTGAGTAACAACCTTGCAGGTCAGATTGCGGGTATCATTGCCTACAAGCCTTCGGGTGAGCCGGGATATGATGCTTCGAGCTTCTGGATCCGCGGTATTTCGTCTTATCAGGGTACCACCACGCCGCTTGTGCTTGTCGACGGTATCGAGCGTACGCTCGATGACCTCGATGTCGAGCAGATCGAGTCGTTCTCGGTGCTGAAGGATGCATCGGCGAGCGCCATGTACGGTGTGCGCGGTGCCAACGGTGTTATCGTCATCACGACCAAGCGCGGTAAGATCGGTAAGCCGAGTGTAAACTTTCGTATCGAGCAGTCTATCCAGACGCCGACGCAGCTTCCCGAGTTCGCTGGAGCGGCCGACTACATGGATCTCTTGAACGAACTTTATGCCGAGGAGAAGGGTGCCGGTTCGTATGTTTACGCACCTACGGTCATCGAGCGTACGCGTACGGGTTATGACCCCGAGCTCTATCCCGACGTGAACTGGCTTGAGGCCATCACAACCAACCTTGCCGAGAATACGCGCGCCACGCTGAATGTGAACGGCGGTAGCGAAATCCTGCGTTACTCGTTGGTTGCGACCTATTTCCGCGAGCATGGCATCATGGCCGTCGATCCGAATGTGGACTTCGATACGGCTACTCGTCTGAACAAGTTCACGGTACGTTCTAACGTTGACGTGAACATCACGAAGACCACGTTGCTCGGTATCAGCATCGGCGGTTATCTGCAGCAGCTTCGCAAGAGTGCCCAGTCGACCGATACGGCATTCGATATAGCATTCCAGACTCCGAGCTTCGTGCACCCGCCCATCTATGAGAACGGCGCAATTCCTATCCGCTCGGGCCGTAACAACCCGTGGGCCGAGCAGACCCAGAAGGGTTACTCGCGTGTGACCGACTCGAAACTCGAGACTCTCGTTACGCTCGACCAGAAGCTGGACTTCATCACCGACGGCCTGTCGCTGAACGTGAAGTTCGCATTCGATAACTACCAGAGCAAGACTCTTACCCGTAGCAAGACTCCCGATTATTATAATGTAGCCACGACGCGTGACGAGAATGGAGAGCTGATCCTCGACATCGAGAACTACGGACAGGAGTTCCTCGGAACCGAGGCAAGCGGTACCTACGGAAACAACCGTACCTACCTCGAGGGAAGCATCCACTACAACCGCACCTTCGGTGAGAAGCACAATGTGGAGGGACTGTTGCTCTACATGCAGGACAGCTACGACAGCGGCAGCTACCAGCCCTATCGTCATCAGGGATTCTCTGGCCGTCTCTCTTACAACTATGACAACCGTTACGTAGCCGAGTTCAACTTCGGTTACAACGGATCGGAGAACTTCGCCAAGGGTCAGCGTTACGGATTCTTCCCGTCGGGAGCAATCGGCTGGATCATCTCGGAGGAGCCTTTCTTCAAGCCCGCCAAGCATATCTTCTCGACGTTGAAGCTGCGTGCATCGTTGGGTCTGGCCGGTAATGACCAGATCGGAGGTCGCCGTTTCGCATACATCACCACCATCAACGAGGGTCAGGACGGCTATACGTGGGGCTACACGGGCGGTTACTCGCGCAACGGTGTCACCGAGGGTGATCCGGGTATCAGCGACCTGTCATGGGAGACCGTGCGCAAGGCCAATGTCGGTATCGAGATCGGTCTGTTCAACGAATTCAACCTGCAGTTCGATATCTTCGACGAGTATCGTACCGATATTTTCATCCAGCGTTCGTCGATACCTACGCAGAACGGTTTCATCAACACTCCGTATGCCAACTACGGTATCGTGGACAACAAGGGATTCGAGGCATCGCTTTCGTGGAGCCACCGTTTCAACAAGGACTTCTATCTGCAGTTGCGCGGTACGGCATCTTACGCCAAGAACTGGGTTCGCGAGCGTGACGAGGCCGAGTCTCTGAAGGGAACCTATCGTAGCGCCACGAACCGTTCGGTGAACGAGCACTACGGATACGTTGCATTGCGCCTCTATGAGGACAGCGATTTCATCAACGGCGCGCTCGATCCGTCGCTGCCGCAGCCTGAGCTCGGTGCCGATCCCATGCCGGGAGATATCATGTATCAGGACCTTAACGGCGACGGTGTGATTACGGCCATGGACCAGACCTATATGGGTCATACGACTGCTCCGCGCTTCGTATACGGTTTCGGCGGTAACTTCATCTACAAGAACTTCGATTTCAACGTCTTCTTCCAGGGCGTAGGCGATGCATACAAGGTTATCGGCGGTGGTTCGAACTACTTCCTGCCCGGCTCGGGTCAGGGTATTCTTGGTAACCCCTATTCGAACTATCAGGATCGCTGGACCGTGGATAATCCTTCGCAGGATGTCTTCTGGCCGCGTCTGCACTACACCTCTACTATCAATAACCTGTCTTCGACGTGGTGGCTCAAGAACATGTCGTTCTTGCGCCTGAAGAACGTCGAGATCGGTTACAGCCTTCCCAAGTCGTGGGTAGAGAAGGTGCGTCTGAAGAAGCTCCGCGTATATGTAAGCGGTAATGACCTGTTGACCTTCTCAGGATTCAAACTCTGGGATCCCGAGATCGATACGAATACCGGTCTTCGTTACCCGGGAATGAAATCGGTTGTGTTCGGTATTGATTTGAACTTCTAATCGGTAACAATTCAAGGATTATGAGAATATATAAATATATTTTGGTTCTGGTAGTGGCGATGTCGACGATGACCTCGTGCAACTACCTCGATAAGGAGCCCGATACCGAGCTTACGTTGGATATGGTATTCGACGATAAGGTCCGTATGGAGGGTTGGTTGGCCTATGTCTATTCGGGTCTGCCGGATCCCCTGTGGGGCTACACCAACAAGTACGGCTGTGCTGCGTTGGCCGATGACCTGCGCCCCTCATATCTGTGGTATCAGTGGAGTTGGGACTGCAACCAGCGTGCCATCGGTATGTGGGCTACCAACACCAGCTGGAACGGTGACGTTTGGGCCAATATGCCCCGAAAGATCCGTGAGGCCAAGATCTTTATGGAGAATGTCCACACCATCGACTCGGATAACGTATATCAGAGCGATGTGGACAATATGAAACTCGAGTGCCGTGCGCTTATCGCATACTACTATTGGTGGTTCCTCTACTGGTACGGACCGTGCCCGTTTGATCCCGAATCGCCTTCGGTGCCTTCGTCGACGCCTATCGACGAGTTGAAGTATGGTCAGGAGCCTTGGGATACGGTTGTTGATTGGCTCGACAACGAGCTCAAGACGGTAGGCGACTTGCTTCCGGTAGAGTACTCGGAGAGTGACAAGTTCGGCCGCATCAACCGCTTCTTCTGCTACTGTACGCGTGCCCGTATGTTGCTCTTCAACGCCAGCCCGCTGGTGAACGGCAACCCGATGTATTACGATCACGTTAACCACGAGGGTGTGAAACTCTTCCCGCAGAGCTACGATGCCAACAAGTGGCAGCGTGCGTTGGAGGCCAACAAGGCCGTCATCGATCTGGCTGAGGAGTACGGATATGAGTTGTTCAAGGTTTACAACGACGATGGTACGATCGATCCCTTTATGTCGCTGTTGGGTGGAGCTACGTCTCCGTTCAACCCGCAGGGCGGTAACAACCGCGAGGTTCTGTTCGCTCGTCCTTCGGTCTCTTACACCACGTGGGTTGCATACAACACTCCTTACGGATACAAGGGTAACGGCGGTATGAGCGTATCGCAGTCGTTGGTCGACGCCTTTGCCTTGAGTAACGGTATCTATCCGTTCGATCCTCTTGACGGCGAGTATGAGGGTGACTATTATCAGAAGGATGCCAACGGTTACAAGACCATTCCCGTTATCAATCCCGATGCTACTCAGGCCGGATATTCGGAGACTGCATTTGCCACGGATCCCGTATATCGCAAGACGAAGTGGTCGGGTTCGCAGGATGTGCGTGACGACGGTACGGCTATGATCACCGATGCCAATACCTATATGATGTATGTCAATCGTGAGCCTCGTTTCTACCTTACCACGAAGTATAACGAGATGTGGTTTGTTCCGGGCAAGCGTAAGTGCTGCTTCTATAACAGTGCCTACCTTGATGCCGGTCAGACTTTCGAGGATCTGGTAGGCCATACGTCTAACGATAACAATGGTACGCACGATGCGCCCAACAACGGTTATCTTGCCAATAAGGCCGTCAAGCCGGGTGATGATAACCTGAACGGCAGCTTCGTATACCAGCAGGGTAAGTTCTACGGTCTGGCCGAGTTCTATCTCAACTATGTAGAGTGTCTGAATCAGGTCGAGCCCGGAAACTCGGATATTCTGAAGTACTTGAACCTTATTCGTGAGCGTGCAGGTGTGCCCAAGTACACGTGGGGAGCCGCAGGCGAGGATGAGATACAGGTGCCGTCGGATCAGGAGTCGATGGATCGTTTGATCAAGCGTGAGCGCCGCGTGGAGCTTTGCGTCGATGATTCGAACATCCGTTGGTCGGATCTCCGTCGTTGGATGATGATGGAGGAGGTTTGCGACGGTCAGGATTACTACCACGGTGGTATGAACTTCACCGGAACGAAGCGTTCGACCGACAAGAACGATCCTCGTGCCTTCTACGTGCGTACCGCTAACGGTCTTCCGCGCGTATGGAAGGAGGAGTACTATTGGATGCCTATCTTCCAGACAGAGATCGATAAGAACGAGAATCTCGTGCAGCTTCCCTTCTGGGAGGATGCCGCTACCGATGATGGCGAATAGTTTTGATTAACGCAAAAAAATGATGATTATGAAAAACATAATGAAATTAATGTTGCTCGTCGGCGTTATCGGCTTCTCGGCTTGCGAAGATCCGGACGGTTTGGACAACTGGTTCGACAAACCGGAGGCAGATCGCAATATGGAGCTGATTCTTCCGGGCGAGGAGTTGATCTTGACGGAGGAGAACTCCGGAGAGTCGTTGACTTTCTCGTGGAATGCGATCAATCCGCCGACGGAGGAGTACACGATACGTTACGTGTTCAAACTCGGCATTCAGGGCCAGAACTATACACCGGCACTTACAAGTGGTGACCTGACTTCGGATGTCACTTCGTTCACCATTACGAAGCGAGCCCTGAACCGCTTCCTGATACAGGATTGCGCTCTTGCTCCCGATGTGGAGGTTGAGTTGCAGGCCAAGGTTTTGGCTTACATCGAGGGCGGTACCTTCTATTACAAGCCTACGATCTCGGAAAAGACGATGATGGCTATGGCCTACGACATTCCGTTGCAGCGCCTCTATATTGTAGGAGACGCCAATCCTGCGGGCAGCGGCTTGGAGAGTGCTGTGGAGATAACCAGTCACAACAAGAACTTCTTCTATCAGAAGATTGGGGTACTGAATCCTAATTCGTCTTTCATCATAACCACTCAGCCCGATGCCATGTATCCGGCATTCGTCCGCAATGGTGACAGCGAGATGGTATATGTGACCTCGGAGACTGAGGCTGCGCAGTACAGTCAGTTCACGACTCAAGGTGCCTATGTCAGCGGTGCTCTCGGCACGGCCAATACGTTTGCCGTCAGCGTTGATTATAATGATGAGGCCGATGTACCGACGGGTAGCTGCTATGTGGGCCGTTATTGCACGCTTCCCGTATATGTAGTTGGTGATGCCATCACGGGCGGCTGGGGTACGTGGGTTGCCTTGACTTGGGATTACAAGAATCCTGACGAGATGACACTCTCGGGCGACTTCTTCGATAAGGCTACCACCAACAGCGAGGGTTGCTTCAAGATGCACTCTACGCAGTCGTATAATGATCCTTCGTGGCGTCCGGCTGTTGCGAATGCCGATCCCCGTACGGATAATCGTGTGGTAACATCGTATTCAGGTGATCCTAAGTGGAATATTCCTGACGGCGCGGCCGGCAGCTATACGCTCCACTTTAAGAACCATGAGTTGTGGATCAGTCTGGAGGCTAATTAGTGCAGAGAAAACCTTAATTCCTCTTAATTTTGTCAGCGGCGGGGCAGTGATGCCTCGCCGCTTTTTTGGTGTCTGAGTCCGAGCCTAAGTCCGAGTCCGAGTCCGAGCCTGAGTCCGAGCCTGAGTCCGAGCCTGAGTCCGAGCCTGAGTCCGGGTCCGAGTCCGAGTCCGAGTCCGAGTCCGAGTCTGCTGTCTGCTGTCTGCCCTCTGCCCTCTGAGCCTGCCGTAATGACTATTGAACCCGAACCACCATCAAGATCACCTCTTAGCTTGGACTTGTTCATGGTGTCTGTCATAGCATCTGCATTCCTTATTATATATATGTATATAGTGTGATTTACCACGATGGTAATGATATTTGCAGAGGCCGAGCGTTCAAACCAATGTAAATCCGTCGCCGAGACAGATGGGGCATGCGTATATATTATGGGGTGGCAGCCATGTGGGCGAGTATTGACCGGGCACTTTGCCTGTTGTGTTCATGCCATGCTGAGGCCTGCCTGCTGTAATCTTATATACCGTATTTAAGGCTTGGGGAGGTATTTGACCTTACTGTTGAGACTGGATATCGTGGAGTAGGGGTGGACTGCCGGTTTGTGTGACGATGTAGACTCAATATTGTACGTACAACACAAAAAGCTAATAGTCAGACGGCTATACTTTCGTTTTGAAAATTGTGAAGAAAAAATCGAAAATAATTTGGATGTTACGAAAATATGTCGTTACTTTGCACCCGCTTTGATGAAGGAAATACTTCTGAAAAGCAAGGTTCTTAAGAAAAGTTTTTCGAAAAAATCTTTCAAAAAGATTTGGAAGTTGTCGAAAAACGCCTTACCTTTGCACCCGCTTCGATGAAGATAACACTTCACGAATGCGAAAGTTCTTAAGGCGGTTTCGATGATGAAAAAAAATCTTCAAAAAGATTTGGAAGTTATCAAAAAACCTCTTACCTTTGCACCCGCTTCGATGAAGATAACACTTCACGAACGCGAAAGTTCTTAGGACGGTTTGATGATGAAAAAAATCTTTCAAAAAGATTTGGAGATTTGAAAAACTTGCCTTAACTTTGCACCACTTTCCCACTCTTCGGAGCGGGGTTGTGACAGAGATGAAATTCCGAACAAAATTGGAATAAAGTTCTTTGAAGATTTTGAGCAGCTAAGAAAGTTTTATCCACTCTCTCAAGAGAGTGATTTCAAACAATACCTTTGAGATTAGAGCTAAAGATTTAAATAATTCATTTAATACTATGGAGAGTTTGATCCTGGCTCAGGATGAACGCTAGCGGCAGGCCTAACACATGCAAGTCGAGGGGCAGCGGGAATGAAGCTTGCTTCATTTGCCGGCGACCGGCGCACGGGTGCGTAACGCGTATGTAACCTACCTTGAACTGGGGAATAACACTGAGAAATCGGTACTAATACCCCATAATACACTGGAAGGCATCTTTTGGTGTTGAAAGCTCCGGCGGTTCAAGATGGACATGCGTTGTATTAGCTAGTTGGTGAGGTAACGGCTCACCAAGGCGACGATACATAGGGGGACTGAGAGGTTAACCCCCCACATTGGTACTGAGACACGGACCAAACTCCTACGGGAGGCAGCAGTGAGGAATATTGGTCAATGGACGCAAGTCTGAACCAGCCATGCCGCGTGCAGGAAGACGGCTCTATGAGTTGTAAACTGCTTTTGTACGAGGGTAAACTCGGATACGCGTATCCGACTGAAAGTATCGTACGAATAAGGATCGGCTAACTCCGTGCCAGCAGCCGCGGTAATACGGAGGATCCAAGCGTTATCCGGATTTATTGGGTTTAAAGGGTGCGTAGGCGGTTTGATAAGTTAGAGGTGAAAGCTCGGGGCTTAACTCCGAGACTGCCTCTAATACTGTTGAGCTAGAGAGTAGTTGCGGTAGGCGGAATGTATGGTGTAGCGGTGAAATGCGTAGAGATCATACAGAACACCGATTGCGAAGGCAGCTTACCAAACTATATCTGACGTTGAGGCACGAAAGCGTGGGGAGCAAACAGGATTAGATACCCTGGTAGTCCACGCAGTAAACGATGATAGCTCGTTGTCGGCGATACACAGTCGGTGACTAAGAGAAATCGATAAGCTATCCACCTGGGGAGTACGTTCGCAAGAATGAAACTCAAAGGAATTGACGGGGGCCCGCACAAGCGGAGGAACATGTGGTTTA
>URBK01000020.1 GCA_900546065.1 uncultured Alistipes sp.
ACTGTATTTCAATAATTTCAAAGACCGATTAGCCAACTTTTATTGGACAGTAGTGTCATTTGTTATGAAAAGAGGCTCAAAGATTATTCTATCCGTGCTTGCGGTGGTAATCGTGCTTTGCGTCGTCTACCGACTGGTGAACAAGGCGCCGTCGGCCGACTTGGAGAGCAATGCACAAATGGAGCAGATCGTGGCCAGCAGCGAATGTATATCATGCCACTCGGCCGATCCCAAGCTGCCCTTCTATGCCAACTTCCCCGTAGCGGGCAAGCTCGTGCAGGAGGATGTACGTCTGGGCTACCGCTCGTTCGACATGGCCCCGATGATGGAGGCGCTGAAGAACGGCCGGAAGATCAACGAGGTCGATCTGGCAAAGGTCGAGAAGGTGATTGCCGACGGATCGATGCCGCTGGCCAAATATTATCTCGTACACTGGGGTTCGTCGCTCACTGACAAGGAGACGCAGATGGCTCTGGCATGGGCGAAGTCCCAGCGTGAGACCTTCTATCCCAACCCGCTGGCCGACAAGGAGTGGGCAAACGAGACCGTCCGTCCGATTCAGGACTCGGTTCCGGTCGATATCCGCAAGGTGATACTGGGAGAGATGCTGTACAACGATACCCGTCTGTCGGCCGACAACACCATCTCGTGCGCCTCGTGTCACGGACTCAATACTGGAGGTGTCGACAACAAGGCCTTCTCGGAGGGTGTCGGCGGGCAGTTTGGAGGAGTGAACGCCCCCACGGTCTTCAACGCATACTACAACTTCGTGCAGTTCTGGGACGGCCGTGCCGCGACGCTGGCCGATCAGGCCGCAGGGCCTCCGGTAAACCCCGTGGAGATGGCCTGCAACTCTTTCGACGAGATATGCGACAAGCTCAAGGCCGACGAAACCTTCAACAAGGCATTCACGGAGGTATATGCCGACGGCATCAACCAAGCCAACATCACCAATGCCATACAGGAGTTCGAGAAGACCCTTCTGACGCCCAATTCGCGCTTCGACAAGTACCTCAAGGGCGACAAGACGGCCATGAATGCCGACGAGGTTGCCGGATACGAACTCTTCAAGAAGTACAACTGCGCCACGTGCCACGTAGGCGAGAATATGGGCGGACAGTCGTACGAGCTGATGGGTATCAAGCAGGACTATTTTGCGGACCGCGGCACGGAGCTTACCAACGAGGATAACGGCCGCTACAAGGAGACCAAGGATGAGCGCGACCGCCACCGCTTCAAGGTGCCCGGACTGCGCAACATCGCCCTGACGGCCCCCTACTACCACGACGCCACGCAGGCTACGCTGGAGGATGCCGTCGTCTCGATGGCCCGCTACGAGGTAGGCGAGGAGCTCTCGCAGCAGGAGGTTCAGGAGATCGTCGCTTTCCTCAAGACCCTGACCGGAGAGTATAAGGGCAAGCTGCTCACAAACGACAACTACCCCGAGACCAAATAAGGCTCTGCTCGGGAAATGATCTCTTCCACAAGAACCGGAGGAGTCTGATACAAATTCATCCATTCAGTCCGATGCGCCACGGCGTGTCGGGCTGATTTTTTATTCTGCCTCCGCTAACAAATCCCCCGCTGCCTCGGCCTCGCGCGGCATATAAGGCCCCCGCACGTGAAAGACGGCCAGTGCGGATGATAGCGTATTTTCAGGATTTTCTTTCCCGCGCAGCCGCGCCATGTTTAGGGCACAGCTGCCACGAGCCGAATATCCCTACGGCCGCATATTCCCTCCGCACGCATACGCGCCGCAAAAGAGCCCGCAAAGTCTCATCGGCATACGGCATAGAGAGTTAGCCTCGCCGCCACACGCCGCACTGGTAAAATCAAAATGAACCGGTCACCGTGCCTGATACGCCGACAGCCATCTACCCACCCGGCACTCTTCGCGTATGCCGATGCTCTTGCCGACACGCGCAAAATACACCTGTTCTTTGAAATACGACATAATTTTAGTAACTTGCTCTTGTCCGGATGCATGCCGACAAAGGCTGCCGCGCCGCATGCGACGCCGCCGCTCCACGGGGCACGAAGCGCCGCCGAAGATGGCGCATGCGCATCTCGACACACCGACCAACCGCAACCATATTAAACCTGTAATGCTATGAACCGAAAACTCAGGATGGGGATGGTAGGTGGGGGCAACAACGCCTTCATCGGAGCCGTACACCGCGCCGCAGCTCTCATGGATAACCGCATAGAGCTGGTATGCGGCTGTTTCAGCTCCCACCCCGACATTTCGCTCGCCTCGGGCCGCGAGTACTTTCTGCCCGACAACCGCATCTACTTCTCCCACGCCGAGATGATCGAGAAGGAGTCCGCCCTTCCCGACGGGGAGCGTATGGATTTCATATCTATCGTCACGCCCAACGTCACCCACTTCGAGCCGGCGATGATGGCCTCGCAGGTGGCCGTGGGTGACGAGAACGCACTCAAGATACGCATCTACGGCGAGAAGGGAGGCATCGAGTGGCGGCAGGAGGAGCCCAACACCCTGCTGGTAAAACGCACCGACCGCCCGACGGAGATCGTACGTGTGGGCAACGGCTACATGGGCGCGGCGGCCAAGGCCAACACACGCACCCCCGCAGGCCACCCCGAGGGCTACATAGAGGCCTTCGCCAACATCTACCGCAACTTCGCACGCACCGTCATGGCCAAGCGCGACGGCCGCGAGCCCGAAGCCTCGTGGCTCGACTTCCCGGGTGTGGACGACGGCATCCGCGGCATGCAGTTCATCGAGACCGTCGTAAGATCGGGATACGAGCAGAACGTAAAATGGATCAAATGGATAGAATAGCAACAGAATAAAATAAATAATAGAAAATCATAACGTATATGGCACGTAAGGTAACATTATACACGGCACAATGGGCCGACATGAGCCTTGAGACCATCTGCCGCAAGGCTTCCGAGATGGGATACGACGGACTCGAACTGGCCTGCAACGACAATCACCTCAACCTCGACACGCTGAGTCAGGAGCATTGCGACAGCATACGCGCGACGATGAAGCGATACGGACTCGAACTCTATATCGTATCGAACCACCCGCTCGGGCAGTGCGTATGCGACCCGATCGACCGCCGCCACAAGAATATCCTCTCGCCGCGCATCTGGGGTGACGGCGACCCCGAAGGGGTGCGCCAGCGCGCCACGGCCGAGATGATCAGGCTGGGCGAGGCGGCCAAGATGCTGGGCGTGGATACGGTCGTAGGTTTCACCGGAAGCCCCATCTGGCACATGTTGTACGCCTTCCCGCCCATATCGCAGGATGACGTGCAGGCCGGATTCGACGAGTTCGCACGCCGCTTCCGTCCCATACTCGACGCTTATCAGAAGATGGGCATACGATTCGCCCTTGAGGCCCACCCCACCGAGATCGCATTCGACATCGCGTCGGCCAAGCGCGCCCTCGAGGCCTTGGACTACCACCCCGCCTTCGGCTTCAACTACGACCCGAGCCACCTCGGATACCAAGGTGTCGATTACGTGCAGTTCATCTACACCTTTGCCGACCGCATATTCCACGTACACATGAAGGATGTGTGGTGGTCCGACAAGCCGATGCCTGCGGGCGTCTTCGGCGGGCACCTCCCCTTCGGCGACGTGGACCGATATTGGGATTTCCGCAGCATGGGCCGCGGCAAGATCAACTTCGAGGAGATCATCCGCGCACTCAACCGCATAAACTACCAAGGCCCTCTCTCGGTCGAGTGGGAGGACAGCGGCATGGACCGCGAGCACGGCGCCGCCGAGTCGCTCCGCTTCGTCAAGAGCATAGACTTCAAGCCCTCGACCATAGCCTTCGACGCCGGATTCGAGAAGTAGCGGCCGCACGGCTTGCTCCCGTCACAGGCTCCGCGCCGCCTCCCCTTCGGGGCGGGCGGCCGCGGAGCCTGCGCGTTTCGTCATGCCCCCATACCCGATACAGGACATGAACCCACTCCCGAAGAGCAATATGGCAGCGGCCGCATAGGGTTTTTGTGCGGTAAATTTCGTAGCTTTGCATAGGCAAGCCCCCTGCGGGGCGACCCTACATCACAAAACGTCACACACGGAAACATGAAAAGATTCAAGATTGGAATAATCGGCGCGGGGCATATCGCCATCAAGATGGCCTCTACGCTCAACGCCATGCAGAGTGCCGAGCCCTACGGCATAGCGGCACGCGACAGGTCGAAGGCCGAAGCCTTCGCCGCGGCACACAACATAACGAAGGCCTACGGCAGCTACGAGGCGCTGGCCGACGATCCCGACGTCGACCTGATCTACATAGCCACGCCCCACAGCCTCCACTACACCCACGCGCGCATGTGCCTCGAGCGGGGCAAGGCCGTACTCTGCGAGAAGGCCTTCACGGCCAACGCCGCCGAAGCCGAGGAGCTCATACGCCTCTCGCAGAGTAAGGGTATATTCCTTGCGGAGGCCATCTGGACGCGGTACATGCCCTTCTCGCGCACCATCGCCGAGATTGCCGCCAGCGGCGCCATCGGCACGCCACACATGCTCTCCGCACATCTGGGCTACCCCGTAGGCACGGTGGAGCGTATCCTGCGGCCCGAGCTGGGCGGCGGCGCGCTGCTCGACCTCGGGGTCTACACACTCAACTTCGCATCGATGTGTTTCGGTGCAGACATAGCCCGCATCGACTCCGCATGCACACTCTCCGAGACGGGCGTAGACCTGCAGGAGAGCATCACGCTGCGCTTCGCCGACGGCCGCATGGCCATACTCCAAGCCACGGCCCTGTGTGCCAACGACCGTCAGGGCATCATCTGCGGCGACAAGGGCTACATAGTCGTCGACAACATCAACAACCCCCTGCATGCGACGCTCCATGCGCCCGACCACACCGTCGTGCGCACATACGACGCCCCGCCCCAGATCACGGGATTCGAGTATCAGGTGCAGGCGTGTATCGACGCCATCGGCGAGGGCCGCATCGAGACCCCGTACATGCCGCACAGCGAGTCGCTCCGCATCATGCGTATCATGGACGGCCTGCGGCGCCAGTGGGGTGTCACCTTCCCAAACGACGCATTCCGCGGCGAAGAGTCTCGCTGATTGCCCGAAGGATAACAGGGAAAAATATGCCGCCCGAGAGGACGGCAGAGCAGGCATGCGGGCACGTTACGCGTAAGCCCGCCGCAAGGGGGCGCCTCTCAGGCGTTGGCCGGTACCCCGTTTATCGACATGCGGCCCTTGAGCTGATGGTAGACATAGACGAATGCCGGTATGAGGAACAGATTTGCGAAGAGCCATGCGGTCGGGTCGCCGAGGCATACGCCCACGAACTTCAACGCCGGCACCAGATAGAGACTCACAAGCACGCGCGCTATCATCTCCGAGACGCCCGAGAAGATCGACAGCCGCGTATATCCCGCACCCTGAATCGTATAACGCAATATGCTCAGCGACCCGAGCAGTATGAACGACGAGGTGTTGATATGCAGGAAGAGCACCGTATCCTTCATGATCTCGGTCTCTGCGGGCGAGATGAAGAGCAGGGCGAACTTGTCGGCCATAGCCCACATGACGGCCGCTATGACCACCGAATACTCGACCATTACCAGCGTTGCCGACTTCACGCCCGAGAGTATGCGGTCGGGTTTTCCGGCACCGTAGTTCTGGCCCGTATATGTGGCCATTGCCATGCCCAGCGCGTCGAGCGGGCACATGACGAACATCTTGATGCGCATGGCGGCGGTGAAGGCCGCAACGCACGCCGTACCCAGCGCGTTGTTGGCGCTCTGCAGCATGATGCTTCCGATGGCCGTGATCGAGAACTGCAGTCCCATCGGCACGCCTATCGCGAGCAGCTCGCCCGCCAGATCGCGGCGGAAGATGCGGTCCTCGGGCTCCGTGCGCAGGATCTCGAACTTGCGGTACATGTATATGTAGCACAACAGCGCCGAGACTCCCTGCGACACCACCGTGGCGATGCCCGCGCCGGCGACGCCCCACCCCAGCACGATGATGAAGAAGAGGTCGAGCACGATATTCAGCACCGTCGACAGCAGCAGGAACCAGAAGGGTGTCTTGCTGTCGCCCAAGGCGCGTATGATACACGAAAGCAGGTTGTAGAAGAAGGTGCAGGGTACACCTATGAAGGTGATGAGCAGATAGATATACGCCCCGTCGAAGATATTGTCGGGGGTCTGCATCGAGCGCAGGATGAATCCGCAGAGCAGGCTCGTGACTACGGCCACCGCCACCGACATCCCGGCCGCGAGCTTCAGGCTCACCGAGACGTAGCGGCGCATGGTCACATGGTCGTGCGCGCCGAACTTCTGTGCCACGGGTATGCTGAAACCGCCGCAGCAGCCGTTGCAGAATCCCAATATGAGAAATACCACCGACGTACTTGCACCTACGGATGCCAAGGCGTCGATTCCGAGGAAGCGTCCCACAATGGCCGCATCCACCAGCGAATAGGTCTGCTGGAGGACGTTGCCCAGAAGCAGGGGCAGCGTAAACTTCAATATCAGAGGCAGACTCGGCCCCGATGTCATCTCACGTAATTGTGCCATATTTCCTCTATATTTTATCCTTAACGCAAAAACAGCGTGCAAAATTATATTAAAGTTCTGAAATGAGGTAACATCGGCACATTAAATAGTCGCAACAACACTATTTTTTGTTTCGCGGCCGCCACGAAATGTCCCTTGCGGCCCCTTTTCCGAGGCCCGAGCACGCAGAGATAAGGAACAATACGTGAATCATACCCATACACAAGCGGCCATCCGTACAGGGCCGAGAACAAGAGTGAGGACAGGAGTGATGACAATGCCTCGGGGATGCCGTCTTCATATAATAAATACAGGGCTGCGCGTCCGCGCAGCCCTGTATTTACCTGCATTACGCCGCGACTCACTCGCAGACGATACGGAAACCGACAGCCGTATTGAGCTTCGCCGAGTCGGGATATACAATCTCCAGCGCCCCGTCACTCTGCGACCACTCGACCTGAGTATCGGCACCCAGCAGCTCCACCGACGCGATCTTCCCCTCCATCAGGCCGCTTGCGCTGCCCAGAGACCTTATCGAGAGCTTCTCGCCCGCCGCGGGGACAGTCATGCACCACGCATACAGGGCGCCGTCCTTGCCCTTGGTGAATCGCATATCGGTCGTATGGAATGGATGTTCGGCCTGCCAGCGTCCTATGCTGCCGCCGGGAAGTACGTTCATCACGCCGTCGGCACCCTCGCCGAAGACCTTCCATGCCGAGCTGCCGTAGATGCCATCGCCGTTGATACGCATCCAGTCACCCATCGGCACCTAGTTCTCGGGCAAGGGGCTGTGCACCGGCGGCATCGGCTCCAGATCGTAATCCACACCCGAATCCGCCTATCTGCCGCACGAGGCGAGGCACGCCCCGAGCAGCATGATATTCAGTAACTTTCTTCTCATAGTATTTTTATATGTTGGATTATCAAGGTTTCCCATTCCGAGACTCAGCGCGCCCCTCTTCCGCTCGTCTCCATTCCGAGACCCAGCGCGCCCCTCTTACGCTCGTCTCCATTCCGAGACTCAGCACGCCCCTCTTCCGCACATCTCCATCCCGCACCGGCCGTCTTCTCCGGCCATAGCGCTCCGCAACTGAACGCAGGCCTCCGCCCGCCATATAATGCGCGCGGCATGCGGAACTGCGTGATTCTCAACCTCTACAAATATATTAATTAAATTTTTTTCATACGACGCCGCGACCTATTTTTTCTGCACCGGACGCCTCTTTTCAAACGTCTCTGGAGCCAAAATGCCCCCTGCGGAAGATATTTTCATCGCCGGCCGCGCCGCCGAACCGATTTATAGACTAAATTTGCATACGGACAAACAGATACGGGACCGGAAGAGGCAAACGCGAAAACCATGTCAGAAGGATTCATACATACGGCGTCGGCGCTGATCGACTACATCAACGACGTGGGGTTTCTGCCGCTGCTCAACGTCGGCGTTGCGGGGTGGTCGGCCGACGAGGCCGTAGACGAGGAGTGCCGCTACGCCATGCGGCCCGACGGAAGCTGGGAGTGGCCCCTCTGGGAGTGGAAGGGCGAGATCCTGCGCGAGAGCGGCTGCGCCTACGGCAAGTTCTTCGGCGGCAAGGCCGCCTTCGTCAGCCGCGCGTGGTGGCCCGACATGTGCAACTACCGCCGCAGCCGCGCGCCCCTGCCCGCCGAGGATAGCATCGAGCGCGCCATCCTCGACACCCTCAAGGCCGAGGGGAGCATGGTGAGCCGCGAGCTGCGCACCGCATGCGGCATGACCGGTCGCGGCATGCGCAGCCGCTTCGACAGCTGCATAACACGTCTGCAGGCGCAATGCCGTATCGTCACCGAGGATTTCGTCTACGCCCACGACAGCCGCGGACATCGCTACGGCTGGGGCCTTGCCCTGCTCACGACGCCCGAGGTGCTCTTCGGCGTGGAGGCGTGCCGCCCCGACCGCACGCCCGACGAGTCGCGCGAGCGCATAATCCGCCAGCTGCGGCATATACTCCCCGCCCTCCCCGAGCAGCGCATAGCCCGCTTGGCGGGATAATCGGCACTATTCATACGGAAAGAGAAAAGCCGGCCCCGCGGGGCCGGCTCCTGACAATGTTTACCGTCCGGACACTACTCATCCGTCACATCCAGAGTCACATTCGTGTTATACGTTTCAAACATGGGATCGGAGTTCGTTTCCGCCCACACGCCGTCACGCCGCACGCCGCCGCCAGCAATGCCAGCAGCGCCCATGCGATATGTCTCGAACTCTTCATCTCTCTGAGGGTTTGAGGGTTTAACCCTGTTTACGTCTGTCAATTCTGCCATCCGGAATAATCATCCTCCCAAAATCCGCCATGGGTGGCACCGTTGCTGAGGCAGAGGCCGCGCTCGGCGCGGATCTCAACCATGTCGCATCGGGGCGCCTCGTATGCGCCGCGCAGGGTATCGATTCGATTTACGTTCTTCATTTTTTCTTGTTTTTATGGTTAGACTATAATCAGGTAATAACAATCCTGACGGTCGGGCATCTACTGCCCCGCCACATTCAGATTGACATCCACGTTGTACTTCGAAGAGGCATCAAATACCCCTCCCGCCTTTTGCGCGGCAGTCAGCGTCAGGGTCAGCGTCCGCGACGTGACGCCGTCGGCAGTCTGCTTGCCGCATTTTACACTATCCAGATTGAGAAACTTGGAAATATCCAGACTCGACATACGATTCTCCGAACAATCCAAATCCTCCAAACCCGTCAGATTGCTTACATTCAGCGCCGTCAGTTGATTGTCGGCACAATCCAAATCCGTCAAACCCGTCAGCTTGCTTACATCCAGCGCCGTCAGCTGATTGTGGGCACAATCCAAATCCTTCAAAAGCGTCTGATTGCTTACATCCAGCTCCTTCAGTTGATTGTAGTCACAATCCAATTTCGTCAAACCCGTCAACTTGCTTACATCCAGCGCCGTCAGTTGATTGTCGGCACAATCCAAATCCGTCAAAAGAGTCAGATTGCTTACATCCAGCGCCGTCAGCTGATTGTCGGAACAATCCAAATCCGTCAAATGAGTCAGATTGCTTACATCCAGCGCCGTCAGTTGATTGTCGGAACAATCCAAATACGTCAAACCCGTCAGATTGCTTACATTCAGCACCGTCAGTTGATTGTAGTCACAATCCAATTCCGTCAAAAGAGTCAGATTGCTTACATCCAGCTTCGTCAGCTCATTGCGGTAACAATCCAAAGATGTCAGCTTCGTCAGCGCGCTTACATCCAACGTCGTCAGTTGATTGTAGGCACAATCCAATTCCGTCAAAAGAGTCAGATTGCTTACATCCAGCTCCGTCAGCGAGTTAAAGGAACAATCCAAAGATGTCAGATTCGTCAGCGCGCTTACATCCAGCTCCGTCAGCGAGTTTCTGCTGCAATTCAAAGTTTGCAAGCCAGTGAAATACTTCAATGCAGACAGATCGGTAAGCCCCTTTTCCGCGATATTCAACTCCGTAACCCGGGCCATCTCCGCCAGATTCTCCTTGGTCAGAGAGACTGTGCCGACATCATTCCTCGTCAGGGAGATACCTGCGGCCGCTTCAACCATCTGAATGAAGGCCATATCGGTTATATCCGTCTCCGAGGGTTTGCCAAATGTCGCATCCGACAGATCTATCGTACCGAAATTGCCCATATCCCCACTGTAGATATAGCCATCCTCGATCTTACCGCTCTTGACATGGATCGAGTCGTCGTTGCGGGTAAAGGTAAATGAGAAACCGCCGGACAGGCTGCACGGCGCCACAACCATATAATAATCCTCTCCCGCCTCAAACGGCCCCGTCAGGGTAACATGCCTCTCGGAACTCTCGGAGCCGGTAATATACGAGGTACTGAACCATAAATTGCAACTATACGTACCCGAGAGAATCTGCCCGCCGGCCTCGAACCTGACACTCTCAATCTTACCGACATCGCCCGCAAGAGAGAACTTTACAAGGCCGCACATTGGCTTGAACTCCAAATCACCACCCTCTTGGTCGGCCTTGGCATACGCAGGGGCTATGCCCGACTCGAAATTGCCCGCTATGGCCTGTTGCTCCGTCGGGAGGGTAAAATCTATATTGTAGTTAAAATCCTGACCGAAGTATTCGACCAATTTGCCGGCGGGATAGAATGCAATATATCCATTCTCGCTCGGCTGAGTGCGGCCCGTAAAGGTCGCCCTCGCAGCCGTGCCCCCCTCGATCGAGGTCGTGAACTTCATCTCCTCCAATTCGGATTTTTCAAATCTTCCATACGCGGGCATCACTACGATCTCATCGCCGCTCGTCCACAGTACGGGATATTCCTCGTCCGCACCCTTCTCGCCCAACGTCGTGCGCGTCGCGGGTGCCGCCGTGGCGGTGAAGGTCATCTCAACAAGGCCGTCCGCTCCGTCGGTCGGCTGCGTGGCCTCGGGCACAAGGTCATCCTTGCTGCACGCCGCCGCCAACAACGTCAGCAGCGAGCATGCCAATAATATGTGTCTCGGTCTCTTCATGTGTATGAGGGTTTATTGGTTTATTAATTTCCGTCAAATGCCGGCTGTCAGTTCTGCCAGCCGGAATGCTCTTCCTCCGAGAATCCGCCATGGGTGGCACCGTTGCTGAGGCAGAGGCCGCGCCCGGCGCGTATCTCCGTCATGTGGCATCGGGGCGCCGCGTAGCGGCGCAGGGTATGGGTTCGATCTATGTTTCTCATCTCTTCCCGTTTATTATAGTCAGGCTGTAATCAGACAATAAAAATCATAACACGGCCGAGCCACTGCGGCTCCACCATATTTAATATTTAATGTGACAGGCTTGTTGCACGCCGAAAATACTCCGATGATTCCGCCCACACGCCGCCTCCCTGCCGGCGGTAATACCCCCTGCAAAGCCATTTTCCATAAATTTATGAAATCCGCACCTGACACAGTTGCCTAAACAACAAATTCCGAGATTTGACCGATTTTTTATATTCACACTTTTCGAAACGGCCTGCCGACTGCACGATTTGCCACATTCGGGACACGATATTCCATAATACGGCCCGATATCCCCATACCCGATATCTCCATACGGCAAATTTCCTTTTCACACGGCGGCCGCCACACATCCGCCCACACGCCGCGACACCCTGCCCGCGCAGCCACACCAAATGTGCGCACAGCCACACCGAAGATACCGGCACGGCGCGCCGGAGATATCCGGTACACATAGTGCCGAGGGGCGCACATGGCCGCGCCGGCAGCCGCCGCACGCCGCAAAGCGCGGTGCGCATACAAACCCCGACGCAAAACCTGCACAGAGGCTGTTATTTCGCGCAAAAACATTATCTTTGCAATCGTTAAAACCGCAAACACAATGAACGCTATCACACGTACCGATTTCACCTTCGAGGGCCAGCGCGGCAAATACACCGGCAAGGTCCGCGACGTTTACGACATCGACGACCGTTATCTGGTGATGGTCGTCACCGACCGCATCTCGGCCTTTGACGTAGTCCTGCCCGAGGGCATACCCTACAAGGGACAGGTCCTGAACCAGATCGCGGCCAAGTTCCTCGACGCCACGGCCGACATCCTCCCCAACTGGAAGATCGCCGTGCCCGACCCGATGGTCACCGTAGGGCGCAAGTGCGAGCCCTTCAAGGTCGAGATGGTGATCCGCGGCTACCTCTCGGGCCACGCATGGCGCGAGTACAAGGCCGGCAAGCGCACCATCTGCGGAGTGGCGATGCCCGAGGGCATGGTCGAGAACCAGAAGTTCCCCGAGCCCATCATCACCCCCACGTCGAAGGCCGCCGAGGGCCACGACGAGGATATCTCGAAGGAGGAGATCATAGCTGCGGGGCTGGTCGGCCGCGAGGAGTACGAGCAGCTGGAGCGTTACACGCGCGCCATCTATGCCCGCGGCTGCGAGATAGCCGCCAAGATGGGCCTCATACTCGTCGACACGAAGTACGAGTTCGGCAAGAGCGACGGCACGATATACCTTATGGACGAGATACACACGCCCGACTCGTCGCGTTACTTCTACGCCGAGGGATACGCCGAGCGTCTGGCCCGCGGCGAGCGCCAGCGCCAGCTCTCGAAGGAGTTCGTGCGCGAGTGGCTCATGGCCAACGGTTTTCAGGGACAGGCCGGACAGAAGGTGCCCGAGATGACACCCGAGATCGTCGCCGGCATCACCGACCGCTACATCGAGCTGTATGAGAACATCACGGGCGAGCGTTTCGTCAAGGGCGCCGAGGCTGCCGACACGCAGTCGATCCTGCACCGCATCGAACGCAACGTCGCCGCATGCCTCAAGTCGCTCAAGTAGGCCGCAGGACATATCCCAAGCCGACGGAATGACATATATAATGGCATATATATTGTTGCGGAGGCAACTTATAAATTACCATGCCGCCAAAGCGGACTGTCACGGCATATTTCCGTTGCCGACCTAATCCGCACACCATACACCGCCCGCCAGCACACAAAACACCCCGTCCCTCCCTGCCTTAACAGGCTTTGGAGGGACGGGGTTTGTGTCGGCATACGGATTGTTGTCAAAAAAGATATACCCTTCTTTGATATCCCCATTTTTCGTATCTTTGCATAAATCCGCTCGGCCTCAAAATATTGAAGCCGCACAGACCGTATGCGGAGCAACCGTAAAACAGACAACCGATGAAGCATACAATCACCCTTATGGCGGCGTTGGGCATCCTTGCGGGGGTTACGGCCAACGCGCAGCGTCAGCATGACAACTCCTCGGCGGGATATCCCATATCGCCCGTACCATTCACCTCGGTCAAGGTGACCGACTCGTTCTGGGGGCAGCGTCTCAAGGCCAGCCGCGAGGTGACCATACCCCTTGCCTTCTCGAAGTGTGAGGAGACGGGGCGCTACCGCAACTTCCAGATGGCGGCGCACCCCAGTCCCGACAACAAGGTCACGGGATATTCGTTCGACGACACCGACGTCTACAAGACGATCGAGGGTGCGAGCTACCTCCTCCAGACATATCCCGACGAGAAGCTCAAGCGCTACATCGACAGCGTGCTGGTGATCGTGGCCTCGGCGCAGGAGCCCGACGGATACCTCTACACCGCCCGCACGATGAACCCCGACCATCCGCACGAGTGGGCGGGCTCCGAGCGCTGGGAGAAGGTCGAGGAGCTGAGCCACGAATTCTACAACCTCGGCCACATGATCGAGGGGGCCATAGCCCACTACCAAGCCACCGGACAGCGCAACTTCCTCGACATAGCCATACGCTATGCCGACTGTGTCTGCCGCGAGATCGGCCCGAACGAGGGCCAGCTGGTACGCGTGCCGGGGCACCAGATCGCCGAGATGGCCTTGGCAAAGCTATATGTCGTCACGGGCGACCGCAAATACCTCGACGAGGCGAAGTTCTTCCTCGACATGCGCGGGCGCACGGAGCGCCGTGACGAGTACAGTCAGGCACACAAGCCCGTCGTCGAGCAGGACGAGGCCGTAGGCCACGCCGTACGCGCCGCATACATGTACTCGGGCATGGCCGACGTGGCGGCCCTCACGGGTGACACGGCATACGTCGCCGCCATAGAGCGCATCTGGGACAACGTCGTGGGCAAGAAGCTCTACATCACGGGCGGCATCGGCGCCACCAACAACGGCGAGGCCTTCGGCGCAAACTACGAGCTGCCCAACATGTCGGCCTACTGCGAGACCTGCGCCGCCATAGGAAACGTCTATTGGAACTACCGTCTCTTCCTGATGAACGGCGAGTCGAAATATTACGACGTGCTGGAGCGCACCCTCTACAACGGCGTACTCTCGGGCATATCGCTCGACGGCGGCTCGTTCTTCTACCCCAACCCCCTCGAGTCGATGGGACAGCACCAGCGTTCGCCGTGGTTCGGGTGTGCATGCTGCCCCTCGAACGCCTGCCGCTTCATACCCTCGGTACCGGGATATATATATGCCGTCAAGGGTGACTCGCTCTACGTCAACCTCTTCATCGCCGACGAGGCCGAGGTCGAGGTGGGCGGCACGCGCGTCGGCCTCAGGCAGACGACATCATATCCGTGGCAGGGCGACATCACGCTCGACGTGACGCCGCGCCGCGCCACAGACTTCGCCCTGAGGATCCGCATCCCGGGCTGGGTGCGCGGCGACGTGGTCCCGAGCGACCTCTACCGCTATGCCGACGGCAAACATCTCTCATACTCGATCTCGGTAAACGGACAGAAGGTTGAGAGCGACCTTGACAAGGGCTATTTCACCGTCGAGCGCCGCTGGCGCAAGGGCGACCGCGTCGAGATACACTTCGACATGGAGCCGCGCGTGGTGGAGGCCAACCCCAATGTGGAGGCCGACCGCGGGCGCGTGGCCGTGGAGCGCGGCCCGATAGTATATTGTGCCGAGTGGCCCGACAACGACTTCAGCGTGCGCAGCGTGCTGATGAACCGCACGCCGCAGTTCGAGACCGAGTTCCGCGACGACATGCTCTACGGCATACAGACCGTCAAGACCCGCGCGCAGACGCTGCGTTTCGACGAGTCGGGACGCCTCGTCGCCGACGACGTGACCCTCACCATGATACCCTACTATGCGTGGGCGCACCGCGGTGCGGGCGAGATGACCGTATGGCTGCCGTCGGACCTCACGGCCGCGAATCCCGTTGCCGCCCCCACCATAGCGTCACAGGCCAAGGTCACGGCATCGACCCCGACGGCGGCGCTGAGCGCCGTGAGCGACGGCATGATGCCCAAGAAGGCGGGCGACAGGTCAATGCCATACTACCACTGGTGGCCCGAGAAGGCCTCGACGCAGTGGATAGCATACGAGTTCGAGGAGCAGAAGAGCATATCGGAATCGACCGTCTACTGGTTCGACGACTCGCCGTGGGGCGGATGCCGCGTACCCGCCGCATGGCGTCTCTACTACCGTGACGCGAACGGGGAGTGGGTCGCAATAGAGCCACGCAACGGCTACCCCGTCATCAAGGACGCACCCTGCACCGCCGATTTCGAGCCCGTGCGCACGTCGGCCATAAAGCTCGAGGTGCAGCTGCCCGCCGACAACTCGTCCGGAGTGTTCGAGTGGAGCGTCAAATAGCGCCGTGACGGGGGCAGGATACAGACATATATAAAGACATATAACGACAAAACAGAGATACGAAAAAATGAAACTTACCGCAACGATTCTTACCGCGGCGCTTTTGGCCCTTGCCGTGCAGGGCGTGCAGGCGCACACTGCGGACAACGCACCCCGCAAAGGGGCCGCAGACGAGAAGGTCGATTTCGACCGTTACTTCGAGGACAAGACCATGCGTTTCGACTTCTACCACTGCGGCGACGCCGCGTCGGAGGAGTATTTCTTCGACGAGCTGCGCGAGGAGCCATACTGGGCCGGCTCGAAGGTCACGCTCCTCGACACGACGGGATACGGCGGGCAGCTCTTCAAGGTGATAGATCTGGCCAGCGGCCGCGAGATCTACTCGCGCAGCTACTGCACCCTCTTCAACGAGTGGCAGACTACGGCCGAGGCGCAGAGCGTACGCAAGGCGATGCCCGAATCGGTCGTATTCCCCTACCCGAAGCAGCCCGTGCGCGTGGAGATCTACGCCCGCAACCGCAAGGGCATAATGGAGAAGAAGTTCGAGCAGGAGGTAAACCCCGCGTCGTACTTCGTGCGCAAGTTCACGCCCCGCTACGACACCTTCGAGGTGGCATATACGGGCAACCCCTCGACACGTATCGACATCGTCCTCATACCCGAGGGCTACACCGCCGAGGAGAAATCCAAATTCGAGCAGGCGTGCCGCGTCTTCGCCGAGGAGCTGCTCAGCTACTCGCCCTTCAAGGAGAACGCCGCCCGCATAAACATACGCGCCGTGTGGGCGCCGTCGATGGAGTCGGGCGTGACGATCCCGGGCGAGCACGTCTGGCGCAACACCGCAACGAAGGCCCAATACTACACCTTCGACTCGGAGCGATACCAGATGATCGAGGACTTTCAGGGTCTGCGCGACATCGCGGCGCACGTACCCTACGACCACATATACGTACTCTCCAACACGCAGAAATACGGCGGCGGCGGTATCTACAACTTCTACGGCATAAGCGCCGCGCACCACCCCAACCGCACGGGCAAGATCTATGTCCACGAGTTCGGCCACGTGCTTCTGGGTCTGGGTGACGAGTATGTCGGAGGCGTCTCGTACAACGACATGTACCCGGCCGACGTGGAGCCGTGGGAGGAGAACCTCACCACGCTCGTCGACTTCGAGCGCAAGGCTTGGCACGGCATGATAGAGGAGGGCACCCCCATACCAACCCCCGTCGACGAGAACCAGCCCCGGCGTCTGGGCGTATACGAGGGCGGAGGATATGTCGACAAGGGAGTCTACCGTCCGTGGCCCAACTGCATGATGAACAACCTGCATACGATCGATGTCTTCTGCCCCGTCTGCACGGCCGCAATACAGAAACAGATCGATTTCCTCTGCCGCTGACACATATATAAATAGAGGCATGAAGATACCATCGCTCAAGCTGCTGCTTCTGGCGCCCCTTGCGGCGCTGCTGTGCGCCGCCTCGGACACGACGCTCCCCGCGCTGCTGCGCACAGAGGGCGGACGCACGGTAAGGAACGCCCGCCAATGGGAGCGGCAGCGCCGTCCCGAGATCCTGCGCATGCTCTCGGCCGAGGTCTACGGCATAGCACCCGACACCCGTGTCGAGACATCATACCGTACCGTAGAGGAGGACCGTGAGGCTCTCGACGGCGCGGCCACACGCCGTCAGGTACGCATAACGCTCCGCACAGACGCGGGCGAGGAGCATACGGCCGACATGCTCCTGTACATACCCAACGGAGCCGACGCCCCCGTACCCGTAATCTTCGGGCTCAACTTCAAGGGCAACCACGGCACCACGACCGACCCCGCCGTCATCATGCCCGCCGAGCCGAAGAGCTCGCCCACGGTAGCCCCGCGCGGCGACAACGCCCGCCGCTGGCCCTATGCCGAGGCCGTGGCTCGCGGATATGCCGTAGCGACGATATGCAAGGACGACTTCTTCCCCGACCGCCGAGACGGATATGCCGAGAGCGTGCTGCCGATGCTCTACCGCAACAGCCAGATACCCGACTCGGTGCGGATGAAGGCCGTCGGGGCGTGGGCGTGGGGCATAAGCCGCGCCATAGACTGTCTGGAGACGATGCAGGAGATCGACCCGCACCGCATCATGGTTCTGGGGCACTCGCGTCTGGGCAAGACGTCGCTCTGGGCCGCAGCCACAGACCCCCGCATAGCCATCGCCGTCTCGAACGACTCGGGATCGACGGGCGCAGCCCTCGCACGCGGCAACCGCGGCGAGACCGTAGAGGATATAACCACACACTTCCCCTACTGGTTCACCGACACATACAGCCTCTACAACGGCCGCGAGACACAGATGCCCTTCGACCAGCACATGCTGCTCGCTCTCGTGGCGCCGCGACCCCTCTATGTTGCCAGCGCGAGCCTCGACGCGTGGGCCGACCCCCGCAACGAGATGCGCTCGGCGCAGCTGTGCGGCGAGGTCTACCGTCTCTACGGGCGCAAGCCCCTCACGTGGCAGCAGAGCGAGCTGCCGCCGGCGGGCGCAACATTCATCGACGGCGACGTGGCATACCACCTGCGCGAGGGCGGACACGATATCCTCTCCTACGACTGGCAGCGGTTCATGGACTTCGCCGACAAATATTTCAAGTAGCCGTCGGCGCCGCCAAACCAAAAAGGCCGGAACCCTTTCGGGTCCCGGCCTTTGTCGTGCCGTCGGAGCGGCCTCCTAACGGCGCACGACGATACGGCGCAGCGAGCGCGCCACATCCGAGCGCACCGTCCGCCACATGGGTATGGGCTTCAGTGCGCGGCGCGCAGGCGCGTCGTAGAGCAGGAACAGCAACAGCAGCCCGGTGCAGGCGTAGGCCGCCCACCCGTAGACCTGCTTGACGCTCGTCTCGATCATACGGCCCGCGAAGCCCTCCATGAAGGCCCCCATGTCGAAGGGTGCGCGCGTGAAGGCCACGCTGTCGACAGCGGCGCCGTAGCGCGCCATGTTGTCGGCCGTATAGTATGTGAAGGCCTCGGTATAGATGGCCGCGCCGATGACACCCCCAACAACCATGTGCAGCATGTTGAATACGCTCAGTGCCTGAAAGAAGTGCTGGAAGGTCATGATCTCCTCAAGGCAGACCATGAACGTCGCGCTCAGGATGGCGTAGGCGAAGCCGCGGCAGGCCGCCGGCAGATAGAGTTGCGAGACGTGTATGTCGGCCGAGACGGTGAAGTAGTATCCCAGAAGGTAGGCCGCAAGCGCCGCGATGCCCACCGTCAGCAGACGCACGTAGCTCATGCGCCGCACGTGCATCCACCAGTAGGCGAAGCCGCACCCCGCAAGCACCCCGACCAGCACCCAGCGCGTGACCAGCACGCTCACCGTCGCGTCGTAGTGCATCGTCTGCTCGTAGAAGGCCCCCTCGAGGACGTGTTCCGTCGCCAGAAGCATCTCCACCAGCGTGATGAGTATCAATATGGGGAAGAGGTGTCGGTAGCTCCACATGCGGGGCTCGATATAGGGGTGGCGTATGGTGTTCATGCGCCAGAGGCAGAGGGCCAGCGTCGCCACCGACGTCACGGCCAGACGCCGCATAACGGGGCTGTACCACCAGTCGTACCACTCGCCGTAGTCGAACAGGTATGCCACCTGCAGCAGCAGCGCCACCCACAACAGCGCCCCCAGCCAGTCGATGCCGTAGAGCGGCATCTTGCGCACGATGCGGAAGTGCCGCGTGCAGAGGCGCACGATCAGCAGGTCGACCGCCATCAGCGCCGAGACCAGAAGGTGCATCCACACCCAGTGGTAGTGGTGCATCAGGGCCGTGGTGATGATGGTCGAGAGCTGCATGCAGCCCAGAATCACGATATGAAGCACGGGGAAGAAGGCCGTGAAGTCACGTTGCGGCGTAATCCACAGCTGTATGGTCGACATGCACTCGAAGGTGCCCTGTATCTTGCACATCCCCTCCACGAAGCATAAGGCCCACAGCAGCGGCAGCAGCCGCACGTGCGGCGCCACAAGGTTGCAGACAAGCGCCCCGGCCGCAGCCGTGAGCAGCGTGCGGTTCGTGAAGCGGAACTTCATGCGGAAGAGTATCGGGAAATAGATGGCCATGCCCGCAAGGTTGGCGTAGAGGCACATCATCAGGTCCTCGCGCATGAGCGCCATGCCCCCAATCATCTCATTGAGCGCACCCAGATATATGCCGCCCGAGAGCTGGAATGTCGCCGCCATGAAGATATAGATCCACGGCTGCAGTGCCCGCGGCACGAAGTCGCGGAACATGGGCATCGTAAAGGGCCCGTTCAACACCGGCGCTCCCATATCAATACCGCACTTTGCATTCGACGTTCAGGCCGGCGCGCAGCTGCGACATCGCCTCCGCGTCGTTGCCCTCGAGGCGTATGCGTACGGGCACGCGCTGCTCGACCTTGACGAAATTGCCCGTGGCGTTATCCTGCGGTATGAGCGAGAAGGCCGCGCCCGTAGCGTCCGACACCGACTCCACAACCCCGTGATACGTAACGTCGGGAACGGCATCGACCGTCATCTCGACGTCGGCGCCCACAGCTATGTACGGGAGCTGCGTCTCGCGGTAGTTGGCCGTGACCCACACCTCGCCGCTGTCCACAACGTCGAGAAGCGTCTGTCCGGGCTGCACGAGCTGTCCCTCGTCGATCTGCTTGCGGCCCGTCACGCCGTCGCACGGCGCCACGATAACCGTATATGAGAGATTCAGCCGCGCCAGCTCAACGGCCGCCTCCGCCAAGCGTATCGCCGCCTCGTTCTGCTCCAGACGGTGTCCCTGCTCGCTCTTGGCCAGCGAGGTGGTGCGCTTGGCACGCAGGAGCTGCTCATAGCGCGCCTCGGCCGCCTCGAAGGCCGTCTGGACGTTGTCGTACTGCTGGCGCGTCACCGCATCCTCCTTCAGCAGGCGCCCGTAACGCTCCGCCTCGCGCCGCGCATTCCCCAGACGCACGCGAGCCTCCTCGATGCCCGCATCGCTCACGCTCAGGTTGTTCTGCGTGGCCGCCATCCCGACCGTCGTGGCGCTGCGCCCCGACCGCGCGTTGGCAAGGTCGGCCTCCGCCTGTGCCAGACGCAGACGGTACTCCGCATCCTCGATGATGACAAGCGTATCGCCCCGCTTGACGGGCTGGAACTCCTCGAAGCATATACGGTCGATGAAGCCCGACACGCGCGTATTCACCGGCGTGATGTGCTGGCGCACCTGTGCATTGTCGGTATAGGCCACGCCCGCATGGACGAAGCGCGAAAAGACATAGATCAAACCCGCCGCAAGCAGGCAGATGATCGCTGCGTTATAGATGGTTTTCTGTAATCTCTTTGGTGTCATGGTATTCGGTCTTTATAATGTATGGGTTACGTATTTCATTCGGTAATAGTCATATATGAGGTTGATGCGCGCCTCCACCAACGCCAGATCGGCCTCCAGCTTCGTGTTGCCCGCATCGAGCATGTCCGTAAGCAGCGCAAGGTCATTGGCATAGCGGTTGCTCACAACGGCATAGTTCTCGTCGGCCAGCTCCACGCTCTTCTGCTGCGTGCGAAGGTCGGCCTCGGCCGTCATCAGGTTGACGTAGCTCTCCTGAACGGCGTTGTCCACACGCTCGCACTCCAGATCATAGGACTCGCGCGCACGCCGCGCATAGAGCTCCGCCTGACGTATGCGCCGCCCGCTCTTGAACAGCGACGCGATGTTGTAGCGTATGCCCACACCCACGTACCAGTAGTTGAAGTTGTTGTTCAGCACCGGCACCTCGATCGTGATCGGGCCGTCGAGATGGTCGGCCGCCATCAGCGAGACCTTGGGCAGCCGCTCCGACCGCTGCAGACGCACCGCCTCGTCACTCATACCGATGCCCGTCTGCGCACTGCGCAGGTCGAGGTTGTTCTCGCGCGCGACATCCTGCCAGTCGCTCTGGCTCAGAGTACCGATGCCCGTCTGCAGAAGCGCCGTGTCGGGACGTATCTCCGTACCCTCCGGCAGGTGCAGCGCCGTCACAAGACGGTGGTTCAGTATCGTGCCCGTATCCTCCGCACGCTGAAGCTCCAGCCGCAGCTGCTCGCGCCGCAGCTCGTAGCGCGTAATGTCGTTCTGCAGCACCGTGCCCTGCTCGCGCCGCGCCCGCATCGTCTCCAGCACCTGCTCCGTCAGCGCCAGATTCTCGCGCAGCACGCGGATACGGTTGTCTGCCTTGTAGAGGTTAAGGTAGTGGCCCAACAGCAGGAAACATATATCCTGACGGTTGCGCTCAAGCGAGGTCTCGGCGTCGCGCTGCTCCAGCTCCGCCATGCGGATGCCGCTGCGCACAGCCCCGCCCGCATAGACCACCTGCTGCGCCTCAAGGGCGAAGTTGTTGCCGAAGTGCGGGATGTCGACCTTCATGCCCTCGCCGAAGCTGCGGTCCCAGAGGCGGCCGTCCCCAAGAAAACTCGCCGAGACCGTAACCCCGACGTCGGGCAAACGCTCCGCACGCGCCGCACGAACGCCCTCGGCGGCCGCCGCAACCCCGCTCTCGAACGAGCGTATGCTCATACTCTGCTCCTCGGCCAGACGGAACAATTCGTCGATGCCGATAACCCGTGGTTGTGCAAATGTCATTTGGCTGCACAGCGCCGCACAACAGAGCGCCATGAGCCTGAGGATTCTGCTCATATCAAAAAAAGTTTCGGATGTTCGATTGTGATGATTTTCTTCGGCCCCGCCGTGAAAATCCTATTCGGATGCCCCGCCCTGATTATTCAGTACATTCAGCCCCTTGAAGACCCAATTCGTATCTCCTTGATGATTCTATTCGGATGCCCGTCTGATGATTCAGTACATGCGGCCCCTTGAAGATTCGGTTCGGGTGACCCCTTTATTCGGCCCCCTCGGATGGCCCCTTTATTCGCCCCCTCGGGTGGTCCGCGCTCTCTATATCAGCGCGGCTACGCCCCACGCATGGAAGTCGTGGATCTTGTTCGCGTAGCGGTAAAATATGGTGTTCAGAAGATCTGCCATAACTGTCGGATCATTGTCCGTTTTGCGCGGCAAAAGTAGTCGATTTTTATAAAATAACAAAATTTTCAGAGATTTTTATTTTCGGCCCTTTTCCCGTACATATCGCACATATACACATATAACATACTATATAACTGCGAATTATCCCCACACGCAAACTTACGCCTATTTTCGCTTCCTGTTCCGAAAATCGCATATCAGCCCCCTCCATTACTCCATATTACGCATACCGACACATCCTCCGCGCGGGCATAAAACAACGTGGCCGGAGCTCCACCGACTCCGACCACGCAGATCATATCTTATCTTAATCTTATACGGCTTAACGCCCGTCAAACCTTCTGCTCGTCGTATCCCGTAGCCTTGGCGCGCCACATAGCAAGGAAGATGCACATGCCCACCAGCGCCATGGCTATCATGAGCAGGAAGACATAATTCCAGCCGTGGCCGGGGGTGATGCGGTTGATCCAGTCGACCATGGCGCCGATACCCAGACCCGAGACAAAGACGCTGGCATAACCGAAGATACCGGTCAGGCCGTTAGCCGTGGCGGCGGCGCTCTTGGTAGCCTGATTTGCGGCGGCGATGCCTATCAGGGCCTGCGGCCCGTAGATGAAGAAGCCCGCCATGGCCAGCACGCACACCAGCACCGGCATCGGGATCGACACCGGAAGCAGGTAGAAGACGGTCATGAACAGCGCCGCGCCCAGCATGCAGAAGACACACGTGCGGTGTGCCCGCCCGCCGAAGAAACGGTCCGTGGCCCACCCTGCGGCCAGCATGCCGAGGATACCGAAGATCTCGAAGACGGCAACCGTCCACCCGGCGTCGGCCGACGTAAGGCCGCGAGCCTCCTGAAGGAACTTCGGGCCCCAGTCGAGCACCGCGAAGCGTACGATATAGACGAAGAAGTTGGCGACGGCCAGCGTCCATATAAGCGGGTTGCGGAAGACCTTCTCCCGCAGGAAAGCCTTATACTCGGCCGAGTCGGTGTTGTCCTCGACCTTGGTGTGCGTACCCTCGAGTTCGGGCAGCCCCACCGAGCGGGGCGTGTCGCGCAGGAACACAGCCAGACCCACGGCCCCCGCCAGCGCGAAGAGTGCCGGTATCCAGAAGCACCACTGCCATGCCCCCACGTGCGTCACCGCCGCCGTCACCTGCTCCCCGAGCCGTACGGGATCGTCCGCCAGAGCGGGGTTCAGCGTCAGCACGTTGGTGCGGATGGCCTCCACGACCTGAGCGTCACCGCTCATGTCACGGCCGAACGTACCCATGATGTAACCGCACAATATGGCCAGCAGGCTCGCCCCGATCGAGTGCGAGGTGTTCCATACCGACATCTTCGTGGCCAGCTCCGTGGGCGGGATCCAGTGTGTCAGCAGTCGCGCGCAGGGAGGGAACCCGCTGCCTTGGAAGATGTTGTTGGCCACGAGCAGCACGCCGAACAGCACCACAAGCGAGTGCGGCGCAACCCCTACCTCGATACCGAGGATGCGGGGGCTGAAGCCGAAGGCGAAGCTCGTAAGCACACACAGCAACAGTCCGAGGGACATGTGCCAGCGGCCGTTCATGCGGTCGGCGATCAGTCCGTTCATAAAGCGCGAAAGACCGTAGATCAACCCCACGACGGTCATTATAAGGCCGAAGCTGGTGTTCGTGATGCCATACTCGGCCGCAAGGCCCGGTATGGCGAAAGAGAAGTTCTTGCGCACGAAATAGAAGAGCGCATAACCGATCATCGTGGCGATGATGGTGCGATACTGCCAATACTTGAATCGTTTGGCCTGTTCGGTTGTCATGGACATTTTTTCAGCTTTTTATACCTTGTGCTTTTTATGCGGCGCGGACGCGACATTTCATCCCGCCGCACCTATGTCTTTCTTCTTTTTTATCCAAAATCCTTTATCCTCCCCCCCCCGCGGGCATCACTTGCGGTAGCGGTCATACTTGCCCGAGAGGACATCCCGCACAGCCTCCAGATAACCGAATCCGTAGCGCATGTCGGGCAGCAGATACGCGCCCTCGACCCACTCGTTGAAGGCGTAGATGGTGATTATGCGCGGCTGCTCGGGGTGGGCGTCGCAATACTCCTTTGCACGTTGCAGGGCCATAGCGAAGGCCTGCGGCGTCACGTTGTAATGCACCACGTCGGCCTTGCCCTTGGCCGGGAAGCGCGGCGTATCGTCCCAGCCGATAGATACAGACGGGAAGTGCGGCTTGTCGATCAGCGCGCCCAGACGCTCCGTAGCCTCGTAGCCCTCCTTCGCCCAGCGGAGGTAATCCTCGCGGCGCGCCGTGCCCCAACCGTACTGTGTCGTGCAGTCGACACCGATGCCTTCGAGCCGCTCGGCCGCCACATCACGCGTATCGTTGTTCATCATCTGCAGGCAGAGGTCCGGAAAGCCCGCCTCGCGCACCTTGCTGCGGAAATACTCAATAGCCTCGTGCGTACGCTCCACGCTCCCGCCGAACGAGGCCAGAAGCTCGTCCATCGAGAAGATGGCGAAGACAGGGCAGCCGTCGATCTTGAAGTAGTTGGGCTGCGAAAAATATTGTTTGATCACACGGTCCACGACCTTGCGGAAATTCTCCTCGTCGACCGCACCGCGCCACAGCGTCGACGTATCGTCGCCGTAGCGGTGGCAGTTCCAGTAGTTGCGCGCAACGGTATGGTTGGCCCACATGACGTAGAACTGCATCTTGTCGCGGTTGCGAGCCTTCAGGAAGCCGTCATTGAGGCAACCCTCCAGAAACGGGCCCCCGTCGAACCAGTACCAGTCGAAGACAAAGACATTGATGCCGTGGTCGGTCGCCGCGTCGATCCACCGCTCCATAACACGCGGGTCATCGTCATGCTCATAGCCCCAGAGCGGCTGCTTGGGCTGGTAGTGGCCGTCGAAACGGGGCGTGCCCCGCTTGATGATCTCCCACTCGCCGTCACCATCGCCCCAGAGCACACGCCGCCCTACGGGATCATCGTGACACGAGGGCCAGATATAGGCCGCAACATGGTACTCGGGTGATTTTGCCGCACGGCGTCTGCCGCCGCGGTCGGATGCCGTCACGGTCGACGCCGCCAGCATCAGGGCCATAGCCGCAATGATTACACGTTTCATAGTCAAGGTGGGTTAGTGTCCCGCTCCCTCCGCCGCCGTCTTGCGGCCCAAACCGCAAACGGCACCCTCAAGAGGATTCGGGCTGTTAGTAGAGACAAATATACGGATTATTTTACGAAATACGGCGTTTTGTTTCGAAACTTAACCTCTTTGTCACGCCCCGCCGCCGCGCGCAGTATTAAATTTGCGTTAACAGATCGTTACCTTTACGTTAATGTTGCGCCGCGGCCGAGGTCTTGTGGATCATGAGCCGTAACTTTGAGGTGCTTTTCGCGGGGGCGCGCGAGCCTCCACGACCATATTAAACGACTCAGCTATGAGCGAAATATACACCATCGCCATCGTCATTCTGGCAATTCTGGCCATCTCGGGCCTCTACGTCGGCGTCACCAACGACGCCGTCAACTTCCTCAACTCGGCCATCGGCTCCAAGGTCGCCGGAATGAAGGTCATACTCACCGTCGCATCCGTCGGCATACTCCTCGGCGTAATATCCTCCAGCGGAATGATGGAGGTGGCCCGAAACGGAATGTTCAACCCCTCGATGTTCACATTCCACGAGGTCATGACACTCTACATAGCCGTCATGTTCGCAAACGTCATCCTGCTCGACATCTACAACTCGATGGGTCTGCCTACATCCACAACCGTATCGCTCATATTCTGCCTTCTGGGCTCGGCCGTGGCCGTATCGGGCTACAAGATAGCGACACACCCCCAGCTGCTGCTCACCGACATCGGCGAGTTCATCAACACAACACGCGCGATGGGTATAATATCGGCCATACTCCTCTCGGTAGTCATAGCCTTCACGTGCGGTACAATCATGATGTGGATCTCGCGCCTCATATTCTCGTTCCGGTACATGGCCGTCTTCCGCCGCTTCGGCGCCCTCTGGTGCGGGGCATCGCTCACCGCAATCGTCTACTTCGCCCTATTCAAGGCCCTCAAGTTCGTCATCGACGGCACGCCATTCGTCGAGTGGATAGACCGCAACCTGCTGCTGGCGATATTCCTCTGCTGGGTGGCATGTTCCGTGCTGCTGGCGTTCCTCCAGCTCTTCCGCATCAACATCCTGCGCCTTACGATCCTCTCGGGAACATTCGCCCTCGCGCTCGCATTCGCCGGAAACGACCTTGTGAACTTCATCGGCGTACCCATCGCGGGCTTCGACGCCTACTCGGTCGCACGCGCCGAGGGCTCGACCGACATAATGATGTCGGCCCTGAACGACAACATCCCCGCAAACATGCTCTTCATGCTCTCGGCCGGCGTCATCATGATACTCACGCTCTGGACCTCGCGCAAGGCCATGCACGTAACCGAGACCGAGATATCGCTCTCCTCGCAGGCCAATGAGGACGAGTCGCGCTACGGATCGAACCTCTTCTCGCGCAGCATCGTCCGCGCCGCCCTCAACGTCTCGGGCGCCGTCGACCGCGTCACGCCCGACTTCGTCAAGCGCTTCGTCGCACGGCGATTCGAATACACCGACATCGAGCACAGCGGAGCCCCCTACGACATGATCCGCGCAACGGTAAACCTCACCACATCCGCACTGCTCATATCGCTCGCAACGTCGCTCAAACTCCCCCTCTCGACCACATACGTATGTTTCATGGTGGCGATGGGATCGTCGCTCGCCGACAAGGCGTGGGGACGCGAAAGCGCCGTCTACCGCATCACGGGCGTCATGACCGTAATCGTCGGCTGGTTCTCTACGGCCATCGGCGGATTCATCATAGCCCTCGCAACGGGTCTACTACTCATCTGGGGCGGCAACGTGGCATTCGTCATCATAACCGTCGTATGCCTCTACATGCTCCTCAAGAGCAACTTCTCGTTCAAGGCCAAGAAGGAGCCCGTACAGCAGGAGAAGGTCGAGGAACGCGACGCCGTCGACACCATCGTCGAGGAGGTGTGCCGCATGATGAAGCTCGCAACGCAGATCTACGACCGCACCCTTGTCGCCGTATTCAAGGAGAACCGCAAGGCCCTCAAGGAGCTTATACGCGAGTCGGACGACATATACGAGCAGAGCCGCAAGCTCAAATATTCGCTCATGCCCACGCTGCGCCGCCTCAAGGGCTCGGGACTCGAACTCTCGCTCTACTACGTGCAGGTGGTCGACTACCTGAGCGAGATAGCCAAGGCGCTGGTACACATCACACGCCCCGCATACGAACACATAGACAACAACCACGAGGGTCTCTCGCGCGAACAGACATCCGACCTGATGCGCATAAACGACGAGGTGGCCGAGATATACGGCAGCATCAACCGCATGCTCACCACCAACGACTTCTCGGAGATAGACACCGTGCTCATCATGCGTGACGACCTGTTCGAACGCATCGCCGCCACCATCAAGTCGGAGCTTATGCGTATAAACGAGGGCGAGGGCAACACCAAGGCCAGCATGCTATACCTCACCGTCCTGAGCGAGACCAAGACCATGATCCTGCAGGCGCGCAACCTGCTCAAGGCCCAGCGTTACTTCCTCGAGCATGCGGGCGTGGTGAAGAACACCTTCCGCTACAACCGCAACGCCTAACGGGGGCCGAGCGAAGGGGCATAGCGAAGGAGAACAGAGAGAGAAGGAGACGAGAGAGAGAGGAAAGAGGGTGACGAGTGAAAGGGCCGAGCCGTAAGATAGAGACGAGAGTTAAAGTGAGAGGGAAACATAGAAAAGAATAAAAACAAGCCGCAGAGCATAAACTCTGCGGCTTGTTTCCTGTTGACGGGTCGCTCCGTTGTTCGACCCGTTATTTGAGTTTGTCGCGGCCGACGCCCTCGAAGGTCATCTTCACGGGCAGGATATCGCCGTTCTCGTCGAACTCCAGAAGGTCGATGCACGTAACGCGGTCGTTGCCGTCGGTCGAACCCAGAGGGTGACGGTGATAGACGATATAATACTTGCCGCTGCGGGGGTTGTGCAGCACGGAGTGGTGACCCGCACCCGTAGCCACATTCTCATCCGTGCGCAGGATCACGCCCTTGCGCACGAAGGGGCCCAGCGGGTTGTCCGACACGGCATAGGCCACACGATAGTCGGGGCCTGTCCAGCCGCCCTCCGACCACATGAAGTAATACTTGCCGTCGCGGATGAACATGAACGGCCCCTCGACATAACCCTCGGGCGTAACCTCCTTGAAGGTCTCGCCGTCGTCGAAGGGGACGAACCCGCGCAGGTCGTCACGCAGCTTGGCGACATTGCAGTGGCGCCAGCCGCCGTAATACATGTAGAGCGTGCCGTCCTTGTCCTTGAATACGAACTGGTCGATGGGCTGCGCGCCGTTGATGATCTCACCGATAAGGGGCTTGCCCAGATAGTCCTCGAACGGCCCTGCGGGGTTGTCCGCCACGGCTACGCCTATGCCGCCGATCTCGCCCTCATGCACGTCGTTCGCACCGAAGAAGAGATAATACTTTCCATCCTTCTCTATGGCGGCGGGGGCCCACAACGCACGCCGCAGCCACTTTATGCGCGACGAGTCGATGATACGCTCATGCTTGGTCCACTTCACCAGATCCTTCGACGAGAAGGCGTCGAAGAACAGCTGATCGTCAAATGGTGCCGAATAGGTGGGATAGATCCAATAGGTGTTGCCGAAGACCACACCCTCGGGGTCGGCATAGCGCCCCTCGAATATGGGGTTGCCGCTCCGCTTCTGCCCGTATGAGGCCACCGTACACAACACTGCCGCGGCCGCCAGAATCACTCTTGCTCTGATTTTCATCTCTCTATACACTTATTTTTGGGTTTTAATTCTTTTCGGGGTTTACTTCTTTTCGGGTTTTGTCTCTTCGGTATCCTCCGTGCCGCCATTCTCCGTGCCGATACCCATCTCGCGGATAAGGGCCTCGGTGGCGGGACGGTGGCCGCGGAACTCGACATATATATCCATCGCGGGGCGCTGGTCGCCCTGTTCGAGCAGATGGCGGAAGGCTGCGGCCGTAGCGCGGTCGAAGATGCCCCGCTCGCGGAAGAGCGAGAAGGCGTCGGCCGCCAGCACCTCAGACCACTTGTAACCGTAATAACCCGCCGCATAGCCCCCGGCGAAGATATGGGTGAAGGATGTGCTCATGGCCGTATGCTCCACCGCGGGAATGACCTGCACCGAGCGTGCCGCCTCGCGTTCGAACGCCTCGACCGAGCCGCTCCACGCCCCGCGGAGCGTATGCCACGCCATGTCGATAAGACCGAACGACACCTGACGCACGTTGGCATAGGCCGCAAGGTAGTTCTTCGCCGCAACGATGCGCCCGACAAGGTCAGCGGGTATGCGCTCGCCCGTCTGGTAGTGCTCGGCCCAGAGGTCGAGATACTCCTTCTCCGTGGCCCAATACTCCATCATCTGCGACGGCAGCTCCACGAAGTCGCGGCAGACGTTGGTGCCGTTCAGAGACTCGTACTCCCCGCGTGCCAGCATCCCGTGCAGCGCATGTCCGAATTCGTGCAGCAGTGTCGTCAGCTCGTCGAACGTAAGCAGCGAGGGTGCCGAGGCCGTCGGCCGCGTGAAGTTCATCACCAGCGACACCAGAGGCCGCGTCTCGACGCCGTCGGCCGTGCGGCTCGTGCCGCGGAACTCGGTCATCCACGCCCCCGACCGCTTCGACGCGCGGGGGAAGAAGTCGAGATACAACACCGCAAGGAAGCTCCCGTCGGCATCCGTCACCTCGTAGGCCTCCACGTCGGGATGGTAGACATCGACACCCTCGGCGCGTGTGAAATGGAGTCCGTAGAGCCGCTCCGCCAGCAGGAAGACGCCACGCACCACATTATCCAGACGCAGGTAGGGTTTCACCTGCTCGTCATCCACGGCGTAGTGCGCCGACTTGTAACGTTCGGTATAGTATGCCCAGTCCCACGGCATCATCTCCGAGGTCAGCCCCTGCTCGCGCGCATAGGCCGCGACCGTCTCCACATCGCGATGCGCCCATGAGAGCGTCGCCGTGCGCAGCTCCTCCAGAAACGACCGCACCGCCGCCGTCGACCCCGCCATACGCTCCGCCAGAACATAGTCGGCATAGGTGTCGTAGCCCAGCAGCCGCGCTATGCGGCCGCGAAGCGTCACGATGCGTTCGATAAGGGGCCCGTTGTCCCACTCGCCCCCCAGAGCACGCGAATTATAGGCGCGGTAGAGCCGCTCCTTGATCCCGCGCTGCGACGAGTAGGTCATGAAGGGGAGGTAACTCGGGGTCTTGAGCGTCACCGTCCATCCCTTCTCGCCGCGCGCCGCGGCATCCGCCGCCATCATCTCGCGCACGAACTCCGGAAGCTCCGCTACCTGCTCCGCGTCGGTTATGTTCACCGCGAAGGCATTCGTTGCATCCAGAGCGTTGCGGCCGAAGCGGAGCGTCGCGGCCGAGAGTTCCTCGGTATATTGTCTGTAAAGTGCCTTATCCTCGTCCGAGAGGGCAGCGCCCGAACGGACGAAACCCTTATATGTCTGCTCCAGAAGACGTATGTCCGTCTCCGAGAGGCCCTCGCGCGGGCCCTCCCACACCGCCTTCACACGGGCGAAAAGCCCCGCGTCGAGCCCTATGTCGTTACTCAGGGCCGTCAGCGCGGGCTGCACGCGTTCGGCAACCTCCTCCATCTCGTCCGAGGTATCGGCCTCGCGCAGGTTGAAAAAGAGGCCCGAGACGCGCTCCAGAAGCGCACCCTGACGCTCCAGCGCCGCAACCGTATTCTCAAAGGTCGCGGGCGCGGCATTCGACGCTATGGCCGCAACCTCCGCACGCGAGACCGCGATAGCCGCCTCGAAGGCCGGAAGGTAATCCCCGACGCCTATACGCGAAAAGGGAGGCGTCGCATGGGGCGTATGCCACTCCTCAAGAAGGGGATTGCGCCGCTGCGCACCCTCTGTCATATTATTGTCGTTGTCGCAATTCATATTCTCTTCATATTATTCGTTACCTCGGCCTCATCCTCTGCCGTAAGGCCCAAAGCCGCCAGAGAGTCGGCCTCGCGCAGGCGTGCCAGCGAGTCGGCCGCACGCGCCTCGGCACGCTCGCGGCGCGACCGCTCGGCCCGTGCCCGTGCCTGCGCACGCGTATCCACGACGCCCACATCCAGTCGGAGTGTATCCGTCCCGGCCGAAGGTACGTCCTCGATAAATCCACGGGCGCGAAGCAGCGCCTTGTCGTCGGGATCGGCCCCGCGGAAGGCACGGTACATATCCATACCGCTGCGGCTGCCGCCGCGCAAGAGGATCTCGCGGCGGAAACGCTCCGCCACGTCGCGGCTCAGCAAATCGCCGCTCTCGACAAAGGCTTGGAAGGCATCCTTGTCCAGAACCTCAGCCCAGATATAGAAGTAATATCCCGAGGCATAGCCGCCGTCGAAGATATGGCTGAAATAGGGATAGCGGTAGCGCGGCGCGATCTGCGGGATAAGTCCCCTCTTTACGGTAAGCGCCTCACGCTCGAAGGCGTTCACGTCGCCCACCTCGCCGTCCGTCAGCGAGTGTATATCCATATCCGAGAGCGCCGCCGCCACAAGCTCCGTAGTCGTGAAACCCGTATTGAAGAGGCGGCTGCGCTCGATGCGCTCGATCATCTCCTCGGGCATCACCTCGCCCGTGCGGTAGTTGACGGCATACTGTCGCAGCAGCTCGGGCGACAGCGCCCAGTTCTCCATTATCTGCGACGGCAGCTCCACGAAGTCACCCTCGACCTCCGACAGGCCGCGATAACGCACCTCCGAGAAGAGGCAGTGCAGCGCATGCCCGAACTCGTGGAAGAGCGTCTGCGTCTCGTCCAGCGACAGCAGCGCCGGCGTGCGGCCCGACGGCGGCGTGAAGTTGCATACGACGCTCACGGCAGGGCCCTGACGCCGCCCCTCGCTGTCGTACAAGGGCTCAGTGAAGGTGCCGCACCACGCGCCCCCCTGCTTGCCCGCACGCGGATGGAAGTCGAAATAGAGGATGCCGAGCGTCGTGTCGTCCGTATCGAGCACCTCGTATGCCTCGCACTCCTCGTTGTAGAGGGGCACCGTAACGGGTCGGAACGTAATCCCGTACAAGCGGTTGGCAAGGAAGAAGATACCGCCCTTGACGTTGTCCAGCGACAGGTAGTCGCGCACCTTGCTCTCCGAGATGTCATACTCGGCCTCGCGCACCTTCTCGGCATAGTACCACCAGTCCCACGGCTCCAGCGTCGCCTCGCTCCCCTCGTCGCGCCGCAGCAGCGGCTCCATACGCTCCACCTCGGCACGCGCACGCTCCAGAGCCGGTGTCCAGATCTCATCCAGAACGGCATAGACGGCCTCGGGCGTGCCCGCCATCTCGTCCGCCGTGACATAGGCCGCATAGCTGTCGTAGCCCAGCAGACGGGCCTTCTCGCTGCGCAGACGCGCCATCTCCGACACCACGGCCTTGTTGTCGTGTTCGTCGTCGTGGTTGCACCGCGTAAGGTAGGCCTCGTATATCTCGCGCCGCAGCGCGCGGTTCTTCGCATAGGTAAGGAAGGGGATCATACTCGGCTTGTCGAGAGTGAAGATATAGCGTCCCTTGCGGCCGCGGGCCTCGCCCGCGTCCAGAGCCGCATCCCGCACCGTCAGCGGAAGCCCCACAAGGCTGTCCACGGCAACCTCCAGCGTGTAGGCATTGTTCTCAGCAAGAAGATTCTCCGCAAAGGTCACCGACAACTCCGAAAGGCGTGAGTTTATCTGCTTGAGGCGCTGCTTCTGCTCCGCCGAAAGCAATGCCCCCGCCCGCACGAACCCGTCGTAGGTCTTCTCCGTCAGCCGCAGCTGCTCGGCCGTAAGCCCCGCAGACATACGGCCATCATAAACCTCACGCACCTTCGCAAAGAGCGCGTCGTTCATCATAATGGCGTCATAGTGAGCCGTCATCAGCGGCGACATCCGTGCCGCCACCGCCTGCATCTCCTCATTGGTGTCGGCCGCGTTCAGCATGCCGAAAATAGTCCACGCACGCGACAGGATACGGCCCGAATTGTCATACGCCGCAATCACGTTGTCGAACGTCGGGCGCTCCTTCAACGTGACGATGGCGTCGATCTGCTCGTTGTGCAGCGACATGCCCTGCTCCAGCGCCGGCGCAAAATTCCCCGTCGAGATACGGTCGAAGGGCGGCACCCCGAAGGGCGTATCCCACGTCTCGACCAGAAGCTGATTCTCCGTCTCGGTCGTCTTACGGTTGCACGAAGTAAATGTCATGGCCAAAATCAATGTAAACGATAATCCCAATATTCCTCTCATAGATACACTTTTTTGCGGCCGGCAGCGCGGCCCGACTACAAAAATACAAAAATATACCGTTTCGCCCGCATCGGCCGCCACCGATTCTTCCCTTCACTTCCCGCGCACGGGTCTCGACATTCGGCCGCATAATAAAAGTATAATCACCGCACAGCCCGTCGAAACAGGGTATTTGATTTGCAGCGCCGCCATGCTTTCGTTGTTTTTGACTTCGTCTTAAACAGGATGCGCCTCGGCATAACCAAATCCGGGAACGGAGTTTCCGATTTGTTTCTGCTCTCGGCTTTCACTATCTTTGCCGCAACAAGCATCAACCCACAACAGCAATGCAACTATTCTACGCCCCCGACATCGTTCCGCCCCTGCATACGCTCGGCGAGGAGGAGTCGAAACATTGCGTCCGCGTGCTGCGCATGGGCGCGGGCGACACGCTCCACCTGACCGACGGCCGCGGCACGCTCTACCGCGCCCGCATCGTCGAGGCCGCACCCAAACACTGCACCGTCGAGGTCGTGGAGACAATCCCCGACTACGAACGACTCCCATATACGCTCACAATGGCCGTAGCCCCCACAAAGAATATCGACCGTTTCGAGTGGTTCCTCGAAAAGGCCGTCGAGGTGGGCGTAACGCGCATCGTGCCCCTCAGGTGCGACCACAGCGAGCGACGCTCCATAAACGACGAGCGCGCCCGCCGTATTGTCGTCTCGGCCATGAAACAGTCGCTCAAGGCCTTCCTGCCGCAGCTCGACCCCATGACGCGCTTCGCCGACCTGGTGGCCTCGACGTCCGCGCCCGTGCGCCTCATCGCCCACTGCGCCGAGAGCCCCGATGAGAAGATATACCTTCCCCGCGCCGTCGGCAAGGGCATAGAGTCGGTCATCATGATAGGCCCCGAAGGGGACTTCTCGCCCGAGGAGATAGCCCTCGCCGCCCGCAACGGCTTCCGCGCCGTGACCCTCGGCCGCCAGCGCCTCCGCACCGAAACCGCCGCCGTCGCCGCCGTCGTCATGACATCCGTCGCAAATAATCTTTAATTGATTTTACACCCGATACGGCGGCAAGATAATCTCCGCCCTACGCACTGTCACCGCATTCACGGCCGGTCAGAACTCCACCGTGATACCCAGCGTCGGCACCAGCGAGCCGCTCGACTGGGGGATATATTTCATGCGGTAGCGCTGCTCCGACACCGGTGCCGTCGGGTTCTCCACGATGCCCGTGCTCATCAGCACGTCGGGCTGGCGCAGCTTGCTGCCCGTGATGTTCTGTATGTCGACATAGAAGCCCAGCATCCACCGCTTGAAATAGAAGACCTTGTCCACACGCACGTCCAGCTGCGCGAAGGCAGGCAAGCGCTCGCTGTTGTAGCGCGAGTAGTCGTAATAGGGTCGTCCCTGCGCGTCCCACGCCTGCTTGAGCGACGAGAGCTCCACGTCGTAGGGCGTATATGGCGCGCCCCCGATGGCGCTCAGCTTCGCCCCCGCGCTCCAGTGGCGGCCGAAGTCGTAGGTGCCGCTCACGTTCACCACGAAGCGGTTGTCCCATGCCGAGGCGATATACCGGTCGCCGCGGCCCCGGCGGTACTCGCTGCTGTATAACGTCGCCGAGCCTATGACGTTCACGCGGCCCGCGATCTGCCACCGCACCATAGCCTCAAGGCCGTAGGCGCGGCCGTCGGCCTCCGACACCAGAGGCTCATCGCCAACGGTGCCGTAGTCGTTGCCCTTGCACGTAAGGGGTATGTCGTCGCGCAGCGAGAGCGGGATGTCGCCATAAGCCTTGTAGAAGCCCTGAAGCGTCACGATAAGGCGGTCGCGAAGGCGGTAGTCCACACCCGCCGACGAGGATACCACGTGCATGTATTTCAGCGAGCGGTTCACAAGCACACCCGCCGCATCCTTGTATCCGAGGGCCGTATATGGCGGCAGCTGGTAGTATATACCGCTTGCGGCGCTCACAGACCAGCTGTCGCTCAGCGCATACGACACCGACACGCGCGGCGAGGGCCGCATCCAGAAGCGCGCCATCGGCCCCGAGTAGTCGCACCCGTCGGCACGCACTCCCGCCGACGCCGTCAGGCGGTTGTCGCGCGAGGTGTAGTCGGCCGTGAGGAACAGGCCCCAGAAGAGCGTCCCGAGGCGCGTCGAATAGTCCGCAAGGGTCGTCGTCTGCTCAGCATAGAGGCGTTGCAGCGTGTGGTTGTTGTAGTACGAATAGCCCGCCTCGATGCCCTCGCGGATCTTCCAGCGCCCGACATACGAGGTATTCTCGGCCCGCAGCGTCGTCTTCTGCTCCACGGCCCGCAGCCGAAGACGCAGGTTATCCTCCGACGAGGAGTCGTTGTCGAGATATTTCAGATTGCGGTTGTTCAGATAGGTATGTCCCAGCGACACGCTCTGCACATGCCGCCCCCCGTAGTGGCGGTATGACGTCCCCACGGTGAAGGTCTCCTGCTTGAGCTGCGGCAGGTAGCTCAGAAGGTATTCGGCACTCTCGCCCGTCTGGTCGGTATTCAGTCGCATGTCGTCGATGCCCGCAAGAGCCAATACCGTCACCTCGTCACGATCCGAGAGGCGGCTCTTGATCTTGACCTGAGCGTCGATATAGTTCGGCAGGAAGGGGAGCCCCAACAGCTTGAAGAGCATCTGCAGATAGGATTGCCGCGCCGAGAAGATATATGTCGTGCGCCCGCCAATATGGCCGCTGCCGCTCAGCCCCACCTCCGAGGCCCCGAGCGTCGCCTTGAAGCTCTGCCGCTCGGGGTCGCCGTCCCGCAGGCTGAAGTCCAGCACCGAGCTCATGCCCCCAGCACGGTCCGCGGGGAAGGCCCCCGTATAGAAGTTGATCTCGCGGATAAGGTCGGCGTTGACGATGCTCACGGGGCCGCCCGACGCCCCCTGCGTGGCGAAGTGGTTGATGTTGGGGATCTCGATGCCGTCCATGAAGAAGCGGTTCTCCGAGGGGCCGCCGCCGCGCACTATAAGGTCGTTGCGGTAGCCTACGGGCGAGAACGACACACCCGGATAGGAGCGTACGATGCGGGCGATGTCGCGGTTCGAGCCGGGGCTCTTCTCAATCTCGCGCAGGCCGATGACGTTCATTGACACGGGGCTCTCCACCGTGCGGCGGAATGGCGTGGACCGCACCGTCACGGCATCGACACCCTGACTCTCCTCGTCCATCTCGATCTCGATGAATGGCGTGGCCGCCGAGACCAGATATTCGGGTGTGACGGTCGTCTTGTAACCCAGCATCGAGGCCTCGAGACGGTATATGCCCGGCGCGACACCCTCGATGACAAACTCTCCCTCGGCGTCGGCCGAGGCCCCCTTCGTCCCCTGCCCCACGATCACTACGGCCGCATAGGCCACGCCGCGGCGCGTCAGACGGTCGATCACGCGGCCGCGTATCGGATAGTTCTCGCACAGGGCCTGCGGCGCAAGCAGCACACCCAGCGCAATGGCGATATATATTCTCAACTTACTCATTTGTCGCTGTATTGGTCATGTGGAAGCATCGCCTACACAAAGATGCCAAAATCCCGCCAAGATTCGCTTTGTCGTTGAAAATAAATAATTTGAATAACGCATACGGGCACAAATAGGACAAAAGGACACCACGTTACGGGGATAGAGTCACACACGCCGCCCCGCTGCTTCCCACGGGAGATATACGCAAGAGGACACTCTATTTCCGGCGGCGCAGCGTTATGATGTCGATTTCGGGCCACGCCCCCAGACGGAACGGCACCGTGCCGCCCTCACCTACCGATACGTGCAGCGTACGGTCGCCATCGCGGTAGACGCCGCCCCACTCGGGATAGACCCACCGCGCGGGCGAGAAGCACCCTATACGCAGCTGCACGGCGTGCGTATGTCCCGACAGCGTCAGGTCGACATCCGTTGCGGGCAGCACCTCATGCCGCCAGTGCGACGGGTCGTGCGTAAGGAGTATCTTGAATGTGGTGTCGGCCACCCCCTCCATCGCCCGCCGCAGGTTGCCCCGCGCGGGGAAGGGCGGACGCCCCGTATTCTCGACGCCTATGACGGCTATGGCCGCCGCACCGCGCCGCACCTCCACACTCTCGTCCAGAAGCAGCCGCCACCCCATTCCCCGCTCCAGCGAGATCAGACGCTCGAGCTGGCGGCGCGCCCCGTCACGCGTCCCGTAACGGTTGTATTCGCAATAGTCGTGGTTGCCCAGAACCGACACCACGCCCTCCGGCGCCCGCAGCCGCGACAGCACCGCCACGTACGGCTCCACCTCCGCGGCGGACGAGTTGACAAGGTCTCCCGTGAAGAGTATCACGTCGGGGTGCAGCGAGTTGACACGCTCCACGAAGCGGTGTACGAATGCGGTATCGTTGCCGTATGTTCCCAGATGCAGGTCCGAGATATGGGCCATGCGGTAGCCGTCGAAGGCCTCGGGCAGGCGCGGCGAGGAGATCTCCACCTCGCGCACCACGATGCGCCGCCAGCCGAAGACAAAACCGTAGAGGAAAGCCGCCGCCGTCACCACGGCCAGCGCCGCAGCCCCCACATTCACAAAATGCGCCGCTGCGGGCACGACCAGAGCCGCGGCACGCCCCGCCAATGACACCACCGTAAAGAGCAGCTTCGGGAGGCTCACGCACAACAGCACCGCGAAGAATATCCTCATCACGGCGGGTGTGACATGCCCCGCCATGCCCACGGCCGCCACGGCCACCAGCACCACGGTCGGCACCACCGACGCCGCACACCACATCGTCGAGACACCCGCACGTGCAAGCACGTGCCATACATATATGTCGGGCAGCACCGCCATCACCACTGCCGCTATCACTATCGTCATCATAATCCGGACATTTTCCCATGGCAAAAATAGTGAAAGCCGAGGGCAGAGGCAAATATTTTAATATTTGGCTATGCCGAGGCGCATCCTGTTTAAGACGAAGTCAAAAATAGTGAAAGCCGAGAGCAGAGACAAATATTTTAATATTTGACTCGGCCGAGGCGCATCCTGTTTAAGGCAAAGTCAAAAACAAGGAAAGTCTCCGGCCGGGGCAAATTGCGGATAAGTAATTACAATATTCCGCCCACGCACGAACATCCCCGACGACATAATTCGCACACATGAAGATAATTTCGCCGCCGTCGGCTGTGCGTATAATTTTTTTCACTATATTTGGATAATACAGGATGTGCCCCGCCCCGAACAGCTAAAACGCAGGCCCATAGACAAAACCCGGGGAGCACTCCGAAGAGTAAGAGAGACAACCGCAGGCGATGAATGCAACGCAGAAGAGGTCCCGACCCGACGCGCGCCGCCCGCAAACCGAATACAAACCTAACAGATCCCGCTTATGAAAATGGAACATCTGACCCGCACACTCTGCGCCGCAATGGCGGCAGCGGCAATGACGGCCGCCGTATCGTGTTCAAGGACGGCCGAGGCCGACTACGACATCGTGCCCGCACCCCTCGAGGTGACGGCGGCGGAGGGCGAACCCTTCCTCCTCAAGAACGGCACCGCCATAATCTATCCCGCCGGCGACGAGGCCATGCGCCGCAATGCCGGCTTCCTTGCCGAATATATCGGCGAGCAGACGGGCCTTAAGCTCACTCCCGCCGAGGGCAGCGCCGAAGGTCCTGCCGTGACCCTCGCCCTCGGGCCCGTCACCGACAACCCCGAAGGCTACCGCATGGAGGTCGCGGCCGACGGCGTCACCATCACCGCCCCCACCCCCGCAGGTGTATTCTACGGCATACAGACCATGCGCAAGGCCGTGGGCGTCACGAAGGGCCAGTGCCGCATGGCGCCCGTGACGGTCACCGACTCTCCGCGATTCGCATACCGCGGCATGCACCTCGACGTCTCGCGCCACTTCTTCACCGTAGAGGAGGTCAAGACATACATCGACATGCTCGCCCTGCACAACATAAACCGCTTCCACTGGCACCTGACCGACGATCAGGGCTGGCGCATCGAGATCAGGAAGTACCCGCGCCTTACGGAGGTCGGGTCGCAGCGCAAGCAGACCGTCATCGGCCGCAACTCGGGCGAGTATGACGGCAAGCCATACGGCGGATTCTATACGCAGGACGAGGCGCGCGACATCGTCGCCTACGCCGCCGAGCGTTACATCACCGTCATCCCCGAGATCGACATGCCGGGCCACATGCAGGCCGCGCTGGCAGCATATCCCGACCTCGGATGTACGGGCGGCCCGTACGACGTATGGATGCAGTGGGGAATCTCGGACGACGTCCTCTGCGCCGGAAACGACGCCACCATAACCTTCATCAAGGATGTGCTGGCCGAGATCATCGACATATTCCCCTCGGAGTATATCCACGTCGGCGGCGACGAGTGCCCCAAGGTGCGGTGGGAGAGCTGTCCCAAGTGTCAGGCCCGCATCGCCCAGCTCGGGCTCAAGTCGGACGAGACCCACACCAAGGAGCAGCGGCTCCAGAGCTACGTCATCTCTCAGGCGGCGGAGTTCCTCGCCGCGAACGGACGCCGCATGATCGGCTGGGACGAGATCCTCGAGGGCGGCCTCGCCCCGGGAGCCACCGTCATGTCATGGCGCGGCGAGGGCGGCGGAATAGCCGCGGCACGCCTCCACCACGACGTCATCATGACACCCAACACATACCACTACTTCGACTACTATCAGGCCAAGGATACCGCCGCGGAGCCCCTCGCCATAGGCGGATACCTCCCCATCGAGCGCGTATATTCCTACGAGCCCATGCCCCGCTCGCTCTCTCCCGACGAGCAGCGGTACATCGTGGGCGTGCAGGCAAACCTCTGGACCGAATATATCCCCGACATGGCACAGGTGCAGTATATGGTGCTGCCGCGCATGGCCGCACTCGCCGAGACGCAGTGGTGCGCCCCCGAAAAGAAGGTCTACGAGCAGTTCCTGCGCCGCACGGCACGCCTCTGCCGCATATATGACGTCAAGGGGTGGAACTACGCCACGCATATCTTCGACGTGGAGCTCGACATACACCCCGACACCGCCGACGGCACCATCGCCGTAACCGCCTCGACCATAGACGACGCGCCCGTACACTACACCCTCGACGGCTCGCAGCCTACGGCCGCCTCGCCCGTAATCGAGGATACGATAGTCATATCTTCGGATGCGGTGCTGCGCACGGTGGCCCTGCGCGAGAACGGCGCCGTCTCGCGCACCACAACCGACGCCATACACTTCAGCAAGGCTACGGCAAAGCCCGTCAAGCTGTTGCAGGCATCGCACCCGAGCTACACATTCGACGGGGCATCGGCCCTCGCCGACGGCCTCACGGGCGACCGCAACTACAAGACCGGCCGCTGGATAGGCTTCTGCGGCACCGACCTCGAGGCCGTCATCGACCTCGGCGCACCGACCGAGATATCGTCCGCGGGATTCCGCACATGTGTCGAGAAGGGTGACTGGATATTCGATTCGCGCGGCGCAACCGTGCTGGTCTCGGACGACGGCACGCAGTTCAGAGAGGTGGCCGCCGAAACATCCCCCGCAATGAAGAGCAACGACGGAAACGGAGTCTATACCCACACCCTCAAGTTCGATCCCGTCACCTGCCGCTATGTCAAGGTTCTGGTCTTCTCGGAGCACTCGATACCCGAATGGCACGGCGCCAAGGGCTATCCGGGATTCCTCTTCGTCGACGAGATAACCCTCGACTGACGCACCATCCCGCCCGATACGGAAAATCCCTGTCTGCATTATGCGGGCAGGGATTTTCTTTTTCGGATCTTTACGCCCCCTCTCTTTGACCTTGTCCAATGGGAATAGCCCTCCCCTCTCTTTGCCCTTCATAATGAAAATTGCTTTCCTACTTTATTTCCCCTGTCCAATGGCAATTGCCCTCCTACTCTCTTTGACATTCATAATGAAATAGCTTTCGATACCTTTTTGGCAGCAAAAAGGTATCCCCAAAAACTGCCGCAAGGCAAAAATTTCGGGCCGCTGTCAGATTTTCCCTAAACCGAATGCTTCGCACTTTTACTCCGTGAAAAGGTCTTCGGTTTTTTACGCGAAAATCGGCCCGCGTCTATCTCCGAAATTGTTTGCAATGCGGGATTTCCTCACGGCGTGTGAATTGTGTTCGGGGATTATTCCACGCTTCCCCGAAAGATTGTTTGCCGTGCGGGATTTCCTGACGGCGTGTGAATTGTATTTGGGGATCATCGGCCGCCACGCTCCCCCGAAAGATTGTTTGCAATGCGGGATTCTTCGCGGCGTGTGGATTGTGTTCAGGGATTATCGGCCGCGTAAGAAAATTACGCCGAAAAACGTTATTTTTACAACACGGGCGGCGCGGAAAGGGTTGTTTCACCCCCGCCGCCGCGGCGGTTCGCACACCGAATAGGGTTTTTCACGGCTGCACGATGCTTAAATTTTCGTTTCGGGCCCTATCTTTGCAATACACCGAAAGGCATTGATTATATATTGTACAACACTAAAAATAGACCTGTTATGAAAAAGTATCTTTGTATGATGGCGTTGACCCTCGTCATGGGGGCCGCCGCAGCTCAGGAGCCCGACAACCAGCAGCAGCCCAAGCAGGCGCCTACGGTCGAGCAGATGGCCAAGATGAAGGCCGACCGCATGAAGCAGCAGCTGCTGCTCGGCGATGACCAGTATGACAAGGTTTACAAGTTGTGTCTCAAGCAGTCGGAGGCGCAGCAGAAACGTATGGAGCAGATGAAGAAGGAGCAGGAGGAGATGTCGCAGCAGATGAAGGGCATACTCAACGAGGCGCAGTATGAGCGTTACGAGCAGCTGCAGTCGGCACGCATGCACCGCCGCATGCCAAACAACAACGGCAAGCCCCGTTTCGGCATGGGGCGCCCCGCAGGCATGGACAATGACGGCATGGCACCCGCACCCATGCGCAAAAAGGGCCCCACGATCGATGTCAAGAACGACCCGCGCCGCAACATGACAATCAAGCGCGACGCCGACGCAACCGAGGCCGAGGAGTAACCGCGCAAAACAGACATGCCGCATATACCCCCGTTGCGGCATAAAGAGACGGGAGACGACAAAGCAGATGTCGTCTCCCGTCCTGTTTTATACCCTTCATTTATGGTTTTGTCGGCCTCCGGCCCTCTCGTCGCCTCCCGATTCGTCTCCGTTACCGAAGGCCGCCCGAACCGTCAGATATGGCGGATATAGCGTGCCGGCACGCCCCCGACGATGGTATCCGGCGCCACGTCCTTCGTAACCACCGCACCCGCCGCAATCACCGCATTGTCGCCGATCGTGACACCCTGCAATATGGTCGAGTTGGAGCCTACCCATACGTTCCGGCCCAGAACTATCGGCGCGGGCGTCATGGCCGCACGCTCCGCAGGGTTCATGCTGTGGTTCAGAGTCGCAAAGACCACGGCATGCCCTATCAGGCAGCCGTCGCCGATCGTGACGCCGCCCTGATCCTGAAAGTGGCACGCGGCATTGATGAAGACGTTGCGGCCGACATGTATGTTGCGGCCGAAGTCGGTGTAGAAGGGCGGAAAGAGACGGAACGTCTCGTCCACACGGTAACCGAACAGCTCCGACACCAGATCGCGTATCTGCTCCGGCGTGTGGTATTCGCCGTTGATGCGGCACGTGATGCGACGCGCCGTGTCGCTCATGCGGTTCATGAATTCATATATCTCGGGCGTATTCAACATCTCCCGACGATTCACATGTTCCAAAAATTCCTTTAGTTCCATAATATATTTATATCGTATTATATCGTATCCTTTGCCTCGCGCCGAGCCTCAACCCGACGCCCCGTCTCGATACGGTGAATTTTTTTATATACGGGAACAGACAAAAGCCCTCGGCCCACAGCAGGGCACATCTCCGTCGGCCCCCGTCTCAATAAAGAATCCCTTCTCAATAAAGAGTCCTTCTCAGCCCAGCCTCCGTCTCCATAGAGGGTCCGTCTCAATAAAGGGTCCTCTTAATAAAGCCCCCGTCTCCGCTCCGTCTCCGTCTCCATAGAGGATCTGTCTCCATAAAGGATCCGTCCCCATAAGGCCCCCTCCCCATAAGCCCCCGTTCCCATAAAGAAAACGGGGAACACCCCGTGAGGCATTCCCCGTTTTTGCCGGTGCCGGCCGCTTATTCCGCGGGGGCGATGGCCTCGCTCGGGCATACGCCTGCGCAGGTGCCGCAATCGATGCACTTGTCGGGGTCGATAACATAGATATCGCCTGCCGAGATAGCCTCTACGGGGCACTCGTCGATGCAGGTGCCGCAAGCGACACACGAATTGGAAATCTTGTAAGCCATAGTTTCGTTTGTTTTAAGAGTTAAAAGTTTGCCGTAGCCGATTACAAATGTAGAAAATTATTTGATAATATCAAATCCCGTGTAGGGTACCAGCACATCGGGTATGCGTATGCCCTCGGGGGTCTGGAAGTCCTCCAGCAGCGCCGCTACGATACGCGGCAGCGCCAGCGACGAGCCGTTGAGCGTATGTGCCAGCTGCATCTTCTTGTTGGCGTCGCGGTAGCGCAGGTGCAGGCGGTTGGCTTGGAACGACTCGAAGTTCGATACCGACGACACCTCAAGCCACCGTTTCTGCGCCTCCGAGTAGACCTCGAAATCGTATGTCAGCGCCGAGGTGAACGACAGGTCGCCGCCGCACAGACGTACGATACGGTAGGGCAGACCCAGCGACTGAACCAGCGACTCGACGTGTGCAACCATGCCGTCCAGAGCCTCGTACGACTTCTCGGGCAGCGACAGCTGCACGATCTCGACCTTGTCGAACTGGTGCAGGCGGTTCAGGCCGCGCACATCCTTGCCGTAGGATCCGGCCTCGCGGCGGAAGCACGGCGTATAGGCCGTCATCTTAACCGGAAAGTCCTTCTCGTCGAGGATGACGTCGCGGTAGATGTTCGTCACGGGTACCTCGGCCGTCGGCACAAGGTAGAAGTTGTCGAGCGTGGCGTGGTACATCTGTCCCTCCTTGTCGGGCAGCTGGCCCGTGCCGAAGCCCGAAGCCTCGTTCACCATAACCGGAGGCTCCACCTCAAGGTAGCCCGCACGCGTGTTGCAGTCCAGAAAATAGTTTATCAGCGCACGCTGCAGACGCGCTCCCTTGCCCTTGTAGACGGGGAAGCCAGCACCCGTCAGCTTGACACCCAGATCGAAGTCTATGATATCGTACTTGCGGGCCAGCTCCCAGTGCGGCAGCGCATCGTCCGACAGCTTCGTATAGTTCTCGACCAGCTTGACCACGACATTGTCGTCCGACGACTTGCCCTCGGGTACTATATCCGCAGGGAAGTTGGGCAACAGCACGATCTGCGACTGCAGCTCGTTGCTCACCGACTGGTGCTGTGCCGTCAGGTCGTTCGACCGCGCCTTCAGCGAGGCCACAAAACGTTTCTTCTCCTCGGCCTCCTCGCGCTTGCCCTGAGCGATGAGCATGCCGATCTGCTTGGCCGCGGCGTTCTGCTCCGCTAGGCACGAATCCAACTCGGCCTGTATGGCCTTGCGTCGGTCGTCCAGCTGCTCGATCTTGGCTATGATGGGGGCGGCATCAACGCCCTTCTTGGCAAGACGCCGGATGGCCGCTTCCTTGTCGTCCCTGATTTGCTTGAGTGTCAACATAACGGTTACTCTTTATTAGTTTGATGCGCAAAGTTACTACAAAAAAGTGAAATGCGGAAAGATATAGTGATAGAATTGAGTTA
>URBK01000021.1 GCA_900546065.1 uncultured Alistipes sp.
CATACGAGATTCGCCTTAGTCTCGTGGGCTCGGAGATGTGTATAAGAGACAGACGATATCCCCCGCAGGTCTGGCCCTCACCTTCACCGCCGCCCTCGCCTACGCCGCATACATCATCATCGTCAACAAGTCGCGCGTACGCTCGCTCCGCGGATCCAAGGTGGCATTCTGGTCGCTCGCCTCGGGCGCCCTCATCTTCTTCGCCCGCACGGGATTCGGCTCGCACCTGCAAGCCATACCCTCGGCCGACGCATGGGGTCTCGTGCTGCTGCTGGCGATAGTGCCCACGGTGGTGTCGTGCACATCGCTCGTGGTCTCGGTACGGTACATAGGCTCCACCGCCACATCCATCCTCGGCGCCCTCGAGCCCGTCACGGCCGTCGTATGCGGCACGCTGGTATTCGCCGAGCCCATGACGCTGCGCATATTCGCCGCCATAGTCATGATCATCGGGGCGGTGACGCTGCTCGTGGCGGCAGACTCGGTCTCGGCCCTCGGCCGCAACCTGAGCAATAAAATTCGAAACAAGACGTTCAAAAGATAGAGTGCAGAGGAAAATATGGCAAGAAAAAGACATGATTACCCCATCATCGAGGCCCTCGAGATAACCACCCTCGCCGCCGAAGGAAAGGCCATGGGCCGCGTCGGCGACAAGGTCGTATTCGTACCCATGACCGTCCCGGGCGACGTGGTCGACGTGCAGATACGCCGCAAGCGGACACGATACATGGAGGGCAGCGTCGTACGCTTCGTGCGCCGCTCGCCCCTGCGTGTGGAGCCCTTCTGCAGCCACTTCGGTGTCTGCGGCGGCTGCAAGTGGCAGAACCTCCCATACGACGAGCAGCTGCGATTCAAGACCGCACAGGTGCGCGACCAGCTCTCGCGCATAGGCAAGATCGAGCTGCCCGAAGTGCGCCCGTGCCTCGGCTCGGCACGGCAGCAGTATTACCGCAACAAGCTCGAATTCACATTCTCCGACAAGCGGTGGCTCACATACGAGGAGATAGCCTCCGGCGCCGAGATCGAGCGCGAGCCCGCCCTCGGATTCCACATACCCGACAGCTTCGACAAGGTGCTCGACATCGACCGCTGCTACCTGCAGCCCGACCCCTCGAACGACATACGCAACGACACGCGCGCCTTCTGCATCGCACACGGATATACGTTCCATGACGTGCGCCGCCACGAGGGGCTCATGCGCAACATGGTCATACGCACCGCCTCCACGGGCGAGGTGATGGTCATAGTGGTCTTCGCCGAGGATGACCGCCAGCGCATCACCGCCCTGCTGGACCACATGTCGGAGCGCTTCCCGCAGATCACGTCGCTCTACTACGTCGTCAACACCAAGCTCAACGACTCGATCTCCGACCTGCAGCACACGCTCTACCGCGGCCGCGAGCATATCCTCGAGCGCATGGAGGGGCTCCTTTTCCGCGTGGGGCCCAAATCATTCTACCAGACAAACTCCGAGCAGGCATACGAGCTATACAAGGTTGCGCGAGGCTTCGCCGCCCTGACCGGCACCGAGACCCTCTACGACCTCTATACCGGCACGGGCACCATAGCCAACTTCTGCGCCGCGGCCGCACGCTCGGTCATAGGCGTGGAGTATGTCCCCGAGGCCATCGAGGATGCGCGCCTCAACTCCGAGGCAAACGGCATACGCAATACGCGCTTCTATGCCGGCGACATGAAGGATGTGCTCAACGACGACTTCATCGCCCGTAACGGCCAGCCCGACGTCATGATCCTCGACCCGCCGCGTGCGGGTGTCGACCCCCGCGTCATCGAGGTCATACTGCGCGCCGCGCCCGAGCGTATAGTCTACGTCAGCTGCAACCCCGCAACGCAGGCACGCGATTTGTCCCTTCTCGATGCGGCCTACCGCGTCACCGCCGTGCAGCCCGTCGACATGTTCCCCCACACCCACCATGTGGAGAATGTCGTGCGCCTCGACCGCCGGTAGACCCCACAACGCAACTTTTCTAACCAACACCATAAACACCTAAATATCCCAAGACTATGAAAAGGATGTTATTGATGGCCGCAGCCGCCCTTATGGCGTTCACGGCCGCCACGGCACAGGATTTCGGAGAGACGATCCCCAGCGTAACGGTCAACGGGTCGTCACAGCTAAAGGTTACGCCCGACATACTCTATCTGTCGATCAGCCTCGACGAGAGCGACTCGAAGGGCAAGATCACGCTCGACGAGCAGCGCAAGGCCATGTTCAGCGCCCTGCGCAAGTGCGGCATCAACATCGAGAAGCAGCTCAGCGTAGCCGACATGTCGAGCTCGTTCTTCAAGCGCCGCTCGTCGCTTTCGTCGTCGCAGTACGAGTTGAAGGTATCCACGGCAGACGAGGCCCGCAAGGTATTCGATGTGCTCAACGCCGCAGGCATCACCAACGTCGACCTGACGCGCGTGGCCTGCTCGAAACTGGACGAGTACCGCACCGAAGCCCGCATGGCCGCCATACGCAACGCCAAGGAGCGTGCCGAGCAGCTGGCCGGAGCCATCGGGCAGTCGATAGGCCCCTGCTACGAGATCACCGACTACACGACCGACACCCAGCCCGTCGCCATGCGTGCAAACCTCATGATGAAGAACTCGATGGCCACCGACGAGGCCATGGCCGCAGGCGCCGAGCCCGAGGTCGACATCAAGCAGATGACTATCACCTACAACGTCTCGGCACGTTTCGTGCTCAACACCAAGTAACCGCACAGACAGTGCCGCCGACGGCTGCGCCGCACGTAAGGCATTACGGGCGGAAGGTCTCCCCGAAAGAGATCTCCCGCCCGTTTCCGTATGGCGTCTCCGTATATTGTTCCGTATATTGTTGTTCAGTATGGCGTTTCCTGCGCCCCGCGCGGCATGCGGGCGGCATCAGCCCCCGAGCAGCATGTTGATGATGGCACCCGTGGCCATATCGCGCGCAAGGGCCGCAACCAGAGGCCGCGACTTGCGCAGCAGGCTCTTGACCCCCACCTTGTTGCGCTGCCTCAGCCGAGACACCACCTCGTGCCAGAACGTATTGACATAGTAGTCGGGCAGCGCCACGATGTCGTTTATAATCTTGTCGTAGTCGATCCTGCGGAACAGCAGAACCAGATCCTCCTCCATGAACTGGTCCTGCCACTGCCGCACAACATCGAGTATGCGTTCGTAATCCTCGCGCGCATGGTTGTTGTCGATGGCGAAGGCGTAATCCACCAGCTCGCCCTGAGGCATGTTGAACCGTCGGTTGCGAAGCAGGCCGTCTATCGTGCCGGCCACATATCCGCGTGCCCGCGCCGCATTGATGCCCGTGCCCGCGCCGCCGTAAGCCATCGAGATAAAGCGCGCCGTGAGCAGCAGGCTCTGTTTCTCGCCATGTATGCGGAACAGCAGCGTCCTCAATACCGGTATCCGGCGGCTTCCGGTCTCCATGTCGCGGCGCGCCACAACCCAGCAGGCCATGCCCGACAGGGCCGCATCCCCGCCCGCGGCAGGCACCGCCGGCCCCTTTGGCGCCGATCTACGTACCGGCATTTTCTTCGCCGCCGCACCCTGCACGCCGCCCGCCGGAGATACGCCCTGCGGGGCAGCCGCCGCCGCGGCAGTCGCCACGCGGCAGAACGAGAGTCCGCACCACTCCGACCACGGGCCCGCAACCTCGGCCGCGGCCGCCGCGAAGGGCTGCTCGTAAGCCCCGCACGTCTCGACCATCATGACGGGTTCGCCCACGCTCACCCAGTGGCGCCGCACCTCGGCCAGATGCGCCGCCGACGTTGTCGACCGCAGGTAGAGCTGCGCCAACGCCTCGCCCGCATCGGCCACGCGGCACGTGACGTAACGTCCACCCTCCCCGCGCACCCTGAGCGGCACCGACGCCATGCGACAGAGCAGATCCTCGGGCCACGCCACACCCTCGGCGGCATAGACCTCCATACGCACCTCTACACGGTAGAGGTTGGCCCCGTTGCTGAAGATGCGGCTGCGGGCGCGCGCCGCCACGACACCCTCCGAGACGGGGTACATCGCCGGCATGTGCACCGCATTGTCGGCACGGCAGAATATATCCTCGTTGCGGCAGTAGTCACGATAGGAGATGTCGCGCCGACCCACACGCCCGAAGTTGCGCATGAACTCATTGGGCGAGGGGTTGGCGAAGTAGGGCTTCACCAGCTTGTACGACTCCTCACTCACGAGTCCGCGGCAGTCGACCACGGGGTATTGTACCGTAACCAGCATAACGAATCATCGAAAAAACAGGAGGAATGTGGATACGTTCCTCCTGAGCTTCAAGGGCATGACATTGCCTTTAAAACAAATCAAATTGATATAATTTGACCCTTGATCGGAATCACCCCGTCAGTCGTATATCCGCACAATACATACAGATGCCCTCTTGATCCGCGCTTTCGCGGACAGTCATCCCTCGTGCCGCACGCGGCGGCCGCGGGAAAAGATGTCGCGCACGGCGACTGCGGCGGACTCGCGATCCTGTGACAAAGATACGAATAAACAAGGGCAAAAACAAGCCCGACGCGGGAGCAAATGCAGGTTTGCCTGCCACGTCGGGGCCGGAACGGCGCAAAACGGGACTTTGAATCCGATTTTGTCCGCCGCCGTGGGGCCGTCTCGTGCAAAATTGCTAACTTTGACCCGTATAACCGGCGTCATGCGACGCCCAAAGAAGACTTTGCAATGATAAAGATAGCACGAATGGTATTCAACCCCATACAGGAGAATACCTACGTTGTGTGGGACCACACCCTCGAGGCCGCCGTCATCGACGCCGGCAACACGAACGAGCGCGAAAACCATACCCTCGAGAACTTCATCGCCGAGCGGGGCCTCAAACCCGTACTCGCACTCAACACACACGGGCACTTCGACCATACGATGGGTGTGGAGTTCCTGCGCCGCCGCTACGGCGTACCCTTCGCCCTCTCCTCGCGCGACGGCTTCCTGCTCGAGACGGCGGGTGTGGGGGCCGAGCTCTTCGGCGTGCATGCGGGCCCCATGCCCCAGACAATAGACATCGACCTCGACGGCCGCGACACCATCTCCTTCGGGGAGACGACCCTCGACATCATCGCCACACCCGGACATACGCCCGGACACGTGGTCTTCCACCACCCCGCCGCCAAGATCCTATTTACGGGCGACACGCTCTTCCGCGAGTCGATCGGCCGCACCGACATGCCCGGCGGAGACTATACGTGGATCATGCGTTCGATCCTCGACAAGATCATGCCGCTGGGCGACGACGTGAAGATATATCCGGGACACGGCGACCAGAGCGACCTCGGGCACGAGGCCCTCTACAACCCCTTCATCGTCGAGGTGCTAAACAACGAGGTGCGGTATGAATAGGCTGCTGCACAGGCTTCTCTACCGGCTGCTGCCGCTGCGCGCATACCTGCTCGCCGTCAGCCGCCTCTACTTCCTCACGCTGGCCCTCGGGCTCGGCCGCCACACCCGCGCACTGGAGTATGCCTACCACCTGCCCCGGCTGCTGCGCCCCGGCGACACGGCCATCGACATAGGGGCCAACCTCGGATACTATACGCGGCCCATGTCGCGCATCGTCGGCCCCGAGGGACGGGTCTATGCCGTGGAGCCCGTACCCGTAATCTGCGAGGTGCTGCGCCGCAACCTTCGCGGCCGCGACAACGTCCACATCCTCAACTGCGCCCTCGGCGACGGCGACCGCCCCGTCGAGATGGCCAACGACTCGGTTGCCGCGGCCGGATACTTCGGCACGGGACGCAACTTCGTCGACGACGGCCGCAACGCCCGTGGCGACGCCATACGCTTCAAGGCGCAGATGCGGCGCGGAAGCTCGCTCTTCGCCGATGTGGACCGCATAGACTTCATAAAGTGCGACATCGAGGGTTACGAGTGTGTCGTTCTGGGGGAGATGATGCCCCTCGTGCGGCGCCACCACCCCACGATCCTCGTCGAGAGCGGCGGCGACAACCGCCGGAGCCTTATCGCGCAGTTCGGCAGCGAGGGATACGCACCCTTCACCCTCGGCGACGACGGACGCGAACACCCCCTCGACACGGCCGCCGATGACGGCCGCGACATAATATTCCGTTACAAAGAGCCTATCGAACAATGAGAATAGACATCATAACCGTAGTACCCGAGCTGGTCGCCTCGCCCCTGAACGAGTCGATCCTCAAGCGGGCGCAGGAGAAGGGTCTCGTCCAGATCGTCATCCACAACCTGCGCGACTACACCTTCGACCGCCGCCGCACCGTCGACGACTACCCCTTCGGCGGGGAGGCGGGCATGGTGATGAAGCCCGAACCGATATTCCGCGCCATCGAGCAGCTGCAGAGCGAGCGCACGTATGACGAGGTTATATACACCTCGCCCGACGGCATACAGTACAACCAGCACGAGGCCAACCGCCTCTCGACGCTCGAGAACATCATCATCCTCTGCGGACACTACAAGGGTGTCGACCAGCGCGTGCGCGACCACCTGATCACGCGCGAGATCTCCATAGGCGACTATGTGCTGACGGGGGGCGAGCTGGCCGCATGCATCATCGCCGACTCGGTCGTGCGCATCATCCCCGGGGCCATCGGCGACGAGGCGTCGGCACTCACCGACTCGTTTCAGGACAACCTGCTCGCGCCGCCCGTATATACGCGGCCCGCGGAGTTCCGCGGCTGGCGCGTGCCCGGCGTGCTGCTGTCGGGCAACTTCGCCGAGATAGAGAAGTGGCAGGACGACCAAGCGTGGGAGCGCACCCGCCGCCTGCGCCCCGACCTTCTGGAGAACGGCAAGGAGTAAGGCGGCATAAATTCGGATTCACTATGCGATACTACCTTATAGCCGGCGAGCCTTCGGGCGACCTGCACGGCGCCAACCTTATGCGCGGCATCCTCAAGGCCGATGCCGATGCCGTATTCCGTTTCTGGGGCGGCGACATGATGGCCGCGGCGGGCGGAGCCCAAAACCTCGCCAAGCACTACCGCGACACCTCATTCTTCGGCATCGCCGAGGTCGTGCGCAACCTGCCGACGATACTCGGGCAGTTCGGCGAGTGCCGCCGCGACATCGAACGCTTCGCGCCCGACGTGCTCATACTGATCGACTACCCGGGCTTCAACCTCCGCATGGCACGTTTCGCACACGAACGCGGCATCCCCGTCTTCTACTACATCGCACCCAAGGTGTGGGCATGGAAGGAGTGGCGCGTTAGGCAGCTGCGGCGATATGTCGACCGTCTCTACACGATATTCCCATTCGAGGGGGAGTATTTCCGTTCGAAGGGCATCGAGCCCCACTTCGCGGGCAACCCCTTGGCCGACGCCATAGCCGCACGACGCCCCTCGTTCCCCTCGCCCGGGCAGTTCCGCCGCGACCACGGACTCGACAGCCGCCCCATCGTGGCGCTGCTCGCAGGCAGCCGCCGCAGCGAGATACGCGCCAACCTCAAATTCATGGCCCACATCGCACGACGCATGCCCGACCGGCAGTTTGTCGTGGCGGGGGTGTCGTGGATCGAGCGCGCGGAGTATGACCGTATGACCCGGGACATGCCCGTGGCGACCGTATGCGACGCCACATACGAGCTTCTAAGCATCTCCGAGGCGGCCGTCGTCACATCGGGCACGGCCACACTCGAGACAGCCCTGCTCGGCATCCCCGAACTTGTCGTCTACGGCGTGCCGTGGATCTACGAGAAGCTCAAGCCCTACGTTCTCAAGATACCCTATGTCTCGCTCGTAAACCTCAACCTCGGCTTCGAGGCCGTGCGCGAGATGGTGGAGCACAACCCCTCGCCCGCCGAGGCCGAGGCCGAGCTGCGGGCAATACTCCCGGGCGGCGCGCGGCGCGAAAGCATGCTGCGCGACTTCGACCGCCTGCGCGAGATGATGGGGCGCGAGGGGGTCAGCGACCGCCTCGCCGCCGACATGGTAGCCGCACTCCGTACGCAGAAGACCTCAGGCAAACGATAATACGACAAAGAGTATGAAGATAATATGCATAGCGCGCAACTACGCCGCCCATGCGGCCGAGCTGCAGCACGATACGGGTCTCGATACGGGCGACCGCGCCGCCGCACAGAGCGGCAACAGCCCGCAGGAGGAGCATAACGGACATAATAACGATAACGATGCAGATCCTCTGCGTATCACGGGCCCCGTATTCTTCCTCAAGCCCGACACGGCGCTGCTGCGCAACAACGACCCGTTCTATATCCCCTCCTTCTCGCGAGAGATACATTACGAGTGCGAGCTTGTGGTGAAGATCAACCGTCTGGCCAAGTGCATCGACCGCCGCTTCGCGCGCCGCTGTTATGACGAGGTGGGGCTCGGCATAGACTTCACGGCCCGCGACCTGCAGCGCGACGCCATAGCCCGCGGCCTGCCGTGGGAGGTGTGCAAGGGTTTCGACTACTCGGCCGCCCTCTCGCCCCGATTCATACCCCTCGCCCAGCTCGGGGGCGACGTCCAGAGGCTGAAGTTCGAGATGGAGATAGACGGCCGCGTCTGCCAGCGTGGCGACACCTCGCAGATGCTCTATACGGTCGACGAGATCATCTCACACGTGTCGCAATACATGACCCTGCGCATCGGAGACCTCATATATACGGGCACCCCCGCAGGCGTCGGGCCCGTACACGAGGGTCAGACGCTGCGAGCATCGCTCGAGGGGCAGACCCTACTCGACTTCGATATCCGTTAGCACGCGCCGACAAAAAGGATAAAAAGGATTAACACCTGCAACATCCCAAAGCAAGACGACATATCCAGAAACAAACCAACATACCAAAGCAATACGACATCCCAACCCCTAAAAATATGCTGTTACAGGAGAGATTGAAACCATATACGCTGATATTGGCGTCGCAGTCGCCGCGGCGGCGCCAGCTGCTCACCGATGCGGGATTCGCATACCGTATGGCCGAGCGATTCGAGTGCGAGGAGCGTTATCCCGACACTCTGGCTGCGGAGCAGGTCGCACCCTACCTCTCGCGTCTGAAGAGCGAGGCCTATCCCCGCGCTATCGCGCCGCACGAGATACTGCTCACGGCCGACACGGTGGTAGTGGCCGCGGGGCAGGTGCTGGGCAAGCCCGCCGACCGCGACGAAGCCATACGCATGCTCCGCCTGCTCTCGGGACGCGCCCACGAGGTGGTCACGGGCGTGACGCTGCGCACGGCCGCACGGAGCCGCTGCTTCGCCGCACACTCGTCGGTACGCTTCCGCCCCCTTACGGACGAGGAGATCGTCTACTACGTCGACCGCTACCGACCTCTGGACAAGGCGGGAAGCTACGGAATACAGGAGTGGATCGGGTATGTCGGCATCGAGGGTATCGAGGGGTCGTTCTACAACGTCATGGGGCTGCCCGTGCAGCGTCTGTACTGCGAGCTGGAGTCGTTCCTCGACGAGCTGGAGTAGCCCGCACGGCCCGAAATGGAATCCCCGCCGCCCATTACCCGGGCAGCGGGGATTTTTTCATCATAACATATACGGATCTCCCCCCCCCTGCACATATTCCTGCCCCTGCCACTCCGCGGGGACGCGCTCCTTACAGATCCTCCGCAGCCGGGTCGGTTTGGGTCTCGTCGTAGAGAGATATGTATTCGTATGTGTTGCCCACGGCCTCGAGATAACGGCCGAACATCTGTTGCGAGATGACCACCGTCGCCGTGTTGTCGTTCGGGTGGAAGCTCAGCGACGGATAATCACGCAGCGTGCGGTCCAGAAACAGGTGTACGTGGTTCTCCGCATCGTTTATAAGTCCGAAGGGCGAAACCGACCCCGGACGCAGACCAAGATACCGGTCCATGCGCTGCTCCGAGGCGAACGACAGCTTGCCCTGATGCAGGCGGTGCTCCAGATCGTGTATGGCCAGCTCGCGCTCGCAGTCGAACACCACGAGATAGTGGCGGTTGCCCTTGTGGTTGCGGAAAAAGAGGTTCTTGCAGTGCTTCGAGCCGTCGCGCCGCCAATAACGGCGTGCAATCTCGATCGTCGGCGCCTCGGGATGGTAATAGACTTCGTAATCTATATCGTGCGCACGCAGAAACCCGAACACCCGCTCGCGCCGCGCCGCACGCTCGGCCTCGTCCGAAATCCCGTTTTCCTTTTCCGGATCCTTTTCGGTATTGTTTTCCATGTTGTTCAATTCCATGGCAGGATAAATTTAATAATCAGGACCTTCCATATTCTCACCGGGCGCGCTGCTACCGCGACGCCACGCCCATTACGCCCATCGTGTCGCAGCACCACTCGCCCTGCGCCCGCAGCGTCTGCTCCACGATGTCGCGCACGGCGCCACGGCCCCCCGCGAACTCCGACACATACCGCGACGCCTCCACAACCTCGCTGCACGCGTCGCTCGGGCATACGGGTATGCCGACCATCGACATGCAGTCCAGATCGGGGATGTCGTCACCCATGTATATCGTATCGGCAAGGTCAATGCCGTAGTCGGCAGCGAACTCCAGCAGCGCCTCGCGTTTGTTCATGCAATTGAGGTACATGCGCGTCACGCCCAGACGCTCCATACGGCTGCGAAGCAGGTCGCCACGCCCCCCCGATATGATGCACACCCTGTATCCGCGCCGCACGGCATACGCCACGGCATAGCCGTCCTTGGCGTTGTACTTGCGCAAAAAGTCCTTGCCCCCGTCGATGGGGACGATGCCCCCGTCGGTCAGCACCCCGTCCACGTCGAAGACGAAGGCGCGCGTGCGGGCTATATCTTCCTTGAAGTTTCCCATATATATTCGGTTAAAAGTCTGTATATATCTCTCTGCAGCGGCTCCCCGGCCAGCATATCCTCATGCCGCGAGATCACGGCACGGTCGTTCCGCACCGCAGGGCCCGTCTGCCCGTCGCGCGGGTGCGCCAGAGCCACGGCCTTGCGTGCCGTCTCCATGATTATGGGGTGGAGAACGTCAACATGCAGCGCGGCGCGCGAGGCCAGATAGTCGGCCGCCATCGAGTAGAGGGCGTTGACGAAGTTGCAGGCCAGCACCCCCGTCAGGTGCACCGCGCGCCGCTGCTCCGACGAGGCGCGGAAGACCGTACGGCCCAGACGCCGTGCAAACCCCTCAAGAAGGCATGCGGCCGCCTCGTCCGAACCCTCCACGAACAGCGGCACCTGACTGAAATCGACCCTGCGGCCTGCGGTGAAGGTCTGGAAGGGATATACGACACCGTACCTCTCCCATCCCGCCGCGCGCAGCACATCCGCCGCCACGCTCCCCGCCGTATGCGCCGCCACGCCGCCGCGGTGCGGCAGCGCCGCCGCAACCTCCGCAACCGAACGGTCGCTCACGGCGATAAGGTATAGATCCGACGCCGCAGCATCGGATATCGGGCCCGACCATACGCCTCCGGCCATGGCCGCTATACGCGCCGCACGAGCGGCGTTGCGGGCGGCAATGCCGCGCAGCTCCAAGCCTTCAGTCCCGGCCACGGCCACGGCCAGAGCCTCGGCAACATTGCCGCTGCCCACGACCGTCACACTCGAAATATCCTTAAGTCCAGTCATATCTTTCACAAAACAATACTCACCCGCACTCTCCTAATCTTCGCTTTTCTGCTCCGCGCCGTCCATAATGTCTATGAGAAGCACGTTCTCCGCGCTCGCGCGCGTCACATCCTTCAGCCGCTCCACAACCTCGGCACAGCGGCGCAGCTCGCGGTTTGAGCGCATGTCAATGGTATCGCGGCCGAAGCCGTGCGAATCCACCGCCGAGAGTATATCGTAGACGCGCAGCGTCGAGATATCGCGCGCGGGGGCATATTCGAGGTCGTAATCCGTCCCTTCGGTGCGTATCTCGTTCAGCAGGCGCGCCTGCACCAGAGTGTAGAGTATGTTGTTCATGATACGTGTCGGCACATCCAGACGGTCGCGTATCTCCGAGAAGGAGACGGCGCCGCGCCCGTCGCGGAAGGCACGCGAGACCAGAACCATCACCCCCACCATCAGCTTGCGGCGGCAGTCGTAGCTCACAAGCAGCGACTCGCGCTCCTCGTCGAAGCGCGCCACGTTCTGGTAGGCGAACGACAACTCGCCCCCGAGAAGGAGTATCTCCCACGAGATCTGCATCCAGAGCAGGAACAGCGGCAGGGCGGCGAAGCTGCCGTAGATGGCGTTATAGGATGTCATCCACCGCTGCAGGTAGACATATCCCCACTGGAACAGCACGAAGGCCGTGCCGGCGACCACGCCGGCCGTAAGGGCGGCGGTAAACCGCACCTTCGTCGAGGGGAGCACCACGTAGATGAAGGTGAACATCACCCACGCCACCACGAGCGAGCCCGCGCGCGAGAGGACCTCGAGCGCCGGCGAGCCCGCCACGCCCAGAATCTCGGCGGCGTAGTTGCCCATCGACGAGGATATGACCCAGAGGATGGGGGCCACGACCACAACGGCTATATAGTCGCCGTACTTGCGGGCGGCGCTGCGCGTGCTGCGCACCTCCCAGATATTGTTGAATGCATCCTCGATCGACCCGAAGACCTTGATCACGGCCCAGAAGAGCGTCAGCACACCCACCAGAGCCACCCATCCGCCCTGCGTGCGCGCCAGCGCCTTCTGCGCGAAGCCCACGACGTAGTCTATCACCTCGGGGCTTTGGGGCAGCACCTCATAGAGATTCTGTTCGAGCCCCTCGGCCAGACCGAAGCCCTTGACCACGGCGAAGACCAGCGCCACCACCGGCACCAGCGACATGAGCGTATAGAACGTGAGCGCCGCGCTGCGCACCATCGTGCCGTGCGAGGAGAGGCCCTGCACCGTATAGAACAGAAGTTTGTATTGCCGCACCGCCCACCGCGCCACGGGATTGCGATATTCGCCCGCGCCCTTGCGGAAGACCGTGTCGGTGAAGAATGTGATTATATCGCTCAGTCGCATCGGACAGACATATTTTCTGCGAAGATACGGATTTTTACCCGAAAAACCCGCCCCTCGCCGCTTTTCGCGACCGCGCGTGCGGCAAACGCGACCGCACTATACGTACGGCCGCACCCGCCGCGTCGATATTGTGATTGCGGAAGCCCCGCCGCACACTACTTCATGAAGACGAAGTAGACGGCCAGAACCAGACATGCGAACGCCGCCAGATGGTTCCAGTGCAGCGCCTCGCCGCGGAAAACAACCACCGAGAAGATCGAGAATATAACCAGTGTGATCACCTCCTGTATGACCTTGAGCTGCATGAGCGAGAAGGGGCCGCCGTTGCCGGCGAAGCCGATGCGGTTGGCGGGGATCTGGCACGAATATTCGGCCAGAGCGATACCCCACGAGAAGAGTATCACGGCATAGAGGGGCCAAGACGAGATAACCTTCATCTGTTGGAGTTTGAGGTGGCCGTACCATGCGAACGTCATGAAGATGTTCGACACGATGAGCAGAAGAATTGTGTAAACGCCTTTCATTTGGGGAAAAGTTCTATCGGCGGCCGAGGCCGTCGTTTCGGGGCGCAAAGATACGAAAAAATCACGACAGCAACTCTTTTTTCTCATTTTCTGCGTCTTCTGCGCCGGCGCTTCCTGTCGCGCACACTCCAGAGCCACAGCGTGAAGGCCGCCATCGCCACATACGCCCACGCGGCGGCCGAGGCCGGGACGTAACCCTCCCATATCATCGCGTCATTTCCCGCGCAGGCCTCCACCAACGCCTCCAGAGATGTTGCGGCCCGCGCCGTGACCCACGCCGCCACGGGCTGCAGCAGCGGCAGCGGGAAGAGTACCCACACCATGGCCGCACCCACCGTGATGCCGCTCAGGAGTACCGACGCCGGGCCCGCCACCACGCTCCACAGCGACACCGTCCCGAACAGATACGACACCAGCGGCGCCGTCACGACGCTGGCCACGGCTCCCATGATCACACCGCACCATACCCACCGCGCCGCGACTCGCACCGTGCGCAGGGCGATGTAGCGGATCTCGTGCCCGACGGACCTGTATGGGACGAATGCCATCAGGATCTCGGGGCGTGTGGTTGCGCGGTAGATCGGAAGGCCCCATTCGAGTATGGCCGCGACGGAGAGGAACGAGAGCCGGAATCCAGCGTCGGCCAGCGACCGCGCATCGGCCAAAAGCATGATGCAGGCCGTAAGGCAGAGCGAGTTGAGCGAGTCGAAACGCACGGTCAAGGCCATCGACACCTGAAACACCGAGAACATCACGGCTGCACGCACCACGCTCGGCGAGAATCCCGTGACGGCGGCATATACCCATATCGCCGCCACCACGACCAGACACCGCACGGCATATCCGTACCACAGCGTCAGCATCCACATCAGCAGCAGGTTCACTATGATGAATACGAAGCCCACGTGCAGGCCCGACACGGCCAGCAGGTGTGAGGTTCCGCTTCGGGCGTAGCGGTCCCGCAGCTCGGGCGTCAGCCCCGAGCGGTCGCCCACGGCCATGGCCGCGACTACGGCCTGCGTCGGCGTATCGAGCCCGAGTTGCGAGATCCGCCCGACAGCCTTGTGGTGCAACCGCCGCGCCCAGCGCAGCGGCGTCTCCGTGCGCCGTATCACACGCATGCTGTCGAGGCTCACGCTCCCCGCCACACCCTCCCGCAGCATGTAACGCCCGTAGCCGTTGTCGGCGAAGGGCCGCACACGGCACAAAGCCTCCAGACGCTCCCCTTCGCGCAGCGACAGCGTCCCATCGGCCCATATCCTCACCACGGCGCCGCAGCGTTCGACATCCCGCCCCGAGGCGAAGGCCACGATACGCCCCTCGGCGAGCGTCACGCCGTCGCGGCGCGTGAGAACCTCGTCCACCGTCAGCTCCATAACCCTCTCACCCTGCGGGGCCTGCACCGCGGGCCGCATCTGCGCGGCACACCATCCCGCAAAGAACATAGCCGCCGCAATGAAGAGGTCGGCCCTCGCCCGATGCCGCCACACAACACCGGCCGCAACACATACGACAAGGCCGGCCGCGGCGCCCCACAGGGGCAGAGACCAGCGGCCGGCCACGACTATACCGGCAACCAAAGGCACCAAGGCCTTGAGCATGGGCGCACGCGACAGACGCCGCCCGATATTTTCGAGACTCATGCGCATTGGCTGCGACTCTTCTTTCTCATTTCATACGTTACATACGGGACAACGCCCGCGCCGCCGAAGGGACAATCTCACGCACATCCAGATACGTAAATTTATCCGCGGCGGCGGCCGCCGCCCGACTCCCGCCAAAGGTAAAATTACGAAATTTTCACTCCGCGGCCAAATCAAATCCCCGTTCGACCTGCCCGCGCACGGCCGCAACGCCGTTCTCGACATACGACATTGCCGCTACCAGAGGCACCATCGTCGCGCGGCTGCGCGTATCGAGCCGCTCGTCGGGGCCGATGCCCGTCATCTCGCACACCGTACGCACGTAGCGCGCCGTGTCGTTCTCCTCGGTGGGAGCATAGCGTGCGATCATGCCCCGCACCGTATCGAGCCCGTAGCGGCGGCGGTAGGTGTCCAGCAGCACGAACATGGCGCGGTAGCCCCACTCCATCGACTCGAACTGCTTGAAGTCGGGATCGCGCGAGGGGTGCACCTCGCCGCGGTAGCGTACGCGCGAGCGGCGTATGTTTCCCTGGTTGCAATTATCCACACCGCGGCTCATCGCTCCCCTCCCTTCTTCTTTATCTCGCGGCCGACGAAGCGGCTCAGCCACCGCAGCGCCCGCGCGTCGCTTATGCGGCAGGCGTTCTCCAGAAACGACCACAGCTCCACACCGCACACGAAACCCGCGAAGAGCCGCGTCAGGTCGGGGGCGAAAAACCCCGCCGTAACGGCGTCGATCATGCATGCCATGCCCAGAGCTATGATCACGAATCCGAGTTTCTGTGCCGTGCGCCACGCCTCGCGGCTCTCGAAACGCCACGCCCGCCCCTCGCGCCGCGCCTCCACACGCGAGGCCGCAACCCCCGTGACGAAGTCCACGCCGATGAAGAGCGTCACGCACCACACCAGCGGCGGCAGCGGCGCGAGCAGCGCCGCAAACGACACGGCGCAACCGTTAAAAAATCTGTACAAAGCCTCCATCTGTACGACATCGTTTGAGTACGTTTGCACGCGGGTCGTATTCGGGTATCGACGCCGCGTTCTCGTCCAGATACTCCGTCAGGCGCAGCAGCATAGCGTGCGCCTGCACCTTGAGCGACCGCATCAGCTCGATGCGCGCCGACTCGGCCGCCGCTGCGGCAAAGATACCCGCAGGCTCGGTAAGCCCCGCCTGACCCGTACGCACGTTGAGCCGCGGCTGAACCTCCAGCCGCGTACATGCCGCGGCCGCGGCCGCCAGATGGGGTTTCAGATCGGGATAGCGCCCCGACGCCACGGCCGCGCATACGGCCGCCCCCGCCACAGGTTCCACCCAGCGGCTCACCGCCGCCGTGATATCCCCCTCGCCGATGGCTTCGGGCGAGACATATCCCCCGTCCGCAAATGCCAGCCTTATCACCTCGGCCGGCGTTATGATCACGTTATCCATAATTATACGCATTTTAAGGCCGCCGTGCGGCCGGCCCGAAGACCACCGCACGCGGCACGGTTCAACCTATCTTGGTCACGTTGTATTTGGTTATCTCCGACAGGAAGGCCTGCTGGCGCTCGTCCTCAGGATCGTAGTCCAGACCGTCGGCCTTGCGCGCCTCCCAAACCTTCATGTAGATCGGTTTGGAGCGTGTCGGCGGGCGGTTGATGATCTCCAGCGACGAGGGATCCACACCCGCAACCTCGCGCATGAGTATGCGCACGGGCTCCATCAGCTCCTCCTGCTCGGCCAGAATGACCGTATTGAGCGCAACCTCGTATTCGTGCAGTATGCGCTCCGAGCTGAAGCCCGACGAGTAGTCCAGACCGCTCAGCGACCGGAACCACGAGTGCGCTATCACGATATCGCTCGTAGCCTGTTCGTGGAGGCTGTTCCAGTCGCCCTCGTTGCTCGACTCGATGGGGATGAAACGCGAGTTGTCATCCTCGGCGCCCTCGCGTATTACGAACATCACCTGCCCCGGGTTGCCCGCGAAGCGCTTCTCGGCCATACGCACGATACGCTCCGCCTCGGCCTCGTTGTCGGCCGTGGCGTCGAGCATCATCACGCCCGAGAGCTGGAACGAGTTGTCCAGACGCGAGATGTTCCAGCAGTCGGTCTTGTAGGCTATGGCCGAGACCCCCATGCCGGCGATATATTTCGGCACGCCGTAGTGTGTGAACATCGGCTCGTAGTCCTTGTAGTGCACCATCGAGCGCAGCGACCCGTCGGCCTGACGCTCGAAGAGCGGATAGAGGGGCAGCGTCACCGCCTCCTCCGAACGGAATGCGCTCCAGTCGTGGTGCATGATTACGTGCTGCGAGTCGCGCGCCACGCGGCAGCGCGACGCATCCTGATGGTAGAGCGCCAGAAAACTGTGCCCGGCATCCGTCACCACCTCCATGAAGGCGTTGCCCATGAGCATCTTGTCGAAGGCCAGCCGGTGCAGCAGTGTGCGCAGTGACTCCCCGCGTCCGTTCACGCGCGCCACCATCGCCGCCAGCAGCGGCTGCGTCTCGTCGAAAGAGAAGCCCTTGCCGGCAATATAGTCGGCCTTGTCGTTTATGATGCGGCGGTGGGTGGTCGAACGCCGCGACATGAGCGACAGCACCGCCGGCATCATGTTGTCATCGCCCCAACGCCAGAATTTGTCGCTCGACACCGCATGCGACGAGAGCGCCAGCAGCGGCTGCGGACTGCGGTCGGCTACCGCCGCCACACTTTTGGTTCTGTTGTTTTCCATAAGCAGTACGATTTACATTAGAGGTTAGGGATTAACCGTTTACGGTTGTACGGGCGGCGGCGCGCGAGGTGTCGGTTGCGGCCAGCGTCAGCTCCGCATGCGGCTCGTCTACGGCCTCGGCGCCCGAGCGCAGCTCCAGCGACCGCAGCCGCAGCGCCTGCTCGAAACCGAAACGCGGCGACCAGCCCGCCACAAGCGTCTCGCCCGAGGCCAGCGTCACCAGCGCCGCAACGCCCTCGTCGCCGCAACGCGCCACGAACGCCTCGTCGAACCACGCCTCGGCACGCTTCATGTCGGCGCGAAGGACCAGAACATGCTCCACGCTCACACGCCCCTCGTCCACCGTAAAGGTCTCGCTGTACGAACAGCCGGCGTCGCACAGCTCCACCGCCGTGCCCGTCCCTGCCGTCATCTGCGCCGGCGAGGCGAGGCCGCGAACCGCAAAGAGCTCGGCCGCGACCACCCCGCCTACGGGTTTGTATTGTTTACCCTCGGACATGGCCCTGCGTTAGATTGTGACGTCCATGTATGCCGATACCAGATCATCGTCGAGGATCTCGCAGCCGATGGCGAAGACCGCCCTCTGGCGATTCTCCATCTCGTCGGGATTGTACCACATGCGCACCTCCGAACCCGGCGTGTCGGCCGTGTTGACCGCCATGACAAGGTTGCGGCGGTCGGTGAAGATACAGAACTCGTGCGAGAGCGTCGACGACGCCAGTGCCGGATTGAGGTTCAGCTCGATAACCGGGAAACCGTGATACTTGAGCTGCCCGCGGCCGAACTGAGTATCCTCATATCCGCCCGGCATCGACATGTCGTCCAGATAGTCCTCATAGAGTTCGTACAGACGCGACGAGACGAAGAAGGCGACCTCACCCTCGGGATAGAGAGCCTTCAGACGGGGGCTCGACCCGCGTATGAGCTTGTCGAACAGCTCCTTGATCGAGTACTCGCCCAGCAGCTCCGTCAACTCGTTGCTCGACAGGTGCAGCGAACCATCCTTGATGCGCTCGGTCATGAGCTTCAACAGTCCGTCGAAGCTCGTATAGCCCGTGCCGTACTCGTTGCCCTTGTCGCCGAGCCACAGATTCATGCGTATGCTGTCGGCGATGGCGTTGCGGAAGAGCTCCGTCTCGGCCGCCTCGAGCTCCGTGCCCGTCAGGTCCTCCATGTTAACGTCACTGCGGTTGGTTATCAGCTCGAACACCGTCGAGAAGTAGTCGGCCGCACCGAAGGCGTTCTCGGCCTTCACGCGCTGCAGCGGGATCGTCTTCTGATAGTGCGTGCTCTTGGTGCCGCCGCCCCACGACGACGCCTCGTCGAAACTCTGAAGCACGTTGCCCGTGCGGTCCCACAACTGCACAACCGTCGGAACGGGCATGTTGTAGAGTACGCGTATGCCGAGCGACTCGACCGACGGCCCGCTCAACAGCGGACGGAAAAAGATGGTTTCGAGCTCGCGGCCCGTGTAATTTTTGGGATTTACGATAATTCCAGACATGATTTTTCGATTTTTTTTCTGTTGTTATACATTCATTTGCGGCGGCCGCATCATCCGCGCCGCCATTGGGGCCGCCTCCACGGCGGCATCACCGCCGCGCGCCGCCCCCGGCCGCTATCGCAGCGACGAGAAGACACGCGCATCCTCCTTGTAGGCAAGGGCGTTGGACTCCGAACTCAGCGGTTCGGTCGAGGGGTCCTCCGCCGCGCGCACCACACTGGCGCCATAGCGGCGCTGGCCCTCGTCGAAGGCTACCGTCGAGGCCGACACGGCATTGCGCGCAAGGCTCTCATGCTTCTCCTCCTCCGCCGTCGCCGTCTCAGTCTTTGCCGCCGCAGTCTTCGCGGCTGCATCCTTGGCCTCGGCCTCGTCACGGGCCGCACGCCGTGCCTCGCGGCGCGAGCGCACACGCTCCATGAACCTGTCCCAGCAATGGGCAAAGCGGCGAACCGCACACTTCACCACATCGCCCGCCACGGCCGCGGCCGCCTTCTCGACAACCTCGCACGTAGCGTCTCCGTCGGGTTTCTCGGCCCGCGCCGAAGGTATCGTCTCGCTCTGGGCCGTGTCGCCGCCCTGCTGCGAGGACGTGTCCTCACCGCCGGCCGCCCCGTCACCCTTCTGCGGAGGCAGGGGCGTCCCCTCGGGAAGTATAACCCCCGTCATCAGCCCGTCGAAGATGCGGTCGGCAAGACCCGCCGATACGGCCTCCTCGGCCGAAAGCCAGCGGCCCCCGCCGTTGTTCTCGGCCATAAGCGCCGCGTAGAACTCCTCCCCGCGGCCCGAGCGCTGGGCGTAGAGCTGCGCCAGACGTACGTCGGTCTTGTGCAGCAGCTCCGCACGCGAGGCCAGAGTCTCGGCATTGCCCTCGACCGCACACTCCGAATTGTGGATCAGGTAGAGGGCGTTCGACGAGATCTCGCGGCAGCCCTCGTCCGCAGCCTGCGCTATGACCGTCGCGGCCGAAGCCGTATAGCCGTAGCAGCGTGTGGTGATACGCGCCCCGAGCGACCGCAACGCCTCGTATATGAGCAGCGCGTCGTTCACGTCGCCTCCCGTCGAGCGGATGTTCACTATTACGGCCGTCGCCGCTACCTCCGATATGCGCGCCACCTCGCGGCGGAACTTCTCGTAGGTCGCCACACGGCTCTTGTCGCCGCCGAACTGCCGCTCCTCGGGTATGCCTATCGTGCCCTCGATGTCGATGTAACACGTCTGGGCTTCGTTTCTGATTGTGATTTTCGTTTGCATCGTTTTCTTTTTCGGTTTTTTGTGGAATTAGGGATTCAAGGGTGCGGGGGTGCGGGGTTGCGCGCCCCCGCACTCAATCCTCCGTGCAGCGCAGCATCAGACACTGCGCCTGACCAGTCGCCGCGTCGTAGCTCTCGACGGCACCCAGACGGTAGAGCGCCGTCTCGACACCGCGACCCAGACGGAACAGCGACCGCACATTACCCTGCCCCGAAGAGCCGTCCAGCAGCGCCGCCAGCTCGTGCGGCGCCAGCCGCACCGTCACCCGCACCTGACGTCGCAAGGCCTGCTGCCGCCACTGGGCATCGTAGCGGGTGTGGAGGCCCTCGGCGCCGTCACGGTCCTCGAAGCAGAGGGTGAAGGGATCATCCCCGGCCGCCAGCGTGCCGTCGAGACGCTGCGAGGCGTGGTGGAACGCCGCATAGGGATAGCTCCCGCCATACGAGGGGAATCCCCACCTCTCGCCCGCAGGCAGCGTCTTCATACCCTCGTACAGCACCACTCGCGCGGCCGTCTCCGTCTCGCCGTCGCGGTCGCCCACCTGCACCACCGACGCCGAGGGTGCCGAGGCGTAGACCTGCACGGCATTCAGCGAGGGACAGAAGAGCCTGTTCACCTCGCGCTGCTCGCCGCGCAGCGCCGCCTGCGACGCGGTGTCGAAGCTCCACTGCCCCATGACCGTGCCCGCCGAGTCGTTATACCGCGCCACGGCGCCCCCCTCGGAGCGGTATGCCAGCGTACGCCGCTCGTGCACCTCGCAGGCCATGTCCGACGACTCGGCCGCCGCACTCAGCACCACACGTCCGCTCCAGTCGACAACGTCGTCACGCAGGTAGTCGTCGAGGCTCTCGACCGTGACCGTACGTCGCGCCGTGTCGCTGCGGAAGACGAGGTTGAACATCTGGCCCACGGCCTCCAGAAACTCCTGCCCGCTCACCGCATAGTGGGCCATGTCGACAAAGAGAATATGCGAGCCCGCGGCGGGCGCCGCCGAGAAGACCGGACGCAGACGGCATCCCGTGCCGAGGGTTACTCTCTGCCCGGGCTCGGCGCCGTGCAGGTACATGCGCACGAAGCTCTTCGCAACGCCCGCCGAAAGACGTTCGGGTGCCGTGCGCAGCGTCATCTCCACACGTGTGGTGCCCGTCTCGCCGACATGTCCGTCGTAGAGGGCCCAGTCGCCCGTATAGGGGTCGTATGACCCGTCCGCGGCGGCTACCTGCAACTCGCAGCGCGCCCCCGACGCCCCGGCCGGTATGCTCACCTCGGCCGTACGCGCCGAGAAGATCGCCAGCGCCGTAGTCTGCGTACCGTAACGGCACACGACGCGGTATGTCGCCCCCGCCGCATGGCCGAAGACCACACACCGGTATGTCGTCCCCGCCGTGAGCGACTCCCTGCGGTCGATGAAGGGGTTGGCAAGACGGTAGGAGATGTCGCACCCCGAATCGACATAGAGAGCGTCGAAGCCCGCCAGACGCTCGCGCGTCAGGATACGGTAATCGGTCGTGTAGTCCATCACCAGCTCGAAGCCCGCCGTCACCTCGCTCGTGGGGGTGAAACGCACCCCCTCGCCGTCGATGGTGAGCGCACGGCCGTTGGCGTAGAGGTCCGGCGCGGCGGCCGGGTCGGCCGTCTGGACGAAGTTGCCCAGAGAGTTTGCCAGCACCAGAGGCGAGAGATAGACGCGCCCCATACCGTCGGCCTCGGCCGAAGCCTCCGACGTGCGGCCCGCGCAGAAGCCCATCGACGATGCCGCACGCTCGGTCGAGTCCGAGGCGTAGCGGCCGCTCATGTAGAGGCGCTGCAGCAGCGGTCCCTCCATGAAGCTGCCCGCGGCCTCGTATCCCCCCGCCGCGAAGAGCGCCCGCATCAGCGCCCCCACACTCAGGAAGGGGTGGTAGTCCCCGACCGAACCGATACGCTGCGGCGAATAGATGCTCGTCGAGCTGTACGAGGCGTCGTAGCTGTCGCGGTGCACGGGCAGGAACTTCACGGGCGACGAGTCGTCCCAGCTCGCAATCACCGTATCGCCGTCCAGCACGGCATCATAGTCGAGGGCTATGGCGTCGAAGTCGGTGCGTGCGGCCGTCTCGGCCCACGAGGCGGCATCCCCCGCCACGCGCACGACGTAGGTCACGCGCCCCGCGCCGTCACAGACCGCCCCCTCCTCCGCATCGAGCGGGCCGTCGGTGTCGGGCAGCGCCGCCTCCTCCACCGCCTCCAGCACGGCCGACCCCGAGAGCAGCACCGTGCCGTCGACCTCCACCTCGGCCTCATGGCGGCGGTCGTTGAAGCTCCCGCCGAAGATATCGGCCGCGCGTCCCATCACGGCATCGTTACACGGCGACGATGGCAGGCGGAAGCTCATCGCACGCCCCGTACGCCCCGCCGAGGGGTCGGCCAGCGCCGCCAGATCGTACATCTTGCCGAAGCGCGGGAGTGACTCCTGTGCGGGCAGGTCGCACTCCACACCGTCTATACGCAGCCGTATCATAGGCGCGCCTCCTTTCTACGCTCGCGCAGCGTCACCGCTATCGACCCCAGAGCGCCGCTGTCGGCCGTCATAAGCGTATCGGTCAGGATATCCACCTCGCGGCTCTCATCCCCCTGAAGGAGCCATACGCGCGGCGAAACGATGATCTCGGCCAGCGCCGCGAGCTGCGCCCGCGGCTCGTATGCCGAGACTACGCGCAGCGTCGCGTCCCGCTCCACGGCCACCGTCTGCCGCCCCCCGGCCGTCATCACACGCCGGCGCGAGGCCATGACCGTCATGCGGCTGCTCACGGGGAAGGTGTAGAGTTCGGGCGCATGCTGCGCGTCGAGCCACGCCACACGCCGCGCCGTCGCCGTATTCTCCACCACGGTGTACTCTATCGTCGAGACCGCCGCGCCGTCGATCTTCACCGTCACGGTGAGCCGCTCCGGAATCTCGGCGAAGCCCTGCGGCGTCACGGCCACACACCGCTGCCCGCCCGAGGGCGGCGTCAGCGTAAGGTAGGAGTAGTTGTCACCGTATGCCTCGACCAACACCTCGGCCACGGCATCCGGCATCGAGAAGAACGACACCAGATCGTACTCCCCGGCCGCTATCATGCGCTGCTCGCTCTGCGCCTCGAGCAGCGTGTACAACGCCCCGAGGTCGACCTTCGCGGCGATGAAGTTGCGCACGGGTGCCGCCGTGCCGTTGGCCGTGACGGCCACCTTGATCTGCGCCCCCGTATCCACGACGGCACAACGCTCGACCCCCTCCGGAAGCCGGTAACGCACTGCGCTGCGCAGCACGGGCGCTATGTCTACCGTGCCGCCCGCGGATTCGTACAGGTACTTCGTGCCCAGACGCTCGCCGCTCTCGGCGTCGCTCACCACGATCTCGATGTCGCCCACTGCGCCCTCGCCGTCTACCGTATAGGGCAGGGCGTCGTAAAACGAGGTGTAGGCTTCGGGTATGGATGTGAATTTCATCTCTTGTGTCGGTTTGATTTGTTGTTTACTCTGTTTTTTCTGTCTTTTCCGGTAAGGGAGGCCCGGCCGGTTATTCCTGAATGAAAAATCATCAGCCGAAGATTTCGGGCACGCCCCCGCCGCCACTCATAAGTTTCGGGTGCACCGCCCCCGTCGGCAGAGAGTCTCAGGACACGGGACGTACAGAAGATACGGGGCTGATCAGAAGAATGTGATGACATCGGCCGTCGCCGTCACCGCCACCTCGCCGTGGTTTGTGAGGGTGCGTGTCTGCGGCCGCACCGTGAGCTTCTCCACGGCCACAACAACATCGGCCTTCGACAGCGCGGTGAAGAGCTCCACAACATCCCCCTCAAGGCGTGCGTATGCCGCCTCCCGCTCCACGGCCGACATCTTCGCCCCCGCCTCCATGGCGTAGAGCGTCACGGCATAGGTCATGCGTCCGTGGCGCAGCCCCTCCATCGAGTCGAACTGCGGCGGCGCCAGCCACATCACGGGATAGGAGGTTATGGTCTGCGACATGTAACGTTCGTCGGCCGTGTGGAAGCCGTAGCCCGCGGCCGCGGCCAACTGCCCGATGGCATCTGTAAGATTCGTATGGTTCATATAAGGTCGGTTTATGTTGATAATTCTGTCGATATGATGTCGATATTATGTCTATTCAGTGTCGATAAACTTCAATAACTTTTTCCTTACGCGGCACAACTTGTTATCAATTACATCCGTACGGCATGGATCACGGCTGTTGAAAACATCCCCGCGGCCGCTGTCGATATCCTGCGCCACACGGCCTGCCCACACCTCTCGGCAACATGGGGCCTATCCTTGCGGTCAAATAATTTGACCGCAAGGCCGCCGCACCCTCACACTTCAACCTTTTCCCTACGCAACAGCAACATACACGCGATTCCAACCTCGGCGCGGCAGCCCGATCAAATCTCTTTTATGGTTTGGACACGACAAATATAATACGTCAGGATGCGCTTGTCAAGTAATTTAACAATAAAAATTAAATTATTTGATATTTTATTTTACAATACGTTGCATTTTAGGGTATTGAGAAAGTTAATTTTTTGGACGCATCGGATATCCTCACTAACGGCCGCAGAATTACCCCCTTCGCCCCGACGGGAGGGGTGGAAATATGGATCATTAGGATGGCGCCCCGACGGGAGGGGTGGGAATATGGGTTTGGAGTATGGTCGCCGGCTGGAAAGATCAAACGCGAAAAATTCAAATAAAAGGGAGAGACAGAAACGGGAAGAATCGAAACGGGCGGCCAAAACAGAGTGGCGGCGTGGGGGCAGGGGCAGAATCAGGAGCGGTCAAAAGGTAATAAAAGATTCCAAAAGCGACGAAAAAGCGTTGCAGAGGTTGTTTTTTATTAAAATACCGTTAAATTTGTAGACCGCAGACGGTGCGGAACCCCAACCCCCGCACCGCCATTGCCAACAACCTTAAAACTACACGACCGACCCATGAAACGCCTTTTAATGATCATTGCCGCGCTGGCATTCGTACAGGGGCTTGCGGCGCAGGCCCTGAGTCCCGAGGAGCTCGCCAAGCGGGCCAAGCGCAAGAACCTCACAGTCAAGGAGTGGAACACCGACTCGCAGAAGAAGACCCGCTGGCTCGACCATCTGACCGTCTACGACTCGAAGGGGCGCAAGATCGAGGAGGCCGAGTACAACAAGTTCGGGCAGATCGAGCGTGTGACGTGCGAGTACGACCCCGTGACCGACATGATCGTCAAGGAGGTTGTCTACAACGACCGCAACAAGCCGGTGCGCATACGCAAGTACGAGTACAACGACGACGGCACCAAGTGCAAGCAGTACAACTACCTTCCCGACGGCAAGCTCTACACCGTAAAGATATTCGAATACATATTCGAGGAGTGATGCCCCGCCTCCGGCAAGGCAGCGGCCCGCCCGCCATCGGCAGCCGCCCCGACCTAACCTGACCTAACCCTACCAACACAGACACTATCCCGCACAATCGGACGCGGCCCCACGACAGCCCGCATGTGCGTAACGGCGTAAGCGACATTCCGTTACGGCACATTTGGGAAGTGGTAAAATCACCGTTATCATGAACTTCGAGCAGCTCAACGACCTTGCCGTATGGCGGCGCATGCCGACACTCGACCTCGACCGCATAGCGGCCGTACGTCTGATGAACCGTGTCGACACGAAGTACCTTGTGGACGAGCGCCGGTGCATGGAGCTGCTGGAGCGGGCGGCAGACCAATATTATGTCCAGATCATAGACGACTGCCGCGCCTGCCGCTACGCCACGCTCTATTACGACACGCCGCAGTGGGATATGTACCACCTGCACCACAACCGCCGCCTCACGCGCCAGAAGATCCGCACACGCACATACGTCGAGACGGGCGTGACATATCTCGAGGTTAAGAACAAGAGTAACAAGGGCCGCACCCACAAGCGGCGCATGGCCCTCGACCGCTCGCTCTTCGCGGCGGCCGCCACAGACACCGCCGCGGCCGACTTCCTGCGGCGCGAGGCCCGCTACGCACCCGAGACGCTGAGCCCCTCGCTTGCCACGCGCTTCGTGCGCGTGACGCTCGTCAACCACGCCATGACCGAACGCCTGACCATAGACTTCGACCTGCACTTCGACAACGTCCGCGCTGCCGGCGGCGGAAATAAGGATATGAACGGCTGCGGGGATATGGATATGAACAGTCGCGGTAATACGGATATGAACGGCCGCAAGGATATGAATACAATCGGCCCCGGGGATATGGATATAAACGGCTGCGGGAATAACGGTATGACAGGTATGGATAACGGTTTCCAGCCTGCCGCAGAGGCCTCGCACGGCCATACGGCCTCGCTCGGCCGCCTTGTGGTCATCGAGCTCAAGCAGGACGCCCTCGCCCCCTCGCCCATGAAACAGATACTCGCGCAGCTGCGCGTCAAGCCCTTCAAGCTGAGCAAATACTGCATAGGCGAGGCGCTGACCAACCCCCTTGTGAAACATAACCGCTTCAAGGCCAAGATACGCGCCATCGGTAAGATGGCCGCACACGACAGCAACATAAACGACAAGCTATGATACAACAGGATTTTCCCGACTTCGATCCCTCGATTGCCGAGGAGTTCGGATACGACATCACCCACCAGCTGAGTTTTCTGGGGGTGCCGCTCTGCGATACGCAGAACCTCATACACCTTCTGATGCGCTTCGCCTTCAACCTCATCGTGGCGTGGATCATCGTCCGCTTCTGCTACTACCGCAAGAGCCAGCGCAAGGACTACGTTCTGACCTTCATGCTCTTCAGTTCGGCCATGTTCATGCTCATCTTCCTGATGGAGAACGTCAACCTTCAGATCGGACTGATGCTGGGTCTGTTCGCCATCTTCGGCGTCATACGCTACCGCACGGAGACGGTACCCGTGCGCGAGATGACATACCTGTTCGTCATCATCGCCACGTCGGTCATAAACGGACTCGCACTCAACATATCCTACGCCGAGCTCTTCGCAGCGGACGTGCTTGTGATCGGGGTACTGTGGCTTCTGGAGAGCCACCTGCTGCTCAGGCACACCTCGGCCAAGCTGGTCATATACGAGAAGATCGACCTCATCGTTCCCGAGCGGCGCGGTGAGATGATCGCCGACCTCGAGCGGCGCCTCGGCCTCAGGATCGACAAGGTGGAGGTTGGACATGTCGACTTCCTGCGCGATGTGGCCTTCGTCAAGGTCTACTATACGCTCCCCGAAGGCGAGCAGAACACCATCGACAACATCACCAAACCCAACCAGTTCATCCAGTAACCGCAGGGACGGGGCGTGACAACTCCGCCCTCCATGATTTCAATCAGAGCCATTCGCCCAATGGCGAAACTGTCGAGTTTAGCAATTTCCACATCGGTCAACTGACATTTTCTGAGTATTCGATTCAAATATGATCAAACAGGCTACTACCATCGACGAGCAAATAAAGCTATTGAAATCCCGCGGCATGGCCGTTCCAGACGAAGATAAGGCAAAAGAGATACTGATGGATATCGGATTCTACCGATTGGGATTCTACGCCTTTCCATTCGAGAAGAGTTTCCCTAGTTTGACAAACCGCAGCCATGAATATAAGCCTGACAGCTCCTTTACCGATGTCGTTGAGCTCTACTACTTCGACTACGATTTGAGAAAAATATTGACGTACTACCTCAACCGCATAGAAATAAATCTGCGAACCTACATCACATATACGATTTCCAACCACTACAAAAAATCGCCTACATGGTTTGTGGATCCGAGCATAATGTACCCCTCGTACATAGCAGATTTCGAGCATAAAGTATACAAAACCATCCGCGAGAACCCCGTAATCAAACGTCATCACAGCCGATACAAAGATCTCTATGCTCCGGCATGGAAAACTATGGAGTTCATGACGCTGGGCAATATATGCTCGCTGTTCAACAGCCTTAAGGACAACAATCTCAAAAAACAGATCGCACGACACTACAAGTGCGGACTGGGTATCTTCCTGAATTACCTCGAGACCATACGCGTCATCCGCAACACTTGCGCCCACGGCGGTTGCATATACAACATATCGCTCGCAAAATCCATAAAAAGCAGTCCCCAAGTGCCAATTTCGGGAGACGAGCGCCATAATATACGCGGCGTAATAAGAGTCATATCGTTTATGATCGGCATTATCTCGGAGAACAGAAAAAATGACCTCCATCGCGAGATTACGGCGCTACTCGATTACCCCAGAAACCGTTTTACAAATGATATCATCTCCTTATGTACGGGATTCACAGTAAAATAATATGGCAGAAAATTTGCAAACCGTCGATTTAGACATTATCTTTGTACCATCAAAGTGCCCGTATCGGCAGGTCTCGATATCTGCACTATAAAAAAGATGGCAGGAACCTCTGGCAACAGGGGTTCCGTTTTTTTGCAACAGACGTACCGAACACGACATCTATGCCGTCATCGCTTTTATGCTGTGATACGGTTTCACGAATATCAATTATTCAAATATTCCATAATGAGCCGTCGGGATTCGTCTTATGCGAAAAAGAGTTATCTTTGCAACCGCGCGTCGGGGGAGCCTCCGGCCGCGGCGGCGGCACGCCCACGCCACACGGAGTGAGGGTATGCGCCGCGCATTCACACCACTTTCACAACCGCATACGATGGAATCCGAAATACTCAAGGGTCTGAACGAGGCGCAGCGCGCCGCCGTCATCAACTACGACACACCGTCGCTCATCATCGCGGGCGCGGGTTCGGGCAAGACGCGGGTGCTCACCTCGCGCATAGCCTACATGCTGGAGCAGGGTGTCGCGCCGCAGAACATACTGGCGCTGACCTTCACCAACAAGGCGGCGGAGCAGATGCGCAGCCGCATCGAACAGATGGTAGGCGGCAAGAGCCGCTACATACGCATGGGTACGTTCCACTCGGTCTTTTCGCGCATCCTGCGCGAGAATGCCGAGCGCATAGGCTTCACGTCGAGCTATACGATCTACGAGCCCTCGGATGCCAAGAACCTCATCAAGACGATCTGCAAGCAGATGCAGCTCTCGGACGACAAGTACAAGCCCAACCGCATACTCTCGCGCATATCCTACGCCAAGAACTGCCTTGTGACGCCCGCGGCCTACGTCGCCAACGCGGCCTACGCGGCCGAGGACCGGCAGGCGCAGATACCCCACTTCGGGGACGTATATGCCGAGTATTGCCGTCGCTGCAAGCAGAACGGGGCTATGGACTTCGACGACCTGCTGCTGCAGACCAATATCCTGCTGAGGGACTGTCCCGACGTACTGGCGCGCTATCAGGATCTGTTCCAGTATATTCTGGTTGACGAGTATCAGGATACCAACTATGCGCAGTATGTGATCATACGTCGTCTGGCGCTGCGCCACTCGCGCGTCTGCGTCGTGGGCGACGACGCCCAGAGCATCTATTCGTTCCGCGGCGCCAAGATCGAGAATATCCTCTCCTTCCGCAACGACTACCCCGACGCGAAGGTCTTCAAGCTGGAGCAGAACTACCGCTCGACACAGACGATCGTCGACGCGGCCAATTCGGTCATCGAGCACAATGCGCGGCGTATGGAGAAGCGATGTTTCTCGCAGGGGGCCAAGGGCGAGCGCATACGCATCATCCACTCCTACACCGACCGTGAGGAGGCCGACGCCATAGCCACGGCGCTGCGCGACCGCCTCCGCTCGACGGGGGACGGCTGGGAGGAGGCGGCGATACTCTACCGCACGAACAACCAGTCGCAGGCGCTGGAGACGGCGCTGCGGCGGCGCGGCATACCCTACCGCATATATAAGGGGAGCTCGTTCTACGACCACAAGGAGATCAAGGACATGCTGGCCTACATACGCCTCGTGATCAACCCGCGCGACGACGAGGCTTTCCGCCGCGTTGTGAACTACCCTTCGCGCGGCATCGGCGAGACTACCGTTTCGCGCATCGAGCAGATGGCGCGCACCGAAGGGTGCTCGATGTGGGAGGCTCTCGATGCCCTTATCGCCTCGCCCGAGGCTGCGGCCGACGCCGCCACGCGCGCCATCGTGCGCAAGGCGTCGGAGTTCGTCACGCTCATACGCTCGCTGGGGGAGGCGCGCCGCGACCGCCCGCTCTACGACTTCGGTCTGGAGGTGGCGTCGCGGTCGGGCATACTGGCCCTCTACCGCGCGGAGAACACCCCCGAGGCCACGAGCGCCATCGACAACATCGAGGAGCTGTTGAACTCGATGCAGCTCTTCCGCGAGCAGTGCGAGGCCGAGATCCGCAACGGCGAACGCCCCGAGGAGGACCAGCCCACGGTCGAGGAGTGGCTCCAGAATATCATGCTGCTCACCGACATGGACCAGCAGGACGACGGCGGCGGCAAGGTCACGCTCATGACCGTACACTCGGCCAAGGGACTCGAATACAAGTATGTATATATCGCTGGCATGGAAGAAAACCTCTTCCCGTCGCAGCGGGCGCTCGAGACGCCCGACGGCATCGAGGAGGAGCGGCGGCTCTTCTACGTAGCGCTGACGCGAGCCAAGTGCGAGGCCGTGCTGTCGTTCTGCGAGATGCGTTTCAAGTGGGGCAACATGGAGTTCTCGCAGCCGAGCCGCTTTCTGTCGGAGATCGACCCGCAGTTTGTGGACAGCGACTGCGACCTAAGCCGCCGCAACCCGACATCCCCGCGCGAGGATGACGGCCGCGGCTTCGACGACTTCGACGGCTACGACCGCAGCGGCGCCGCACGCCGCACGACATACGGACAGCGCCCCTACGGCGGCGCGAGACAGGGATACGGCACCCAGCATGCCGAGCAGCGGCGTGACGGCCGCACTGCCATCGAGGAGCTGCGCCACCGCTACGACGTGCGCTACCAGCAGCAACGCGCCGCCACCCAAACATCACCGGCAGCCGCGCAGCGCAGCGTGGGGCCCGATCCGCGCCTTGTGTCGCAGCCGCAACGGACGGAGAATCTGCGCCGCATACCCGTCACGCCGCGTAACGACGTCGCGCCGGCCTCACCGTGCGGCTACGCCGTGGGCGAGAGGGTCGAACACCCGAAGTTCGGCGCGGGCACCATCGTCCGCATCGAGAGCATCACCACCGACCACAAGATCGTTGTCGACTTCGGCTCCTACGGCGAGAAGACCCTTCTGGCCCGCTTCGCCAAGCTGCGCAAGCTCTGACACCCACCCACCATATTCCGACATACGGCCGCCACACCCGCCCCCGATAGAGGATGATGTGTGGCGGCCGCATATTCTTCTCCGCGACAGGGACGTGTATACCATCTTCCCTAAATAAATACACGCCGCGGCGGAAAGCGTCGCATAAGGCGTCAAAGCTGTCGCATAGCGTCCGGACGGGGATGTCGGGGGACGGAGTATGGGGTTCGGGTGCAACAATGACGAAAAAATTTGTTACATTTGTACGAATTTGTACCTTACATCTCCGCGCATGACCCTCAAACAACGATACGACGGCGTCATAGAGTGGTTCTCGGCCAACATGCCGTCGGCCGAGAGCGAGCTGCACTATGAGAATCCCTACCAGCTTCTGGTGGCGGTGATGCTCTCGGCGCAGTGCACCGACAAGCGCGTCAACATGACCACGCCGGCGCTCTTCGCGGCCTACCCTACGCCGCAGGCTCTGGCCGCGGCTACGGCCGAAGATATATACCCCTACATACGCAGCATCTCCTACCCCAACAACAAGGCGCGCAGCCTCGCCGCCATGGCGCGGATGCTCTGCACGGAGTTCGGGGGCGAGGTCCCGAGCGACCTCGAGGCGCTGCAGCGTCTGCCGGGTGTGGGCCGCAAGACGGCCAATGTCGTGGGGGCGGTCATCTGGCACAAGGAGGTGATGCCGGTCGATACGCATGTCTTCCGCGTCTCGGCGCGCATAGGGCTCACGCGCGGGGCCCGTACGCCCCTGCAGACCGAACTGCAGCTCGAGAAGAACATCCCGCACCACCTGCTCCCCGTGGCGCACCACTGGCTTATCCTGCACGGACGCTACGTCTGCACGGCACGCGCACCCCATTGCGACACATGCGGCATATCGGCGTGGTGCCGCCACCATGCCGAGGCCGGGAAAAAGGCCACCGACAAGAGTGCCGACAAGAATACCCCCAAAAGCCGCGTCCGGGGCGCGAAACAAAAAAAATCCGTCGAGGCCGCAGCGCCGAAACAATAAAAACATATATCTTTGGGCGAACCCGTCCTGCAAGGCGGGCCGAAAAACAACCCCTAAAAACAAGATTTCAACGATTATGAAGACAACATCATCGAAACTTACGGCAATGCTGCGCCGCACGGCCGCCGCACTTGCGCTGACGGCGACGGCGGCAGCCGCACTCGTGCTTCCGAGCTCGTGCAAGGAGGAGAAGAAGACCGACCAAGAGAAGAAGTATGTCGAGGGCGTCATAGTCCCCGCCAACAACGTATCCGACTGTTCGATGTCGGAGGCCAACATCACCGTCACCTTCGAGACGGCGGATGCCTACACGCTCGAGGCCGACAAAACGGAGATGATCACCATAGCCGCCGGACAGGAGAAGGGCGACGCGGCGGGCAAGCACTCGGTGCGCGTGACCATCTCGCGCAACGACACCTCGGATGAGCGCACGGGACAGATATTCATCACGGTCAAGGGCTACAACCGCACGGTGCTCTATCAGTTCGTGCAGTCGGCGGGCGCGGAGGATGCCGTGGTGACGTGGATCGACCAGCGTCTGTCGAAGGAGTACTACTGGCTTGACGAGTACAACGAGAAACGCTCGTCGTTCGACTTCTCGCTCACCTACGACAAGTTCCTCTCGTCGTCGCTTCTGCAGCTGACGACCAACGGGATGGATGGCGGCCGCTACAGCGACGGCTCGCGCTACATCTACTCCTACATCATACGTACGGGCGCTGCGGGCACATCGTCCGCGACGCGTACGGCACCCAAGGTGACGGGTCTGGGACTCTACCTGACCAATACCGTCTGGTCGCTCGACGCCCAGCGTGTAGGTTTTGCCGTCGAGCACGTCTACCCGGGCTCTCCGGCCGAGGCCGCAGGCATACAGCGCGGCGACATCATCTCGCAGGTAAACGGCGCCGACATCACCAGCAGCAACATGCAGCAGTTGTGGTCGAACCTCAACTACAACGCCTACACTCAGGTTTCGCTGCACAAGATCAACTGGTGGGCCACCGACCTCGAGGACGAGAACTCGCAGATGGACGTCACGCTCACGGCCGCAGCCTACAACGAGAATCCCGTGGCCTATCACGGTGTGCTTGAGATGCCCGAGAGCATAGCCGACAAGCCCAACAAGATCGGATACCTCTCATACCTGAGCTTCGACGCCGACTACGACGCCGACCTCGAAACGGCCATGGCCGACCTGAAAGCCGCAGGCGTCACGGACCTGATCCTCGACCTGCGCGACAACGGCGGCGGCTCGGTCAATTCGAGCATCAAGCTGGCGAGCATGATCCTCGACGCCTCATACGCGGGTAAGGTCTACGCCGAGCTGCGCCGCAACCCCGCCAACCCCTACGGCGACGACACCTGCCTGCTGACCGAGCAGACGACCAATCTGGGCATCAGGCACCTCTACATCATCGCCACGGGCAATACGGCCTCGGCCAGCGAGCTGGTAATATCGGGACTTCGCGGCCTTGACGTTCCTGTCACGATTGTCGGTGCGCGCACCGAGGGCAAGAACTGCGGTATGGATGTCATGGTCCGCACCATCGACCGCTACGACTACGAGTTCGCGCCCATCACCTTCCTCAACTACAACGCCAAGGGCTTCAACGAATTCTCGGACGGCTTCGAACCCGATGTCGACATTGCCACCTACTTTAAGGACGACGCAAACAAAAGCCACGTCAACAACGCCAGCATGTTCCCGATGCCTCTGGCACCGTGGGGCATGGCCTCTTACGACATAGCCCTTATGGAGACGATGATGCGCATCACTGGCGGCACCTTCAAGACCGAGACAGCCGAACCGGCGCCTGCGGCCGTCACGCGCGGTCTGGCGCCCTCACGCATCACCCTGCAGCAACCCGAGCGTCCGGGCATGACCCTCACGGAGCAGGAGCGCGAGCAGATCCGCCAAGCGTCAGCACGATAACCCAAACACGACGATATGATACAACGCAGCACAATCGCTGCCACAGCCCTATGCTTGGCGGCGATCGTCGTTACGGCGCCCGCCGCAGCGACGACAGTAAAACAAGCGACGGCAACCGAACGACAAGCGGCGGCAACCGCCGAGAAACAAGGGACGGCGGTTCTATCTTGGAAAAACGGCCCGGCAACGGAACATGATACCCCGTCGGCGGGCTACCGCATCACACACGGGCCCTACCTTCAGGCCCTGACATACGATGGCGTGACGGTAGCCTTCACCACCTCGGAGCGGGGGTTCTCGCGTGTGGAGGTACGTCGGAGCGACGACCCGAGCGCCGTACGCACGTGCGTCACGGTCAACGACGGCCTTGTCGAGGCTTGGAACACGATGAACGCCATACGTATCGACTCGCTCGATGCCGCCACCGGGTATGAGTACCGCATCGTCTCGACGCGTATAGATAAGTTCGACCCCTACGACGTGCGTTACGGCGAGAGCGTCACCACGCCGTGGTACGCCTTCCGCACGCCCGACCCCGCGGCGCGGAGCTTCACCTTCGTTGCCATGAACGACATACACGACACGCCGCAGAAGTGCCGCCGCCTGCTCGAGACACAGCCTCTCGACGAGGCGCAGATGGTCTTCTACGTGGGTGACATGATGAACTACTTCGAGCGTGAGGACCAACCCTACGAGAGCTTCATCGATGTCTCGACCGATCTCTTCGCGCGGCACAAGCCCTTTGCCGTCGTGCGGGGCAACCACGAGACGCGCGGACGTCTGGCCCGCACCTACGGCCGATACATCCACAACACGCCCGAGGGCCACTACTACGGCTTCTACACATTCGGCGACACGGCCGTGGTGATGCTCGACTGCGGCGAGGACAAGCCCGACAGCCACGAGGTCTATGCCGGCCTTGCGGCCTTCGACGCCTACCGTCTGGAGCAGGCGGCATGGCTGCGCGAGGTTCTGCGCAGCCGCGAGTTCCGGCGTGCGCGCCACCGCATCGTGCTGCTGCACATACCTCCAGTCGACGAGCGTATGGCCCCTCAGGACGAGACCCTCGTGGGGGAGATGCTGCAATGGCACGGCAACGTGCATTGGGGCGAGATCCTGCTGCCGCTGCTCGTCGGCACGCGTATCGACCTTATGGTCACGGCACACCAGCACTCGTTCCACCTTCTGGAGCCTCTGCGGGGCGTGCACGACTTCCCGATCATCATCAACGACAACCGCAGCGCCCTGACCGTACGCTGCGACGGCGAGGGCATCCATGTGCGCGCCACCGACATGGACGGCACGGTCAAGCTCGACACACTCTTCGAGTAGCCTCCGCCGCGCCGCAAAACAGCCGCGCCGCCAAACAATACAAAACAACACGGGCCGACACCTAGGATGGGTGCCGGCCCGCGCCGTATATGGGGTGTAAGGGTCAACGGTCGCCGAAACGGAAGACGTAGGGCATATAGGCATATATACCCTTTCGGCCGATCATGCTCTCGATGCGGCGGTACTCGCCGTAGAGGTCGCCCAGCTCGTTGCGGGCGGTGATCTGCTCGCGCACCTTGATGCTGAGGGTGCTGAGCATGGCCATCAGACCTGTCATCTCGTCCGTAAGCTCGACGATCTGGTAGTTGTCTCCCAGACCGGCCTTGTCCACGGCCACGGCCAGTGCGGCCTTGAGTCCGCCGCACGTATCGACAAGGCCTATCTGCTGGGCCTCGCCGCCCGACCATACGCGGCCGCCCGCCAGATCGAGCACCTTATCTATTGGGAGGTTGCGGCCCTCGGCCACGAGCGCCGTGAAGCGCGCATAGACACGGTCCACGCCGCGCATGACGGCCGCATACTCGGCGTCGTTCAGGGGCTCCATGCCCGAGCCGACATCGGAATAACGGTTCGTGGTGACGGCGTCGTACGTAATGCCGAGCTTGTCCTTGAGCGCCTTGCCGAAAGCGGGCAGCTGGCCGTATACTCCGATCGAACCCGTGAGGGTCGTGCGGTCGGCGACGATGGCGTCGGCCGGGGCCGAGATGTAGTATCCGCCGCTGGCGGCCGTCTGTCCCATCGATATGATCACGGGCTTCTTGTCGCGCAGGAGCTCCATCTGGCGCCATATTATGTCGGCGGCGAGGGCGCTGCCGCCGGGCGAGTTCACACGTACCACAACGGCGGCAATGTCATCGTCGTCGATGGCGCGCTGCAGCGTCTGCGAGAAGTCCGCGGCGTAGATATTGTCGTCCGAACCGCTGCCGTCCATAACCATGCCGTCGGCATATACTATGGCCACCTTGGGCGCCGTGATGTTCGACACGTCGGGCATGATGTTGGCGGCGTAGTCGCCCAGCGATATGAACTCGGGATCGGAGATGCCGTAGTCGGCCTCCATCGTCTCCATCACCTCGTCGACATACATCGTCCCGTCGACGAAGTTGTGCTCCTCGGCCTCCTGCGGCAGCAACACCTCCAGATTGTCGGCCAGACGGTTCAGCTCCGCCTCGTCTATTCCGCGTGCCGTCGAGACGGCCTCCGTCAGCACACCCCACAGATTGTCGGCCAGCACCTGCGTCTGCTCACGGTTCTCGGGCGACATGTCGGTGCGGATGAAGGGCTCGACGGCGCTCTTGTACTTGCAGGCCGTGGGTCGCAGGATCGTCATCTCGACCCCCAGCTTGTCGATCAGGCCCTTGAAGAAGAGTGTGCTCATCGAGAGGCCCGCCCACTCGAAGCTGCCTTCGGGCTCGATGTAGATGCGGTCGGCGGCCGTCGCCAGATAGTATCCCCACTGCGTGTAGATCGAATTGTAGGCCACGACGAACTTGCCGCTCGCGGCCTTGAATTCGAGGATCGCCTGCCGCAGCTCCTCGATGGCAGCGATCTCGGCCGTGCCCATGCCCGAGAGGTTGATATATATGCCGCTTATGCGGTCGTCGGCCGCGGCGGCCTCGATGGCGCGCAGCGCGTCATAGAGTGTGAGCTGCCCGCCCATGCTCATGGTCGCGAAGTTGAACTGCGACATGGGGTTGCGCGAGGGGGCATCCACAAGGTTCTCACGCAGGTCTATGCGCAGCACGGCCTTCTCGGGCACAGCCACCACCTCCGCCTGCATGAGGCTCGAAAGGCTCGAAAAGAGCCCCAGCCAGAACAGTCCCGACAGCACGCTGCCCGCAACTACGGCCAGCAGCGAGGCAAGGAAGACCTTGCCGAACGAGAGATGTCTCTCCTTTTTTCTGATCTCTTCCATACGGTTATGTTGTTTATTACGTTAATCCTTGGACGGATGATATGTTGCAAAGATAGTGAAAGCCGAGAGCAGAGACAAATCGAAAACGTAGTTTTTCTCCACAGCTCGGCACCCGATTTTACGCAACTTTCAGTATATTTGCGCCCGAGGCGCAATCGGCCCGCAACGAGAGGGATAAAAAAACAGTTGAAGCCAATGCCGCATGGGAAATACGGAACAGAAGGTGCGGAAGTGAGAAAGTGAGGCGAAAGAGGGGCAGAGAGGAAGAGAGGAAAAGTGAGAGCGGGCGAGGCGGCGCGAGAAAATATTATAGGAGAGACAAAGCATAAAACCGAAAAAAATAAAATTCAAGGCATGAAAAAACTGTTATTGACATTGGCGCTCATAGGGACGGTATGTGCCGTGCGCGCCGATGAGGGTATGTGGCTTCTGCCCTACCTTCAGAAGATGAACATCAAGGATATGCGGGCCGAGGGATGCCGTCTCACGGCCGAGGATATCTACTCGGTGAACAACTCCTCGCTCAAGGATGCCATCATCGTCTTCGGCGGCGGCTGCACGGGCGAGATCGTCTCGGACAAGGGACTTATCTTCACCAACCACCACTGCGGCTACGGCTCGATACAGCAGCTCTCGTCGGTGGAGAACGACTATCTGAAATACGGTTTCTGGGCCTCGTCATACGACGAGGAGCTTCCCGTACCGGGTCTTACGGTGCGTTTCGTGCGCAGCATCGAGGATGTGACGGCGCAGATTCTGGGCAACGTACCCTCGATCTCGGGCGAGCAGGAGCGCGCCAAGATCGTTGCCGAGAACATCGCGGCCCTGAAGAAGGAGCTTGAGGCCGAGAACGAGGGCATGAGCATACAGATCCTGCCCTTCTTCGGCGGCAACCAGTATTTCGCCTTCGTGATGGAGGTCTTCCGCGACATACGTCTTGTGGGCACGCCCCCCTCGTCGATAGGCAAGTTCGGCGGCGACACCGACAACTGGATGTGGCCCCGCCACACGGGCGACTTCTCGGTATTCCGCGTCTATGCCGACAAGGACAACCGTCCCGCCGACTACTCGAAGGACAACCGCCCCTACGAGGCTCCGCGCCATCTGGAGATCTCGCTCGACGGCGTGCGCGAGGGTGACTTCGCCATGGTCATGGGCTTCCCGGGCTCGACCGAGCGTTACATGACCTCGTACGAGATCGACCAGACGCTCGAGGTGGACAACCCGCAGCGTATCTATATCCGCGGCCTGCGTCAGGATATCATGCGCCGCTATATGGATGCCAGCGACGAGGTGCGTATCAAGTACGCCTCGAAATATGCCGGCTCGTCGAACTACTGGAAGAACTCGATCGGCATGTCGCGCGGACTGGAGCGTCTGAACGTCAAGGCCAAGAAGCAGGCCGAGGAGGAGGCGTTCCAGAGCTGGGCCGAGAAGAACACCCTTCCCGAGGAGGGATATATCGAGGCGCTGCCCAAGATCCGCGAGGCCGTCACCAATATCACTCCGATCTGGGCATCGATGCAGTATATTCAGGAGGCCTTCCTGAGCTCCGTAGAGCTTATCCGCAACGCCGCGCAGACGCTCGACAAGGAGCGTCTGGAGGCATTCTTCGGGGACTATGACGCGACGCTCGACCACGAGGTTGCACGCTGCATGTTCCGCATCGCGCGTGAGAACATGCGCCCGGAGGATCTGCCCTCGATCTATGCCGACGTTATCGACAAGCGTTTCGGCGGCGACACCGACGCCTATGTCGACTGGCTCTATGAGACGTCGGCCTACACGTCGCTCGACAAGGCCCTGACGCTCACCGACGAGACGCGCAAGCAGGATCCGGCCTACGAGCTGGCCAAATCGGTCATCGAGCGCAACAACGCCCTGTCACAGGCGCGCCGCGAGTGGACGACGCTCTACAACGAGGGTCACCGTCTCTACATTGCGGGCCTTATGCGCATGCAGCCCGACAAGGCGTGGTATCCCGATGCCAACTTCACCATACGTCTGACCTACGGACAGGTTCTGCCCTACGATCCGGCCGATGCCGTAACGTATAAATACTACACCACGCTCGACGGCGTCATCGCCAAGGAGGATCCCGAGAACCCGACGGAGTTCACCGTGGAGGACAAACTCAAGGAGCTCTACCGCACGCGCGACTACGGCCGCTATGCCGATGCCGACGGACATATCCACACCTGCTTCCTTGCCAACCTCGACATCACGGGCGGCAACTCGGGCTCACCCGTACTGGACGGCCGCGGCCGCCTCATAGGCCTCGCCTTCGACGGCAACTGGGAGGCCATGTCGGGAGACATAGCATTCGAGCCGGAGCTGCAGCGCTGCATCGCCGTCGACATACGCTACGTGCTGTTCATCATCGACAAGTATGCCGGCTGCAGCCACATAATCGACGAGCTGGACATCGTTCAGGGCAAGGCCCCGAAGGCCCGCCGCAAGTAACGACACCGCAACACATAACAAAGGCCGCAGACAACCCCGCGGCTGACACATAAAAAAGGATTCGCTCCCGCACGGGGCGAATCCTTTTTCCGTATTATAATCTCACACTACCGCAGCGAGAGCCAGTCGAGCAAAGCCTGCTGCCACGCCTCGCGGTAGCGGAAACCCTCGCTTATGCCCCATCCGTGGCCGCCCGTGGGGTATATGTGCATCGAGGCCTCGATGCCCTCCTTCTTCAGGGCGTTGTAGTAACGGGTGCTGCTTATGGGGGGCACGACCGTATCGTCGTCCGAGAGCAGGAGTATGGCGGGAGGCGTTGTCGAGGTCACGCGCGTCTCGAGCGAGTATTCTGCACGCTCGGCCTCCGAGGCGTCGGCCCCGAGCAGATTATCGAACGAGCCCTTGTGGCAGAGCCACGCCTCACCCGTGATGACAGGGTAGAACAACACCGAGAATGCAGGCTTGTCAGCGTCGTCGGCAAAGTTCGAAGTGTAGGCTGCGAGGTGACCTCCGGCCGAGAAGCCCATGATGCCGACACGCGCGGGGTCGATCTTCAGCTCGGACGACATGCGGCGCATCGTGCGCAGCGCCTCGACCGCATCCTCAAGTGGCACTTCGCGGTGTCCGTTGGGCATGCGGTACTTCAGCACGCCGCACGTTATTCCCTTCGATGCGAGCCAGCGGGCCATGTCGACACCCTCGTAACCCATACATACGACGGCATAGCCGCCGCCCGGGCATATAACCATGGCCTGCCCCGTAGCTACGGCGGGGTCGGCCTCGAAGATGTAGAGCACGGCTTCGCTCGTGCCGCCTATAATCATGGGGCTCTGCTCGACCTCGGCCGTGGTTATGCCGTTTGAGTGTGGCGCCGAGGCGTTGTCCCAGATCTTCACCGTACGGTTCTGGCCGTACTCCTGTGCCGCCAGCGGCATGGCCGCCAACGCCAGAATTGCAATAAGTATTTTCTTCATCCTTACAGAGGTTTTATGTGCGACATTGTGAAGGCGCAGGCGCCGTTCCATACAAAGTTACGAAAAAAAATCCTCCGACATGGCGCTGCGCAGCAGAATCCCTACATTTGGGGATTGACCGTTTGGGCGGAATTCACTTCCTTTGCACGGACAATGACAACGATAGGGCGCACAGCCGCCGAAACGGCACAAGACATCAACAACATATAATCGACGAAAAAAACATGAAAACCATGAAAAGAGTCATCGCATTCGCGGCCATCGCCATCGCCGCATTTGCCGCGGCCTCGTGCGGAGGCAACGCCGGCACCAAGAACACGACAGACAAACAGGCCGCGGCGGCCGTCGAGGTCGACGCTCTGCTCGCCGACGCCGCCAAGTTCACTGACAAGGAGGTCACCGTCGAAGGCATCTGCACCCACATCTGCCAGCACGGCGGCAAAAAGATCTTCCTCATGGGCACCGACGACACGCAGGTTATCCGTATCGAGGCGGGCGAGGCCATCGGAGCCTTCGACGCAGGCTGCGTGAACAACGTCGTGCGGGCCACGGGCCGCCTCGTGGAGGACCGCATCGACGAGGCCTATCTTGCCGAGTGGGAGCGCAGCATAGCCGACGCCGCAGCCCAGCAGCACGGCACGGACGAGGGCGGCTGCACAACCGAGAAACAGGCGCGCGGCGAGTCGCAAACGGCCTCAACGGCACAGCGCATAGCCGACTTCCGCGCCCGCATAGCCGACCGCAAGGCGCGCGAGGGTAAGGAATACCTCTCGTTCTACCATATCGAGGGCGACACGTACGAGATACTGAAGTAGACGCCGCCATGGAAACCGGCCGATTCATGCAGCGGGTGCGCAAATGGAGCAGGAGCCTGCACCGCGACCTGTCGTATTTCTTCACGGGCGTGCTCGTGGTATACGCCGTATCGGGCTTCATGCTCAATCACAAAAAGGATTTCAACTCCGACTACTCCATCGTGCGCGAGGAGCGGAAGCTCGCTACGCCCCTGCCGCAGGGGCGCGACGCTTGGAACCGCGAGCGCGTGGCCGAGGCGATAGCGCCCTACGGCGGCGCGGATGCCTACCTCAAGCACTACTTCCCCGAGGAGGGTACGCTCAAGGTCTTCATCCGCGGCGGCAGCACATTCACGCTTGACCTCACGACGGGGAACGGCCTCTTCGAGTCGGTGCGCAAGCGCACCGTATTGAGCGCCTTCAACCGCCTGCACTACAACCCCTCGCGGTGGTGGACCATCTTTTCGGACATCTTCCTCGCGGGGCTTCTGGTGATTGTGGCGACGGGCCTCGTCATGGTGCGCGGGCGAAACGGTCTCGCGGGCCGCGGCGGCGCGGAGCTCGCCGCAGGCATCCTCGTGCCGCTGCTCTTCATCTTCCTCACATAGCCGCGGCGCACGGACATGAAACGGCGGGCGGAGGAAGTCGGCTTATATACTCGAATTGCCATTTGCTTTTCCTCCCTTAAGCCATGCCTTCGAAGAACGCGATGGGCTTCGAATCTTCGGCCAGTTTTACATAGGCTTTCTTCACTTCGGCGGTGCGGCCCTGATGCACGCCCTGACGTTTCATCTTGCCGATGGTGCGCACGGTGTTGACCTTTTCCACCTTGATGCCTTCAAAGACGGTTTCCAGCGCCTGCTTGATTTCGGTCTTGTTGGCGGAGATGGCCACCTCGAAGACGTAGCGCTTATCCGCGATGCCGTCGTAGCCCTTTTCGGTCAGGACGGGGCGCAGGATGATGTCATGAGGATTCTTCATTAGGCGTACACCTCCTGAATGTTCTCCATCGCTTCGCGGGTAACAATCAGCTTGTTCGCGCGCAGGATGTCGTACACGTTGAGGGTGTTGACGTAGCAGTCGTCAAGCAGCGGCAGGTTCTTGGTGGCGCGGATGACGCTCTCGTCGCGGCCGGGC
>URBK01000022.1 GCA_900546065.1 uncultured Alistipes sp.
GGGCTCGGAGATGTGTATAAGAGACAGCCGTATGGGTGCCCGCGCCGCCGCCAAGAGGTGCTACGAGGCATACGAAACAGCCCTCAGGCTATATCCCGACAACGCATCCGTACTCAACAACTACGCCTACTACCTCTCGCTCGAGAAACGCGATCTGGAGCGGGCGCTCGAGATGTCGTCGCGGGCGATAGCCCTCGAGGAGGGAAACGCCACATTCATCGACACATACGCGTGGATACTCTACGAGCTGGGACGATACGACGAGGCCCGCACAAGCATGCGTCAGGCCCTCTCGCTCGACCGCACGGAGAGTGCCGCCCTGCCCCTGCACTACGGCGACATACTCTACGCCTTGGGTGAGGACTTCATGGCCGAGACCTACTGGCGCAAGGCGCTCGACATGGGCGCCGACAGCGCACAGATCGAGGAGCGTCTTGCCCGCCTCAAGCAGAAGGAACACTCCGAGCAGCAGAAGACAAAGGGCGGCAACGAAGAGAAGAACGACAAAAACCCTAAGGCCAAAAAGTCCAAGTCGAAGAGGTAGCCTTTCCCGCCCGTGGCGCGAGGCAAGAGTTCGGACTGCCGGATAAATGATCTCCGTAACATATACGGCACCCATGCGGATAGCGGGTCATGGGAAAAGAAGGGTCATAAATAGAGGCTTGAAAGGGAGCATGAAGGGCGTGAGCCTTAAGAGAGGAACTTGAGAGAGGAGTTTGAGAGAGATTGAGAGAGGAGTTTGAGAGAGATTGAGAAAGGATTGAGAAAGGCTTGAGAAAGGCTTGAGAGAGGCTTGAGAAGGAGGAACAGGCGGGCACAGAGAAAAAGCATGAAGAGACTTGTCTACATAATATTGGCGGCGGCGATGGTATTCACGGTGCAGACGCTCTCGGCGCAGACGGCGCAGGAGAAGCAGCGCATCGAGGCGCAGCGGCGCAAGATCGCCGAGCTGGAGGAGCAGATCGCGCAGGAGGAGAAACGTCTCTCGGGCATCAAGCGCGACAAGTCGACGGCGCAGCAGCGCGTACGCTCCATCACGCGCCAGATCGACGCCCGCAACCAGATCCTCACCCGCACCGAGAACGAGATGGGGCTCATCACGCGCAACATCGCCCGCAACGACTCCATCATCACGGCCACGCGCGTGGAGCTTGCCTCGGAGCGTGAGCGTTTCGGGGAGATGGTGCGGGAGGCATATCGCAACTACCGTCAGAACAACTACATAACATATCTGCTTGCATCGCGTGACTTCACCGATGCGGCGCGGCGCATATCGAACATACGGGCCGTTGCGGCGCTGCGCGCCGAGCGCATGCGGCGTATCGACTCCTTGGCCACGACGCTCGAGCAGCAGCAGGGCGAGCTGCAGACGCGGCGCGACGCTCTGGACTCCATCCGCAGCCGTGCCGAGGCCCAGCGGCAGAAGCTCAACAGCGACGTCACGGCCGCGCAGAAGACCATGAACCAGCTCACGGCGCGCGAGAAGGCAGCCCTGCGCGAGAAGATGCAGCGCGAGGAGCAGCTCGACGCCGCGATCGACCAGCTGCGCAAGCTCACCAAGGGCAACAAGGAGGGCGCCTCGTTCTCGCGCTCGACGTCAAACCTGAACCTTCCGGTGGATGACGGCCGCGTGCGCGAATACAAGAAGAACATGGCCGAAATCGTCGCCTCGCGCGGCGCTACCGTACGCTCGATATACGAGGGTAAGGTTGTCGAGGTGCGGAGAAACCGTATTTCGGGCAAATTCGACGTTTTCGTCGCACATGGCGAGTATATAACCTCCTACGCCAACCTTGAGAGTACAAGCGTCGAGAAGGGTCAGAAAGTGGCAAGAAACGCGGCTTTGGGCACCGTCGGCTCGTCGGTCAACCTGACGACCATGGAGCCCGAGTACAAACTCGTCTTCGGTATCTATTCGCCCTCGCCCAAGGAGGTGCTCAACGCCGCCGACTGCTTCAAGAAGAAATAGCGGCCGGAGCAGCCGTCCCGACGGGTATGTCGACACATACGGCAAGACCCTTTTGCCCGCGAGCAGTACAATATAAGCGTCGACGCTGCGGCGGAACGGCATCCGACCGTGGAGGGGCGCAAGCAGGTAAAACCACGAAACATATACACACGAAATATGGTCAGATATTACAACGATTCATGCACCTACCGCCTGCCCGACAAGCGGCTCACGGCGCAGTGGCTGCGCAGCGTGGCCGAGCAGGAGGGATACACGTTGGGGGATGTATCGTACATATTCTGTTCGTCGGAGCGGCTGCTCGAGATGAACCGCCAATATCTCGGGCACGACTACTACACCGACGTCATAACGTTCGATTACAGCGACCGCAAGGGTACGCGTACCGTCAGCGGCGACATCTTCATCGACGTCGCGACGGTTGCCGACAACGCCCGCATATACGGCTCGACGCGCCTTGCCGAGATGCGCCGAGTGGTTGTGCACGGGGTTCTGCACCTCTGCGGACAGAAGGACAAGACGCCGCGCGCCGAGCGTCAGATGCACCGCAAGGAGGACAAATATCTGGCGCAGTTCCCCAAAAAAGAGCAGCAATGACACCTTCCGCGCACAACACCGCGGCCGACACTCCGACTGCCACGACTGCCGCCCCTATTAATTCAAACGCCGCAGCAGACAATACAACAACCGTCGTTTCGACCAATTCGGACACCGCGGCCGACAATACAACCGCCGCCGTTTCGACCAATTCGGACACCGTGGCCGACACTCCGACTGCCGCCCCTATAAATCCGGACGTTGCGGCCGACGCGGACGCCGCGCCGTGGAACGACTTCGACATCATAGTGGTGGGGGCGGGACATGCGGGGTGCGAGGCCGCCACGGCCGCCGCACGCATGGGCTGCCGCACGCTGCTGCTGACGATGGACCTCGACAAGATGGCCGCCATGTCGTGCAACCCCGCCGTGGGAGGCGTCGCAAAGGGCCAGATCGTACGCGAAATAGACGCTTTGGGCGGACGCATGGGACGCATAACCGACTGTGCCACAATACAATTCCGCATGCTCAACCGCTCGAAGGGCCCCGCCATGTGGAGCCCCCGCGCGCAGTGCGACAAGGCCCTCTTCTCGCGTCTGTGGCGGCGCGAGGCCGAACATACCGACCGCCTTGCCCTGTGGCAGGATGCCGCCGTCAGCCTCACCTTCGACACCTCGGGGGAGCATCCACGTGTCACGGGTCTCACCACACGCATGGGCGTCGAGTTCACCGCCCGCGCCGTCATCCTCACCAACGGCACATTCCTCTCGGGACTCATGCACTGCGGCGAGCACCACGCCGAGGGCGGCCGCGCAGGCGACGCCGCCTCACACGGCATAACCGAATCGCTCCGCGCCATGGGCTTCGAGGCCGGCCGCATGAAGACCGGCACACCCGCACGAATCGACGGCCGAACCATCGACTTCACGGCCATCGAGCGGCAGGAGGGTGACAGCGCACCGTCCAAATTCTCCTTCTCGCCTGACATACAGCCCGTTAAGGAGCAGATGGACTGCTATTTGGTCTATACCTCGCACGAAGTTCACGCCATATTGCGGCGCGGATTCGACCGCTCGCCCCTCTTCAACGGCACCATCCGCGGCATCGGCCCGAGATACTGCCCCAGCATCGAGGACAAGCTGCGCACATTCGCCGACAAGCAGCAGCACCAGCTCTTCCTCGAGCCCGAGGGACGCGACACGAACGAATACTATCTGAACGGATTCTCGTCGTCGCTGCCATACGAGATACAGATCGAGGCCCTGCACGCCATACGCGGGCTCGAACACGCCCGTGTCTACCGCCCGGGCTACGCCATCGAGTACGACTACTTCCCGCCCACGCAGCTGCTCCATACGCTCGAGACAAAACTCGTCGACAACCTCTATTTCGCGGGTCAGATCAACGGCACGACGGGATATGAGGAGGCCGCGGCGCAGGGACTCATGGCCGGAATAAACGCCGCACGCAAACTCCGCGGCGGGGAGCCCGTCGTCCTCCACCGCGACGAGGCATATATCTGCGTGCTGATAGACGACCTCGTAACCAAGGGCGTCGACGAGCCGTACCGTATGTTCACCTCGCGCGCCGAGTACCGCATACTTTTGCGTCAGGACAACGCCGACCTGCGTCTGACACCCCTCGGCCGCAAGATAGGACTTGTGGATGACGCCGCATGGGAGGCTTTCGAGAGCAAACGCACACGTATCGCCGCCCTCACCGAATACACCCGCAAGCAGAGCGTACACCTCGCCCAGATCGCACCGTACATGCAGGAGCGCGGCATCGAGCCCCCAGCACAGGGTACAAAACTATATAATCTCATCGCCCGAAACGAATTTACGATCGAAGATCTGGCCTCGGCGCTGCCGCATTTCGCTGAATTTATACACCGCAACGGTATCGACCGCGAGGTGGCGGAGCAGGTCGAGATACAGATCAAATACCGCGGATATATCGAACGCGAGCGTCTTCTTGCCGAGAAACTCCACCGTCTGGAGAATATCTCGATACCCGAAGGGATAGATTTCGCGTCGATGCACGCCCTCACCATCGAGGCGCGGCAGAAACTCTCACGCATACGTCCCCAAACAATCGGGCAAGCATCCCGCATACCGGGCGTCTCACCAGCCGATATAAATGTCCTGCTCGTAACATTCGGACGCTAAACCTGTTTTTCGGTTCGTTGCCGGATCATTTTCCGAAATTCCATCCCGTACCTTCAACGAAGTGCGGGATCTTTTATTCACAAAAGCAGCACCCGCCGCATTCGCAAATAGGCTTTCATTTTGCCCGCGGATTCCGCGCCGCGTCTCTCCGCCCGCAAGGAGCGGAATCTCACGACATATATTTTCCGCACAAAGATGTTCCACGTGGAGCAAAAATCAAGAGAGGAAAGAGGGATGTTCCACGTGGAACATAAAAGAAGAAATGGTAGCGGAAGGCGTAAATGTTCCACGTGGAACACCGCAAAAAAAAGCAAAAGAAAATCAATTAAAATGCAATGTAAAGAAGAAAAACCCAGCCGAAAACGGCCAAAAAAATACCGCCCAAGAAGGCGGTATTTTCATCCGATGAGGGTCATTGCACGAACGGCGCCAAAAATGAAGCGTATCAAAATTGCCGTTTTCCGCGCCGCGACAAGAGCCGCATGGCGGGAGCGGGCCGCAAGGATTACTCCTCAACGACGGTTGTCCAGCCGTACTTGTCCTCGCAGCGTCCGTACTGGATATCCTGCAACTTGTTGTAGAGAGCGAGGCAAGTCTTGCCGACCTGCTTGCCGTAGGTTACGAGTTTGCCGGTGTCGAGGTCGTAGACCGACTCGATAGGCGAGATCACGGCAGCCGTACCGCAAGCACCCGCCTCCTCGAAGGTATCGAGCTCATCGACGGGAACAGGGCGCTCCTCAACCTTGAGGCCCATATCCTCGGCCAGCTGGCGCAGGCTCATATTGGTAATCGAGGGGAGGATCGAGGGTGACTTGGGGGTGATATACTTGCCATCCTTGATGCCGAAGAAGTTGGCGGCGCCGCACTCCTCGATATACTTATGTTCGCGGGCGTCGAGGTACATCACGTTAGCGTAGCCCAAATCGTGCGCCTTCTCGCCCGAGAGGATACTCGAAGCGTAGTTGCCGCCGGCCTTGATGTCACCTGTTCCACGTGGAGCAGCACGGTCCTGTTCGCGGTCGACAACGACCTTTATGGTCGTCATTCCGCCCTTGAAGTAGGGCCCGACGGGCGAGCAGAAGACTATCAGCATAGCCTCGTGCGACGCCTTCACGCCCAGACCTACCTTCGACCCGATCAGCAACGGGCGCAGGTAGAGCGATGCCCCCGACTCGTAGGGGGGAACATATTCGATGTTGCGCTTGACGACCTCATAGCAGGCCTTCGTGAACATCTCGACCGTAGGCACGGGCAGGCAGAGCTTGCGGGCCGACGACTGCATGCGGCGCGCATTGGCGTCCATACGGAATATACGCACCTTGCCGTCCACACCGCGGAATGCCTTCAAGCCCTCGAAGGCCTCCAAGCCGTAATGGAGGCACGTCGTCGACATGTGCATCTTGATATACTCGTCCTCGGTGATCTCCATGTCGCTCCACTTGCCATCCTTGTAGTAGTAGCGCGCGTTGACGTCGGTCTTCATGTAGTCGAAGCCCAGCGCCTTCCAATCAATCGCTTTCATAATATATTGATTTTCACAGTTTTACATCCGTAATAAGCCAATTATCCCACCTGTGAGCCGTTGGTGACCTTACCGTCGGTCTGCATCATCACCAGACCGCGCAGCGCGTCCTCGGCCATAAGGATCATACCCTCGGAGCGGATACCCTTCAGCTCGCGCGGGGCGAGGTTCACAAGCACCGGCACCTGACGCCCCACAAGCTCCTCGGGCTTGAAGTACTCAGCGATGCCCGAGACGATCGTACGGCGGTCGATACCCGTATCGACGGTGAGTTTGAGCAGTTTCTTGGTCTTGGCGACCTTCTCGGCGGCGATGATCGTCGAGATGCGAATGTCCATCTTGTCGAAGTCGTCGAACGACACCTCCGCCTTCTGTTCGGCCACATGCTGTGCGGCCTCCGCGGCGGCGTTCGCAGCCTTAGATGCCTCCAGCTTGGCGAGCTGACGCTCGATAGCCTCGTCCTCGATCTTCTCGAAGAGAAGCTCCGGCTCGCCGATCTCGTGACCGGCCGGTATGACAGACATCGATCCCAGCGCATCCCACGACGGGCGGTCTATGGCCAGCATCTTCAGTATCTTCTCCGACGAGAAGGGCATGAAGGGCTCGATCGCGACGGCGACGTTGGCCGTGATCTGCAACGCTATGTTCAGTATGGTATTCACACGTTCGGGGTCGGTCTTGACGACCTTCCACGGCTCGGTGTCGGCAAGATACTTGTTGCCGATGCGGGCGAAGTTCATGGCGTTCCTGAGCGCCTCGCGGAAACGGAAGTTCTCGATGCTCGACTCCAGCTCCGAGCGTATGCCCTGAAGCTCGGCCACCGTAGCGCGGTCGTAGTCGTTCATCTCTCCGCAGGCGGGCACGCGGCCGCCGTAATACTTCTTCGTAAGCACCAGCGCACGGTTGACGAAGTTGCCCAGAATGGCCACAAGCTCGTTGTTGTTGCGCGCTTGGAAGTCGCGCCACGTGAAGTCGTTATCCTTGGTCTCGGGGGCGTTGGCGCACAGAACGTAACGCAGCACGTCCTCCTTGCCCGGGAAGTCGTCCAGATACTCGTGAAGCCATACGGCCCAGTTGCGCGACGTCGAGATCTTGTCGCCTTCGAGGTTCAGGAACTCGTTCGCAGGGACGTTGTCCGGAAGGATATAGCCGCCGTGCGCCTTGAGCATCGACGGGAAGACGATGCAGTGGAAGACGATGTTGTCCTTGCCGATGAAGTGCACGAGGCGCGTATCCTCGCTCATCCAGTACTTCTCCCAGTCGGGCGTCAGGTCCTTCGTGGCCGAGATATATCCTATCGGGGCGTCGAACCATACGTAGAGGACCTTGCCCTCGGCACCCTCGACGGGAACGGGGATGCCCCAATCCAGATCGCGGCTCACGGCACGGGGCTGAAGACCCAGATCGAGCCAACTCTTGCACTGCCCGTAGACGTTACTCTTCCACTCCTTGTGTCCCTCGAGGATCCACTTGCGCAGGAAATCCTCATACTTGTCCAGCGGCAGGTACCAGTGTTTGGTCTCGCGCTTGACGGGAATCGACCCCGACACGGCGCTGTGGGGGTTGATCAGCTCGTCGGGCGAGAGCGTCGAACCGCACTGCTCGCACTGGTCGCCGTATGCGCGCTCGTTGCCGCAGCGCGGGCATGTACCCACGATATAGCGGTCGGCAAGGAAGGTCTGTGCCTCCTCGTCGTAATACTGCATCGAGGTGCGCTCGATGAACTTGCCCTCGTCGTAGAGCTTGCGGAAAAACTCCGACGCCGTCTTGTAGTGCGTGGGCGACGAGGTACGCGAATAGATGTCGAACGAGATGCCCAGACGGCGGAACGACTCCTTGATAAGCGTGTGGTAACGGTCGACGATCACCTGCGGCGATACGCCCTCCTTGCGCGCCTTGATGGTGATGGGCACGCCGTGCTCGTCGCTGCCGCACACCGAGATCACGTCGCGGCCCCGCAGACGGAGATAGCGTGTGTAGATATCCGAGGGGATATATACGCCGGCCAAGTGCCCGATATGGACAGGGCCGTTGGCGTAGGGCAGAGCGGATGTTATGAGATAACGTTTGAACTCTTTGGCCATAAGTTATTTGAAGATTAAACGGGGCGGACGGCGCGGAGCCTGCGCCCCCAAAAACGTAATTTGTTCCAAAAATACAACATTTTATTGCGATTGGGAAAAATTTTCGGCACAAATTCCCGCAGCGCCCTCCCCCGCACGCCCCGCAGAGCCTTTTTCGGGGGCGGCACGGCCGCCAAATATCCCAGCAGGACTCCCGCGACGAGAGTAATAAAAATCCCGCGACGGGGGCAATAAAATTCCCGACACGGGGGGGGGAATAAAATCCCGACACGAGGGCAATAAAAGTTCCGAATATACCGGCAATACAAGCCCCCGAAAAAAAATCCCACCCGCAGGGCGAGCCTTCGGGCGGGACAAGGGGGAAGAGATTATCTATATGATCTATATGATCTGTACGATCTGTACGATCTGTATGATCTGTATGATCTATACAGATACAGATACGGAAACAGTACGCGTCTTATGCGCGGCGGCGCATGCGGCGCACGCCGTAGTAGGCGATAATCGACAGCGTGGTGAGGAACTCCGACACGGGCATGGCCGCCCAGATGCCCACCTCGCCCGCCACGCGCGGCATGATGATGAAGCTCGGCACCAGAAACAGCGCCCCGCGCAGCAGCGCGAACGACGTCGAGACGGCCATACGCTCCAGACTCTGGTTATATCCTATGACGGCGATATTGACCACGAAAAATATGAAACCCGAGGCGAAGTAGGGCAGTCCGTCGGCCGCTATGCGCGCCGCCGCGCCGCCCGCGCCGTCCCCGCCGAGGAAGAGGTCGACGAGCCCCCGAGGCACGGCCATGAATACCAGCATCACGATGCCGCCGCACAACACTGCCGTACGCAGCGCCAGACGCCCCGCCTGCCATACGCGCTCGAAGTTGCCCGCACCGTAGTTGTAGCTCAGTATGGGCTGTGCCGACTGGGCTATGGCGTTGCCCACCATGAAGACGAAGGGGGTATAGTAGCACGCCACGCCGAAGGCACCGACGCCGTCGTCTCCCAAATATCGCATGAAGGTGACGTTGCCCACATACATCAGCATCGCCAGCGTCAGCTCCCCGAGCAGCGTCGACGACCCGATACGGCACTGGTAGCCGAGGTTGCGCAGCGTAAGACGCAGGCTCTTCACGCTCAGCTTGACGCGCTCGGGCCGCAGCGTGCGGGCAAAGAAGAGCAGGTACACCATCACCATCACGCCGCCCGTGGCGACACTGAGCGACGTGGCGAAGGCTGCGCCCCGCACGCCCCAGCCCACGGGGAAGATGAAGATATAGTCCAGCACGACATTCAGCGCGGCAGGCACCACCGAACACCACATGGCCACGCGCGGCGAGCCGTCGAGACGTATAATAAACAGCCCGATCGAACACCACAGCTGGAATACCATCGATGGCATGAACCACTGCAGGTAGTCGACCACCATCGGCAGCAGGTGCTCCGAGGAGCCCATGGCGCGCGCCGTCTGCGGCGCGAAGATGACGATAAGGGCCGTTGCGGCAACCGTCACCACGGTGACGAATCCGAACGCCTGCGTGACGTTGATACATGCGGCGCGCGCCTGCGAGCGCGATATGTGCACGGCCGCCACCACCGAACACCCTACGCCCATCAACAGTCCGAATCCCGTGAACAGCAACATCACCGGCACGCATATATTCACCGCGGCGATGCCGTCGCTGCCGACGCCGTGGCCGATGAAGATGCCGTCGACGGCCGTCACGGCCGAGATGCTCAACATCCCGAACAGCGTCGGGAAGAACATCCGGCGGAAAAGTGTCGATACGTCCAGCGTACCCAGATCAATCGAATTTCTCTCCATAGTCTTTCATTTTTACCCCCACGGCGGCCGCAAGGGCTGTTATCCACATGCGGGCAGGGTATCCACACACGGGCCGTTATTTACACGCTGGCCGCCCCGCACCTCAATGCACCCGCACCTCGATATCCCCGCATCCTGATATACTCGTGCCCTACCGCCCCGACAGAACGCAAAAAGAGCCGGATCGTCAGATTGGTTTTACCCAGTCATCTTATCCGGCTCTATTTCACGCCCTCCGATGAGGATTACAAAACGCGCTCGTACTCTGTTTTCGGCGGCAAAGATAGGTATTATATCCTCCCCTTCCAAACATTTTTCGAGGAGTGGGACACTTCAACACGCTCCCGAATGTTCAATTAACAGCAGGAAACGAAGATACTCTCCGCGTCCCATTAGGGTGGGGCGCTTCGACCATACTGCACGAAGTCTCTTAACGGAAGACATATCCTCTCAAAGAAACATCCTTTACGGCTCTCGCCGAAGGCTCCCCCACACGGCCACGCTACTCGGCGCGGCGGTCGTTGGCGAGGAACGTGCGCGAGAAGAAGGGCAGGGCGTTATAGAGCGCCGAGTGCCAATACTCCCACGTATGGCCGCCGTCGCGTACGCGCAGGCTGTAAGGTATGCGCGCGGCACGCAGCGCCTTGATGAAATCGAGGTTGCAGTCCAGCAGGAAGTCGTCGTCACCGCAGTCGACATACCACGCCACCGTGCGCAGCGTCTTGACGCGCTCCTCGTCGGCCGAGGTAACGTAATCGACACAGCTCAGACGGTGTACGGCATCGGTCAGCAGCGCGAACTTGTTGCCTGCGGCCAGCTGCTCGGCATTCGCCTCGGGAAGGTGCATAAGCGCACTCATCGCATAGCAGGCGCAGAACTTGTCGGCATGGCGCTCGGCATAGCTCGTCGAGCCGCCGCCGCCCATCGACAGGCCCGCAACACCTCGCTGGCCCCGCTCCGCACGAACGCGGTAGTTGCTCTCGATGTAGGGCATGAACTCCTCGAAGAAGAACTTCTCGTAAGGCCACCCCTCCATGTCGAAATAGCCGTTCTGCTTCTCCTCGACGGGCGCACCGCCCGCATCCGGCGTAACGATGATCATAGGCTCAACCTCCCCGCCGGCCACAAGCTGGTCCATCACATCCTTCACATGTCCGCGGTCGTACCAGTTGCGGTCCGTGTCGCTCATGCCGTGCAGAAGGTAGAGAATAGGGTAGCTGCGGTCCTTATCCAGATCATAACCCGCCGGAAGGAAAATCGTATAGTTGCGGTCGCAACCCAATGCCTCGCTGTGGATCGTCCCGTGCTCCACGCGGCTCATCATCTTGGTCCAGTCCTGAGCCCATGCCGTCACCGACAGGCATACGGCCATGGCTATCAACATTATGCGTTTCATATCTCGTAAGTTTTTATATGATTTTCTTTTTTATGCCTTGTCTTCGGCATCATTTCCTTTCTCAGTCTCGGCCCCATTTTCCGTATCATTTTCCGCCGTCCCGGCCACACGTTCGGTCAGCGACCGGTGCGACGCCTTGCGCGGCCGGTCGAAGGTGCGCCCCTCGAAGGCATACGCGTCGCCGCGCAGAACGAAACCCAGAATCGCCGCGGCACAACGCTCCGGCTCCTCGATGAAGCCCATGTGCCCCGACTCCGGAAGCCATACCACCTGTGCCTGCGGGTTGGCCGCGGCGATACGCTCGGCCGTCTCCACAGGGATATAGTTGTCGTGGCGGCCGAAGATGAAGAGCTGCGGGACGCTGCTCGCACGCAGCATCTCGTTCTGGTCCGCACGTGCTATCATGCCCCCCAGAAGCGCCACGATGCCGTCATCCTCCGTAATATGCACCTGCTCCACAAGATCCTCGATATAGTCCTTCAGCCGCTCGCGGTTCTGCACCGCAAATCCCGTCTCGGGCGCCACGTGCGCCAGCACGTCCTTCTTGCCCGCACGCACCAGAGCGATCTCGCGGCGGCGGTTCTCGCGTTTGGTCTCGTCGTCGGGGTTGGGCGACGAGCTCAGCAGCACAAGCCCATCCAGACGCTCCGGATACCGCGCACAGAAGGCCAGCGATATGTATCCGCCCATCGAATGGCCCACGAACGTCGCACGCTCGATACCCAGCGCGTCGAGCATGCCGCGCATCACGTCGGCCATCATCTCCATCGTATGCACCTCGCCCAGAACCTGCGAGATACCGTGTCCGGGCACGTCTACCGTGACCACACGCACCTCGGGCGTCAGCAGCGGAACGAAGTCGTCCCATACGTACATCGATTCGAGGTAGCCGTGGATCAACACCACACACCGCTCGCCGCGGCCCGAGTCGGCCACGTGCAGCGCCGTGCCGTCGGCCATAATAAACTTCTCTTTCATCATAAGTCGGTCGTTTGGATGCGTAAATTTAGCAATTTTCCCGCAATGCGCGTATCCGCCGCCGCGTTATGAACGCTAAGTCGCGTTATAGACGCTAAAAGGCCGCGCGCGCGAAAATATTTTGTATCTCGGACGAATATCCGTATCTTTGTTTTTCCGAAAGGAATATCCGTCTGAAAAACATGTTGACTTTAGATATCATAAAGTGCCACGGCTCGGCCAACCGCTTCGTCATGACCGACCTTACGGCACATCCCGATGCCGCCGGCGCCGATCTGGCGGCGCTCGCACGCGCCCTCTGCGCACACCCCGCCATCACGCCCTGCGACGGCGTACTCTACGTCGTGCGCGACGCCAACCTCTATGCCATGCGCATGTTCAACCCCGACGGCTCGGAGGCCGAGATGTGCGGTAACGGCATACGCTGCGTGGCGCGTCTGGTGCGTGAGCGTTACGTCTCGACCGACGACTTCCTGCTCCGCTCCGGCGGCCGCACATACCCCATAAGGCGCTGCCCCGATATCGACGGCGCGATCCCCGCCTTCGGCGTCGACATGAAGATCGAGACCCGCAGCCGCGACTTCGGCTTCATGCCCGCGGGCTGCAGCCGCTTCGTTGCACAACCCATACCCGAACTCGACCCCGAGCTGGCATTCACGGCCCTCTCGCCCGGGAACCCACATATCGTGGCGTGTGTCGGGTGCATCGACATGCACCGTCTGGAGGCTCTCGGCGAGGCTGTCAAGCACCTGCCCGGGGCATTCCCCCACGGCATAAACGTCAGCCTCTACACCCGCTGCGCCGAGCAGGCAATCTACGCCGCCACATACGAGCGCGGCGCCGGCATAACCTTCTCGTGCGGCACGGCCATGACCTCGTGCAGTACGGCCGCCGTCATTACGGGCCTCTGCCGCCCCGATGCCGACATCGAGGTCTACAACCGCGGCGGCATGGTGCGCTGCCGCTGCCACATCGACGGCGACGACATAACCACACGCCTGAGCGGAAACGCTACATACGAATGGCTCGGCCGCGCCGCATGGGACGGCCGGACCCTCACGCACGTCGAGTGCACGGCCCGCATGGAGCAGGAGTGTGCCTCGTATGAGAGTTTCGCGCGCCGCACGGCCGCAAAATACCCCCACGCAACGTGTCTCTGAGCGCAAGCATATCACGCATGGCCGCCGTCGCCGCCCTCGCCGTACTCTGCACGGCGTGCAGCGTCACGCGCCGCCTCAACGACGGCCAGTACCTCCTCCAGAAGGTCACCATCGACACAGACGGGCAGACCCCGAAGGAGGAGCGGATAACCGCACCCACACTCGAACAGTATGTCCGCCAGACCCCAAACAAACGTTTCCTCGGCACGAACTTCTACGTCTGGGCATACAATCTGGCAAACCCCGACAAGGACAACTGGTGGAACAACTTCAAGCGCAAGGTGGGCGAGGAGCCCGTGCTGCTCGACATGTCGCTCACCGAGAAGAGCGTCCAGAACCTCAAGACATACATGAACTCGCGCGGATACTACGCCTCGACCGCCTCGTTCGAGGTCGACACCACGCGCCGCCGACACCGCGCCTACGTCACCTACCGCACGCGGCAGGGGCTGCCATACCGTATAGATACCGTCTCGTACGACTTCCGCGACCGCTCGCTCAAGACCGTCATCGACGTCGACACCGCCTCGACGCTCATACGCGCCGGCGACATATTCGACATCACGATGCTCGACAAGGAGCGCGAACGCATCGCCGCATACCTCAACAACCGCGGATACTACAACTTCTCGGTCAACAACATCGAGTATCTTGTCGACACGCTGGGAGGCGACCGCCGCGTCGGCGTCAAGATGATCATCAAGCGCAACCTCACGGGCTACGACGACCGCGGCCGCCCCATACGCGACAACAACGCCGTCTACCGCATCACGCAGATCAACGTGCTGCCCGACTACAATCCCACCGTGGCGCGCGTGCAGCGCAATGCGCGCATGCTCGACACCACATACTACAAGGGTCTGAACATCATCTCGGAGGGGCGCCCCAACGTCAACCCCGAAGTGCTCTATACGGCCATACCCCTCACCCCCAACGGCATATACGATGCCTCGCTCGTGGACCGCACCTACAACGAGGTCATGTCGCTCGGATACTTCAAGAGCGCCCGCATCGCCTTCGAGGAGCTGCCGCAGGTGCAGGACGACACCGTCTACCTCAACTACGCGGGCGAGGGCCGCGTCACGCCCCCCGCATCCACCTTCGAGAACATACGCGAGGGCTACCTGCGCTGCTACGTGCTCTGCACCCCCACGCTGCGGCAGGGATTCAATATCGAGCTTGAGGGGAGCACCACATCGAGCTTCTACGGTCTGAGCGCGACGGTAGGATACCAGAACCGAAACCTCTTCCGCGGCGTCGAGGCCCTCAACACCGCCGTAACAATAGGGTACGAGCACATGAAGGCCCCCAACGCCGTCAAGCGTCAGGCCAACGAGATAGGTCTCAGCGTCGGGCTGTCGTTCCCGCGCTTCCTGCTTCCGTTCCGCCTCTCCACGCGCAAGGTCAACATGCCCCGCACGAAGGTCGAACTGTCATTCAACTACCAAGACCGCCCATATTACCGCCGCGACCTCTCGCGCGCGACGTGGACATACTCGTGGCGCTCGGTAAACGGACGATACAACTACCAGATACGCCCCATAGACCTCAACTGGATCAATGTCGGATACCTCGACGAGAGCTTCTTCAACTCGCTCCGCAACGAATACCTCCGCCAGAGCTACCAGACACAGGCCATAGTCGGGCTTTCGGCTTCGTACGTCTACAACAACCAGAACAAGAACATCAACGGCAACGCCACGCTCATGCGCATAAACTTCGAGTCGGCGGGCAACCTGCTCAACCTCTTCGAGCGGGCATTCTCGCACAAGGTCGAGGGCGGATACTACAATATCCTCGGCGTCAGGTACTCGCAGTATGTGCGCAGCGACATCAGCATCAGCCGCAAGATAGTCCTCGGTGAGAAGACCGCCCTCGCGGGCCGTATCTTCGCCGGCTGCGGCGTCCCCTACGGCAACTCCAGCGCCCTGCCCTTCGACCGCCTATTCTATGTCGGCGGCAGCAACAGCATGCGCGGATGGGTGGCCCGAACCCTCGGCCCCGGCAACGCCGTCGTCGAGGATACGCCATACCCCGTACAGATGGGAGACATGCGTCTGGAGGCAAACCTCGAATTCCGGTTCCCCATCTGGGGCATGTTCCACGGCGCAACGTTCCTCGACCTCGGCAACGTATGGTATCTCGGCATGGACAAGACACAGGTCCCCGCCGAGAGCATCTTCCATTTCAACCGTTTCTACAAACAGCTCGGTTTCAATACCGGATTCGGACTGCGTCTCGATATCAAGTTCGTCATCCTGCGACTCGACTGGGGTATTCAGCTCCACAACCCCAACAACCCCGCAGGCGAACGATGGATACATAACTTCCGCTGGAAAAACACCGCCCTCAACTTCGGTGTAGGATACCCGTTCTAAACTCCCCCGTACGCCAGCCCGCCGCCTCCGCAACCCCCGTTTATATGGCCGTACAAGAGCGTTTACGGCCATCCGTACGACGCGTTATACCCACCTGCGGACAGCCGTCATTCAGTCTGCCGCGGCAGCTTGTTATCCCCGGCGAGCAGAGATGTCTTCTCCCGCGCGGCCTTTAGGAAACCATCCTCCGAGAGAAGAAATATTATCCCCGCGCGGCCTTTAGGGTATTCTCCGCGAGCATGGATACGTTGTTACCCTCCGTCGGCCACCCATCCACATGCAGGTATTTTCTTACCGCCGCAACAAAAAACAACGGAATATCTCACGATATTCCGTTGTCGCTTCAGGTTGGTCAGGTTTATAAAATAAGTGAGTAATACACTTCGTAATACAAAGATAACATTTTTTTGTTTGTGGGCAAACTCCGCACCCGTTTTTTTACCTTTCGGCGCAGAAAAAGTGAAAAATTATACACCCTATTTCCATATTACCCTCCCAACACGCCGAATCTGACCCCGCCGTCGCTACATGGCCATGCTCTCGACGGGTGTCGAGATACGCTTCTCGCCCTCGGCCGCGGGCTCCTGAACGCTGCCCGAACAATGGCGTATGCGGTAGATTGCGGGTGTCGAACCGTACTCCTTCTTGAAGAGCTTGATGAAGTGCGACGTATTGGGGAAGGTGCACTCGATGCCTATCTCCGAGATCGACTTCGACGTCGAGATCAGCAGCAGCCGCGCCTGCATCAGTCGCTGGCGTATGAACCAGCGGTGGGGCGGCACGAAATAGTGGCGTTTGAACTCCTTCTTGAACGAGGTCAGCGAACGGTTGCACATCGCCGCCAGATCCTCGATCGAGACGTCGTGGAAGATGTTCGAGTGGATGATCTGCTCGAAGTTGTCGTGCGACGAGTCGACGTTGCTCAGAACCTTGCTCTTCAGGCAGTCGTCCTCGTGCGAGACGATCAGATAGATCAACTCCGTCATCTTGATGCTCTCGGCAGTCTCGTCGTGCATGAAGTTGTCGTCCTGAAGATAGCTCGCCGTGTGCATGAAGAAACTGCGCAGCGTCGGCGACGCCGCCACAGCCACGTGGTTCAACCGCCGGCAGCGCTCGCAATGATGGGTGTTGGTGATGTTCATGCCGTAGCTCATATTCAACTGCAGAAGGATCCGCTGCAACAACTCCGGCGAGTAATACACAACGATCTGCTCGAAAGGCCGACCCTCATCGGGCAGGTTCTCGACATAGTGGTTGCCTACTCCCATGTAAAACACGTCGCCGCGTGAAACGGTATAGTGCGTGTCGCCATAGTAGATCTGCTTCGACCCCCGAACAACATACCCCAAAGCATAACGCGAAAGGCTCATCAACTGTATGCCTCCGTAATTGCCCTCGACATATTTCACAATTGTGGGCTGCTCGGCATTCTCGTTTTTATTCATTTTTATTGCTGTTAAAAAAAGTAAATATCCCTATCCTGCAATACATTGCTTTTTCAAATATAATAATATTATAACAAAATGCACAAATAAAATACGCGATTTTGCAATAAAAAACTGAAATAATTATCTTAAAAACTTGTCAAACCATCTTTCGAAGTCTCTTTTTTCTATCCCGCGGCTTAAAAAATCACGGTCCCGACAGCAAAATCAACCCGAAAATCCTACTTCTCTCTGCCTTAACGCCTTGACTGCGGATGATGCCTTTTTGCGATTTGCGGCCGCACTTGACAAGACTTTTTTCTCCTCGCGCAACCCCAAACGGAATTTTATTATTTTCCTTTGCATTCCCCGTCTGCCGCGACCCTTCGCCCCTCACAGCCCGAACGGAATTTTATTTTCAACACTGCATATCCTCCGTCTGCCGCGCCCTTTTTCACCCTCGAAAAGCACCAAAGGAAATTTTATTTTTAACACTGCATATCCTCCGCACGCACGCCTTTTTTTCTCCCCGCGCAGTCCCGAACGGAATTTTATTCTCTCACTCTACATCCATCCCCCCTCCGCCGCGGCCCGAGGCTCCCGCGCTGCATTACAATATTTTCGGTCCTGTCGGCCGTCTCTCCACCACACGGGGCATATATTCACCCTACATGCCGAATACATCCAACGATCGTGCCCGAAATGCGTTGTGCTGCGCCGAAACGGAGAAATTTTCCCGCCCGCAAACGCTACGGCCGCCACACATCGGGGCGCAGGGACGGCCATACAAGATGAATACAAGAAAAAACCGTATCCATCGGCGCGGCGGGGGATATATTATACTGGGATTATCGGCGGGGGCATGGGCGGCAGGGGATATAATAATATGGAAATATGGGACGGCCGAGAGCGCGCGGGGGATATAATAATATGGAAATATATGACGGTCGAGAGGCGGCGGGGGATATAATATATGAAAATATAGGACGGCGGAAAGGATGGCGGGGAAGGATATGAATAATGGAAATATGTAAATATGGAATGGCGGAAATACAGGCTGTAAAACAAAAATAACCGCGCCACCCGAAGGTGACGCGGCCGTCAAGGAAAATATCCGACGTTGAAGCGTTATCAATTTAATACCCCCTGTGCATTAACCTTAACCCGTGCCGGATATTTCATATCAATATATCCCTCCCGGCAAGCTTGCATATCGGCGAAGAGACCAAATATCAAAGATCAGAGATCAAAGACTTAAGACCTAAGATCAAAGTCCAGATACTTAAGACTTAAGACCTAAGACCTAAGATAAGAGACCCAAGGCCATATATCCATCCATGCCCCTCGACTATATGCACGCTGCGCGGAACAGACTGGGGATCAATCCTCGTCGGTATCGGCGTATGCCTTGAGCAGTTTGTCCTGCACGTCGGCGGGAACCTGCTCGTACGAGGCAAACTGCATCGTATAGGTTGCGGCGCCCGACGTGAGTGACGAGAGCGACGTCGAATAGCGGTACAGTTCGGCCAGAGGCACGCGGGCGTTGAGGCGGTCGAAGCCCTTGTCCGACTCCATGCCCATGATCATGGCGCGGCGGTTCTGCAGATCGCTCATGACGGCTCCCATATACTCGCTCGGCGTCAGCACCTCAACCGAATATATCGGCTCCATGATCTTCGGGCCGGCATTGCGGAAGGCCTCCTTGAAGGCGTTGCGCGCGGCCAGCTTGAACGAGATCTCGTTCGAGTCCACGGGGTGCATCTTGCCGTCGTATATAACGACACGTATGTCGCGGGCGTATGATCCCGTCAGCGGGCCCTCGTCCATCTTCTCCATCACGCCCTTGAGTATCGCGGGCATGAAGCGCGCGTCGATGGCGCCACCCACAATCGAGTTGTAGAACTGCAGCTTGCCGCCCCAGTCGAGGTCATACTCCTCCTTGCCCTTGACGTTGACCGTGATATCCTTGCCTGCGACCTTGTAGCGCGTAGGCTCGGGCATACCCTCGTAATATGGCTCGATGACCATGTGAACCTCGCCGAACTGTCCCGCACCGCCCGACTGTTTCTTGTGGCGGTAGTCGGCCTGCGCAACCTTCGTGATGGTCTCGCGGTAGGGTATCTTCGGCGCGAAATACTCGATATCCATCTTGTTCTCCGACGCGAGGCGGCTCTTCAGGATATTGAGATGGTGCTCGCCCTGACCCTGTATGATGGTCTGCTTCAGCTCCTTCGAGTACTCGACCAGAATCGTCGGGTCCTCATACTTGGCATCGTTGAGCAGCTTGCCCAGCTTCTCCTCGTCGCTCTGCTCCTTGGCCTTGACTGCGGCGCGGTAGCGGGGCTCCGGGAAGACTATCGGCTCGACGGTAACCACGGCCGACGCTGCCGCCAGAGTATCGTTCGTGCGCGTACCCTTCAGCTTGACCGTACACCCTATGTCGCCCGCCGAGAGCTCCGTCACCTTGATGCGGTTCTTGCCCGCAACGGCGAAGAGTTGCGAGAGCTTCTCCTTGTTGCCCGTGCGGCTGTTGACAAGCTCCGTGCCCTCGGTGATCTTGCCGCGGATGACGCGGAAGTACGATATCTCGCCTATATGCTGCTCGAGCTGGCTCTTGAATACGAATGCCACGGCCGGCTGCGTCTCGTCCGCCGCCAGCTCCTCGCCCTCCGTCGTGAGGAACTTGGGCGCCGACTGCGGGCCCGGGGCTACGTTGATGATGAACTCCATGAGTCGCTTGGTGCCGATATCGCGCCGCGCGCTGCAGCAGAAGATCGGCATCACGTCACGCTTCGCAACGCCCAGCTTCAATCCCGCGCGTATGTCGTCCTGCGTCAGCATGCCCTTCTCGAAATAGAGCTCCATCAGGGCGTCGTCGTAGACCGCAGCCGCCTCCGTAAGCTCTTGGTTGAGGGCGCGGGCGCGCTCCATCTCCTCGGCCGGTATGTCGAGCTCCTCACGCGTGCCGTTCTCGTCGGTGAAGTGGTACATCTTCATCATCAGCACGTCGATGAACGACGAGAATCCCGCCCCTTGGCTTACCGGGTACTGCACGATCACCGGCTTCACGGGCGAGGCGGCGCGTATGCCCTCCAGCATGGCCTCGTAATTGGCCTTGTCGCCGTCGAGCTGGTTGATAACGCCGATTACGGGTTTGCTCAGTATGCGGGCATAGCGCGACTGTATCTCGTCGCCTACCTCCCAGCCGTTCTGCGCGTTCATAACCATCACGCCCACATCCCCAACCTTGAAGGCCGAGAAGAGGCTGCCGCAGAAGTCGTCCGAACCCGGACAGTCTATGATGTTGAGCTTGCGGCCCATGAACTCCGTGAAGAGGATAGTCGAATAGATCGAGCGTTTGTATTCGTGCTCGATATCCGTATTGTCCGAGAGCGTGTTGTTCGTCTCGATACTACCCCTGCGGTCGATGACCTTACCCTCATAGGCCATCGCCTCGGCAAGGGTAGTCTTACCCGAGCCCGGCGCTCCGATGAGTACGATGTTCTTGATCTCTTTGGCTGAATAATTTTTCATATCAGATAGAAGTTTTAGGTTTACGGTTTACGGTTCACATTCGAATTATAAAGTTATGAATATTTTTTCATATCGCAATAGCCGAAACCCAAAAATAACGCCTCCGCACCGCCGATGTGCAAAATATATCTTATCTGCCGCCCTCGGGAATGGTCTGCCGCGTTTTGACGCCTCAGAAAAAAACAATACTTTTGTATCGGCGGCCTCAGCGCCGCCACAAATGAAAAAAACCTTTGCTTCCGATATGAAATTTTCCTCCCTGCTTCTTGCGTTTGCCGCCGCCGCAACATTTACGGCCGCGCCCGCCCAGACCGCCCAGACCGAAAAAAAACCTCCCGTAAGGATACTTTTCCTGTGCGACCTGCACGTCTCGCCCGACACCCCGTCGGAAGATCGTCTGCGGCGCGCCGTGCGCAAGATCAACGCCACCGATGCCGATGCGGTCATCGTCGCCGGAGACCTCACGAACGAAGGCAGCGACGAGGAGCTGCGATGCGTAAAGTCGATACTCGACCTTATAGAGCTTCCCACATACGTCATCCCCGGCAACCACGAGGACAACTGGTCGCAGAGCGCCTGCCGCACATTCGATGCGCTCTGGGGCCGCGACCGCTTCGCCTTCGAGGTGCGCGGCACGCTCTTCGCGGGCATAAACTGCGGCCCCTACATGAAGATGGGCGACGGGCATGTCAAACATGAGGATCTGGCGTGGCTCGACTCGCTCCTTGTGAGCAACAAGGGCAAGCGTGTGGTCTCGGTCAACCACTATCCCCTCACGGAGGATATAGACGACTGGGAGGATTATGCCGACGTGCTCCTGCGTCACCGCACGGCCGTGCATCTGTGCGGCCACTACCACACTTTCCGCCGCTACCGCACCGACGGCATAGACGGACTTATAAACCGCTCGCTCAACATGCCATCCGAGCAGTACGGCGACGAGGGCTATACACTTATCGAGCTTACGGCCGACTCGCTGCGGCAATGGAACATACCCCTCGAGGGCGAAGCGGCGCTTGTCGAGGCATTTGCCATAGACGACAGCATCAAACCCGCCGTCGAGCGTGCCGACACCGCATGGCAGCAGCCCGATGGTTACCGCATAGAGCTTCTGCACCGCGACGAGGCCTCGATATTCACACGTCTCGGCATAGACCGCCGACGCATATATTTCGGCAACTCGCTCGGCCGCGCAAAGGCCATCAACAAGCGCAGCGGACGCGAGCTGTGGAGCATACGGACCGACGGCCCGCTCTTCTCGCGCCCCGCACCGGCCGGAAAGAGCGTCTTCATACCCGCATCGGACGGGCGTCTGGTATCTGTTTCGGCGCGCAGCGGACGCATACGCTCCACAGCACGCGGCCGCGGCCCGTATGTTGCCGACGGCGTTGTCCGCAACGGGATTTTATATCAAGGAGGATACCGCTCTTTCGAAGCCGTGGATACACGCACCGCGCAGACAGTATGGCGATTTGACGGTATCGGAAACTACTGTCAGGCCGCACCGTCGGTAACCGACAGCGACATCATCTTCGGGGCGTGGGACACCTTCCTGCGCTCGCTCGACACCCGCACGGGAGATGAACGCTGGCGCTGGAGCAACGGCAACGCCGTGCGCCTATACAGCCCGGGAAACTGCTCGCCCGCGGTCATCGGCGACAAGGTCTTCATCGTGGCCCCCGACCGCTACATGACCGCCATAGACCGCGCGACGGGAAAAACCCTGTGGCGTGTCAAGGACCGCACCGTGCGTGAGAGCCTCGGCGTCTCGGCCGACAGCACAACCGTATATGCCCGCACCATGGACGGCGAACTTATCGCCGTGGACGCCGCCGCTGACAAATATACCCTCAAGTGGGTCACAGACCTGACATTCGGATATGAACATACACCCTGCATCGTCCTCGAGAGCGACGGAACGGTATATGCCGCCTCGCGCCGCGGTGCGGTCGCCGCCGTCGATGCCGCCTCGGGAGAGCTTCTCTGGGTGCGGCGCATAGGACGCTCCGCCGTCAACGGTTTCGAACGCGACACAGACGGCACGGTATATCTCTCCATGATCGAGGGGACAGTATGGCGTATATCCCGCATCAAGGAAAATACAAGAAATTAGTATTTTATGATATAATAAAATAAAAATTACCGCCGCATCTTTTTCGGGTGCGGCGGTATTTCATTCATAGTATTTATATTGAGACGTTTTCAATTATCCTCTTTGTCCGCACTCTCCGCACCCTCGCCGTCGGCCTGTTCGTCCAAAAACTCCTCAAGGCTGCGCATGGCGTCGCTCAGGCGTCGCAGCTTGCCCTGCTCCCAGCGCATGATCCTCAACGAAATGAATACACCCGCGGCAAATATCGCCACCGATGCCGCCAAGCACCTTATAAATACCGCCATATCCTCCGTGCCGCCGTCGCCGAAGAGATTCGCCACGAGCATGTACATCAGCAGGCAGAACATATAGACATATACGCCCACGGTCATGACTCTCTCCACGCGCATGTAGCGCACAACGGCGGCGGCGTGCTGCACAACACCCTTGTCGAAACGTCCGGCGCGGTGGTATATAACGATCTGGTATATAGAGAATACGAATGCCACGGCCAGCCCCGCGGCAAAGAGCCAGAAGAAGGCCCCGAAGCCGTAATGGTGCGCCACATACCACAGTACAAAGGGTATGATGGCCGCGCCGCCGATGATGTTGATCCAGCCGTAGCGGCGCAGAACCCTCGAATCGCTGCGCATGGCCCGCCGCAGCATCTCCGTCGAGACGCTCGTAGCACTCTCCACACGCCGCGAGAACTCCGACCACTCGCGCCGTATCTCGTCAATATTCAGTTCCGACATATCGTTTTCGATCTTTTCCTTGTTTCAGATATTTTCCTCGTCTCGTCCGATCCTTATCCTTGTTTCACGCCATCACTCTGTTTCCATATTTTCCCCGTCCGATCGGTTCCCGGGTCCCTACTCCTCGCTCATCTGTTTCAGGCGGCCCTTGATGCGCATGATCCTGATGGCCACGTTGGCCTTCGACATACCCATGATATCGGCTATCTCGGCATAGCTGCGCTCCTCGAGCCACAGCAGTATCAGTGCGCGGTCCAGACGGTTCAGACGGCCTATAAGACGGTAGAGCTCCCGCAGCATCGGGCCCCGCTCGGCCTCGGCCTCCACGGCCATGTCGACCTTAAGGGGGATATTGTGCGGGCGCGAGCCCTTCCGCCGCACGAACGATACGCACGTGTACAACGCCACACGGTAGACCCACGTCGAGAGCGCACACTCGCCGCGGAAGTTCTGCCACCCCCGCCACATGTTGATCAACACCTCCTGACAGTAGTCCTCCATCTGGTCGCGGTCGTCGGCGTAGATGTTGCACACCTTGTATATGACGCCCTTGTAGCGTTCGACCATCTGCACGAACTCCTCCTCACTCCGTAGTTCCATCGTCCCCTATATGAAGCCTTGCATGTACGATTGCTCGTCTTGAAAAATTAAGTTTCCCCCGCCGCAGCCACCGATACCGACATCCGGTACCGAACATCCATATCCGACAGCCGCAACGCATATATATGGTCGCACGAAAAGGGGCGGAATTACACCGCCCCGGAAGAAATTTTCATCTGTACCGACGCCGCATCACTGGCCCAGCAGTTTGAGCATGCCCTGCACCTCGTCCGCCGTCATCACCATCTCGTAGGTCTTGTCGCCCAGCGTCACGCTGCTCCAGTCCTTGCGTATCGACAGGGTTTTGTACTTGTACTCATCCTCACCCGCAAAGAGGAAATCATCACGGCGCGTCTCGGGCTGCTTTATGCTCATGAACAGGTCGTTGCCCACAATGTCGGTAACCGACACGCACGGATAGCCGCCGATATCCATGATCACGATATGCAGGAATCCCAGCTCGCTCATGTAGTAGATCTCCAGATTTGTCGGCAGAGTACCCTCCTTGGGAACGTATGACGAGAGCTTAACCTGCTCGCCGCCGCTGAAGTCGACCCCCAGCAGCATCGCCCATACCGAGGCAAGCGCGTCCACACCCGCATACGAATCATCCCCGCCGCTGTTGTCGTCCGCCGAATCCGACGCGTCACTCTGCGCCTCACTCTCACGCTCGGCTGCATAGTAGGCCTCGCGCTCGCGCTGCCGCTCGATTTCGCGTTCGCGCTCCAGCTCCTCCTGCTGCTGCCGCTCGTGCTGCTCGATAGAGGCCACCATCGAGTATTCGCGCGGTGTCGGCATCGCCTTGGGCTCAAACCACGTGCTGCGACGGAAGGCATCATCCACACGCTCCTCGTAACGCTCCTTGTTATCGCTCAGCGCGTGAAGGTAGGGTACAAGGTATTTCTTGGTGTTGCGCTTGTAGTATTTCGACTCGGTGGTGTGCTTCTGCGCCGGCACCACAACCTCGCCCGTGACGTCGTAGAGCGTAGTAATATTGCCCTTCGTGGCCTCGACGAAGACCGTACGTTCCTTATCCTCTTCATCGTAGAGACCCTCCATACCCGCCGCATGGACCAACGCATAGCTGCCGTCAAGGCCCCACAGCGATTTTTCACTCAACCCCAGATAGTAGGTGTCGGCAGGGATCAGAACATCCCCCTCGGCATTCATCAAACCGTAGCGCCTCAACACACCGTCACTTATCATGTACTCGAAAACCTCGGGACAGTAGATCATGTGCCGGAACGAGGTGGCACGCACCTCCGACAGAGGCTCGAAACGGAAATCGGCAAGGTATGCCCCTCCCGCCTCGTCGCCCACGGGCGTCATGGCAAAGAAGAGCGGGTCGGCATGGCTCCGCTCCAGCGGCTCCACACTCCAACCCTCGGGCGAGAGACGGTTGCCCTGAAGGTCGATAGCGTAACGTTTGCCTTCTTCCCCCACGACGGCAAAGTTCTTATATACGTCGGGCATATCCTCAAATCCCGTCGGCAAGATGAGATACCCCTCGCGGTCGATAATATAGTACAGATCCATGTACTTGACAGCCGTGGCGCGGTCGCCCAAACCGAACTGCAAAGCCCAGTCGAACAGCGGCGGCAGCAGACAATCGCCATTCTCATAGTAATAACCGTACTTGCCCGCCGCATCCTTCTTGACATCGACGTAGGGCAGATCGTCATCCGTCTGACCCCAAACCGCCATCGGCAAAAGCGTCACGGCCAATATAAATACCACTCTCCTCATATCCGGATATTTTTTCAGGTTTTTTATTCCATTAATGTGCGGCCCGTATATCTCCCCCCGTGTGACAGATCCTGCCAGCCAGTATATCCCTCACGCGCATAGTGGGCTACGAAATCTCCGCTCAGTCTTACTTACCCGACTCCCCGCGCCTCACTTTCTCCACGCCTCGCGTCTTACTATCCCTGCACTCGCATCTCACTTTCTTTACACCCCGCGTCTCTCTATCTCCGCACCCCGCGTCTCATTTACTCTGCACCTCCGGAGTCTTATCCCCCACACCTGAGGCGGCAGAGTTGTGAACATAAGATTATTTATTTTTTTATACTTTAATTTAATTAATTAAATAAAGAATATAAATAATAAAGGCTGTTGACAGTGTCGAAAACTTTTTCCTCGCGGAGTTATCCACAACCGCTGCCGCCGTGTTTGATAACTTCACCTTTCGACGCGGGCGCGGCCGAGGTGTAAATCAAGTCGTTGCGTAGGGCCGTTGTCCGTTTTCAACAGCCGAAGGCCGATTGTCGAAATAATTTTCCACATATCGACACCAAAAAGATATCATAATCCGATGCCGCTTTTCGGTTGAAAAACGTGTGACAGATTTTTGATATTTTTTGCCCCGAAAATTTGCTTTCGCCTATGGTAGCTCTGCTCCAGCAACTTGCCGGAAACAAGATTTTCGGGCCGAAAAAGTTTTCGAAAGTTGTCATCATATTTCCTACACCCTTGTCAACACTTTTTCGGGGTGTTGTCAACAATGTGCTGCGCAACTTCGCGGTAGTACTTCTCCACATCGGGATCCGTTGCCGCCGAGGGGCGGCCCTCATCCGAACCCTCCATAATCGACTGTATGATAGGTATCTCGCCCAGAAACGGCGCATCGCACTCCGCGGCGTAACGCTTCGCCCCGCCGTGGCCGAAGATATAATAGCGGTTGTCGGGCAGCTCCTTGGGCGTGAACCACGCCATATTCTCGATGATGCCCAGCACCGGCACGTTCACCTGCGGATGGCGGAACATCTGAACACCGCGCACCACATCCGCTACGGCTACCTGCTGCGGCGTCGAGACGATGACCGCACCGTCCATCTTCAGGTCCGAGATTATCGTCAGGTGTATGTCGCCCGTTCCCGGGGGCATGTCTATGAGCAGGTAGTCGAGCTTGCCCCACAGCGTCTGGTGCAGCAGCTGCCGCAGCGCGTTGGTGGCCATGGCCCCGCGCCACATCAGCGCATCCTCCGGCCGTATGAAGAAGCCGATGGACATAAGTTCGATGCCCATGCTCTGCGCCGGAACTATATAGTCGTTGCCATCCTTCTGCACGGCGTCGGGAACGTAACCCTCGATGCCGAACATCTTGGGCTGCGAGGGGCCGTATATGTCGGCGTCGAGGATGCCCGTCGTGTAACCCATGTTGCGCAGCGCGATGGCCAGATTGGCCGTCACGGTCGACTTGCCTACGCCGCCCTTGCCCGAGGCTACGGCGATGATGTGGCGCACCTGTTGCGTTGTGCTCTCACGCTGCGGCTGGGGCTGCGGCCGCGGCGCCGCCTCCTTCACCACAACGGTCACATTGCCCTTGAGGTCGGGCAGCGCCCGCTCGATCATCTGCTGTGCCTGCGTGCGCAGACGCGCCGCAAAGGGATCGTGCGCCTTGGCAAAGGAGAGCTTCACCAGCACCTTGCCCCCCTCGGCCGATACGGACTCGACGATGCCCGACGAGACGATATCCTGCTGCGTCTCGGGGTGGATCACACCCGAAAGTATATTCCTTATCTTCTCTTCCATAAAATAAATTGGTTGTGTTTTGTCCGTTTGACGGATTCTATTTTGTAGGTTTATTGAATTTCTTCCTTCTTATTTTTTCCTTCCCGGCGGCTTTTCCCTTTCTTGCACTTAACGGCTGTTGCCGTTTTTCTCTGCGGCTGTTTTTCCTCTTCCTTTGCAGTTGCGGTTTTTGCCCCGGCTGTTTTTATCCCTGCGTCATCTGCGCTTTTTTCAGCTTGCGCCACCGCCGGGCCACTTTGCAAATTTACTCGATAAATCGTAAACAACCATAACTTTTTTTGTCCCGTGAGAGTGAAAATCATGCCGCCGAGACTCCATGCATACAAGATGTTTGCCGGGGGAGGCATACGGAAAAAGGGACGTATGCGTAAATTGAGCATACGTCCCTTCGCTATGGTGTGGAGGTGGGTTGACCCGATCGAAACAGATTTATTTATTGAACGGGCTGCGGCCTCCTCATGTCAGTATTTTGCAGCTTATCTCGACGCCTCGTCCAGAGCCTTGCGGGCGCGGCAGGTGATGTCGAGCCACGGCTGCTGCGGGTCGAGGATATTCATGGTCATCATCTCGGCCAGAATGGCGTCTATATCCTTGACCTTGGCGGGGTCGGCCTCACGCAGAAGGCGTACCTTCTCGACATTCTGGATACCCTCGACGAGCTTCTCCATACGTATCGACGAGCGGCCGTAGGGATAGACGAAGTAGGTGTCGCCCGAGGGGAAGCCGCTGAAACGCGAGTCGTATGCCGGATCCTTCGGATATGAGTTGTAGGCCCAGCGGAGCATGCCGTCGAAGCCAGCAGCCAGACCGTACCACCCCAGAAGCTCCGACTCCCACGGGTTCGAGTAGGTGAAGGTGTTGGGGAAGTGGGGGCCGCAGCATACGTAGAAGGTGGTGCTGTAACCCTCGGCGCGGCGGGCGTCGAGGTCCGCACGGTCGAACTTCTGGTTGATGTTGACGCAGACGTCGCGCATCATCGTATAGCGCTTGTACGACGAGTGGTTGTCGGCCAGCGCGAATCCCATCTCGGGGGCGCACTTCTCAAGCACCTTCACCGCGGCATCCATAGCCTCGGGCGAACGCTCGTCCATGGCGATATTGGTCTTCTCGAGCCATCCCTTGGCGGCGAGGTGCTGCTTGAAGTCCTTGAGGAAGGGTGTCCACATACGTTCGAATTCGGGTGTGCCCGGCTCCGCCTTGACGGTTACGGGCGAACCCGATGCCTCGTCGTTATATACGAGTTCATTGTTCCACGGCACCATCGAGTAGCAGTTGATCATGCCGTCGATGCCGAGCGAGAGCATCAGCTCGACCCAGCGGTCGAAGATCGTGTAGTCGTAGTGCCATGTGCCGTCGGCGGCAAGCGTCCAGCGGATCATGTCGTCATAGGCATCGTAGCACTGGTGGTTCCACGGGTCCTTGTTGAGGGTTGCGGTGATGACCTTCTGTCCGGCGTCGGCCAGAATCTTCATCGTGCGGCGCAGCGCCTCGAAGTGGGCGTCGCTCCAGAGCTCCACACCCTCGGCGCGGGCTACGGCCGCAGGGTGCTGCCACAGGTCGAGGTGGTAGCGCCACTCTGTCGGGGGCGGAAGCAGGCGATCCTGCACCTCCAGCTCGAAGGGCAGGCGTATCTTGCCGCAGCCGTCACCGCGCGTGACGGTTATCTGCGAGCGGTAGATGCCGGCAGGGGCGTCGGCCGGAACGTTGACCGTGATCCATACCGGACGCGTTGTGCGCGCCGCCATGTCGAAGCGGTCGAGCGAGTCGAGCATGTCGGGCTGCAGTACGGCCGGGTGGTTCTGCGGGCGGGGGCATATACACTTGGGGTCGCTCTTGTCGGCGATGGTGTAGCGTACGAATCGCGCCGTGGCGATCTCGGCGGGGAGGGTTGCACCGTCGGAGGTGAAGTCGTCGGTCGCGCACACGACGCTTTGGGCGCCCGAGGCGCTCCACAGAACTGCCTGTGCCGATACGCGCTCACCGCGCCACGCCGTCAGACGTATGCTCTTCGGGGCATCCTGCGAGGCGGGGGGTACCGAACGGCTGTAGAGGCAGTCGGTGCTGCCCCACATGGCGTTGAGGCCCTTGCGGACGCCCTCCCACGCCGTCGAGTCGGCGGCTACGGGGTCCTCGGCCTCGGCGAAGGTCTCGACAGGGGTTGTGCTGCCGCCGCAACCCGCGGCCATAAGTGTCACGGCGGCGACAGCCGCTGCTGACACGAGTTTCGTTGGAATTTTCATGGTAACGATAGGTTTTATAGGTTTGGTAATTCAGGTTTCGGGTATGGTGCGGTTTAGGCGTAACCGATATTGCTGCAATGCGGTAAAATTAAGTAAAAAAATCGGTTTTGCCCCTGCCGAATGCAAAAAATAGAGCCATTGCGGCCTGTTTTGCCGCATATTCATCCCTTGCGGCCGTGTGGCATGGCGGAGTTTCGGCGCGCCGCGAAAAGGCGTGCCGGTTGCCGGAAACGGTGATTTGCGCCACCCGAAATACCGAATGTTGGGGATTGCGCTCCGTCTCCGCCATCCCTACTTTTGCCATGCTGAAATGTAAATGATGTATTTGTTCCGTCTGTACATATTCATATTGTCGCTTGCGGCCGGTGCGGCACTGATGTTCGCTGCGCCCCTTGCGGCGCAGACGCCGTCGGCCGCCGCGCTGACGGAGGACCCGCTGCCCGACGGCCGCGCCCGCGTCGTCGTCGAGGCCGCCGACACCACGGGACGGCCGCTCGCCTATGCCACGGTGTCGTTCACAGCGGCCGACGGCCGCATATATGCCGCCGCGACCCTCGGCGACGGGCGTGCGCTCTTCTCGCTGCCGGCGGGGGAGTACGGCATGGCCGTGGAATATATAGGGTACGACACGCGGCGGCAGCGGGTGGCCGTAGCGGCGGGCGGGGAGATGTCGCTCACGGTGCGGCTGCGCGAGAGCGCCGTAGCCATACGCGACGTGGTGGTAACGGCGTCGGAGAGCCGCGGCGTCACGGGCGCGTCGACGATCGACCGCAAGGCGATGGAGCACCTCCAGCCATCGAGTTTCGCCGACCTGCTGTCGCTGCTGCCCGGAGGCAGCGCCTCGGCCCCCGTGCTCGGCGTGCCCAATACGATACGGCTGCGCGAGGTTGGCGTGTCGAGTTCCGACTATGCCACCTCGTCGCTCGGAACCTCGTTCGTCATCGACGGCGCCCCTGTCAGCACCGACGCCAACATGCAGTACATCGCCGGCAGCAGCCTCTACGACCCTATAGTCAACTACAGCTATTTCGTCAACGCCGGCGTTGACATGCGCACCATCGCCACCGACGAGATCGAATCGGTGGAGATCGTGCGTGGCATACCCTCGGTGCAGTATGGCGACCTGACGAGCGGTCTGGTCAAGATACGGCGCCGCCGCGGCGGCAACGACCTCGACGCCCGCTTCAAGGCCGACATGTCGAGCAAGCTGTTCTATGCGGGCAAGGGTTTCGAACTGCCCGAGCGGGGGCTGACGCTCAATGCGGGAATCGACTTTCTGGATGCGCGCACCGACCCCCGCAACAGCCTCGAGAACTACAAGCGTCTGACGGCGTCGCTGCGCGGCGGCAAACGATGGGACGGGGCGGCGGGCACCGCCACGTTGGGAGTGAACCTCGACTATACGGGTTCGTTCGACAACCGCAAGGAGGACCCCGACCTGAACAACGGAAATACCGACGAGTTCCGCTCGCAGTACAACCGCATGGCGCTAAACGTAGGCTTCGACTACGAGGCCGCGGCGGGCGGGTTCTTCCGTTCGTTCGAGGCAACGGCCGCCTTCGACTACTCGGCCGACCGCATCGACCGACGCCGTTTCGTCTCCATATCGAAACCCATGGCCGCACCCGTCAACACCGAAGCGGGGGAGTTCGACGCCGTGCCTCTCGACGCCTCCTATACGGCGGAGATGACGGTCGAAGGACGTCCGATGTCGGCCTACGTCAAGGCGGCGGCCACATTCGCCGCGGCCACCGACAACAGCCGCAACACCTTCATCGCGGGGGGCGACTGGTCGATGGACAAGAACTTCGGCCGCGGGCAGGTGGTCGACCTCGCACACCCGCTGTTTTCGGGACTGGCCTCGCGCCCGAGACCATACTGCGACATACCCGCACAGCACGATCTGGCGCTATTCGCCGAGGCCAACTCGTCGGTGGCGATGGGCCGCATGCATCTCGACGCCATGGCCGGCGTACGCGCCGCGACGATGCTCAACCTGTCGCGCGGCTACTCCATGCGCGGGCGCGTATGGCTCGACCCGCGCCTCAACGTGCGTTTGTCGCTGCCCGCCGCGGCGATAGGCGGCGAGCGTATCGAGACCGCCGTGGCGGGCGGTGTCGGCTGGCATACCAAGAGCCCTACGATGGACCAGTTATATCCCGCCCCAGTGTATTACGACTTCACGCAGCTCAGCTACTTCCACAACGACCCCGCGCTGCGGCGCGTCAACGTCCGCACGTATGTGGTCGATCCGACGAACTTCGGCCTGCAGCCCGCGCGCAACTTCAAGTGGGAGGTGCGCGGCGAAATAGCCGTGGCGGGCAACCGCCTCTCGGTGACATACTTCGAGGAGGATATGAGTTCGGGGTTCCGCTCGGCCGCAATGTACGACACATACACATATAAGACATACGACTACAGCGGCGTGGACGCCTCGCAGCTCACGGGGCCCCCGTCGCTCGACGACATGCCTTACGAGGTCGATACCGTGCTGCGGTCGCGCGCCGTCACCACGAACGGCAGCCGTACGCGCAAGCGCGGCGTGGAGTTCACGTTCTCGTCGCAGCGCATCGAGGCCCTGCGCACGCGCCTCACGGTGACGGGGGCGTGGTTCCGCTCGGAGTACGGTAACAGCGAACCGATATACTACCACCCGTCGACCATGATCGGCGGCCGCGAGATACCCTACGTCGGCATCTATGACGACGACTCGCGTTACATACGCGAGGCGTGCAACACCAATTTCATGGTCGACACCGACATCCCGCGTCTGGGGCTGGGATTCTCGCTCACGTTCCAATGCCAATGGTACACGCGCGAGCTGAACACGCACCGCAGCAGCCGCCCCACCTCGTATGTCGACCTTGACGGGGCGGTACACCCATATACCGACGCCTCGGCCGAGGACACATACCTCAAGTGGCTCATCGTCGAGTACAACGAGGCGTCGTTCCGCTGGCACGGCGTTCCGTTCGCCATGACCACGAACCTGAAGGTGACAAAACGCCTTTGGGGCGAGCGCGTGCGTGCGGCGATGTTCGTGACGCAGATGCTCAACTACACCCCTGACTACGATGTCGACGGCGTCACCGTGCGCCGCAGCGTGACGCCCTATTTCGGTATGGAACTGAATTTCAAATTGTGACGATGAAGAGGATATTGAAGGCAATGAATATGGCGTTGGCGCTCGCGGTTGCGCTCGCGGCGCCCTCATGCGTCGGGAAGGACGACGAAGAGCTCTTTACGCAGGTCGAGGTGACGGTATGCCCGCCCGAGGGCGTCGTGATGGAGCGTTTTCAGGCCACGATGGTCTTCGAGAACGTCAACACCCGTCAGCGTACCTCGACATCCGATTTTACGGAGGGGGTGCTGGATATACGCCTGCTGCGCGGCCTCTACCGTCTGAGCATAGCCGAGGGCGGCGGCATGACATACACCGAGGACGGCACAACCCGATTCGGGTACGTTACGGTAGACTCGTCGCCCGTGGATCTGACCGCGGAAAACGCGCGGGTCGACGTCAGCCTGATACTCAAGAAATGACGGAGCCATGAGACACACCACGACCGCAACGATCCTGCTTGCCGCCTGCCTCTCCTTACAGGCGGGTGCAGCCGCGACGCCTTGTACCGGACCGCTTGGGTCCGCACGCGACACCGTGGCGGCAGAGGGCCTGCGCCGCGGCGCGGCGCTCATCTCCGCCATCGAGGAGCATCTCTCGCCCGCGGCGGACATGACTGCGGCCGTGCGCCGCAATCCCGCACTGCATGCCGGAGCCTTCGCCGGCGACCTGACGCAGGCCTCCGTGGGCTTTGCGCTGCGGAGCGAGGAGGTGGCGGAGCGCATGGCGGCGGGCGACGGCGAGGTGTCGGGATCGTTCGCGGCTGAGTCATACCGGCGCCTGCGCCACGGCGGTGCCGTGTGGGGCGAGGCGGGATACAGCCGCGGTACCGTGCGCAATGTCGTATGGCGTTCGTCGGCCGATTACGACGTGGTATTCCCATACATTACGGCCGACTCTATCGGCGGTGACCTCTTTTCGGAGGAGTACACCTTCGGCGGCGGTTACGGCCGCCGCGGCCGCCGCGCGGCGTGGGGCATCGAGGGCGGCGTGCGCGCCCTGCACGAATGGCGCACGGTCGACCCCCGCCCCCGCAGTATCGCTATAGACCTCGACTTCCGTGCGGGGGCGGCGCTGCGCGCGGGACGCTACATGGCCGGGGCCTCCTTCGCCGCGAAGGTGTACAAACAGACGGGCGACGTCGACTTCTACAACCCGCTCGGCGTGAAGGGCGAGTACCACCTTTCGGGTCTGGGGGCCCATTTCGCCCGTTTCACGGGCGTGGACGCGGGGTCGCTCTACCGCGGCGGCGGGTACGCGGCTATGCTTACGCTCGCCCCCGCCGATGCTGGCGAGGGATTGTACCTGTCGCTCGAGTACGTACGGCAGCGGGTGGAGAAGATCCTCGTGGCCTACAACAACCTGCCGCTGCAGCGCATAGTGCCGCAGAGCGTCTCGTTCGGGGCGGCGTGGACGGCGCGCAGCGGCGCCGTGCGGTGGGGGGCCGCCCTGCGGGCGCAGTACGACAGCCGTGCCGGCACGGAGAGCGTCGTGGGCGAGAAAATATCGAACATATATGCCGTGCTGGCGCATCTGAAGATGTACGGATACTCTCTGGCGACGGTGCGTGCCGAGGCCTTCGCGGGGCGCGGGGCATGGTGTCTGGTGCCGTGGGCCGAGTACCGCGGCATGGACGAGGAGTATGTCTACCCCGCGCAGAGCCGCCGTACGGACCGCGTGGCCGGAGGCGCCGATATGGTCTTCACGCGCGGTTCGGAGCGTATGTGGCTGCGGTTGAGCGCGGGCGGCGGGTACGATGCCGTACTGCAGGGCAGTCTCGCGCTGCCAGTGGCCGACATCGAGGCCGCGATCGTGGAGATGGTGCGCCATGACTTCGCCCGCATGTCGCTCGGCGCGGCCGAGGCGCACGTCTCGCTGCGGGCCGACCGCGTGCTGCGGCGGGGTGTCGGCATCTTCGCTGCCGGCTGCTACAGCCTCCGCCGCTGGAACGACGGGACATTGTCGCACGCTGCGGCGCTGAGCGTCGGGATCGCCTTTTAGGGGCGGGCGGGCAGATACGGCCGAAGGAGAACATGTAAACCGAGTGTAAACCTATAAAAAAAACGATTATGAAAAGATTTCTATGCTTTATGATCGCGGCGGCGGCCCTCATGACGGCTGCATGCCGCAAGGAGAGTGCCGATGACGGCAAAGTGGACTTTCTGTTGACGGTAAGGATGCCCATCAGCGTCGAGAACCCCGTGCTGAAGAGTATCGGCGTCACCTTCACCGACGTGGCTACGGGCGGCAAGACCGACGTGGCGGAGTTCGCCTCGGCCGGCGAAGGGACTTATACCGTGGCGGCGTCGCTGCTGCCCGGGTCGTATAACGTGGACATGTCGGGAGTCATCGTCTACACGTCGGGCGGCGCCGAGGTGGAGAGCTACATCGAGGCTTCGCGCGAGGGCGTGGCGGTCGCCGCGGGCGGAACGACGTCAGAAAACAGTCTCACGGTCGAGACCACGGTGTCGACGATCGCCTCCGACGATTTCGTCATCGAGGAGATATTCTTCACCGGCTCGCTCACGCCCGAGGGTATGCAGTACTACGGCGACCAGTACATCAAGATCACGAACAACTCCGACCGTACGCTCTATGCCGACGGGCTGATGATAATGCAGTCGGCATTCCTGACCACCGACAAGTACGACTACAACCCCGACGTGATGGACGAGTATTTCTCGATAAACAGCTCGCTCATGATCCCCGGCTCGGGCACCGATTATCCCGTGGCTGCGGGGGCATCGGTCGTGGTGGCTATAACGGCTCTCGACCACACGCAGTACAACGCCAACTCGATAGACCTCTCGAATGCCGACTTCGAGTATTTCAACCCCCTCGATGACGAGGATGTCGACAACCCCGAGGTGCCCAACGTCATCTGTTCGTTCCTCGAGGAGGGCGACTACTGGACATTCCACAACCGCGGCTTCAAATCCTACGCCATAGGCCGCTTGGGCGATGGCGTCACGGCCGAGAGTTTCGCCGCCGACTACTACTACGCCCCCGAATACGAGCTCGTGGTGCCCGGCTTCGGCTCCTTCCCCATGGATACCGATGCTTGGAAGTTCCCCAATTCGTGGGTTATCGACGCCGTGAACCTCAGCATCGAGGAGCAGTTCGCGTGGATCGTGACCGATCCCTCGCTCGACTCGGGGTGGACGTACTGCGGCAAGGTCGACGGCGACCAGACCCGCTACGGCAAGAGTGTGTGCCGCATCGGAGTGGCACTGCCCGACGGCCGCACCGTACTCAAGGATACGAACAACTCGACCGCCGACTTCACCCCCGAGGCCGTGCCGTCGCTCATGTAACGGCCCATGGGAGATTCGGTTATCGTATGCCGCAACCTGACGCATTACTATGGTGAACGGCTGATATACAAGGACCTGAGCTTCGAGGTTCCGCGCGGGCGGATCCTCGGGCTCTTGGGCAAGAACGGCACCGGCAAGACCACCGCCATCAACATCCTGAGCGGCTATCTGCGTCCCCGTGCGGGCGAGTGCCGCATCTTCGGCGAGAGGTCGGAGGCCATTTCGCCCGCTACGCGCGCGCGCATCGCACTGCTGATCGAGGGACATGTGCAGTACTCGTACATGACCATCGCGCAGATCGAGCGTTTCTACTCGCGCTTCTACCCCCGTTGGAACCGCGACGCATACTACGGCCTCATGGAGCTGCTCAAGGTGGCGCCGCGCCAGCGAATATCGCGCATGTCGTGCGGCCAGCGGTCGCAGGTGGCATTGGGGCTGATCCTCGCTCAGGACGCCGAGCTGCTGGTGCTCGACGACTTCTCGATGGGGCTCGACCCCGGCTACCGGCGCCTCTTCGTCGAATACCTGCGCGACTACGCCCGCAACGGCGCCAAGACCGTATTCCTGACCTCGCACATCATACAGGACATGGAGAAACTCGTCGACGACTGCATCGTCATGGACTACGGACGCATCCTCGTGCAGATGCCCGTGCGGGAGCTGCTCGGCTCCTTCGCGCGCTACACGTTCACGACGGGGGCCGCGGAACTGCCGCCCATCGAGGGGGCATTCCACCCGGGCGTGATGAACGGCCGCGCCGAACTCTTCTCCTTCGCGCCGCAGCGGCAGGTAGAGCAGGCGTTGGGCGGCGCAGGGATCGTATTCGACGGCCTTGTGCGCGAGAGCCTCAATCTCGAGGATGCATTCATAGGTTTAACGGGCAAATATTGATCGTACCATGATAAAAGCTATTCTGTACAAGGAGTGGATCAAGATGCGGGCGCTGCTGCCCGTGGCGGCTGTCGCCGTGCTCGGATTCACCGTATACGCGCTTCTGCGTGTGGAGCGCGCCGTCGACTTCCGCGGTGCGGCGCACGTATGGCAGATAATGATCGACAAGGAGACCGTCTTCATCGAGCCGCTGCGGCTGCTGCCCGCGCTGGCGGGAATCGCCACGGCGCTCGTGCAGTTCATCCCCGAGATGTCGCAGCGGCGGTTGAAGCTCACGCTCCACCTGCCATTCCCGCAGCGGGGCATGATACTCGTGATGGCGGCCGCGGGGCTGGGGGCCCTCGCCGTGCTCTTCGCCGCGCAGGCGGCGATGGTGTGGGGGTACATGCACCGGCTGTTGGCGCCCGAACTCACGGCGCGCGCAATGATGACGGCCGTGCCGTGGTGGGCTGCGGGGCTTACGCTCTATATGCTCACGGCGTGGATATGCCTCGAACCGACATGGCGCCGCCGTGTCCTGTACCTCCTCATGACGGCGGGCGTGGCCCGCATGTTCTTCCTCTCGGATGTGCCCCGCGCCTACGACGGCATGCTGCCGTGGATGGCCGCGCTGTGGCTCTTCTCGCTGCTGCTGCCGCTGCTGTCGGTAGACCGTTTCAAGCAGGGATGTCAGGATTAACCTTAAAAACGATTCGCATAAAATGATAAGATTCTTGAAAACGGGTACGGCCCTCTTGGCGGCGCTGCTGCTGGCATGGCTCCTGCCGTGGCTGTTCTCGTTCGTCACGGCGGAACCGGCGTGGCGGCCGTTTACCCTTTACAGCTGCGTGGTGCACTCGTTCGCCTCGCTCGACCACGGCGACGACGGCAGCGTCGTGGGCCGCGACATGCGCGGCAACACATACACCGAGAGCCAGTTCGACAGTATCCTGCCCATGTTCTACTATCGCCAGCTGGCCGCCGAGGGGCGCTTCCCCTCGCAGATTGAGGGCGTCCCCGTCACCGTGCGCGACGCCGAGAGGTCGGGCTTCATATTCCGCACCTCGCCCTCGGATGTGAACCGCCCCGCCGTGGGGATATACCAGATTCTGGAGTCGATGCCTGCACGTGTCGATTTCGACGCCCCGAGCGACGTATTCCGGATCACGGAGAGCGGCATCGAGTTTGTCGATATGGAGACCAACACCACAGACGAGGCCAAAAGCCGCCTCTTTACCGAAGTGATGCGGCGCAAGGGGTTCCGTTTCCCCGCGCGGATGGTGGCCGGAAACCCCACGCCCAAGAAGGAGTATGACAACGGCTGCCTTGTGGTCGACGCCGCCGGCGCCCTCTACCACATGAAGCAGATGCGCGGCCGTCCCTTCTTCCGTGCCGTGCCGCTGCCCGACGGCTTCTCTGTCGGGCGAATCTTCGTCACCGAGTATCCCGACCGGCGTCATCTGGCCTTCCTGACCGACACCGCAGGGCACTTCTACGCCATGCGGGCCGACGACTACTCGCTGCACGAGGTCGCCGTCGGTGGCTTCGACCCGACGACGGAGTCCATGATGATCATAGGCGACATGTTCTACTGGACGGTAAACATCGAGAGCGGCGGCGCCGAACGCCTCGTTGCCGTCGACGCCCGCGACTATTCTGTCGTGGAGGTGCGCGAGAGCCCCGCGGAACCTTCGCGCTGGGAACGGGCGGCACGTTTCGCGTTCCCCTTCGAGCTGTCGTTCACCTCTGTCGACGACGCCTTCGTGCGGCCGCGCGTTGCGGCGTTCTCGCCCTCTGCGCTGTGGGCGGGGGCCGTGCTGGCGGCGCTCTACCTGCTGTTGCGGCGGCGGTCGCTGCGCGGCGGCGTGTGGCGCGCAGCGGGGATAGTGCTGCTCGGCATATACCTATTCATCCCGCTGCTGCTTTTGGAGCCGCGGCGTTGATGCGGCTGACGCAGTGAAAAGGAGCGGGCGGGACCATAAGGT
>URBK01000023.1 GCA_900546065.1 uncultured Alistipes sp.
TTGCTCAGGTACTTAAAAAAAATATTTTATAATAGTGTTGCGGAATTAAGGATAACAACAAACGCATAACGTATGAAACTGCTACATATCATCCTCGCGCTGCTCATGATACCGTCTCTGTCGTGGTCGAAGATCCCCGACGAGGACGATATCCTCGACCGCACGCTCGACTCTTCGTCGCCATATTACTATCCGTCGCTCATGATGCGATACAACAACCTCGATACGCTCACCGAGGAGGACTACCACTACCTCTATTACGGTTACACGTATCAGGACAGCTACAAGCCGCTGGCAACGAACCGAGCCGTCGACATGCTATACGAATCGCTCATGGGGCTCGACCCCGATGCCGTCACCGACGAGGAGATGCGCGAGGTGATATCCATCTGCAAGGAGGCGATGAAGGTCGACCCCTTCAACCCCACGGTGCTCAACATGATGGTCTTCGCATACGGTGCGCTGGGCGACAAACAGAAGGAGGAGGCATACTTCCGCCACCTGAACGGCATACTGGAGACGATCAAGTCCTCGGGTGACGGGCGCAGCGAGAAGTACCCGATGCATATAATCATGTTCTCACATGCGGTGGATGTGGTTGCGTCGATGGACCTCACGGGCAAACGCGCCGAGATCATCAGCCGCAATGTCGAATACATACCGCTGCTGCAACCCGTCAAGGCTCCCGACGGCAAAAAGATACGAGGCTTCTACTTTGATTACAGCCGTATCTACCGCAACAAGCCCGACGACGTGACATTCAAGCGCAAGCGCACATGGCAGTTCAACAACCTCAAGCCGCGCGAATACAAATAGCCGTCCATACGGAGAACTACAAACAACCCGAACATGCGTACCATATTGCGATATATCACTCTGTCGATTGCCGTCACGGCGGCAATCGTACTCTCATCGTGCCGCAAATCAAACCCGCCAAAGGATGAAGGGCCCACGCAGCATACGTTGATCTTCTACTTCACGGGCACGCAGCTCTCCTACTACTTCGACCGCAACATCGACGCCGCGGCCAAAGCCATTGCCGACGGTGCTGCAGGCAACTGCCGCGTATTGTGCTTCTATCAGGGCAGCGACCGCAACAACGCCCGCATAATCGAACTGAACAAAGAGAACGGCACGTGCGTCGAGAAGACGCTTGCCACATATCAGATGCCGCCGATAACCGACGGCGAGGATATGACCTACTTCCTCTCGGAGATGATTCGTATGGCTCCGGCCGAGAGCTACGGTCTCGTCATTGCAGGCCACGCTACGGCTTGGATTCCCGCCGCGATACCCTCCGCCACAGCTTCGATGCAGCCGCGCATGCAGCGACAGGACTATTGGCGCAAGGCCCCGAGCGATATCGTGACGCGATACTTCGGCGAGGTATATTCACAGCAGGCATCGAACCATTTCGAGATTACCGACATGGCCGACGCGCTGGCCGCTACGGGACACAAGTTCCGCTACCTGCTCTTCGACGCATGCTTCATGGCCAACATCGAATCGGCATACATTCTCCGCAACAACGCCGACTATATCATCGGCGCCCCGTGCGAGATCATAGGCGACGGTTTCCCCTACACCGACGTGCTGCCGCACCTGCTCGCGGGAGGTGGACGTGCCACCGACATCGACGGCGTATGCCGCGCATTCTACGACTATTACGCCTCGACATACGGGTATTCGGGCACGGTCGCCGCAATAGATTGCTCGCAGATCGAACCGCTGGCCGCCATCATGAAACAGATCAATACATCCGGAAGTCTCTCCGAAGTCGACCGCGATGAGCTGCAAACATACGAGGGACAGTGGCAGCACATATTTTTCGATCTGGGAGACTATGTGGACAAGGCGTGCGGCGACGCCACGCTCAAGGCATCATTTGCCGAACAGCTGGCGAGGTGCATACCTTATAAATACACCCTCTCGTCGTTCTGGTCGAACTACGGCGTTGCGGGCAACTACCCCGTAAACAGGTATTCTGGCATAAGCACATCAGCGCCATCCGAGATCTACCGATACGAATATGCCCTAACCCCGTGGTACACGGCCACGCATTAAAACATATATTCAACAATACAAATGGCGGGACCTCTTTCGAGATCCCGCCATTTTTCTTACGGGTCGCAGTCTCATCACTGCTTCCCCACCCTAACGCCTATTCATATCGGCCGCTCTTGAGGCGCTCGACCTCTTCGCGCGTCAGGAAACGCCATGCGCCGCGCTTGAGGTTCTTCTTCGTAATACCGGCATAGTAGACACGGTCGAGCTTCTGTACCGAATATCCCAGATGTTCGAATATACGGCGCACGATACGGTTGCGGCCCGAGTGTATCTCGATGCCGACCTCCTTCTTGTTCTCGCTCGCATAGGCTATCTCGTCGGCATAGACCTCGCCGTCCTCGAGCGTCACGCCCTCGGCTATACGCTCCATGTCGGCACGCGTCAGCGGCTTGTCGAGTGTCACCTGATATATCTTCTTCTTCTCGAGCGACGGGTGCGTCAACTGGCTGGCCACATCGCCGTCATTGGTGAAAAGCAGCAGTCCCACACTGTTCTTGTCGAGACGTCCTACGGGATATATACGCTCCGTGCAGGCGTTCTTCACAAGATCCATCACGGTCTTGTCGGCATGCGGGTCGTCCATCGACGTCACATATCCCTTGGGCTTGTTCAATACGAGATATACCTTCTTCTCGCCCTGAATGCGCTCGTCGTTGAAACGCACGTCGTCCGTAGGCTTAACCTTCGTACCGAGCTCCGACACGACCACACCGTTCACCGTAACCAGACCCGCTTGTATGTAGTCGTCGGCCTCACGTCGCGAGCAGAGACCCGACTGAGCCAGAAAACGGTTCAGACGCATCTCGTCGGGCATCTTCGACGGGGCGTACTTCGGATAGCGCTCCGGTCTGTCACCGGCACGGTATGAACGTTTGGGCGAATGCTCGCCGCGCGTGTCACGGGTTGACGCGCCGCGACCTCCATCGTTACGATTGCTCCGCTGCGAAGACCCTCCGCGATACGGCTTGCGGCCAAATTCCGACGAAGAGGCTCCGCGCTCGAAGCTGCGGCCGCCGCGCTGACGCGGCTCGCGGCTCTCGAATCCCTGCTCGGCATCCTCCTGATGCTGACGATCCTCAATTGAGGACGACTCGCCTCGCCACGGACGCTCGCCGTATGATGCCCTCTTGCCACGATACTGGCGGTCTCCGTATGATGACTGCCCGCTGCGGCCCGAATGCGACGTCTGCGCTCCGTACTCTCTTGCGGGACGTTCGCCGCGATCGCTCCGCCCTCCGCGGAATGAACTCCTGTGTACCGGGCGCTCGCCTCGCGGCTCGCGCGAAGTCTCGCCGCCATACTCGCCACCATCTCGCAGGCGGTTGTCGGCCGAAAAATTGGGATTGTACGATGCACGTTTAGCATGTGGGCGCTCGCCGCCACGCTGCGCATACCCGTCGCCGTCGGCTTCACGCCGTGGACGAGGGCCATGGTCGACTCTCTCGGCCGAAGCCGTGCGAACTCGCTTGTCGCGACCGAAACGCGATACGGCCGAAGTCGAATCCTGTTTGTTGCTGCTCATAACGATAGATTATAATAGATATAAGATTTATGCGGCAAAGGTAATCAAATTTCCTTACGTTGGCTCTCAGCCACATCGATTAAGCGGACAAAAAAACACTCCCCGCAGCCGCACTTGGCCTCCGTTAAAAGGAAAGTTGTATCTTTGCTGCGATTTATCGTATAACACCATGGGCATGAACCGCGAAATATTGCGATTGGCACTACCCAACGTCGTCTCGAACATCACCGTACCCATCATGGGTATCGCCGGAACAGTCATAGCCGGACAATGGGGCGGATCCGCCGCAACCATAGGCGCTCTGGCCGTAGGAGTCTCGATATTCAACTTCATATATTGGAACTGCGGATTCATCCGCATGGGCACAAGCGGCCTCACGGCACAGGCTTTCGGCGCCGGCGACATGAAGAACACCACACTCATGCTCGCACGCGCCGTATTCGTCTCGTTCATCGTCGGCTTCGGCGTCCTCATACTCCAACGACCCATAGGCCTTGCCGCCATACGGATCATGCACGGCGACGACCTCGTCGCCGCATACTTCTTCGCCCGCATCTGGGCCGTGCCCGCGGGTGTCATGCTCTTCGGCCTCAACGGATGGCTCACGGGCATGCAGAACGCAATAATACCGATGATCGTAGCCATCGCCGTCAACGTCATACACATAGCATGCAGCGTATGGTTCGCCTTCGGGTTCGACATGGGTATAGTCGGCATAGCATACGCCTCGGTCGTGGCTCAATGGACCGGCCTTACGGTCACCATACTAATAACGTGGCTGCACTACCGCCGCCGTTTCGTTAGGATAACGTGGAGCGAGGTGATGGACTTTTCGGCCATGCGCGAGTTCTTCGTCATCAACCGCGACATCATCATCCGCACACTCTGCATCGTCGCCGCCTACACCTTCTTCACCGCCGCCTCGGCGCGTATGGATGATCCCGTGATGCTGGCCGTGAATACCATACTGCTGCAGTTGTTCACCCTCTTCTCTTACATGAACGACGGTCTGGCATACGCCGCCGAAGCCCTCACCGGCCGCTTCATCGGCGCCCGCGACCCGCATTCGCTGCGACGCTGCGTAAAGCGCTGCATGGCATGGTGCATGGTCGTAGCCATACTCTACGTAGGTATATATATCGGATGGTGGCAGGATCTGCTCCATCTGTTCATCGACGACAAAACAACCGACGCACAACTCATCATCGACTACGCCGGCCGCTACATCGGCTGGGTCATAGCCATACCCCTGATTGCCGCCATGCCCTTCGTCATGGATGGCGTCATGGTCGGTGCCACCCAGTCTCGCATCATGCGCGACTCGATGCTCATAGCCACGATCGCGTACTTCGCAATATTCTACGCCCTGCATCCCATCATCGGGAACAATGCCCTGTGGCTCGCCTTCACGTCGTTCATGCTGCTGCGCGGAATATTCGAATATCTCATGTCGCGCCGTCTGCAAATAGTCTACATACAGGCCGAAAGCAACAAGTAGAATCCACATCCTGACATTTTCTATTAAAATACCGGTACACGCCATATCACATCGACATAATAAGAGGCGAGATCTTAAAGGATCCCGCCTCTTTTATACTTCACGGAGCGCAGCCCCGCACATTGCCTCAGAACGTAAACTTCACACCCAGAAGGCCCTGCGCCGTATCGTAATAGTAGTAAGCCCAATCGTAAACGGTGCTGCCCGCGAGGTTGCGGCCCTCGGCATAGACAGCCCACCGCTCGTTGATGCGCCACTCGACATCCAAATTGAGGCAGAAGGTCGAAGGCGTACGATAGAGGCCCAGTGTACCCGTCTCGGGATTGACATTCATCCACTTGATACGGTCACGGTAGTCAAGCGACAGACCGGCCGTAATCTTACGTCCCAGATAACGCAACGCTGCACCCACCTCGGCACTCGGGCGGCTGCTGTAGAAGCTGTCGTAGTTCTCCCACGCATAGACTCCGGCGTGGATCTCGGCCTCGAACTGCCCCACGGGACGGAACTTCAGCTGCCCGTCGATACGCAGGCTGTGCTGGTAGGCATTCACGCCGCCGTAGTCGGCATAGTCGTAACTGAACCAATAGAGATGGTTGTCGTTGAGCGACAACTCGGCCGAGATGTTGTATGCAAAGACGCCTCCGCCAAGATTGCCGCCTATACCTACACGGCCGTTATATACCGACTCGTTCGGCATCGTGAGGAATGTCGTCTCGCCACCCTCGGGCAATTTAAGATACGGGTTCTCATAGAGCAGCGACCCGTAATCGTGACGCCGCACACCTCCGTCAACCTCCACATAGGGTACGAACTTCTCGCTCGTATTCTTCCACGAGATCTTCAGGTACGGGAATATCTTGTGCGGGCTGTCGGTCGAGCCGTCGAGTTTGTCGTAATAGTAGTCGGCACCTATGAGGAACTCCATCCGGCGGCCGCTCACGCCGTAACGCAAGCCTGCCATCAGCGTATTGTCCGCATATTCGCTCAGGGCTCCCGACCCGAATACGCCCGTATATCCGGCGTGTATCTTGAATATGTGTCGTCCGCCCAACAACTTGCCCAGCTCGAAGCGGGCATCGGCCTGCGACTGGCTGTGCTTGGCGGCACCCTCGGGAACATAGTTCTCGCCGAAGATATTTCCGCCCACCTCAATGTTGAAGTTCCAACGGCTCAGATCCGTAAAATCATCTCCAAAACGGATCTTTCCCGCAACATTGCCGAAGAGGATCTTCTCGCCCGTAGTTGGATAACGGTGGCGCAGCTGCTGGTCGCCGAAGATATCGACCTCAAGCATGTGGCGCCGCACGATCAGTCCGGCACGGCCGCCCACGCGGTTGCTCATCTCCGAAACGCCCGACGTAACCTTCTCGCCCAGATAGTTGCGACGGTTGCGATAGTCGCCCCAATGGTTCACGTAGGCCATGGCATAGCCGCGATCCTTGTTGTAGGTCGAGACATATATGTCGGCCTCGCTCGTCAGGGGCACACCGAACGCACCGCGCGCATAGAACGGACGCGAACGGTTGTAATCCCAATATGTGATCGTTGCCGGACGGAAATTCTGCACCAGCATCGACGTCTCGTACGAACGCGGCGTAACCTCATACTCTATATCCGGCTGCATGGTGACCGTATCGGTCATGTCGGGTATGACGGAGAGTTTCTGCGCCGACTTGACCATAGGCACATAATCCTTCGTCACCTCCACCTGTTTGGCCACCTGCGCCGATGCCGCCACAGGCAGCGCCGCCATCAGCAATATATATGACAGTCTCTTCATAATCAATCAATTTTAGCGATTTTCGACTTGGCCTCCTCGACTATACCGTCATCCGCAGGCGAATATCCGTCCACGACACTCTGGTACGTAGCGCGCGCCTGAAAACTGTCGCCGCGGCTCATGTATATGTCTCCCAGAAGTATGAAGGCCTTGGCCAGCCAATAGTTTTGCGGCGTTTTGCTGTCCGAGAACTCGTATATCATCTTCTCGGCGCGGTCGTAGTTCTTGGCCGCATACTGCGCCTCGATCAGACGGTAGCGCGACTCGGCGCCCTCGGCACTCCGTACCTCGTCCGACAACTTCTCGTATATGGCCATCGCATCCTCGCCGCGGCCCTGACGCTGCAGCACCTGAGCCTTTGCAAACTCGGCCTTGCGGCGCGCCGTATCGTTCACCTCGGCCATCGACGCTACATCGTCGGCCATAGCCATGATGCCGTTGTCGTCGGCATACTTCAACGTCGAAGCCACATAACCCGAAGCGGCATTGATCTTGGCAGCCGATGTCGAGGCCTCGTCGTAGAGCGAACGGAACGCCCCGGCGGCCTGCTCATACTGTCCCGCCTCATAGTACATCGACGAGAGACGATCCAGCACCCGCTCCGAATACTGCGTATGTCCCTGCGCGGCCAACTCGGCCAGAGACTTGATAGCCTCGTCGTTGCGGCCGTCACGTATATGGCAGTCACTCAGGTAGAAGAGCGCATCGTTACGATAATATCCCTTCGGGAAGTTCGACAGATATGATGTGAACGATGCGGCCGCCTCGGTGGTCTTGTTGTCGAGATAGAGCTTCTGTGCCGCCGTGTACGACAGTGAATCGCGCGTCATCTCGCTCATGTTGCCCTCCAGACCCGTCTTGCGGGCATAATCGAAGTAGGCGTCCACATCGCCTTGAGCGATATATATATCGCGTATGCCCTGCATGGCGCTCTTCGACTGCGACGACTGCGGTGCCGCCTTGACTACCATGTCATAATATTTCAATGCCTTGTCGCGATCGCCCAGATTCATGTACGCAAGGCCCAGATCTGACAATGCCTGAGCGTGATAGCGTGAATTGGGATACTGTCCCACGAAACGCTCCAGAACCTTTACTCCGGCCTCGTACTGCGCATCGCCGATATACGTGCGGCCCAACTCGTAGGTGGCGGCATCGACATAGTCGCCGCGATCCTGCTGCACGATACGCTGCAGGCTCTCGATCTTCTGCGGCACATTGTTCTGCGCCCCGAGCGTCACGGCACGCTGAAACTGCGAATAGTAACGTTCGGCCGTTCCCAGCGCCGCAGCCGCATCGTAGCACTTGATCGCATCGTCGAACTGACGCGAGGCATAATGCACGTCGCCGAGGCGGTTCAATGCGTCGGCACGATATGAGTCACGCTGCGAATAGAGCGACAGGAACTTGTCGAAAGCCTCGCCCGCAGCCGCATATTCGTCGTTATTGAAGTAGCAATATCCGATATTGTATTGCGCCATGGCATATTCGTTGCCCGTACGGGGTGCGCGCGCCATGAAGTTGCGGTAGCGCTGCAACGCCGTTGACGTATCGCCCGAAGCGTAGGCTATCTCGCCGAGCCAGAATGACGCCAGAGCGTTGTACTTGGCATTGAGCCCGACACCCAGAGACTCCTCCAACGAACTCTCGGCCTCACCCAGATCACCCGCAACGTACGATTCCAGACCGTTGAAGTAGGCGATCTTCTGCAACGCCTGCATGGCATCGGCATCGGGATTTGGGAAGTTCCGTATGGCGTGGTATGCCTCGGCATAGTTGTGCGAGTTGTAGTAGGCGGCTATCAAGAGGCGCCGCGCCTCCATCACACGCTCCGACTCGGGATAAAGCTCCACATATCGGCTCAGCACGTTGATCGCCTCGTTGAAGACGCCACCTCCCAACTCGTATTGCAGTTTGCCGTAGTTGAACAGCGCATCCTCGGCAATATTGGGATCATAGGCCGACGAGGCGGCCATGGCGAACGACCGCATGGCATTCTCCTTGTCGCCGGCACGCAGATAGCAATCCGCAAGGTTATACGAGGCATTCTGCGTGAGCATGTCGTCCGCACCGCACGCCGCACGGAGATAATCCTCGGCCTCCGAATAGAAGGTCTGGCGATAGAGCGAATATCCCAAGATGTAGTTCTCCACACGGTTCATCTCGCCGCCCGACTCCTTGTAGTCGTTCATATACTTCACGGCCTTGCCGTAATCGCCCAGCTGGAACCACGACTCGGCCATCATGCGCCGTATCTGCACCGCCTGCTCGGGCGTCGTGTGCGACATAAGCTCCTCACCCTTGTCGGCCACGGCTTGGTAGTCGCCGCTCTTGAAGTCTATCTGCATCAGATAGAAGGGCATCAGATCGCGGTAGAGCGGGCTCTTCAACAGCGAGTTGAATCCGTTGCGCGCCTTATCGAACTCGCCCCGCGAATAGGCCATGTATGATTTGTAATAGACCGCATGGTCGGCATAGTCGCTCGACGGGGCTATACGGCCGAAATAACGCTCGGCGGCCTCATAGTCACCCTTCATGAAGGCCATGTAACCCATACGCAGGTCGTACTTGTCCTTGTATTTGGGTGCCAGACTCTCGTAACGCACCTTCGAGAGCTCCTCCTCGGCGCGCTGCGTATCGTCCAGAATGCAGTAATATGCTCCAAGCGAGAACTGTATCTCGTTGGTATATGACGAGCCATTGTACAGCTCCAGAAAACGTCGCATACGGCTTTCGGCATCGGCCGTACGCAACTCCATATCGCACAACGCAAGGTAATAGTCTATCTTCTCGACACGCAAGCGGTCCCGCACGGGCGAGAGGGCATTGCGGGCATTCCGGAATTCGGTTCTCGCCTCGGCCCAATGACCGAAGTTGTACAACGAGACGCCACGCTTTATGGCATCGTCTACCGACGGGGCCTGAGCCGCCACATGCAGCGTGCCGACACTCAGAAGCGACAGGGCCAATAACAATACTCTTCTATGCATACGATTCACTTCGGATTATACCATCAGCAAAGATAGCTATTTTGCCATAAAATACGCAACAAAGGAACGATTATTGTCCCCACGCACTATCGCGGAGGCGGTATCCGACACGGGCCGCGCCGCAACGAACAAAAAACAACAAAAACAATGAACACACAAAAAGTAACCATCGAACTCACCCGCAGCAGCAAATTCCGTCTCGAGGGTTCGCAGAAGGCCGACGACCTGAACCCCAAGGCGCTGATGCTGTGCGCCGCAGCCAAATGTGCCGGACTGACCATACAGGCCATGCTCCGCAAGCAGAACATCACGGTCAAGATGCTGGAGATCACCGTCGAGGGCGTTCTGGACACGCCGGAAGTGCAGGCCGGAAGCCACTTCCGCAGCTTCAACGTATCCTACAACGCGCAGTGCAAGACCCTCGCCGACCAGAATGCCGTAAGCCGTGCCATCGCACTGACGCAGGAGAAATATTGCGGCACCATCGCCATGCTGCGCATGATCGCACCCGTGGCACATGAGATCTCGGTCGTAAGCACCGAGAACGTCAAGGCCTAATCCGCCGCCGTTATCCGTTTGTACGCCGACACCGCCACCGCATAGTTGAACTGTGCGGTGATGGTGTTGGTGTATATCTGTATCCAGCTCAGCTGTGCCTGCAGCACGTCGAGGATCGTAGCCTGCCCCTCGTTGTAGGAGTAGGTGCTGATATCGAGGTTCTCACCCGCGATCTTGAGGTTGCGCAGCGACGAGAACATCTGTGCGCGGCTGCTTGTCAGGGCGCTCCAACCGTCGGCCTCCTCGCGGGCGGCGGCATCGCGCGCCGATGCAAGCGCATACTCCGTACCCCGCACGGCCGCGCTCGCTGCCGAGACGGCATGCCGCCGCGCACCCCACCGGAATATAGGCACGCTCACGGCCATCGTCAGCGAGGCGTCGAGATAGGTCCGTCCCGCCGCCGGAGATGTAAAGGTCTGCCACGAGCCGCCGGCGCCGATGCTCACCTGAGGATTATATGCCGCGCGCGTCACATCCACCGCATGCTCCGCCGCCGTCACACGCTCCGCCGCCGCAAGAATATCGGGCCGCCGTAACAACATATCCCCGGCCGTGACCCGCACGGGCATCGGCAGCGTATCGGTTATGGACTCCGCAAGTTGGGCCGCACGGTCCAGCTCCGCCCCGAACTGCGAATTGAATGCGTGCAGAACCTCGGCGTATGCACGCCGCGCCGTCTGCAGCTGATACTCCGCATCGCTCAGACGTGTCTCCACCTGCAGCAGGTCGCTCTTGGCGATATACCCCTCGCCGAAACGCCGCTCCACAACCCTGTACAGCGACTCTATGATCGAGACATACTCCTCGGCCGCCGACATGAACAGCTGCATGGCCGAGACATTCCAATAGGCGTAGTCGGCCGCGTAACGCACATCCAGACGCGCCGCCTGCTCATCGCCCAGAGCCGAGCGATAGTCGCTTTCAGCCTTGCGGTAGGCGGCCCGAAGTCCCCCTCCGCCATAGACCGTCTGCGTGACCTGCGGCTTAATGAAGAATCCCCACAGGCGGTTGCCGGCCATCTCGTGAAAACTCTTCGAGGCCGACGCCGCGGCTGAAATCTCGGGCAGCATCTCGCTTTTACTCCTGCGCATGGTCTCATGCGCGCCCGCGGCACTCGCCCCCGCGCTCTTCAACTGCCAGCTGTAACTGCTCACGCTGTCGCGATAGGCCGCAAGGGTCATAGACTGACCGCACGCGCTTCGTACGCCGCACACCGCAACGGCGGCAAATAAAAGATACAATCGCTTCATCGTCTCAATCTGATCTTGTGGAACAAAGAGTATGTCACCGGCAGCACGAACATCGTCAACGCCGTGGCCACGATCAACCCACCCATTATGGTTGCCGCCATGCTTGCGAACAGCGAATCGAAGAGCAGCGGTATCAACGCCAACACCGTCGTGGCCGAAGCCATGCATACGGGCACCAGACGGCTGTGCGCCGCCTGCACCACGGCCTCGACACCATCCTTGCCCGCGGCACGCAGATCGTTTATCGACGAGACCAGAATCACCGCATTCTTGACATTCATGCCCACGAGACCCAGCAGTCCGAGCAGAGCAAAGAAGTTGAACTGGTTACCCGTCACGGCCAGTCCGCCCACCACGCCGATAAATATCAACGGTGTCATGAGCAATATGGCTATCGGGTCGCGGTAGTTGCCGAAAAGCAGCAACAGCACGATAAACATCAGCACCAGCGTCAGCGGCATCTCCTCGGCAAGGGCGGCATTCGACTCGGCCTGCGACTCCTGCTCGCCGAAAATACGCATCCGATAACCTTCCGGCACCGATACCTCGCGCTCGACTGCCGACACCAGCCGCGAATACAACCGCTGTGTGTTTACGCCAGCCGCGGGATCACACTGCGCCTTCATCACACGCTGACGGTTGTACTGTTTGATAACACCGTTGCGGAAATCGAAGTCGAAGCGGCTGCTCGCCTGCTCGATCGGATAGACGCGGCCGCTGTGCGAGAAGACCGGCATCGATTGCAGATTCGAAAGGTTATAGTCGCGTTGTGCCTCATCCTTAAGGAGTATGGGCATAACCTCGTCGCCGCGGCGGTACTCACCAACGCCGTATCCCTGCGTGGCAAGGGTCATCCATTGGGCCACACCGCTGCGGCTCACACCTATGCGCTGGCCTTTCGTCTGCGAATATACGGGTATCCACACGGGTATGCGGTTGCCCCAGCTGTTGCGTATGTTCACCGCATCGCCGCCACGCCACATGATCTGCTCCACATCGTGAGTCAGGCGCAGCAGCGTGTCGATATCGTTGCCCACAAATCCGATCTCGATCGTCGCGTCAGGCACGGGCGAGAGTTTGAAGAGCGACGAGCGCAGCCATACGTCGGGACACGTCGTCAGTACAAAGCGATCGAAACGCTCCTTCACCGCCTCGGTCGAACGTTTGTCATCCACCTCGACCAATATGTTGCCGAAGTTGGGACGCGACGAAACGCTGCTGCTAGCAAGATAGTACCGTACGGGCGTCGACCCCGCCGTTGTCGATACGTGCACAACCTCGGGCTGTGACTGCAGCCACCGAGCCATCGTATCGAGATTGTGCTGCGTAGCCTCTATGTCGTAACCTTCGGGCAGGATTATGTCGGCACGGAAATAGGGTTTGTCGATCTGCGGGAAGAAGTTCTGCGGCATGACCCGCATTGCGGCAACGGCCCCGACAAAGAGCGCTACCGTCGCGGCCACCACACCCCAACGATGACGCAGCATCCACCTCAACACCCGATCGAAGGAGGCAAAGCGCTCCGAAGCCGCCACACGGAACGGCGGCCTCAACATCATCAACCCGAACATGGGCACCTGCGTCAATGCCAGCACCCAGCTGATCAACAGCGAAAGGGCTATGACCACAAACAACGGCTTGACGATCTCGGCCACGGCCGACGGCGCCAGATATAGCGGCAGAAACGAGAAGACAGCAATAAGCGTAGCCCCCAGCAGGCCCCATTTCGGGCCCTCTGCACCGCGCACCAGAGCCTCTCGCAAGGGTGTACCCGCAGAGGCCGCAGTAAGGGCGTTGTCCGTGACGACGATGGCGTTGTCGACCAACATTCCCATCGCTATGATAAACCCCGCAAGTGAAGTACGGTTTATCCCCTCGCCCGTCATATACATGCAGAGCATCGTGCCGCCGATGGTAAAAAGCAGCGACGAGCCTATAAGCGAACCGCTGCGCGCACCCATCGCCAGCATTATGACCACAATGACGATAGCCACCGACTCCAGAAGATTGACCAGAAACGACATGTTGGCACGGCGTGCGATCTCGTCCTCGGGATAGAGCGTCACGATATCCATACCGACAGGCATCTGCCGTGACAGCTGCTCCAGATGGCTGCGAACCTCGGCCCCTAGAGCCACGACATCGCTTTCGGGCTCTGACGAGACCCCTATGCCGACGGCACGTCGCCCGTCGACATACATCAGCGACGTCGGCGGCTCGACATACCCCTCCTCGATGCGGGCGATATCGCCCAGACGGAACTGCCGCCCGTCGGAGGCGATGAGCAGCTGGTCGGCTATATCCTCAACCGATCCGTAAACGCCCGTCTCCAGTACGCGTATCTCCATCTCGCCCGCCACGACACGGCCGCTGTTGACTATGGCGTTCTGTTGCGAGATCGTCGCCACGATCATCTCGGGCGTGATGTCGAAGTTGGCCAATGCCGACATGGTGACATAGAGGTTTATCACGGGTGTCTGTTCGGCAAACAGAGCTACCTTCTGCACTCCCCCCACCGTAACCACGTCGGTCTTTATGCGCTGGGCCCAGTCGCGGATCTCGCTCCATGAGAAGCCGTCGTCGGCAACCAGACCGTAATATAGCCCGTAGACATCGCTGAAATCGTCGTTTACGCGTATCGCGTCCGCCCCTGCGGGCAGCTGAGGCGAGATGTTCATCACCTTGCGCCGCAACTCATCCCACAGTTGCGGAATCTCGTCGGCACGCGTAGCCGGATTCAGCTCGACGGTTATCTTCGAATAGCCGTAATACGACTCCGATGTTATCTTATGCACGCCGCGCATCGACTGCAGTTCGCGCGCTACGGGCTCCGAGATGAGCTGTTCGACCTGCAGTGGCGTGGCGCCCGGATAACTGCACGTCACCACAGCCGTCTTCAACACGAAGGTCGAGTCCTCCTTCTTGCCCATCGACATGAACGACCACACGCCCCCCACGATGAAGAGCCCCAGCACGAACCACATGACACTGCGGTGACGTATCGAATATTCTACGATCGACATGGCATCAAGGATTTAGGATCTTCACACGATCACCCTCGCGCAGACGGTAGACACCCGCCGTGACGATCCGCTCGCCGACCTTCAACCCGCTCTCGACAATCGCCATGTCGCGGCCGAAGATGCCGCCCGTAACCACGGGCTGCAGTTCCACCACGCCTTCGTCGGCAATGCGCCACACGTATGTTCCGCCCGAGGCAGGAGCATATATTGCCGTCAGAGGCACCCCGACAACACTCGCGGCGCTCTCGGCCGTGCGCATCGTCACGCTGCACGTCATGCCGGGCGAGATACCGACGCGCTCGGCCTCCGCCTTGGCGATCTTCAACGATACGGGAAAACCCGACGCATCGGACGAGGTCTTGGCATAACTGTCAAGACGCGCCTCGAAACGCCGGTCGGGATAGTTGTCGAAGGTGACGAAAAATCGTGTCGTCGTATCCGCAAGATGGGACATGCTGCGCTCGGGCATCGTAAACTCCACCGTCGAACTTACGGGACTGACGATCCGCACGATCGTCTGCCCCGCCTGCACGCGTTCGTAGGTATCGACATAGGTACGCTCCACCACGCCGTCAAACGGTGCGCGGAGTTTGGTCTCGACGAGCAGATCCTTCGTATTCACGTATGCCGACTTGGCCTGCACGTAGGATGTCTGCGCCGCCTCATACTCCTGCCGCGACACCGCCTCGTGCTCCAACAGCCGCTTCATGCGCTCGAACTGCGCCGCGGCCTTCTCATAGAGCGCGCGGTCGGCATCGACCTGAAGCTGTACGTCGCGCGGATCCAACTGCGAGAGCAAAGCCCCGCGAGCCACATATTGCCCCTTTGCCACATCGACACTCGACACCTGCCCCGAGATCTTGAACGCAAGATTCGTCGCCTCGTCCGCCGTCGCCATGCCGGCAAAATCCTTGTCGACATAATCCACGGCATGTACCGTCGCCGCCTTCACGGGCCGTACATATTGCTGTTCGGGCGCGGAGCCGCCGCAGCCGGCAAACCACACCGCCGCCATCATCAGAGATAACAACCGCTTGCACATAGGTATAAAAAAATTGACCTTCCCATTCGGAAAGGTCAATTATTATACCAAAAATTACGCGTCAGCCGTCATAAGTCTATGCTGCCGCAATTGTATTTTGCCTCGATCACCCCGTCACGCAGCACCACAAGTCCGTTGCGGGCACGCAGCACCGTTTTCATCACCGTGGCGTCGATATTATAGCATCGCACCTCGTCGCTGCCGTCGAAACGGTAATAGGTCACGTTGCGCAGCGGCTTGGGCGTGATGCACACGACCGTGGCATTCTCCTCGGCGGCCCGCTCCACAACACGGCGCAGACGGTGGCGGCACCCGTCCCTTATGTCGTCAATATCCGTCACACATATCAGATATACGGTACCCTCGCGCGTCAGCAGATCCTCCGTCACGTTACCTTCGGGATCCGACAGCGAAAACTCGCTCACAAGAGTCTGTACAGCCGACGACTCGTTCTCCACGCGCGTCTCGACCCACTCCCAGCGCGACTCGTCACGCCACTCCTCGTCGTCGATCGAGAACTCGTGCAGCTCACCCGTCTCGCGGTTGCGGTAGACGAGCACATACTCCTCATCCGACATTGTCTTGGCACCCGTATCGTGCTGTTCCGAGATCATCTCGTAGATATTGGCCCCCTTCTTGTATGGCAGGAAGTCGATCAGCGGGAGCGTGAAGTAACAGTATGTTCCGATACCCATCGCAATGACGCAGAACAGCACCGTAAGAAATATCTCCAAACGCTTGAACTCCAACACGGGACGGCCGCGATAGCGATACCACACGACGAACACCATCGGCAGGATCACCAGATTCTTGGCGAAGGTCTCCCACGGCGTCAGCTTGAGCGCATCGCCGAAACAGCCGCAATCCTCCACCGGTATCCACGTTGCGCTGAGGAACGTAAGCACCGTGAAGAATATCATCGACGCGAGCGCGAAAATAGATACCAGACGCGTGCGCACCTTGAACAGCAGCATAAGGCCCATCATCAGCTCGGCACCGCACAGCCATATCGAGAAGACCATACTTACGCCGCTCAGCTGCTCCATGCCGTATATGGAGAGGTATTCGTTGACTTTCAACGCTGTACCCCACGGATCGACCGCCTTCACGAAACCCGAGAAGACGAATATCAGACCCACCAGAGTGCGGCACACATGCGAGGCTATCTTCAACTTGCGGCTCATCTCTCCACTCGGTCTACATATCGGTTTACAAGGTTGCGGATACGGGCGAAGACCTCCTCGGGCGAGGCCATCGTGTCATCGGCCGTACTGCAATCGACCACGTGAAGGTCACGGTCGTGATGCACGGCATCGAGATAGACGTCGCGCACCGATTTCTGGAACGCAAGCGACGACTCGTGTATATCCTTGGCCCCGTGCAGGTACTCGCGGTCGGCGCCCTCGCGCGCTTCGGCCAGCTTGCGCTCGGTGAAGGCGAAGGGCACATCGAGGAAGATCGACAGATCGGGCTGCGGAATCTTGAAATATTCATATTCAAGCTCGAAGATCCAGTGCCGCAGCGCCGCACGCTTCGTCTCGTCAGCCACCTTGGCACATTGGTACCCGATATTCGAATAGACATAACGGTCGGCTATGACGACCTTGCCCGTATCGAGCCAGCGGCGTATCATGGCGGCAGCATCACGGCGGTCTCCGGCATAGAGCAGTGCTACGATATACGGATCTACCTCGTTGATACCGCCCAGCTCCCCGCGCAGGAAGCGCGCTATAAGCTCGCCGAAGAATGGTGCGTCGAAACGCGGGAAATGCACATACTCACTCTCCACGCCCCGCTCGGCAAACATACCGCGAAGTTTCTCTATCTGTGTGGATTTGCCCGATCCGTCCACACCCTCAAGCACTATGAACATGAATTTCTATTTTCGTTTGGTTCTACAATCCTCCCCCGCGACCGCATATCCGCGGCCATGACATTCCGCCTCGTAACGTGCATGCCGCACAACCCTATTCCAGCGGCATATACCGTAAAGAGGCTTCCTCTATCGCAACATGCGCACCGCACGCCGCACGCCCTCACACAGGGCGTCGATCTCTTCGCGCGTATTGTACATGGCAAGCGAAGCGCGGCACATGCCCGTCACACCGTAGTGATCCATAACGGGCTCGGCACAGTGGTGCCCCGTACGTACCGCCACACCCAGCTTGTCAAGTATCATGCCCATGTCGTAATGGTGCACACCCTCGACATTGAACGACAGAATGGGCGACTTGCCCTCGGTCGTTCCATATATTCTCAATCCATCGATTGCGCCCAGCGCCTCGGTGGCATAATCTGTCAGCGAACGTTCGTAAGCCTCGATCTCGGCCGCATTCAACGACTGGACATACTTCACGGCCTCGCCCAGACCTATGGCTCCTACGAAGTTGGCAGTACCGGCCTCGAACTTCAGCGGCAGCGGCGCATAGGTCGTGCCGGCGAACGACACGCGGTCGACCATATCCCCGCCGCAGAGGAACGGAGGCATCGCCTCCAGCAATTCGCGGCGGCCATACAGCACACCTATACCGGTCGGGCCGTAGAGCTTGTGTCCCGAGAAGGCATAGAAATCGCAACCCAACGCGCTGACATCCACGCCTCCGTGTACAACGCCCTGACATCCGTCCACCGTAACCAAAGCTCCGGCCGCATGCGCCCGTTCGATTACGGGCTTCAGATCGGGACGCGTACCCAACGTATTGGATGCCTGCGTTACGGCCACCATACGCGTACGAGAGTCTATAAGCGTATCCAGACGCTCGGTCATCAACCGTCCCTCGTCATCGAACGGAAGCATTCGCAGCGTGGCACCCTTGCGCTCGGCAACTATCTGCCACGGCACCAGATTCGAATGGTGCTCCATCTCGCTCACGACGATATTGTCACCCTCATGCAGGAACCGCTCGCCCCACGCGTATGCCACCGTATTGAGCGAAGCAGTAGCCCCGGCCGTGAAGATCACCTCCTCGCGTGCCGACGCCCCGATAAAGGCACGCACCGTCTCACGCGCCTGCTCGTAACGCTCCGTAGCCTGCTCGGCCATGAAGTGCACACCGCGGTGAATATTGGCATTAAGCGTACGGTACACCTCATCGACACAGCGCAGCACACACTCCGGTTTCTGAGCCGTCGCACCACTGTCGAGATATACCAGAGGCCGCCCGTTTACCTCACGGTCGAGAATGGGGAAATCCCGTCGTATCTTCTCTACGTCGAACATTTACAACTCCTCCAGTTTTTCCGTCAGCACCTCGGCCAAAGCCTCGCCCATGCTCCCCGCCTGCGACACTATGTCGCGCACGAAGCCCTCGATCTGAAGCCGCCGCGCCTGTGCCTCCGAGAGTCCGCGCTGGCGCATGTACAATATTGCATCGTCATCCAACTGGCCGACCGTAGCCCCGTGCGAGCACTTCACGTCGTCGGCATATATCTCCAGCTGCGGCTTGGTCACGATGCGCGCCTCGTCGCCCAACACTATGTTGCGGCTCGTCTGCCGTGCGTCGGTCTTCTGGGCATCCTGAGCCACATATACCAGACCGTTGAACTCGCACGAGGCACTGCCGCCGGCAACACCCTTGACCAGAGAGTTGCTCGTGCAGAGCCCTACGTTATGCGATACGCGCAGACCGAAACGCACACGCTCCGCGCCTCCGGCGATAAACGCCCCACGGAGATTGTTCTCGGCGCCGCCGCCATCCATATCCACGGCATAGTCGGCCTCGGCCGAACCTGTCACCACGGATGTTATCTCGCAGCGGCTCGATGCGCCCTGACGCACGCGGCACGATCCCATCGCACCGCCGCTGAAGGCCTCGACAAGGTGCAGCACGGCGCCCTCGCCAAGCTCTATCTCCAACGTCGAAGGCTCCGCCGCCGAGTGTACGACCACCAGCGACAATACACCGCCCGCCGCAACACGCCGCTCCTCCTGCGTGGGGTTCACCATGATCTCGGCCTCACCCGCAGCTCCGCGCGCTATGTATTCGAGCAGTTTCATTCCTTATAGTCGTTTATAAGCCAATCGTAACCCTCGCGCTCGAGTTTCTGCGCCAGAGTCTTGTCGCCTGAATATATTATGCGGCCCTTGTAGAGCACATGCACCACGTCGGGCACGATGTAATCCAGCAGACGCTGGTAGTGCGTGATCACGATCGTCGCGTTCTGCTTCGTATGGAGTTTGGTCACACCCGTAGCAACAATACGCAGCGCGTCGATATCCAGACCCGAATCGGTCTCATCCAGCACGGCCAGCTTCGGATCGAGCATCGCCATCTGGAAAATCTCGTTCTTCTTCTTCTCGCCGCCCGAGAAACCCTCGTTCACGGCACGGCTCGTCAACTTCGAGTCGAGCTCCACGATAGCGCTCTTATCGCGCATCATACGCAGGAACTCGCTCGCCTTCAGAGGCTCCTCGCCGCGATACTTGCGCTGTTCGTTCACGGCCATCTTCATGAAGTTGGCCATCGTCACACCCGGGATCTCCACCGGATACTGGAATCCGAGGAACAGCCCCATGCAGGCACGCTCCTCAACAGGCAGGCTCAGCAGGTCGCGGCCCAGAAATTCGACCGACCCCGCCGTAACCGTATATTTGGGATTTCCCGCCAGCACCGACGCCAGCGTACTCTTGCCCGACCCGTTGGGCCCCATTATGGCATGCACCTCGCCCTCACGCACCTCAAGGTCTATACCCCGAAGTATCTCCTTGCCCTCAACCGAGGCGTGCAGATTCTTTACACTCAACATATCTTTTTTGTCTCTTTGTCTCTGTTTTTACATTTTCATTTTTCGGACTGCCGATATCTCCATGCCGTACACTCGTCAAAACTCTTACCACGCCGCATCCACACGACATGCCGACACACATATACTATCCGACCGAACCTTCAAGACTTATGGCCAGCAGTTTCTGAGCCTCGACGGCAAACTCCATAGGCAGTTTGGCCAACACCTCACGCGCATATCCGTTTACGATCAGCCCCACGGCATCCTCGGTCGACAGACCGCGCTGGTTGCAGTAGAAGAGCTGCTCCTCGGATATCTTCGACGTCGTGGCCTCGTGCTCCAACACGGCCGACGCATTGTGCGAGTCGATCACGGGGAATGTATGCGCCCCGCAGCGGTCGCCTATCAGAAGCGAGTCGCACTGCGAATAGTTGCGGGCATTCTCCGTGCCCTTGGCCACACGCACCAGTCCGCGGTAGGCATTCTGGCTGCATCCGGCCGATATACCCTTCGAGACGATACGGCTGCGGGTGTTGCGCCCCACATGTATCATCTTGGTTCCCGTATCGGCCTGCTGGAAGTTGTTGGTCATGGCCACCGAGTAGAACTCACCCACCGAGTTGTCGCCCTGAAGCACGCAGCTCGGATATTTCCACGTTATGGCCGAGCCCGTCTCCACCTGCGTCCACGACAGATGCGCATTCTCGCGGCAGAGGCCACGCTTGGTAACGAAGTTATATATACCGCCGCGACCCTCCTTGTCGCCCGGGTACCAGTTCTGCACCGTCGAGTACTTGACCTCGGCATCGCGCTCGACCACGATCTCAACGACGGCGGCATGCAGCTGGTTCTCGTCGCGCCGCGGTGCGGTGCAACCCTCCAGATAGCTCACGTATGCCCCCTCGTCGGCAACCAGAAGCGTACGCTCGAACTGTCCCGTACCCTCCGCGTTGATGCGGAAATACGTCGACAGCTCCATCGGGCAGCGCACACCCTTCGGCACGTAGCAGAACGACCCGTCGGAGAAGACGGCCGCATTGAGCGCCGCGTAGAAGTTGTCGGTATAAGGCACTACCGAGCCCAGATAGCGTTTCACCAGATCGGGGTACTCGCGTATGGCCTCCGAGATCGAGCAGAAGATTATGCCCTTCTCGGCCAGCGTCTGGCGGAATGTGGTCTTCACCGAGACCGAATCCATCACCGCATCCACCGCAACGCCCGCAAGGGCCATCTGCTCCTCGAGCGGAATGCCCAGACGGTCGAACGTGCGTTTGAGTTCGGGATCGACCTCGTCCATCGAGCCGAGAGTCTTGCGGGGCTTCGGCGCCGCATAATATATTATGTCCTGAAAATCTATGTCGGGAATCGTAAGGTGCGCCCACGTCGGCAGCTTCATCGTCAGCCAATGACGATAGGCCTTAAGGCGGCGCTCGAGCATCCACTCGGGCTCGCCCTTCTTCTCCGAGATGAGACGTATGACATCTTCGTCGAGTCCGCGGCGTATGGTTTCGGTGTCGATGTCCGACGTGAAGCCGTACTTGTATTCGCCGCGTTCGATATCCTCGATCAGTTCTCTATCCTTGTCTGCCATAAACAACATTTATGATCGGCAAAAATACAAAAAAAATGCAAATCGCGTATCGGCACCCGCGGCGTCGACATCATATCTTCAGGAATACCTGTTTGCGATAGAGGAAATAGAGGAACAGCCAGCACACGGCGACATATCCCGCCGAGGCAACGACGGCGGCAATCTGCTCGGGACAGAGGCCTGCCACGCCGCCCACGAAGAAGTCGGCGATACCGCCGAAACCTATAATACGCTGGGCCATGTATATCGTTATCGAGTTCATTCCCACGACGCGGAAGAAGAGTGTCCAGCCCTTATGGCCGCGCACGTCGATCACATAGTAGAACAGGGCCATCATGGCCAGCGAATATGCCCCCACGGCGCACACGAAGGTACTCGACCACAACATTTTGTTCACAGGAACGAAGCCGTTGCCGGCAATGGCGACCACGGCCAGCACGACGGCTCCGACGACCATCCACAGAGTCTTCCTTTCGCCCGACATACGCTCCTTTGGCAGGCGTATAAGTTCTCCAGTAAACATACCCAGCAGGGCCGTCACCACTGCAGGCAGAGCCGAGAGCAGGCCCTCGGGATCGAACCGTCCGCCGTCATAGAGCAGGCGTCCGGGCAGCAGGCAGCGGTCGACATACCATACGAGGCATCCCTCACGGCTCAGAGGGTCGCCTCCGGGCACATCCGGCGCACCGACATATTTCGACAGCAAGGCATATCCCACGAGTATCACCACCGAGATAACGGCACGCGTGCGCACGCCGAAATTGACGAACAACAGCGCCGCCACCATCCACGCAATACCGATACGTCCCAACACGCTGGCGCAGCGCAGCGACGAGAAGTCAAGCGTAAATAGACCGTTGTATATGAGTCCGAACAGCACCAGCAGCACGCCGCGGCGTATGATCTTCACATAGATCTGCGTGCACGAACGGCCCGACTCGCGCTGCTTTGCCAACGAGAAGGGGAACGACACGCCCGCAAGGAAGAGGAACAGGGGGAAGATTGTGTCGTGGTGGCGCAGTCCGTTCCACGAGACGTGGCTCATCGAGCGGGCTATGGCATCCGTAACACCGCACGGCCACAGGCCGCAGAGGGCTACCACCAGCGAGGCGAAGCCCATGATGAAGAGCATGTCGAATCCGCGCAGTGCGTCAAGCGACATCAGACGATCGTTTTTCATGATACAAACGTAAAATATGACATATCAACATATACGGCACAGCACCACAGCCCGACAATACAGTACACGCGATGCGTTTCGGCACAATATCAATTGCATACCGGCGGTGAGATACAAATATACGAAAAGCCCGAAGCAGATGCAAATCGAAAAACAAAGTTTCTCAGATTTGGCTTAGCCGAGACGCATCCCATACAGAAAATACCATAATGCCATTTTCGGGATAAACGGCATGCAAATGCCCCGCAAAAGACATTTGCACGCAGCGGGCCCCATCCGCGCTGCCGACGGCACGACGGCATACGGTCACAATACCGCAAAAAAGGCTTTTCGGGCGTCGGCATGCCGACCCGCAATTTTTTGCACCGATTATTTTGTACAATAGTTTTTTTTCTCTACATTTGCACCACTCTTTCAGAGAAATCGGTTTGGAAGGATGGGTGAGTGGCTGAAACCACCAGTTTGCTAAACTGACGTACTCGAATTTGGGTACCGGGGGTTCGAATCCCCCTCCTTCCGCTTCGACGGGTCGAGAGCGGGCCTTCACGAGAGGTTTTCACAACTTCGGATTTCCACAAGAGGAGGTTTCCACAAAAGCGGGCCTTCACAAAAGAAGGTTTCACAAGATCGGATCTTCCCGAGAGGTGGATTACACAAGAGCGGGCCTTATCGAGAGGTTATCACGCGAGGGAGTTTCACGAGATGAAGCCTACGATTGAGAGATGCGGTTTTCCGAGGCGCTTCCTTAAGCAAAGGATGACGGCATCTTCCGCAAATGGGATCCTCCGCCAAGGATAATGAAGGAAAATCACCATATCCGGCACCCCGTCACAGGAGCGAGAAATTCATGACTCCGAAAAGAGATGGTTTGACAAAGCCATGAGGTTAATTAAGGGTATTGTAAATGGAGCGCGAAACCAATAGGTTCCGCGCTCCATTTTTTCATTCCGCCGCATTACGCGACTACACTAATCACGCTCGTAAGTATATATCGGATTCACACTGAACGAATCCCCCTTGTACAACTTCATCCCGCGATCGGTGTACTCCAGACGATACAGAATATCAAACACACTCTTCATACCGCCCTTGTATATCGTATACGTACCCTTTCCATCCGCCGTAACAGTGTACAGGGCATCGAAAACACTCTCCATGCCGCCATTGTATACGACCCACTCGCCCTTGCGGCAGCGGATCGTATAAACTACATCAAATATCGTACTACCCTTGCCGTTGTATATGCGATGCGTACCCTCGGGCATGTTCATTATCTTTACGACATTGTATATCAACTCCCGATCGGCCTTAGGTATTGGAAGCCGTCCCCAGTCCTGCGCCGCAGCCACGGCTGCCGACACGACAAATATTACAGACAGCAGGATTCTCCGGATATTTACACTCGTTCCCATATTCTTTACATTAAAAGTCTCCGCAATCCGTGCGGCACGGGTTCTTAAGAAAAGGCAACAGACTCGACACACCAAACATCCGCCCGCCATCGGCAAATATACGAAAAGCATCTGGACAAACACAATCACACCGACTTTTTTACTTCGTGCGAGTTTCGGAATTACGTCATGGATGCTCCGGCGCGCCCCTTACCGATACCGCAGCCCCGGCCTTCGCACACATTATAACCGGAATCCGCCTCGACGGAAAACCTCGCAGCGCCCGCATATTTCACATAAAAGATTGCATAACATACACTTACAAACATAATCATATAGATTAAGCATAAGACAGTCGAGAGCCCCGATAAAGATAAAATGCAAAAAACGGCCGAAACGTTTGGATGTTGAGATTTTTTGTTTACCTTTGCACTCGCAACGGGTCAAACAGAGCATTGCAATTGCCCGCAAGGTTTGCAAAAGACTTCTGCAGCCGCCCGAAACGATGGTGCCATAGCTCAGTTGGTAGAGCAAAGGACTGAAAATCCTTGTGTCGCTGGTTCGATTCCCGCTGGTACCACTTCAAAGACAGCCGCTTGCAGCAATGCAGGCGGCTGTCTTGTTTTCGACGGGTATACAATTCCGGCACAAATACGGGCAATTTGTCTTTCTCAAACGCCTTGTTTTCGCATCGTTTTTTCCGTAAAGCGTATCTATCATTTCCGCCCCGATCATCCAGCCTTAGATCTTTACTACGCCGCCGATGACATTCATTTCATGCCGCCAAATAAAGACGCCACGCTTTATCCCATGAGCGTAACAACTTACTTCAGAAGTTATGTGCACAATGTTTTGGAGACAAAGTTTGATTGTATGGGAATTTAACGTTTCGCAAGAGTGTGTATTACGAGTATCGGATTTCCGGACTCTCTTTTGGCATCGTCCCAATCATCTATTTCATGCGACTCGACACCATCGTATATTGTAGCCGCCAGATCGGGATCATAGTTATGTGAATAGATCCATCCGACAAGTTTGTTCCCTGTCATGGCGAGGGCATTGGACAAACCTGCAATATTGAGGGCGAAATTGTGATACTCACCGTTGTACTCCATGCTTACATTGTATACGATACGGTTGTATATGAAAGATAGATTGTCACCGTCACGCGTTACGCAAAGCACCTTTGGCCGCACATACTCCATGGCCTTGAGACCAATAAGAGACTCTGTGCGATGTCTTGCCTGAGCCTCCTCGCGATTCATGTAATCGTATGCTGCTGCGACCTCGCATCCCGTATGGGTGATACGGTATAACGAGTCGGATGGTTCGGTCTGGAAGTAGATATCGTGACCGCTGCGGATAAATACCGGCGCACGGCTATCGGCATAGTATGCATCCTTGGCCGTCTCGAATATTCTCTTCACGGAACCGTCGCCGTCCATACGGTCTACAGCCGAATCATAGCCCGAGAACAGCAGTATTCCATCGTTATCATATGCAATACGGTGATAGAACTGCGTGAGCGGGATCTCTTGTATGAAGTTCAACTCGCTGTCGAGTATTATGATTTTTGGCGGACCACACAAAACGTATATACGACCCGTGGCAGGGTCAATATCACAATCTGTTATCTCCGCATATTCGCCCGGGCCGCGCCCTGTCCGGTCATATCGGTTCAGAGGACGGCCTTCGGCATCGTACATGACGATGATGGAGCGATTACTGTTGTCGAGGACATACCACTTGCCGTCGAAAGAATCCAAGGATGATATGCCACCCAGCATAGTCTGTTCGTCGTCGTGCAGATAGAGAAATTCAACACTCTTTATGATACTGTCATTGGGGATAGTGCCGTCTTCGCGCGTCAAATCGCGCACATCACTGCGGCTGCATGCTGCCGCAATAAGAAGAGATGTCATCAGGACAATAAGCGATAGTTTCTGCTTAGGCATGGTATTACTGCTAATAAGTTTTGCATGTTTGAACCAACCGGCGCGTAACAAACGATGTAATCGACGGTATTTTGTATCGCTATGCCGACCGGTTGGGGCCGACGTCACTACATACATTCCGGGTTCCATAATCATGTACACTTCCCGTTGACGTCCTCTCCCCCAAGGGCATGAATATAGGCAGATAAATTATCAGGGCCAGAATCGAGAACGCCGTGCCGCTGATAGCAGCCATGGCGAAGGCGAACCAGAACACTTCCTCGGGACCGTCGTAAAGGAACGGCACCAAGCCGAGTATCGTCGAGAGTATGGTGAGCGATATTGGGACGATCTTGTGGTTGAAGGCCATCAGATAGAGCTGCAACCCCTGCTTGGAAGAGGTACGGCGGCATTCGTCATATTCCGTTATCAAGTATATTCCGGCATTTACCACGATGCCGCAAAGCAATACGAAAGCCGCAAAGCCTCCCTGATCGAAGCGGAAGTCGAAAAGTCCGAACGTGAGGAATACCCCTATGAACGATATGGGTATCATCATGATTATCACCAGCGGCTTGAGCAGCGACTCGAAAATTATGGCGCACATGGTGTATATGATGGCAATGACCAGCAATATGAGTTTTATCTGTGTCTTTTTCGAGTCGTTCCAGCCTCCGTATGACGGGGTGTCGGCGCGGAATCCCAGCGGCAGGATCTCTTCGTTGAACTGTTTTATGGTCTTGTCCACAAGACGGTTGCACAATTCATACGAACCGATGAAGTCGAAACCTACCGAAATCTCGTATGACTGTCGGCTGCGGCGTATGGCCATGCCCGTGCGCCGTTTTTCGATCGACCCTACGGTCGACAGTTTCATGGGCGTATCGGTCTCCGTCACCAGAGCGTTTTCGAGGTTCCATTTGTCAAACCTGTCGCGGCCGCCCGACTCCATGACCACACGCTGTAGTTCATGACCATTGTAAATAGTCGCAAGACCACTATTGTACAACTTGGTGCTCAGTGCCGAGTAGTAATCGTAAATGTTGAGTCCCGCGGCGGCAATCTGTTCGTCGTTGTAGCGTATATGGAATTCGTTTGAAGGCAGAGACCACGAGTTCCCGTCCATGATTTCCGGCTCGGAGACACGGCGGTTCTGCCCGAGAGAATCGAGCAGACGGTCGGCGAACTCCGACAGCTGGTCGTAGTTGTACCCGCGCAGCCGGATCGAATTGGAACGGTAGCTCGTCACCACATTATTGTTGAAATACTGGTCGTCGACACCCGACACGCGCCATGTCGCGCCGCCGAAATTGGCCGCAGCACTGATTATCTCCTGCTTCAGACGCGACGGGAACGACGTATTCTCGTATTCGCGCCTGAACGTCACCTCGATTGTAGCGTTGTCGTATGAATTGACGCTGGTGTGGAACGATGCGATCTCGTCGTATTGGCTTATGTAGTTCTCCATGTGGCGCACAACGTCGTTCAGCTGCTGTACGGTGCACCCCTCCGGCATACCGGCATTGATTATGAGGCGTTTTTGTTCGGGACTGCGGTAATAGCTGTATGCCGAGGTCTTCTTGTTGAACAGGTTGACCGACGTGCCGAATATCATGTCGAGCGTAAGGCGGTTTTCGGTAATGAAACGGCTGGTCATAACCTTGTCGTAGAGACGCCGGTGCAGGGGCGGGTTCTCGTCTTGCAGATCCGACAGACGCTCCGGCAACAGGAATGTAGGTATGCCGAAGCCCCATACAAGCAGCACGAGGAAAGCCCAGCGGTGGCGCCGCCCCCACGCGATGAAACGTTCATAACGGCGCGAGATGCGGGCTATGCGCCGGCGGCTGCGGCGGGGCAGCGTCGTCATGCTGCGCCCGAGCGGGAACTTGTCTATCATCGACGGCACGAACAACAGTGCGACAATCATCGACACTGTGAGGTTAATGATTATCACCAGCGAAAAATCCGTAAGGTTTGCCTGCTGGTCCTCGGGCAGGAGCCACACTATGCCCAGAGCGCCTATGGTCGTTAGCAGAGCGCCGAGTATCGAGGTAAACACCCTCCGGTTGTGGTAATAGCTGTAGTGGTCGACCATTATTATCGCCGTGTCGATCATGATGCCGAGCGAGACGGTGATTCCAGCCAACGAATATATGTGTATGCCGACATCCAACAGGTTGTAGAAAACCACGGCAACAAGCAGGTTTACCGCCAGCGTTACGGTTATCATCACGAGATACCGCACATCGCGGCTCACCAGAAAGACGAAGACGAGCAATATGGCCAGACACCACAGCGTACGCGAATATATCTTGTCCAACTCGTCGCTTATGTACCTTGAAGCGTCGTACGAGAGCGATGCCGTTATCTGCGGCGGGAACGATGCCTGCAGACGCGACATCTCCTCACGCACGGCCTCGCTTACGCGCAATATGTTGGATCCCGTCTCGCACGTTACGGACAGAGTTATGGTGTTAAGTCCGTTTATACGGTAGTAGCTCGACGGCAGGGCCTCGCGCCAGCGTACCGTGGCAAAGTCACGCAGGTAGTATATACGGCCATTGCGTTTGGTTATGGGGATGTCGTCGAAATCGGTTGACGAGAGGTTGCGCAGCTTCAGCACTATGTTGCGTTGTTCGCCCTCGTCGTTCTCGAGCGTGGTCATGCCTATTATGTCGCTGCGAAAATAATCGGTGAAGGCCGAAGCAAGGGCCGAAGCCGTAAGTCCGGCTGACTCGAGGGCTTCCGGATCGAACGTCACGACCCATTCGAACGGCGTGGCGCCCGATATGTTGACGCGGCCTACGCCATCCACCCTCGACAACGGGACCGACACGTTGTCGAGGATATAATCGTAGATCTGCTCGGACGGGATGCCGGCCTTTATCGTATATGAAAGCGCGGTCTGTTCGCGCCTGCCCTCGGCCGCCAGCGACAGAGACGGATACGACACACCCTCGGGCAGTTTGTCATACAGGGCCCGCAGGATGGATGCCGCCTCGAATCGGGCGGCTTTCATATCCGTATCCTTGTTGAAATAGACGGTAACGCTGCCATACCCGTTGGATGAATATGATGAGACATTGTTACATACCGAGATCACAGACAGCGCGCCCTCGATACGCGATGTCACCTGCTGCTCCATGATTCGGGCCGAAGTCCCCGACCACGAGAACGACACGCCTATGTTGTGCTGCGGTGCCGACGGCGAATATTGCACCTTCAGCCGCGGCAGCATAGCAAAACCTATGACCGATACGGCGATCATGATGAGCAGCACCGAAAACGGAGGTATGCCGCGTCGCGGGGATGGCGTATGTATCGGCGGCATCATCGCTGCGATTTATATATTTCGTAATAGGCCACGGGAATGAACAGCACGCTTATGAGTGTTCCCACGATCATACCGCCGATTATCACTAGCGACATGGGATATTGCAGGTCGGAACCCATATCCCCGCGTACGAGGAACGGCACTACGGCCAGAATCGTCGTGAGCGAAGTCATGACGATGGGTTTAAGGCGACGTCGGCCGGCCTCGAGTATGGCATGCTGCATACGCATGCCGCGACGCCGAAGGGTATTTATTGTGTCGATCTTCAGAATCGAGTCGTTGATGACAATACCGCAAACCACTATCAGGCCGATCATCGACATCAGGTTGAGCGTCTGCCCGAAAATCCACAATATGACAATTGCCCCGAACAGGTCGATCACTATCTCCGAGAGTATTATGAGCGGCTGCACGAGCGACTCGAACTGCGCCGCGAGGATGAAATAGAGCAACAGCAGGGCGATTACAAGAACCCATACGAGCTGACGCACCATCTCCCTGTTTGTAAAGTAGCTGCCGCTGAAACTCACCTCGAAGCCCTCCGCCTCGGCCACGCAGTCGCGCACGGTACGCATCACACGATCCACATCGCGCGACGCCGGAGCAAGCTCAAGCGGATAGTAGTCGCCCTCCTCGCCCGCGACAATGCTTTTCAGTTCAAGCGAGCGCGTCTGTTTCATGAATACCCCTACGGGGATCTCAGCATCCCCGGCCTTGACAAATGTCTTTTCGAGCAAATCGTTCAGATCGTCAATGTTGCTGCCGACAACCACGGGCAGCGATTCGTTGCCCGAATTGATTGTGAAGAGCGTATTTTCATTCAGCGCGTTGCGTAATGCCGTGAACAGCATGGAATAGCTCACCCCGTAAAGAGCCATACGCTCGGGCTGCGCGACATACATTATGTCCTCCTGCACGGCTATCGGCGGAATATGCATCTCGGGCAGAGCTCGGCTGATACTTTCAATGACGCCCTGCAACTGTTCTGGAGTGGCCGCACGACCCGATGTCGAACGCAGGCGAGCCGTCAACATTGCCTCCTTGTCGGCAAAGATCATGTCGAAGATATTGCCCGACACCCCGAACGAAACGTGTGCCTCGGGCGCGTGCTGCATAATATAGGTCGAGAGCCTGTCCTGCACGGACTGCACATCGTCACTATCATAACATTTAAGATATACGGTAGCCTCGGCAACACCCATCTCGTCGGTATGTCCCAGAATAAACTGCTGCACCCCCGCCATCACGGTCGACTGTTCTACGGCCGTTCCCAGTTCAGATATCATGGCATCGGTACGGCGGGCATTCTCCTCGGCCGAGATACGCTCGTTCCAGTCTATACGCACCAGCATGTCGCGGTAAGTCATCTCGGGCAGACGCTCCTGTCTGACGACAAAGAACAGAGTCACCAGACCTGCCGCCGCCACGGCATATATCGTCCACATGACGGCTCGGTGGCGGAAGAACCACTTTAGTATCGAGTCGTAACGGCTCTCTACCCGATCGAACGAGAATCGCTCGAGCCATGCGTTGGGTTTGAAGTGCGGCAACCGACGATACAACACCCCGTAATATACCGGCAGCAGGATTATCGCAACACCGTAGGACACGAAGAGCGTGATGGTGACGGCCATGGCCTGATCGTAGAACATGGCTCCGGCCATGCCGTTGATGAATATGAGCGGTATGAACACGGCGCACGTAGTGAGAATAGACGACAGCATCGGTGTGACAACTTCGCGGGTGCCGCGCACAACAGCATCGCGCAGAAGTTCGCCGCGCTGCCAACGCGCCGTGATGTTGTCAACGACGATGATCGAGTTGTCCACCATCATTCCCGTACCGAGAATCAGACCCGACAACGATATTATATTGATCGATATGCCGGTGATGTAGAATACGAGCAGCGTGATGATAAGGGTTACGGGAATTGTCAGTATCACCAGCAGCGGCGAGCGCAGGTCGCGCATGAATAGCAGTATGACCACGCACGCCAATATTATGCCGACGATGATGTTGTCGATCAGGTTGTCGATCGAATAATCGAGCAGCTCCGTCTCGTCGCGCGTAACGGTGAACTCTATGTTGGGATAGTCGTGACGAAACTGCCACATGAGATTGTTCATACTGCGTTTGAGGTCCGACATGCGGGCATCGGCCTGCTTGACTACGGCGAGCGTTATGGCATCCTTGCCGTTCGAGAGGACCATGCCCTGACGCTTGCGCGGATGCTCCATGACATCGGCCAGCTCCTTGAGCCGGAACAGGCGCCCCTTGACCTTGAGGAACATCTCCTCCACATCGCTCTTGCCTCCGGCAACGGTGCGGAACTTGACATTGTACTGGTATTCGCCGTCGCGTATCGTGAGACTCCCCAAAGATATGTCCATGCTGCGCAGGGCGTTTTCCACGTCGCCTATCGTAATGCCGGCCTGCCGCAGGCGCTCCTCGTCGGGAATTACAAGCAACTCCGACGAGACTCCGCCCGAAACATCGACCATTGCCACCTCGGAGAGCTGCTCGATGCGTTTGGTTATCACCTGCGAGGCAAAACGGCTCAACTCGATAAACTGATCCGACACGGGATGCAACTCGTCGAGCCCGTCCGTTTGCGGCTCCTTCCTGAGCGTCATGTCGATATAGAAAGCGGGAATGTCCGTGGCACTGGCCTTTATAACCTTCGGACGTTCTATCTCGCGAGGCAAGGACGATGTACAACGGTCGATCTTTTCGTTAACCTCGATGAAGATATAGTCTATGTCCGCGCCCTGCTCGAACGACAGCTGTATCGTACCGCTGCCTTCGCGCGCCTCGCTGCGTATGTCCGTAAGCTGCGATACCTGCATTAACTGCTGGCGCAGAGGTGTAAGTGCCGTCTCGTTCAGCTGCCGGGCCGAGAGCCCCTGCGCCTCGACCTGTACGGTGATGTACGGTGCGTCGATGTCGGGAGTAAGAGACACAGGCAGCAGGTTGGTGCTGACCCAGCCGAGTATCAGCAGCACGATGGTGACCATGGTCACCGCTATGGGACGGTCGAGCAGTCGGTAAAGCATGGGCACGGAGGTTTTATTCTGTTGCTATGATCACCTCCGACCCATCTGCGAGATTGAGGTTGCCCGACGTGATTACAAGATCGCCTTCATTGAGGTCTGCGCCGCGTTCGGTATTGGCCTCTACGACATACTCACGGCTGTTGGCCAGCGACGTATGGACATACGTCCATACCGCCTTGCCGTCGACATATCGGAAAAGCACCTCCAGATTGTCGCGTATGACAACGGCACTCTTCGGCACCACCAGCTGTTCACCTATGGCCTGACGTATGAAAACCTTGACATTCATACCGTCGGTAAGCGTACCGTCGTTGGTTATGGTGGCATCGACCTGTACCTGACCGTTGTCGTCGATGGTGGGATTTATGGCCGTTATGCGGCCCTTTATCTCGCGCTTGAGATCGGCGTATGGGCTGACAGCAACCTCCTGACCTACCGCCAGCAGGCCGTATTCCGACTCCAATACGGGGAATCGCACCTCCAGCCGGCTGTCATCGAGCAATGTGCAGAACACGCCGCTCGCCTGCTCGTATGCATCCTGCTTTATATCGGCCACCTTGCCGGAGAATGGAGCCGTAAGCGTGCAGCGGTCGAAATTGCGGCGGGCGGTCTGTAACGACGTCATGGCATCGGCATAACCGGAGCGTATGCGTGCCAGCCGCACCACATCGGCCGGAGGCGTAACCGTATCGCCCAGCGTATATCCCAGCCCCACCAGCACATCGAGAAACGACAGACGGGCCTTTTCGAGAGCCAGCGATGCCGCCCTGAGCTGTGAGGCATAGTCCGTGGTATCGATCACGGCAATAGCGGCTCCGCGGCCTACACGGGTGCCGTTTACGGCATTCACCTCGGCGATCGCACCCGAGACCGCAAACGACAATTCGCTGCGACGGATGGCTTTCAGACGGCCGTTGCTGACAAGTTCCCGCATGAAGGTACGCCGCTGCAAAGTATCTATCTGTACCTCGTTCTGCTCCGCACGATGTACCATGCGGTCGTTCGCATCCGATGACTTCTGGTCCGGGGCGTCGCCGCACGATGCCATAATTGCCGCAAGGGCCATATATGTCAGTATCCTTCTCATGTGGGTATTCGTTTTTAGGGTCCTACTCGGAGATTATCTTGTCGAACTCGGCTATGATATCCGTTCCCGAAATGAAGTCATACAAAGTCTGCCGCCGAAGCTCGTAATACGAGAGCCAGAACGAAGCCAGCTCCGAGATGTATTGTTGGTTGGCGGCATCCTTCTCGCTTTGCGCCGTGTTCATCTCGGTGACCGATATGGTCCCGCGACGGAAGTTGTCCATCGCTATCTCGTAACGGTCGTCGGCTACCTGACGCGCACGGCGTGCCATGTAGCATTGGTTGCGCTGGTTGGCAAACTGTTCGATAAGCGTATATATCTGACGGCGGTAGTCTATCTCCTCCTGCTCGATCTGGCTGCGTACCATTTCGGCATTCGCCTTGGCCATCTTGACACGTCCCTTGCCCATGCCCCAGTCGAAGATGGGAATCGAGAACTCAAGCCCCACAACCTCCTGATCGAGCAGTCCGGAATATGCCGTACGGAACGTATCCCCCGTCTGCGAAAGGCCGAACCGCGCATTTATCGAGGCGGAGGCTCCGCGGTCCGCCTTGGCCTGAGCCACACCCGCCTCGGCATTGAGGGCCTTGATCTCGTTGGTGAGTCTGAACGACGAGTTTTCGAGCGCCTTGTCCAGCGCCATGTCGTAGTCGATGTTGACGAGCGGGATCTCTTCATCCAACATCGGGTCCACCTGCGCATTCTCGTCAAGGCGCAGGAACGAATTAAGCTGCATCTGGCGTTCGCGCACCGAGAGGGCCGAAGTGTTGATGGACAGACTGTCGTTGAGCATACGCAACTCGAGCTGCAAGAGCTCGTCCTTGGTGATGCTTCCTATCTCGAGCCGCTGCTCGGCTATCGAATGCAACGCCCGGGTGTTGGCATAGTTCTTTACCGCGATGTCGTAGTTGGCACGGCTCAGCGCCAGATTGAAGAAGTAATTTACCGCCTGCAGCGTTATATCCTCCATTGCCTCGATGTACTTGCGTTTGGCCAGCTCGTACTCCTTCGGCTCGATCTTCTTCTCCCACTTGAAGCGGTTGTATGCAAACAGCGGCTGCGTGTACGACAGGGTTATGGGCTGCGAATAGTAGGATTTTATGTTTTTGTCCCCGAACTGGTCGAGTCGGTTTAACGACGAATAGAGGCTGAGCGTACCGCCCGTAAATCCTATATTCTGCCTCACGGAGAGTCCTACGGTATTCTGGAGATTGTAATTCTCGATGTACCGCATGTCGCCCGTATCGTAATCCTGCAACAGACGCAGCGAACGGTCGAAATTTAGCACGCTGCCCGTAAGGTTGAGCGACGGCAGACGGCTCGCGCGATACGAGCGGAACGACCAATAGGCAGACATGAATGTGTATCGCGCCGTCATGGCGTTTATCGATTGGTTCTGAGCGTCGTATATCGCCTGCTCGAGGGTAATAGGAATGACTTTCCCTGCATTTTGACCGCCCGTGCCTTCCGCATCCGAAGTCTGTCCCATGACCGACGCCGTGACCACACAACAGGCCAACACCGTAAAAAATATATTCTTGATTCTTGTCATGGTATTTTCACAAATCGTCGTCTCGTTTGGTAAATTTCAACCGACATAGAGCCATCGCCGACCGCAAGCGCGCAATTTATTGTAAATATACGCATTAAAAACATATTATGCAAACACTCCCTGCAAATGGCAAAAATGCAAAGCGGTATTACAGGCGGTTTATTCACCCGGCACTACAACACCTTCGACTATAAACGATACGGGCCGCGACGCACCGCTATGCGTAACTGCTACCTTTTTGCGAAATACACCCTCGGTATCTGCCGTGAAACTCAAACTCAACTCCACCTCCCCACCTGCGGCCACCGGTTTTTTGCTCCACTCTATTTTAGTACAACTGCACGATGTTACAGCATTGACAATCACCAGCACATCATCCGATATATTTCGCGCCCGCACCGCCACCTCACGCGTCTGCCCCATAGGTACATCGCCCAAGGCCACCGTTGTGGCGTCGAATTTCAGATATCTGTCGGTATCGGCCTCCCCGCCCGACATATCCACGCTTTGTTCCAACGCTGCGGCATTGGCCTCATACAAAGCCTGCGCGTCACTGCGCCTGCCTCCACACGAAACGGACAACAAACACAACGACGCGCCGACAAGCCTTACGGCCACACTATAACTACTACGGTTCACATTTATCAATGTTTATCAACTTAATTCTTTTCATCCGGGACGTAAATCCCATCGTGAGCGAGCATATTATCAAGCGTTGCTTTGAAAAGGTTCCACATTGCATCACTCGCCACCGGATCTCCAACCAGAACTATTTCATCATTCTTATCCATTAAAAAACAATGATATATAGCATTATCTGGGATGAAATTGTTTTTTGCTATAAATTCATTATTTTTATCTACTAACACTTGATGTTTAAAATCCGAATCCTGTAAAACCTCAAATCCGCAACTAAGCTCTTCAGCGTCCTTCTTGCGTCTAAACGTCCTCTC
>URBK01000024.1 GCA_900546065.1 uncultured Alistipes sp.
TGCAATCGACCACCACATCGAACGTCGTGACATACGAGGTCGTGATCGACGCCCCGAACCCCGACCTGAAACTCAAGCCCGGGATGACGGCCACCACGACCATCTATACGATGGAGCGCGGCGGGGTCTTTGTCGTGCCGGCAAAGGCGCTGCGGTTCGTACCCTCGGACATAACGGCACAGCAGCGTAAGGAGCTGCCCGCACAGCATGTCTACGTGCGCGGCGGCGACGGCACGCTCACCGTGCGCGAGGTGACGACGGGCATATCGAACGGCGTGCAGACCGAGGTCACGTCGGGACTCGCCGCGGGCGACTGTATCGTCGTTGGGCTCGCCGCCGACGATAATACCGAAGGGGATGTTTCGGTCAGCATATCAATGTAGCGACATGGGACCTACCGATAACATCGACATGGCAGCGGGCGGCACAGTACCGGCAGAGAGCCTTCACGCCGTCAACACGAAACCCTCGGATGCCGAAGCCCGCCAGCAGATCATCCGCATGGAGGGCATACGCCGCGACTTCCGCGTCGGCAGCGAGACGGTGCACGCACTGCGCGGGGTGTCGTTCTCGATCAGCGAGGGGGAGTTCGTCACCATCATGGGCACCAGCGGCTCGGGAAAATCGACGCTGCTGAACCTGCTGGGGTGCCTTGACGTGCCCACGGCGGGCGAATACTACCTCGACGGCATACCCGTGCGCCGCATGAGCGGCAACGAACGCGCCACGCTGCGAAACCGCAAGATAGGCTTCGTCTTCCAGTCATACAACCTCCTGCCCAAGACCACGGCCGTGGAGAACGTCGAGCTGCCGCTGCTCTACAACAGCGCCGTGGGGCGTGCCGAGCGGCGTGCCCGCGCCGAGCAGGCGCTGCGCGACGTGGGACTGCAGGACCGCATGAACCACCGCTCAAACCAGATGTCGGGAGGCCAGCAGCAGCGTGTGGCCATAGCCCGCGCGCTGGTCAACGATCCGGTTATCATCCTTGCCGACGAGGCTACGGGAAACCTCGACACACGCACCTCGTTCGAGATCCTGACCCTCTTCCAGCGTCTCAACGCCAAGGGCCGCACCATAATCTTCGTCACGCACAACCCCGAGATAGCGCTCTACTCGTCGCGTACTATCACCCTGCGCGACGGCCGCATAATCGAGGACACAGTCAATACCCGTATCGCCTCCGCGGCCGAGACCCTCGCCGCCATGCCGCCCGAGGAGTAACCCACACACAATACCGAGACAATGAACTTTGCGAATCTCATACACATAGCCCTGCGCGCCCTCTCGAGCAACAAGATGCGGTGCCTGCTCACCATGCTGGGCATCATCATCGGCGTCTCGTCCGTCATCACGATGATGTTTCTGGGCGAGAGCCAGAAGCAGAGCATCCGCCGCGAGATCAGCGGCATGGGTACAAACCTCATAGTCATACAGCCCGCATGGGAGAGGGGCGGCGTACGCATCTCGGCCGCCGACCTGCAGCGGCTGCGCGTGACGGACTTCGATGCGCTGCGCAACCAGTCATCCTATCTGCGGTCGGTCTCGCCAGATGTATCGACCTCGGGGCAGGCGATAGCCGGCGCCAACAATACGCCCGCAACCATCACGGGGTGCGTCGCGCAGATGGTCGACATACTCAACTACACGATCGACGACGGCGCCATGTGGGGCGATGCCGAGGTACGCTCCGCGGCCAAGGTGTGCGTCATAGGCTCCGAGATACGCCGCAAGCTCTTCCCCGACGGCTCGTCGCCCGTGGGCCAGACCATACGCTTCAACTCCATACCCCTCAAGGTCGTGGCTACGCTCAAGGAGAAGGGCGGCGACAACGACGAACCGATATTCGTGCCATACACAACCGTGCAGCGCCGCATGGCGGGCATACGCCACCTGAACGCCATATATGCCTCGGCCGCAAGCGAGGAGATGTCGTCGGCCGCCGTCGCCGAGATCAAGGATATACTGCGCGAGCAGCACCATATACGTGCGGGCGAGGATGACGACTTCCAAGTGCAGTCGATGACCGAGATGCTCGAGTCGCTCAACTCGATCCTCGGCATCATGACCATGATCCTCTCCTGCATTGCAGGCATATCGCTCGTGGTGGGCGGCATCGGTATCATGAACATAATGTATGTCTCGGTCACGGAGCGTACGCGCGAGATCGGACTGCGCATGTCGATCGGCGCAAAGAGCCGACACATATTGATGCAGTTCCTCATCGAGTCGGTCATCATCTCCATCGCCGGCGGCATCATAGGCGTCATCCTCGGCATAGGGCTCTCGACGCTCATAATCAAGCTGCTTGACTACCCATTCATCTTCAACGGCTTCGCCATCTTCATCTCGTTTGCCGTATGTACCTTCACGGGAGTGTTCTTCGGGTGGTACCCTGCGCGTAAGGCCAGCCGACTGAATCCCATCGACGCCCTGCGTTACGAATAGCAGGATCATGACAATAACAAAAGGGGTGCGGACCGGTCCGCACCCCTTTTCATATATCCCAGTAATCCGCTACACCAGACGCCGCGAACGGCTCTCCGGGGTAAGGTGAGCCCCGGCACTGTCGTATGAGAGATTTTCGAGGAGCACCAGCCCCGAACGCTTGCCCGCCTCGATGGAGCCGATCCCGCCGTCGAGACCCAGCGCCCGCGCGCCGTTGACCGTAGCCCACGCCACGGCCTCCTCCAGAGGCACACCGTCGAGAAGCTTGAGCTCCTCCACCATCGAGAGACACTCGTTCGAGGCCAGAGAGTCGGTCCCCACGCATATACGCGCCCCATGCCGCCGCAGCAACTCCACAGGCGGCCGCAGTCCCGATATATAGTCGTTCGACCGCGGACACAGAACCCACCATAACGTCTGGCCGAGACGGTCCGAGACCATATCATACTCCGCATCCCCGACACGGCACCCGTGTACGAGCAGCACACGCCGCCCGCGCGGCACCATATCCGCCACACGCCCTGCGGGCGAACCGTGCGAAAGGAAGTCGCACCGCCACCCCATACGTCCGTACCACGCCGCAAGCGACCCCTCGCCACGGAACAACGCCATCTCGTCGTCCGACTCCATGAAGTGGATCGACAACGGGTCGTTCGCCGCATCGGAGACCACCTCGCTAAAGACGGTATCCTGTATCGAATATGTCGAGTGTGGTGTAAGCGTCGTATCGGGATATTGCAGCAGCGGCCGCACAGCCTCCGTCGAGGCATTCAGCCCGAAGACCTCGGCAAAGCTGCGATAGCGTACGGCGCTGCGCGCCTTGGCCGCGAACGACGTCTCGCCGTTCACGATATCGGCCACGGCCTGCACACCCTCATGCCATATACGTGCATCGGCCGCCTCGAGGGCCCGCAGCCGATCCTCCATGGCAAAACCTCCGCGCACGGCGCCGATGGCGCGGGCAAAGCCCGCGAAGCCCGTGCCGCGGGCTATGGCTCCGCGCAGATACGACAACTCGAGATGACAGTGCGCATTGACAAATCCGGCGCACAACGCTCCGGCATAGAACTCCGTCGAGGCGTCGCCGTCGAGCCGCTCCCACTGCCCCACCGAGACGATAAGGCCCGTATCGTCTACCGTGACCACGGGACGCGGTATAACCTCCCCTCTGTCGAAGAGCAGGTGTGAGGCTATTCGACGCATGCTACGACTCCGCGGCCGCTCCTTCCGGCCCCGCCACGTCGGCATCATCCCCACCGCCCGTTCCGGCAGCGCCGCCCCTGTCCGCAGCCGAGAGGCGGCTGCCCTCGATCATGCGGATCATGCTGTCGGAGAAGATACGCAGATCCAGCTGCTCGTCATACAGGGCATCGACACACTGCTCCGTCGGCGGCGTATACGTTACACGTATATCCTCCACCGTCATACGTGGCGGCGGTGTGGAGCCCTTGCGCGTACCCACATGGTTGAAGTCGATGATCAGCTGCGCCTTCGGCTCGCCGGGCTTCGATATGAGCGTATGGTGTATGGCGTGCTCGCCGCCCTTGATCACCGTGCCGCCGAAACCGATGCGTTCGGTCGAGTCGCTGCATATCCAGTAGACACGGTAGCGGCGTCCCACGCCCTTGTCGAGCGAGTCGAGCGAATATGTCGCCGAGACCACGTAGTCGCCCGTGCGGACATTGTCCACAACGAAGCGCAGACGTGTCGTATCGGCCGCCTTCGACACCCGCACCATCGTGTCGCGCAGCACGGTGCGCGTAGCGCGCCGCCGCGCCACGTTGTCGATTGTGTCGAGCACGGCGACCTGACGGTTCAGCTCCGCCGCCTCGCGGTCGAAGAGCAGGATCATATACTCCGCCACGTCGCTCAGATGGGCGCTCTTGCGGCGCGAGAACTCCTCGAGCGTATATCGCACATCCTCCGTCGTATAGCCGTAGCGTGCGAATATCGGTTCGTAGATGTTCAGCGAATCGACACTCACACCCTGATTATCCACATAGGCGTTCGTCAGCATCGCGTCGTGGAAGATCTGGCCCAGCGTACGGTCCGGAATCACCTTGTAGCGGCGGCACCCCGTCACCGCCAGAGCCGCGGCCACGAGCAGTATGGTTATCACTCTTTTCATATCGTTGCGTTATCTTTAAGCATGGCGCCCACCGTCAGGCGCGTCACCACATGTGCCACGACAATATAAGCCGCGGCCGTGAGCAGTACGTCCGCCGCGTGCAGCTCCACGGGGTATATATCCACCATGAGCGTCGCTGTCTGCAGCCGCACCAGCCCCACCGTCTGCTGCAAAAGCGTGAGGCCCACGCCTGCGGCCACGCCCAGCACGAGGCTCACGACGGCCAGAAGGTGCCCCTCGCCCACAAATATGTCGCGCACCGTAGCGCGGCTCGCGCCCATCATGCGCAGCGTGGCCGCATCGTCCCGCTTGTCGATCATGATCATGACGATCGTACCCACAACCGTGAGCGACGCCACCACCAGCACTATCAGCGCCACGGCGAAGACACCCCACTTCTCGAGGGCCATAAGCCGGTATATCGAGTTGCTGCGCTCGCGCGTGAGCACCTCCATACCCTCGCCCGCGATGCGTTGCAGACGCTCGGCCACGGCGTCGGCATCGGCCCCCGCGGCGAGTTTCACCGCCACGGCCGAGGCACGCCCTTCATAGTTAAACATATCCTGCGCCACGTCGAGCGCTACGTATGCCACGTCGCCATTCTCGTCGTCGATCGAGTAGAACCCCGCCACGGGCAGCGTCCGCCGCGTATATCCGCCCACGGGCAGCAGCGACGAGAAGCGCGTGCGGTTGATGGCATAGAGCGTCACCATGTCTCCCGCCGCCTGCCGCGACATGCCCAGCTCCTGTGCCGTGCGGTGCCCCAGCACGACGCTGCGCGAATCATCCACACCCACGGCGAATGTCCCGCCATATATCGTCTGCGCCACGGGCACAACATCCTCATACGTCCGCTCCACACCCCGCAGCCGCACGATCGTACGCCGATCCCCGACTTCGGCCATAGCCCCCTGCTCCAACACCAGCGACAGCGTCTCCACACCCTCCGCAGCGCATATGGCCGCAGTGTCGACAGCCGCCACGTCGAAGACCGTGCCCTCGGCCGCACGTATCGTGATGTCGGCATCGACGGCGCGGTAGAGCGTGCGCACCATACCCTCCAGCCCGTTGAAGACCGAGAGCAGGATCACCATCGCCGCAACGGGCGTGGCCATCGCCGCAACGCTCACACCCGAGATGATATTGATCACCGAGTGGGACTTGCGCGAACGCAGATACCGCCCCGCGATGAAGTATGGCAGCCACCGCACCATCACCGCACGCCGTTACTTGTTCAACAGCGAGTCGATATTCTCGATATACTCCAGCGAGTCGTCGAGGAAGAACTGCAGTTCGGGCACCACCTTCAGCTGGTTGCGTATGCGCCGCCCGAGCTCGCGCCGCAGGAACCAGTTGTTCTTCTCGAGGGCCTGCATCGTCTCCTCCGCCCGCTCGAACGGGAAGACACTCACGTATATCTTCGCATAGGCGAAGTCGGGCGACACGCGCACCGTCGTCACCGTCACCATGCGTCCGGCCACGATCGCCGCACCCTCCTTCTGCAGAATCTCCGCCATGTCACGCTGGATCTGGCGCGCGATCTTCTGCTGTCGCATATTCTGATTTGTCTCCATATCTGTCTATTTGTTTATATCCCGTTTACGGGCCTTAACTATATAATTTCAGCAATATCATTACGTCCATCGGCCGCCCGCGTCAACGCCGCATGGCATCCATATTGACCATATCGCCCTTCTGCGAGAAGCGGAACTCCTTCTTCATCTTCTCGCGGCGGCGCGGCTTGTAGCTCCACGAGGTGAAGCCCTCCTTGTTGAAGCGGTAGGCAAGCGTCACACTGAAGGCCAGATTGTCGATCGGGGACTTCAGGGGCGTACGCGCAAAGGGGTTCTCGGCACCGTCCGTGGCGTTGTCGTAATAACGGTTCATGTTGCGCAGGATATCCGAGTAGCCGAAGTAGTAGCGCGCACGGAATCCCATCTCGTAACGGCCGAAGATCAGGGCGAAGCCGCCGCCACCGGCCAGTCCGTATCCGAAACGGTTGTCGCGCTCGGAGCGCATGTCGTACCGCCCCGTCGCACCCGTATCCTCATAGGTATAGTCGCCGCTGAAGTTGTAGGAGAAGGTCACCGCAGCCTCCAGATAGAGACGTATGTGGTTGCGCGCCATGTAGACATGCGGCTGCCACACCAACGGCAGCATGATCGAGTTGAAGCGTCGCGTGTAGAACGAATATTCGCGCTCCTCCTCTCCGTCCTCGTTCATCGAGGTGGTGTAGGTGTAACCGTATGAGAATCCCCTCTGCAACAGCTCCAGATCGGCACCCACGGCACCGACGAAACGCGGCAGCGAGTAGTATCGCCACGACAGGCCGAAGTTGTAGCGGCCAAAGACCATCTTTGTCTCCTGCGCGGGGTAGAATCGCGCCGAGGCCGAGCCGTAGCCGCCGAAGACGCCCAACGTATGCTGTGCCCGCACTGTTGCCGCGCCACAGAACAGCGTCGCCGCCGAAACCAACAGTATGTATAAAAATCTCTTCATATCTCAAGCAAGTATCATCTCGCGGCCGCGCATCAGAACATGTTGCCCGTAATGCCGCCCAGACCGCCCATGCCGCCCATATTCAGGCCGCTGCCGCTCTGCTGCTGGTTATTCTGTCCGTTATCCCTCTTGCCCTCCTTGGCGCGGCGCTCGGCCTCCTTGCGCAGGCGCGTCTGCTCGCGCTGGTCCAGACGTCGCACAAGCTCATCCATCGTCACCGGAGCGAATATACGGTTCATGTCGAGCGTCAGGTCAAACTCCCAGCCCGTCTTCGTGGTGAAGAGCTCCTCCTGCTCGTCGTTCTTGTAGAACTCGGCCCGCTCGCTCTGGCGCCGCTCCACAAGGTTGCCGCCGTCCCATTCGCCGTTGCCGTTCACATCCTCGATTATGCGCAGGCGCATGTCCCCCGCCGGCACATAGAGCATCGTATGCTCTCCGGCGCCCACGCCGCGCTCCTCGCGCAGCAGCGTGCCGTTGGCGTCCACAAGCTGCAGGATATATAGGTCTCCCTCGTGCCGCGGCGTAACCTTCAGCCGCAGCGTCGCGTAGTCCTCGACCTTAGACACGGTAAGCGATGCGGTGATCGAGTCGTTGCCCTCGTCCGTAATGTCGGCCAGAGCGTCGGGAGGGATGCGCAGGCGGTACTGACGTTCGGGCAGCCACCGCGACCGCAGACGCCACCGCCGCACATTGGCCGTGTCGGGGATGAATATGGCCCGCTCGCGCAGCGTGTCGCCACCCTCGCCGAAGGACAACAGCTCCACGGCCGTCGAGTCGAAACGCGTAAGCGGCGTGGCAAACTCCAGAGGCAGATCCTGCTCGGGGTTCACCTCCGCGCTCTTGGCAAAGTCTATCATGGCGAAGGTCGAGGGCGTGGGCGGCTCCTTCCACTCCTCACCCGCAGCTTCGGCCTTGGCCCGGGCGCGCTCGTTGCGCTCGCGCTCGCGCTCCTGATCGCGCGACTCGATGCGCCGCCACGAGAGCTTCAGCTCCTCCTTCGTCTCGCGCAGGACGTTCAGCGTATCGTGAGCCATGAATACGATCTCGCCGCGCAGCGTGTCGGGCAGGCTCTCCGACGGCACGATGAGCCACAGGGCCAGCGTATCGCGTCCCTTGCTGAGCGGCTCCACAATGATCTTGTCCTGCGGGACGGAATCCAGACGCAGCGAACGGATATCGGGATTCGAAGCCCCGAACGAAAGCACAACCTTATGCTGCTCGGGACGCGTGGCCTCCTGCAGCGACTGGCGCCGGAAGCTCACATCCGTGAACAGCCGGAAATAGAGTTGCGGGTCGGCCGAAGGATAACGCCGCACCGAGTCGTACCATATCGAGAAATCGGGCATCTCGGCCGGATTGTAGACCCCGTCGACAAAGCCCACCTTGTCGATCGAGGGCTCGTAGGTCTGGTTGTCGTTGGCATCGAATATCGCATAGACACGGTAAGGCACCGGCTTGAGGTTCTGCGCGATGAAGATACCGTTATTCTGCGAGCGGGCGATCTTCGAGGGCTTGTACTTGAAGATCGTCGAGTCGTATGTATCGGGCGTCTCCACCGAGTCGGCCTCGTAGAACCAGATGAAACTCTTGCCCAGCGAGTCGGCCGTATAGCTGTCCTCGGTGTAACCCGAACATATCAGCGAGTCGATCGCACTGCCCGTTGAGAAGACATAACGCAGGCCGTGCAGCGCATTGCTCTCGTTGTTGTCCGCAACCGACGACCCGAACTCTATGGCATACGTCGTCTCGGGCAGCAGCGAATCGTCCTTGATCTGGATATAGATACCGCGGCCGCGCATCGTGAAGACGGGCTTCTTGCCCATCGCCGGCGAGACGTAGATCTCCTTCTGCTGGTCCTTCAGCTGCACATACTCGTCAAACTCGATATATATCGACTTGCTCTTGAAGTTCGTCGCCCCGTCCTCGGGCACTACGGCCACCACCACCGGCGGCAAGGTATCCTTCGGGCCGCCCGTGGGCGTGCCGATCGAGGCGCAGCGGCTCAAAAAGGCCCCCGCGAAGAAGAGCAGCACCAATATCGTGGCACTGCGGCTATGCTTCATAGTGTCTCTCCTGATCATATCTCTCCTGCCATCCGTGCGGCCGCGCCGCCGCCATTGTTTTCATCCGTTCCGCCATCAGGACCCGTACCTGTACCGTCATCCGTGCCCGTACCGTCATCAGTGCCCGTGCCGTCATCCGTACCCGTGCCGTCATCCGTACCCGTGCCCTCGTCGGTTCCCGTACCTTCATCCGGGGTCTCGGGGGTCTCCTCGGGCGGCTCGACATAGAACTGGTTTACGACGACCCATCCCGACGAAGTGTATGTACGCCGCCACGAGCACATGTAGAGTTTGGTCAGCACGCTCTCCAGATTCACCGGAAGCTCATAGCTGCGATAGGCATACAGTTTCAGTTCGGGGTTCACCACTACGATCATCGATATCTCCTGCTGCAGCACCATCGACATCGAATACTCCTTCGAGGAGTTGAACTCGCCCAGAACGTCGGGCACGCTGAGCTGCTCGCCCGTAGTCTTGTTGGTGATCGTACGGTTAAGGGCATCCTCGTAGCTGGCCACGCGCCACTCCGTCGTATCGACATAGAAGGCATAGGATTCGATATCGCGGGCACGCGAATATGCCCCCGACTCCTCCGTCTGGTTATATATGGCCATGGTGTAGCGCGTATATGCCACCACGCTCTTGAAACACCCCGTCGCCGCAACCGCGACCACCGCCGCGGCCACCGCCACCGCTATCTTGAATCGTCGTCCCATAGTCTCACTCTTTTTCCTTAAACGCATCCTTCACGCCATCCTCTGTCGCTGCCTCCGCCTCCGTCGCTATCTCCTCCGCCCCGCACACATTGCGGCACAGCTCCTCCACCGAGACGCCCAACACGGGGTGCACCATATCTCCCGCCACCTCGCACACGGGGCGCAGGGCGAAGGCCCTCACGTGGAAGAGCGGGTGCGGCACCGTCAGCCGCGGCGTCGAGATCACCCGTGCGTCGTAGAATATCATGTCGATATCCATACTCCGCGAGGCGTACCTCTCGCCCGTCAGGGCCCGTTCCAGAGACTCGGCCATCTCGCTGCGCCCCATCTCGCGTTCGATCTGCTGCGTGATGTCGAGCAGCCGCTCGGGCTCCAGATAGGTCTCCACGACAAACGCGCGGTTCTGGAAGCGCCCCTCGGCCTCGAAACCCCACGGCTCCGAGAAGTATATCCGCGACATGGCCGCCACGTGTCCCGCACGCTCCTCCAGCAATGCGGCCACGCGCTCCATCGCCGCCGCCACGTCGCCGCGGTTGCCTCCGGCAAGCAGTATGGCCCGGTGCGCGCTCATCGCGGCAGGCGGTTTATATGTTTGCTCACGGCCAGCGCAAAGTGCGTGAAGACGATGCGCGGGTTGCCGTTCTGCGTAATCTGACGCATGGCGCTCTCGATCTGCGCGATGAGAGGCTCGATGTTGCCGTTGCCTATATATGGTGCGAACTTGTCGCAGAAGGCCGCCTCATCGCCCCACAGGTAGCTGATGCCGCCCAGACCCGCATGCAGCATGTAACTCTCGCGCAAAAGGCGCGCCGCATTGGTAAGCATCGATATCTGCTGCTCGCGTGAGAGCTGCGCCACATCCTCCGCCCACTCGATAAGCTCCAGATGGCGGTCGTTGTACGACAGACGCATCAACCGGCAGAAGAGGTCGAATCCCTCGCGCTGCATCTGGTCGTCCGTGCCGCTCACAAGGCGCCGCATACGCAGCACGTCGCCCGCGGCCAGACGGGCCATGTTGCGGCGTTTGCGCTCGTCGGGCTCATCTACCGCCAGCGCCGCCAGAGAATCTATATCCACACGCGGCACCGCCACCTCCTGCGTACGCGATACGATCGTCGGCAGCAGCAGGTCCGGCCGCTCCGACACCAGCAGGAAAACGGTCTTCTCCCACGGTTCCTCGAGGATCTTCAATATCTTGTTTGCGGCATCCTCGGTCATGGTCTCGGGCTGCCATATTATCGTGATCTTGTACTCCGACTCGAAGCTCTTGAACGACAGCGAACGGATTATCTCGTCCGCCTCGCGCGCCGAGATCATCCCCCGCAGCGTGCGGCCCAGATCGAGACGGTCGTACCACTGCTGCAGCGAGAAATATCCGCCCGTCGCGGCCACCATCTCGCGCCACTCCGGCATGAAGCTGCCGCTGAGGACCGTCTCGCCGCTCTTCTTGCCCTGCTTGTTCACCGGAAAGACGAAGTGCACGTCGGGATGCGCCAGCGCCGCCGTCTGCACACAGCTCGGACAACGTCCGCACGAGTCGCCGTCATGACGGTCGGTACAGTTGAGATACTGCGCATAGGCTATGGCCAGAGGCAGCGCCCCCGTGCCCGCCGCCCCCGTGAAGAGCTGCGCATGGCTCACACGCCCACGGTCGACACCCTCCGTCAGGTGCCGCACCAGATCACGCTGTCCCGTTATGTCGGCAAATCTCATATCCTCCCTTTAGTCATTTTGTCCGTTATCCTTATCATCCGCACGGCCGTCCGTCCCCACGATACGTGCCCGCAGGATACGTACATCCTCTATCGGGCGGTCAAGCGAGTCGGTCGGCGTACGCTGTATGGCCTCGAGCGTCTCCATACCTTCGACCACACGTCCGAAGACCGTATAAGCCCCGTCCAGATGCGGCGTGCCGCCCACCGTACGGTATGCCTCGCGCACCGAGTCGGGATAGTAGAACCACTCCCCCAGCTGCCTGCGCACACGCTCCTGCGTTGCCTCCAACGCCGCATCGTCCATACGGCGGCCCCAGACGATATAGAACTGCGTGCGCGACGAGCGCCTTTCGGGGTTCACGTCGTCACCCTCACGCGCCGCGGCCAGCACGCCGCGACGATGGTACAACTCCGGAAACCGTATCTCGGCGGGGATGCTCTCCCAATAACGCCGCTCCCCCGTCTCCGGCCCCTCGACGTCGAACTCCGCACCCGAGACGGTGCGCGTGCGCGGGTCGCCGCCCTGTATCATGAAATCCCCGATCACGCGGTGGAACAACAGCGAGTCGTAATACCCCTCGCGCACCAGCGCCGCGAAGTTGTCACGATGCCGTGGCGTGCGGTCGTCGAGTTCGAGCACGATGTCGCCCATCGTTGTCGTAAGGCATACGCGCACGGGCTCCGTACGCCGCATGGCCGCAATCAGCGACATCCCGCGCACCTCTATCGCCGCATCGAACGTTCCGGGCACCTCCCATCCGAAGTTCATCCCCGTCACCGCCATGTCGTCGGCAGAAGAGTGTGTCAGCTCGCCCCGCTCGCGCATCGCCTCCAGCGCCCGCCTGACAGCAGGCAGGATATCCCGACACACGGCATGCCACCTGCCGTCGTGGAACGATATGTCGCCCCAGATGCTGCGCGGCGGCACGGTATAGATATATGTCGCGGTGCCCGCATCCCAATGTACGCTCTCCGTCGCGGCAAGACGCTCGTAACGGTAGTCGAATGTCGGGATGCCGACCCACAGGGCCTTGTCGTAATCCTCCGACGAGCGGTTCGTGTTGCGCAGATGGAGATAGAAGGGGGCCTGCACCGTATGCAGCGCCTCGTCATAGCCGCTCTCCATGGCGTTGCGGCAATACGCCACACGCAGGTTCATCGACAGCGTCAGGCTCGACATCGCCCCCACCACGGGCGCGGGGTCGAAATCCTGCTGCACGAGCAGGTGCGGCCACGCCTCCCCGTCGCGGCGCGGGGCATCATATTCGGCCGAACCCAGCACCTCCAACAGCAGCGTGCCGTCATCGCGCCGCATGACCCGCTTGCCGGCATTCGCATAACACGTGCCCTCGGTCGTTCTCACGGCAGGCGTCCCGCCCAGATCGTACCGGCTCCACCACTGGCACATCTGCCATGCCGTCGGGCCGTTACTGTCCCCGAAGTGAAGGGTATCGACATTCGTCGCGTCAAAACCTCCGCCCGAGGTCACCGTCTCCACACTCAGCGGCGAGAGCGCCACCCCCGCCCCGAACGAACCGTCGGCAATCAGCTCCCGCACTTCGGCCATATCATCCGTTACGACAGTGTCAGTAGATGCCGTGCCGCCGCAAGCGCCGAGCAGCACGCACGCCACAGCCGCCACAAGCCGCCCGCACAGAGACATATCGACCGAAATTTTCATTTTTTTACTTATTATCAGGCGTTTATTCCTACCATCGGATATATTTACCGTCCCGTCGATCCGAAGCCTCCTGCGCCGCGCTCGGTTGTGCCGAGCTCCTCCACGGGCTCCCACTCCACCTGCTCGTGACGCGCCACCACAAGCTGCGCGATACGCTCGCCCGGCTCTATGGTAAAGGCCTCGCTGCTCAGGTTAACCAGTATGATGCGTATCTCGCCGCGATAGTCGGCATCGATCGTACCCGGCGAGTTCAACACCGTGATGCCGTGCTTGGCGGCAAGGCCGCTGCGCGGCCGCACCTGCATCTCGTATCCCTCGGGCAGCTCGACATATAGTCCCGTAGGTATCATCGCCCGCCCGAGCGGGGCGAGCGTCACGCTCTGCTCCAGATCAGCCCGTACGTCCATACCCGCCGAGAGGGACGTCTGGTAGAGGGGCAGCGCATTGCGCGAACGGTTTACTATCCTTACCTTCATATCCTTATATCACTATATTTATATTCATTCCGTCCTATTTACATCCTATCTGCGGCGGTGCACTACGGCCGCGGCCAGAGCCAGCACGTCGATATGCTCACGCCACACGGCATAGAGGCAATAGATTCCTATCAGAAGCACGTTCACCACATACTGCACCGCCGTCGGGGCCCCCGCATGGCGGGCGAAGAGTTCGCTTGCGGCGAAGAGCGCCAGACCGGCCGCCACATACGTCGCGATACGTCCCGTCTGGTAGGGTGTGGGGAAATACCGCCGGTTAAGCGTATAGCTCAGCGCCACCATGGCTCCCTCGGCTATCAAACGCGCCCACGCCGCGCCGTAGTATCCCCAGCGGGGCACCAGAGCCACGTTGAAGACCACCGTGAAGAGCAGTCCCGTAAAGGTGACATATATCGCAAAGCGGGTCTTCTCCTCGCGCTTGTACCAGAACGAGAGGTTGAACCACACGCCGCTCAGCACATTCGCCCCCAGCACCACCGGCAGGATGAAGATACCCTCCCGGAAGTCGCGCCCCAGAATCAGAGCGAAGAGGTCGCGGAAGAGCGCAATGAAGAGGAATATGGCCATCGCCACCATGACGTAGTACTTGAGGGCCGCGGCGTTCGACTCGACGAACTCCTCCTTGCGGAAGTTCGACAGGAAGAACGGTTCGGCCGCCAGACGGTACATCTGCGTGAAGAGCGTCATCACCACGGCGATCTTGGTTATGGCACCGTAGACTCCCAGCTGGGCCATCGCCCCCGTCGGGACGAGGTACTTGATCATCTGGCGGTCGATGAACTCGTTTGCCGTGCCTGCCACGCCGCCTATGAGCAGCGGCAGCGAGTAGGCGAATATCCTTATCAGCAGCCGACGGTCGATCACGGGCACCACCTTCTCGGTCGTGGCCGCCAATACGGCAAGCGTCACCACACTCGACGCGAGGTTCGCCACAAAGGCCCACCCGACACCGAAATCGGTATCATAAAGGCCCGCCGCGGCGAAGGCGAAGACCAGCGCCACGTTTATACATACGCCCAACGCCTTGAGCATGACATAACGTCCCGCCTCGCCCCTTTCGCGCAGACGCGCAAAGGGTATCATGGCCGCCACGTCGAAGAATATTATCGCCGCCGCCAGCACGACATACTGCGGATGGGCCACATACACGTCGCCCATCAGACGGGCTACGCCCCCGCGGAACAACACCACGAGCAGCAGGAATACCGATGCCGCGGCCAGCGTCGCGCCCCACGTCGTGGCGAAGAGGTGTCGTTTTGCCGCCGCCACGTCGCCGCCGGCCTCGTCGGCGCGCCCCGCAAAGCGGAAATAACTCGACTCCATACCCATCGTGAGCACTACCAGCGCAAAGGGTATCAGGGCATATATATCGGTTATGACGCCATACTCCTCGCGGCTCAGCCACCACGTATAGAATGGCGAGAGCAGGTAACTGAGGAAGCGCACCACGATGGTGCTGATGCCGTATATGGCGGTCTGTTTGGCTAACTTCTCAAGCATCGGGCTTAGTCTCACGTCTCTGCGTCGGCCGCGACGTAGCGGCAGCGGCGCATAAAGGCATTGTAACTTGCAAAGTTATAAATATTATTCGAAACGCCCGCCATCGGCGGGGCAAAAGCGCGCAAAACGTCCCTTACGGCCGTCACGGCAACACAACGGACTTTACCGTATATGCGCGGGACGGCACACACGACGAGGCCCAGAGCACGGAAACGCAAAAAAATATTGCTATTACGCGGAAAAGATATACCTTTGCAACGTTCGAGCCTCCGTCCAAACGACGGGGTTAAAAGGGAATCCGGTGTGAAGCCGGAACAGTACTCGCTGCTGTGAGTTCCGCCTCTGCGGAGGTAAGGTCGTGCACGACGCCACTGACCCGTCGGTCGGGAAGGCGCACGGCGGGGAACGAGTCAGAAGACCTGCCCGAATGTAAGATTGCGCCCGCGAGTTTCGGGCCGGATCGAAAGGAGCCGCGGAGATATCCTCTACCTCCGTCCGTGCAGCGGCGACGGCCGCACACGGAACAGGGGCCGCGACAAGAGACTGGGGCCGCACAAGGGGCTGGAACTGCAAACGAGACAGGGGCCGCCACAGAAGAGAGGGCCGCATAATGAGATGCGGGCCTCATTCGGGAAAAAGACCACGACAAGTAAGCCTTCAGCGACAGACGGGACAATGCAAAACCGATGTCGGCCGCCCTCGGGAATCGGGATCCGCACGTACAGGTATCTGCAGCCGAAGCGAGACCCGCCCGCCCCTCCTTTCACATCCGACACGACACATTCTCCGGAGGCAATCCGCACCGGAGGATTTTTGTTTTCGGGCGCGGCCGCCGCGACCCCGCCGCAAAACCTCCACAACAACAGAACGAACGTAAACCGCACACATAATGAAACGTTTATCGGCACTACTCATCTTCGCCGCCCTCATGCTCCTTGGCGCATGCAACAGCGACGGCGTCATCACCGCACAGCCCGAGCCCGTCATCACGCTCGACTCTCCCGACGGTATCTATACCGTCAAGGTCGGGCGCGCGGTAACCATCACCCCTGCCGTCGAGAACGGCGAGGATGCCGCATACGAGTGGAGCATCGACGGCACCGTTGTCGGCACCGACCGCACATATACCTTCACCTCGGAGAAGGCGGGAACATACTACGTGCTGCTGAGCGTCACCAACCGGACGGGCAGCGACCGCGTCGAGATGCGTATCGAGGTGCTGGAGTTGCAGCCGCCCGTCATATCGTTCCCCGAGGCCGTGGACGGAGTCATCACCGTAGCCGCGGGCACAGAGCACACCATAACCCCATCGGTAGCCAACGGCGAGCAGGCACGATACGAGTGGCGCCTTGACGGCGAGAGTGTCGGCAGCGAACCCACATATACATTCCTCGGTGACGCGGCTGCCGACCATCGTCTCACCCTCACCGCCGAGAACGAGGACGGCAGCGACGAAGCCTCCGTAACGCTGCGCGTAGTGGAATATGCACCCCTTGCGGTCACCTTCCCCGCGCCCTCGACCCGATACGGAGATGCCGCACAGCGCAGCGTCGCCGCCGGGCGAGCCATATATCTGCGTCCCGTCGCGGCCTCGGCCGAGAAGAAGAGCTACGAGTGGAGCATCGACGGGAAGCCCGTCGCCGAAGATGCCCTCACGGCCGACGGTGCCATCTTCCCCTTCACACCCGACGCGCAGGGCGAGTGGAGCGTTTCGGTCACCGTAACCGATGCCGCAGGCGCACGCGGCTCGGCCTCGGTCAAGGTCGTATGCTGTGCCGAGGAGGGTACATACCGCCGTGCCGCCACCGCAGCCTCGCAGAGCGCCCCAGACCGCATATATGAATACACGCCCGCACCCGGCCAGTTTATCAACGAGCCCCGCTCGGGCTTCGACGGCGTCACCACGGCCGATGCCGCCGCCGACTATGCCGCCGCACGCATGAGCGAGGGGCTCTACGTATCGCTCGGCGCATGGGGCGGATATATCGTCGCGGGCTTCGACCACAGCATCGCCGCCGCCGACGGCGCGGAGTTCTCCGTCTCGGGCAACATGTTCGCCTCGTCATCCGAGCCCGGCATCGTATGGGTCATGCAGGACACAAACGGAAACGGCCTGCCCGACGACGAGTGGTACCAGCTCAAGGGTTCGGAGTACGGCAAACCCCAGACCGTGGAGGATTACGCCGTCACCTACTACCGTCCGAGCGGTGCGGGCATGCCGGTACGCTGGAGCGACAACCGCGGCGGCGAGGGCGAAGTACCCTACAACAACTTCCACCGTCAGGAGTTCTACTATCCGCAATGGATCGAGGCTCAGAGCTATACCCTCTACGGCGCATCTCTGGCCCCGAATACATACACCGACACCTCGACGGGCAACATCATCAACGGCGCCTACGAGTGGGGCTATGCCGACAACTACGGCTCCGACCGCGCAACGGGCGACAACGCCGACGGCGCGGCGGCAAAGACACTCTTCGATATCGACAATGCAGTCAATGCCGACGGCACGCCCGCAAACCTGCAATATATCGACTTCGTGAAGGTGCAGACCGCCATCAACCACGCCACGGCGCTTCTGGGCGAGGTCTCGACCGAGGTGCTGGCCATGGCCGACGAGACTCTACGATAACCGCACATGACAAGACTCCCCGACATAAAGGCCCTCACACGCACACTTCTCGCCGCGGCGCTTCTCTCGCTCGCCGGATGCATGAAGTATGACTACTCGCTGCCCGACGACATGGGTTACGGCGAGCTGCCCGAAGCCTCGGGCGACGGTCTGTTCATCATCAACGAGGGCAACTTCATGTACGGCAACGCCACCCTCTCCTACTACGACCCCGCCGCGCACACCGTCCAGAACGAGGTCTTCGCACGCGCCAACGGCATGAAGCTGGGCGACGTGGCGCAGTCGATGACCATACACGGCGATCTGGGGTGGATCGTGGTCAACAACTCGCACGTCATCTTCGCCATAGACCTTAAGACCTTCCGCGAGGTGGGGCGCATAACTGGTCTCACATCCCCGCGGTACATGCACTTCGTATCCGACACGAAGGCCTACGTGACACAGATATGGGACTCGCGCATCTGCATCATCGACCCGCAGCGGTACGAGGTCACGGGATATATCGACTGCCCGGGCATGACGCCCGAGAACGCCTCGACGGAGCAGATGGTGCAGATAGGCGACTACGTCTACGTCAACTGCTGGTCCTACCAGAACCGCCTGCTCAAGATCGACACCCGCACCGACCGGATCGTCGCGCAGCTGGAGGTGGGCATACAGCCCACGTCGCTCGTTGCCGACCGCAACGGCAAACTGTGGACCGTCACCGACGGCGGATACGAAGGCAGCCCCTACGGATACGAGGCCCCTGCGCTCTACCGCATCGACCCCGAGACGTTCTCCGTCGAGCAGACGTTCCGCATGCGCCTCGGCGACGCCCCCTCGGAGATCGTCACCGACGGCACGGGCAGCGCGATATACTGGATCAATGACGATATATGGCGTATGGACGTCACCTCCGAGCGGCTCCCCGTGCGGCCCCTTATCGAGAGCCGCGGAACCATATACTACGGGCTCACGGTCGACCCCGTAACCTCGGACGTATATGTCGCCGATGCCGTCGACTACGTGCAGAACGGCATAATCTACCGTTACGATGCCGCGGGCGAGCTGGTCGACTCCTTCTATGTCGGCATCACGCCCGGAGCCTTCTGTTGGAAATAACCCCGCCGCCATGAGACACACCGCCATAAAAACACTCCGCATGCTGACGCTCACCGCCGTCATGTCCATGCCCCTCATGGCCGCGGCACAGCGTCGCGACACCGCCGCCCGCACCGCCTACACCATCGACATAGAGCATGTGGAGGTCTCGGCCGCACGCCCCATGAAACAGATAGGCGTACAGCGCACCCACCTCGACTCGGCCGTGCTGCATGACAACATAGCCCTCTCGCTGGCCGACGCCCTCACATTCAACTCGACGGTCTTCATCAAGCAGTACGGGCGCGCCACGCTCTCGACGGCATCCTTCCGCGGCACGTCGCCATCGCATACGCAGGTGACGTGGAACGGCATGAAGATCAACTCGCCCATGCTGGGCATGACCGACTTCTCGATGATACCGTCATACTTCATCGACGATGCGTCGCTGCTGCACGGCACCTCTTCGGTCAATGTCACGGGCGGCGGTCTGGGCGGCGCCATAGTCCTCTCGACCGAACCCACACGGCAGCGCGGATTCGGCCTGCAGTATGTTCAGGGCGCCGGGTCGTTCTCCACATTCGACGAGTACCTGCGCCTCACATACGGCAGCGACCGCTGGCAGGTATCCACACGCGCCGTATATTCATCCTCGCCCAACGACTTCCGCTACGTCAACCGCGACAAGAAGGAGAACATCTACGACGGGCAGCACAACATCATCGGCCAATACTACCCCGTCGAGCGCAACCGCAACGGCGCCTTCCGCGACCTGCACCTGCTTCAGGAGGTATATTACAATACGGGGCGTGGCGACCGCTACGGCCTGACGGCATGGTATGTCAATTCGCGGCGCGGCATCCCTCTGCTGAGCGTCAGCTACGCCGACGACGACTACGAGAACCTCCAGCGCGAGCATACGCTGCGCAGTGTCGTGACGTGGGACCACGTACGCACCCACTACAAGGTCTCGGCCAAGGCCGGGTATGTCAACTCGAATCTGGCATACGACTACAGCCGCGATCTGGGCAACGGCGTCATGGCGCAGATGATACGCTCGCGCAGCCGTGTGAATACCGTCTACGGGCAGATCGGGGGCGAATACTACATCGGCAGCAAGTGGCTCTTCACGGCCGACATAACGGCACACCAGCACTTTGTCGTCAGCTCCGACAAGAACATCATAACACAGCAGGGGGGCAACGCCGTCGTAGGGTACGACAAGGCGCGCATGGAGCTCTCGGCATACGTCTCGGCCAAGTGGCGCCCTACGGAGCGTCTCGGCATCTCGGCCGCACTGCGCGAGGAGCTATACGGACGCAGCGCCTCGCCCGTTATCCCCGCACTCTTCGTCGACTATACGGTCTCGCGACGCGGGCAGGTTGTGGTCAAGGGATCCGTCTCGCGCAACTACCGCTTCCCCACGCTCAACGACCTCTACTTCCTACCGGGAGGCAACCCCGACCTGAAACGGGAGAACGGATTCTCGTATGACTGGGGTGTGGAGGCCGCCGCCGGCGACGGCAAACGCTTCTCGATAAAGGGTTCGGCCACAGCCTTCGACTCCTATATCGACGACTGGATCATCTGGCTGCCCAACGCCAAGGGCTACTGGACCCCCAAGAACATCAAACGCGTCCACGCCTACGGCGCCGAGGTGAAGGGGTCGCTGCGCTGGCGCATGAGCGAGAAGTGGAACCTCTCGCTGGACGGCAACTTCGCATGGACACCATCCATAAACGAGGGCGAGAAGATCAGCGAGGCCGACCGCTCGGTGGGCAAGCAGCTGGTATACGTACCCGAATACTCGTCGTCGGTCACGGGACGTCTGGCATACGGGCCGTGGCGTCTGGTCTACCGCTGGTGCTACTACTCGGAGCGTTACACCATGTCGAGCAACGACACCACAATCACCGGATACCTTACCCCCTACTTCATGAACGACCTGTCGCTCGAGCGTCTCATTTCGCTGCGTTGGGCCGACACCTCGATCAAGGTACAGATAAACAACCTCTTCAACGAGGAGTACCGTTCGGTTCTGTCGCACCCCATGCCGCGCATGAACTTCGAGGTCTTCCTCGACATACGCCCCAAATGGGGCAAAGGCCGCGCCGAAAAGTAACCCGAAAGAGACCCGCCAATACCTCAATACACGTGACAGCCCCGCACGACATGCCGCCGTGCATGCCGTCATGTATGTAGTATCCCATCCCGTGAAAAACCCGTCCTTCTACCCCAAGAAAAACCCGTCCGCGCGTCCTATCCCGTGAAAAGCCCGTCCGCGTCCCATCCCAAGAAAAGCCCGTCCGCGTATTACATTCCTCGAAAAATGGGGGTAAATATGGGGGCAAAACAAAAAAGCCTGCTGATTTACAGCAGGCTTGGTAGTGGATAGGGGATTCGAACCCCTATGTCATGCGTGAGAGGCATGTATCCTAACCCTTAGATGAATCCACCTCGTTTGATTGTGGTGCAAAGATAGGGCAAAAAAAACATTCTGCAAATTTTTAGCGCAAAAAAAGATCCGAAAGGTGCAAATATCCTTTCAAGCGCTCCTGCAACAGCCGCCAGAGCCCACCTCGACGAGGTTCTCAATTGGAACACCCGCTTCCTACAACGCAAAAGCATGCAGACACCCCGCCTCCAAACCCACGCACGCCCCCAACCGCAAAAGCATGCGGACACCCCGCCGCTCCCAAACACAAGCGCGCACACCCCGACACAAAAGCGGACACCACATCACGCCTCATCCCAAACGCAAAAGCGGGCGGGCACCCCGAGGATGTCCGCCCGCCGTGACATGCACTTCCGTACCGCAGGCTAAAGCTCCTTGATGCGCACGTTGCGCAGCTTGAGGCCCTCGCCGTGGCCGAGGAAGCCGATATAACCCGTCTTGTTGAAGAGGCCCGGGTGGTTCAGGTGATCCACCGTATAGGGGTTGTGGTTGCTGCCGTCGGGAGCGACATTGTGGCCCTTGCAGGCGGTGCGGATATTGCCGTCGACGATAACCTCGCCGTTGACCGTAACCTTGATGCGGTCACCCTGAACGCGGATCTCCTCGGTGTTCCACTGTCCCAGCTCGGGCGAGACGATACGCTTGGCGGGGATGATGCCGTAGACCGACCCGTGTACCTGATACTCGCGCAGATTGGCGTAGATCGGGTCGTCGTGGTCGAGGATCTGGATCTCCATGCCGTGGTATGCGGCGTCCTTGCCCATCTCGGCACGGATGCCCACGCCATTGTTCACGCCGGCGCGGTCGAAGCAGAACTCGAAACGCAGCACGAAGTCCTTATACTCCTTCTTGCTGTAGAGGTTGCCCGTCGTGCCGTATGCGGCCGTAACGTACATGTAGCCATCGATGGGCTGGTAGGCGTCAAGGTTGCCCTGCCACTTGTCCATCGACACGCCGTCGAAGAGCATCTCGAAGCCCTCGGCCTCCTCTTCGGGCGTCAGCTTCGATACGATCGAGTGCGAAGCACGCTCCGTATTTTCAGATATGAACTTCTCGATGTCCTTGCGCTTGTAGACGGCATCCGAGTCGTTAAGCGTAGCGCCCACCTTCTCCAGCAGGGCCTTCACCTCGGCGCTGTAGAACTCGGGGTGTTTGGTGGCGATCTCGAGGATCGTATTGGCCGCAGCCTGAGCCGTCTCGGCGTTGTCGAGATACTCCGCCGCCAGCATCATGCCCTGATAGGTCTGTGTAGCCGACAGGGCGCGCAGGGCCATGTTCTTGTATTGCGTCTTGGGATCCATCTCAAGGGCCTTGCGGTAGTTCATGTACTTGACCTGTGCATTGAGCGCCTTCGACGCCTGCGTCAGCTGGATATAACGCTCCAGAGCATACTCGCGCAGATCGGTATTCTCCGTTGCGATCTGATACAGATAAGGTATCATGGCATCGTCGGCAACCATCATCATACCGGCAAACGCAGGGCCGTTCTTCTTGGTTGCATTGTAGCCCTCGACCAGCATCGGGATCACCTCCTTGGAACCGGTGGCGGCCAGAACGGGATAGTACAGTTCGGCCTTGCTGCCGGCCTTCTTCATGCGGGCCTCGATCATGGCTACCTGCTCGGCAGCAGGCTTGTCGATAATGGCCTCATTGACGGCGGCATAGTTGCACTTGCCGCTCTCGTAAAGGGCGCAGATGGCATCGAAATCCTTCTCCGTAACCACATTAGGTATCAACTTGGCAACATCTTCTCCCGCCTCGGCCATGGCCAGCACGGCATCGGCAGCCTCGGGGATGCGGCGCGTATTGAGTACAGCCAGAGCAATATCCTTGGCTATGCCACCTTTGCCCAGCATCTCGACGATACCCTCGTTTACACGGCCGTTGAACGACTGAAGCGCATCCTTGATAACATTCATCTCGGCCACGAGTGCCCCCATGGCAGCCTCATCGCCACCATCTGCGGGCTTCTGCAGGCTCTCGGCCTTGGCCACGATAGCGGCAAGGGCCTTCTCGCCGCCGATCTTGCTGGCGGCAGCCACGGCCGAAGCTACGACCTCGGCATCCGTGTCATTCATGGCGGCAGCCACGGCGTCGATCTGCGAGGCGGCGTGAGCCGTACCCAGCCAGTTCAGCACGTCGGCCTTGGCCTCACCCTTCAGCGAGGGGAGCATGGCGGCATACGATGCATATACGCCGTCGTCGGCATAGTCATCGGCCAGACGCAGCGCACCCACACGGTACTCGCGGTTTTCATCCTTCATGGCCTTCTCCAGCACAGGCAGCACATCGGCGCCCTCGACGCGGGCCACGATCTCCAGACCTGCCGAACGTACATTCACCTTGGGCGACGCCTTCATCAGCTTCTTGGCAGCCTTCAGAGCGGCTGCGGGGTCGGTCTGCGAGAGCTTGGTCAGCAGCGCGACATACGACGCATAGGCGTCGGTCGTCTCGAAGGCATAGTCCACGGCCTTTGCGGCGGCTCCCAGAGCCTTGACCGACTTGGCCGTGCCGCACGATGCAAGCGCACGGTGGATCTCCGCCATCTCGGCATCCTCACCGCCCTCGGCGGCCCATGCCAAGAGGATATCCTCGGCGCCCTCCATATTCTTATACGAGGCGATATGTGCCAGACGCGCGCGGCTCAGGCCGTTTGCGTTCTGCTCCTGCATGAGCGACAGCACCGTCGGCTCGGTTCCGGGCAGGGTCGCAAGCGCACGCGCCGCGAAGTCGCCCTGATACTCGTCACCCAGCAGGGCGGCAAAATATCCGGCATCCTCGGCCGTGGCGCAACGCTCCAGAACGGTCAGCAGGAAGGCCTTCGTCGTGGGGTCGCCGCACTTGTCGGCCGCATTGCGCAGACCCTCGCGCACGCCGTCACGAAGCGACGCGTTGCCGCTCTCGGTTACATACCACGCCACGCCGTTGAGGGCATACTCCATCGGGGAGTTGTTCACGCCCTCGGCCGCGGGCTTCAACATCGAGGCGATCATCTCGACGCCCTCGCTGCCCGTGGCGGCCAGCTCGCCCATGAGCCGGTTGTAGAGGCCGGCATCCTCGGCCGGCAACTGGTTCAGCGCGTCCGCTACGATGGTCGACGTCACACGTCCGCGCGCATCCTGCGCCTCAACCGCCGCAAAGGGCAGCATCGCCAGCAGGAGTATCGATATAAACAGTTTTTTCATTGTCTTTTGGGTTTAGGGGTTAGGCATCATATTTTCCACGGCGCACGCATCGGCTGGTCGATCAAGGCGTTGGCGGCATCGTCGTTGATGAACTTCAACGCCACGGGGTCGAACTCCAGCGAGCGGTTCAGACGCAGCGCGCAGAGTCCCATGTTGACGATCGTCGCCGAACGGAATCCGTTCATCTCGTTCAGGGCGAACTTCTCGCGGTTGTGGATACACTTGATGAAGTCGGTATTCTGCGGCTCGGGATCGGGCAGCTCGGCCAACTTGTTCATGATGTTGGGGATGGTGCAGTTGAAACCCTGATAGAGCTTGCCCTTCGGGCCCTCGATGTAGGGTGCCGTCGGGTCGCCGTGGTCCTCACCCTGAAGGATGATCTGGCAGCCGTCGTCATACGTGTAGACGATCTTGCGCCACGTGCCGATGGCATCGGGGTGCTGCTGCGGGGCGTCCACCTCGACCTTTACGGGCGAAGTCTCGTCCTTGCCCAGAATATACTGCACGGGGTCGATATAGTGCTGTCCCATGTCGCCCAGACCGCCGCCGTCGTAGTCCCAGTATCCGCGGAAGGTCTGGTGCGTGCGGTGCTCGTTGTAGGGTTTGTAGGGTGCGGGGCCCAGCCACAGGTCATAATCCAGATTCTCGGGCACGGGCTGCGGCACCAGATTCTCCTTGCCTACCCAGAAGAACTTCCAGTTGAAACCCGTATATCCCGATATGGTCACCTTCAGGGGCCAGCCCAGCATGCCGCTGTCGACGAGCTTCTTCAGGGGCTTGACCGTAGTGCCCAGACCGTAGAAGGTGTCCTGAAAGCGGAACCACGTGTTCAGACGGAAGATACGGTTGTTCTGACGCACGGCCTCCATCACGCGCTTGCCCTCACCGATGGTACGCGTCATGGGTTTCTCGCACCATATATCCTTTCCGGCCTTTGCCGCCTCGACGGCCATGATGCCGTGCCAGTGCGGGGGCGTGGCTATGTGAACCACATCAACATCGGGATCATTGATAAGGTCACGGTAGAAGTGATAGGTCTTCGTGGTCTCGCCCAGCTGCGTCTTGGCCTGCTCGAAAGCCTGCTGCAGGTGTATGCTGTCCACGTCGCACAACGCCACAAGACGACACTTCTCGTCCGAGGTGAAGTGGTAGCTGCTGCGGCCTATGCCGCCCGTTCCGATGATACCCTTGGTCAGCTGGTCGTTGGGGGCGACGTGACCCGGGCCTCCGAGTACGCGGCGCGGGATGATCGTAAACAGCGCCATGCCTCCCAGAGTCTTTAGAAAGTCCTTTCTGTTGATAGCCATAAGAGTTGAAAGTATAGATTTGTTATGTAAAATTTTTCGAATGGTAGATCGCGTGGTCCAAATTTGCAATAAAGGTACTCTTTTATTTTCGAAACGCAAAGCATTCCGTCTACAAACTTATGTCCCGCAACATCTTTTATCACATGCGGCCCCCACGCTATTGCAATTTCGCACCGAAAACCATATCTTTGTAAGCATCCCCGTAAACATATACGCCAAAAACCAACTAAAAAACCATACGGAAATGAAAAATCTCTTCAGCGTCGACGGCAAGGTCGTCATCATCACCGGCGCGGCCGGCATCCTCGGTACCTCGATGGTAAAACACTTCGCCGAGCAGGGCGCCAAGGTCGTCATCCTCGACCGTGCGCGCGAGCAGGGCGAGCATCTGGCCGCCGAGGTCAAGGCTGCGGGCGGCGAGGCCCTCTTCCTCGCATGCGACGTGCTCGACAAGGCTACCCTTGAGGGTAACTACAACGACATCATGGCCGCCTACGGCCGTATCGACGTGCTCATAAACGGCGCCGGCGGAAACATGGCCGCCGCCACCGTACCCCCCGACAAGACCATCTTCGATCTGGATATCGAGGCCGTGCGCAAGGTCGTCGAGCTGAACCTCTTCGGCACGATCATGCCCACGATGGTCTTCGTGCGCGACATGGCCGCACGCAAGCAGGGTTCGATCATAAACATCGCCTCGGAGGCGGCACTGCGCCCCCTTACCCGCGTTGCGGGCTACGGCGTCGCCAAGGCCGCCGTCGTCAACTGGACCAAATACATGTGCGGCGAGCTGGCCATAAAGTTCGGCGAGGGTCTGCGCGTGAACGCCATAGCCCCGGGCTTCCTGCTCACCAACCAGAACCGCGACCTGCTCACCAACCCCGACGGTTCGCTCACGCCCCGCTCGCACACCATCCTCGCACATACACCCTTCAACCGCTTCGGCGAGCCCGAGGAGCTGCTCGGCACGCTGCAGTGGCTGGCATCGGACGCCTCGAAGTTCGTCAGCGGTACCGTCACGGTCATCGACGGCGGTTTTGACGCTTTCTCGATCTAAAAACGCCTGACGGCAATGACATATACCTATATTATGTATAACCGATAAAAACCGTAACCCGAACATGTACCTTTGCAAACAGTCGTGGCGCTGGTACGGCCCCGACGACCCCGTGAAGCTATCCGACATACGGCAGGCCGGCGCGACGGATATCGTACACGCCCTGCACCACATCCCCAACGGCGAGGTGTGGCCCGTGGAGGAGATACGCCGCCGACAGAAGATGATAGCCGATGCCGGCATGACGTGGAGTGTCGTGGAGAGCGTCCCCGTACACGAGCACATCAAGACCCAGACAGGCGACTTCCAACGCTACATCGAAGCCTACAAACAGTCGATACGCAACCTCGCCGAGTGCGGCATACACTGCATAACATACAACTTCATGCCCGTACTCGACTGGACACGCACCGATCTGGCATACAAGGTCGAGGACGGCTCGCTGGCGCTGCGTTTCGAGCGTGCGGCCTTCATGACCTTCGACCTCTACATACTGCGCCGCCCCGCCGCCGAGAAGGAGTACACCGACGAGGAGAAGGCGCGCGCCCGCGCCCGCTTCGAGGCGATGGACGAGGAGGAGCGCCACCGCCTCACGCGCAACATGATCGCCGGTCTGCCCGGCTCGGAGGAGAGCTTTACGGTGGAACAGTTCCGCGAGGCGCTCGACCGCTACCGCGACATCGACGCCGAGCGCCTGCGCAGCAACCTGATCTACTTCCTGCAGCAGGTGTGCCCCGTGGCCGACGAGTGCGGCTCGGAGATGGTCATACACCCCGACGACCCGCCATATCCCATTCTCGGGCTGCCCCGCATATTGTCCACGGCGGAGGATTTCCGCCGCCTTGTGGAGGCCGTACCCAACCCCTCGAACGGACTCTGCCTCTGCACCGGCTCGTTCGGCGTGCGCGCCGACAACGACCTGCCGGCCATGATGCGCGAGTTCGGCGACCGAATAGGGTTCGTACACCTGCGCTCGACGCGCCGCGATGCCGAGGGCGACTTTCAGGAGGACAACCACCTCGAGGGCGACGTGCCCATGTATGAGGTGATGAAGGCGTTCCTCGAGATACAGCAGCGCCGCAAGGTGCGCATACCCATGCGCCCCGACCACGGACACCAGATGTGCGACGACCTGCACCGACGCTCAAACCCGGGATATTCGTGCTACGGCCGCATGCGCGGCCTTGCCGAGCTGCGTGGTCTGGAGATGGGCATAGCCCGCTCGCTATTCAACGATTAACGGCTCAGCCTGCAATACGAAGTGCGGGGCGCTCTCTTCATAGAGATCGCCCCGCACCTGTTTTCACCTCCTATCGGCCGTAATATATGAGCGATACGCCCGCCGTAAGTCCCGCTACGGGCAGCGGAGACTGCGCCGTGTAGGTATTGACCACAAAGTGCAACTGCGGCGGCGTCCATCCCACAGAATCGGCCTTGACCGCTGCATCACCCCCTCCTTGCGTCGGAGCCGAGGCCGAGGAGTCCCTATCCTTATCCGAACCCTCGCCGGCCATAAGCTCGCTGCGCGCAGTCATCATACCCACAATGGCATTGACCCACGTGTCGGCCGTCTCGATGCGTATGCTGTTCATGCCGTTGCGCACGGCATCCGTAACATCCAGCCTGTAAGGCGCGGCCCACACGCCCCCGACATAGCGGTCATTGATCCATACCTTCGCCGTCGTACCCACCTCGCGCATAACCAGCTCGACGCGGTCGCATCCGACAGGCTTGCGCACCTCGAACAGCGAACGGTATGTCGTGCAGCCGGAGAAGAAACGTATGCGCCGATCATCGTTGAGCGAGAGGTTCTTCAGGTCGTACATCGTCGTGGAGAAGCTCTCCGCCAGCGGCGACGAGAACTCCACATCCCAACGGTACTCGAAGGGATAGCCCCCGACACGCCGTGCAGCCGCCACGGCGGCATCACCGCCGCCCGCCACAATAAAGAGACTCTCGCCCGCGGCCATATCCACCTCGAACGACGTACGCCCCGCCTCCGCAACATGCTCCTTCACGGCGCGGCGCTCCCCGTCGACGGGGTTCCACATCTCGGGCTGCGCCGCACAGCGCAGCGTCAGGCGCCCGCGCAGCGGATCCGTCGAGCCGTTGAAGAGGAAGTATATGTCGCGTCCGGCCTCCCGACGGTGGGTATACCGCAACGGCGAATTTCCCGTCCCCGCCGACGTCTCTATCGCCACGTCGGGTGGCGTCACCGCAGCCATAGCCTCTCCCATGGCCTTGCGGTCACGATACGAGAGGCTCGTGCGCACCACATGCACACCGCCATGCACAAGACGGCTCAACACACTCTCCGTTGCGGCATCCGTCCCGTGTTCGCATACCACCGCGGCATAATGCCTGCCCGCAACGACAATGCCGCCGTCACGTATCTCCGCCGCCGCGAGCATCTTAACGGGCACATAGTCGGCATCATATCCGGCCTCGGCCACAATCTCGGCCGTGCGCGCAACCCCTTCGCCCGAATACGGTATGGCCACATCGGCCACACGCTCCCCGCGCGAGAGCATCATGTTGCACCGCCACAGATAATCGACCAGCATGTCCGCATGCCGGAACCACGGATTATTACGGTCCAGATCGCTGAAGAGCCACGTATTGAGTCCGGGCAGATCGGCCGTCGTGGCCTGCTGCACGGCTCCCGTCAGCGCCACGAAGTTGATACCCTGCACGTATGCCATATCGGCCGCACGCTTCATCGCCTCGGGCGAGGCCGCATAGGACTTCATCTCGGCACACCCCACCTCGGCGGCCGTGCGTCCCGTGCCGCGCAGACGCGCCGCCGAGACTGCCACGCGGCAGTTGTCCGCCACGCCGTCGGGGACGATGCGCGCGGCCGCTATAAGGCCGTCACCCGCAGCCGCGGCACCGCACAGAAGCGTCGCCTCAACGTCGCGGCTCACCACACCCAGACCCGACGCATGGCACAGCTCCGCCATGCGGGACATATATTCGGCACGCCGTTGCAGCGTCCCGTTCGCGCTCTCCGCAACCTTGCTGCCCGCCGCCGAAGGCAGATCCCCCGCAACGACGAAACGCAGCGCCGTCCGTTCGGCTGCGGGCACCTGTTGCAGTATCTCCCCGACGTAGGCATTGAAATGGCGCTCCGCAGCCGCGGCGCCACTCTCGGCCGCACTGCCGGCGGCATCGCTCCACGCACCCGTACCCGCCGTGTCGTCCCATGCCGAGCCGAGTCCGGGGCGGGCCGTGATCCCGACCTCGATATTCTCCTCCGCAGCCGCGGCCAGCGCCGCGCGCAGAGCCTCCCACCACCCTTCGCTCATGGGGTCGTTGCGTACGGGCCCGCAGAGGCCCGGCAGCGACAGCTCGCCGATAACGATACGCTTGAAGCCCTCGCGTGCGAAGGCGCGTATATCCTCCTCGACACCTTCGGTCGAGACATATCCCGAAATCCAGCACCAGAAGAGCGTCACGTCGTCGCCGCCGCCGTCGGCAGGGCGGCGCGTAACACCCGCAGGCTTTATGCCCGCGGCGCCATCCTCGAAGAAGTCACCCACGGAGAAGGCTTCGCCCACAGCGTCGCGGCGGCCGCATCCGGCCGCAAGACAGGCAACACACACCGCAAGCGCAGCCCTGTACACATAACCCTTCATAACATCCCTTACCATGAGGCCATACATTCATCTATGACGGCTATACGCCGCATGATCACCTCCTGCATACGTTTGACCGCCTGCTCGTATGAGTAGTATGCGTCGCCGTTGTCGTTCACGGTCATGGGCCAGCGGGAATAGTTCTCCTCGGCGGCATACCGCAGCTGCGCCGAGCAACTGTCGACAAACTCCGGCAGCTGCAGGAACGACGGCCGCAACTCCTCCCAGCGGCGCTTGGCCAGAGCCTTCATGTCGGCATCCATGAACAGGTAGTGCATCCATATCGCATCCTTCACATAGAGCGAATAGGCCGCAGGCTGGGCCTCGTAATAGTCGAAGTTGAAGGTGCCGTAGTCGAAGTCCCATATAGGCCCTGCCACAAGCTTGCCGCCGCGGTCCTTATGCACGTAGACGCTGCCCGGATTGACGATCTCGTGGTTGATGCACACCTCGTACAACAGCCAATAGTCCACAAATGATAGAGGTTCGATATATTTCATGTAACCGTGTTCGGGATCCGAGCGCAGTTCGTTGTCCATGATCACGCGCTCGAAGTCGCCGATATATCCCTTTATGTATTCGAACTGCCCGTCGGTCAGCACATCGTCGTCGGGAGACTTCACTATGTACCACGAAGAGTTCACGCCGTACTTGCTCGGCACCGTCGGCGCCCACTTGCGCGGCGTCTCGTCCCAGTGGAAGTCCATCTCCACAAGATATCCGCCCGTGATGTCCGTCTCGTCCGGCTGAAGCTCGTGTATGTTGACACGGTTCTCATCCACACGCACCTGCTCGGTCAGCTGATACGTACCCGTATACTCTCCGTTGTAGTACAACTCGACATACTGGCTGCGCGGCGCCCACTCCAGCGACGTCAGGCCCGACGCGTAGAAGGCCGTCGAGTTGCGCACCATCGTGTGGTCGGCGTAGTTGGCCAGCATGACCCAACGTTTGTGTTCGGGCATGCCCAGCATCGAGGTACGCTTCGGGAACTTCATGTTGAAGGGTTTCTTCTCCCATCCCCACGTTATGTTGCCGCGGCCGCGTATCGACACCGCCGTCTCGGGAAGGTCGTCCCACACGCCGTTGCCGTCGATGCGCACCGTCGCATCCTTCCACTCCTCCTTCGAGGTGATGTCGCTGCCGATGGGCCGCATCCCCGTCGACGAGGAGATGTACATCACCGGCAGGCCCGTGAAGTTGACCACACGAACCTTGTACTCGTGCCGCTCGCCTTCGCCCTCGGCGACATAGGTCACCTCGTGCGTGAAGTCGTTGGGCGTAACGCCGCTCTGCTGCTCGACGCCTCCGACGCTCACACGTCCCGATGCGATGAACGTCGCAACCAGAGCGCTCACGTCCACGATCTCGGGCGTGCGCACCGTGAATGTGGCGTCCGCATCGTCGTACGTGCAGTAGATATCATCCGAAAGCTGCGGATTGTCCTCCTTGAGGAAGCTCACCGAAGAGATCCCCGTCACCGCCTCGGTGTTCTGCAGGCAGAAGACTCCCGACATGTAGGTGCGGCCGTCGTTCGTGGTGATGAAGATACGCACGTCGATACTGAAATAGGTCTCTGATGTGTTGCGGTTGGTTATGCGGGCGGCATAGCGGCCCCCGCCCAGAGACCGCACACTCTCGAGATATGCCTCCTTCGGGACGTTGCGCGTGGCCGCATAGCACAACTTGGCATTGTAGCGGCCGCTCTCGAAGGTGAACTCCGTCGTGGCTGGTGTCACCGCGAACACCACCTCGACGCTGCTGCCGTCGGCAACGGAGACTATGCCCGAACTCTCGACCGTCACCGTGACGGGAATGTCGGCATCCGTATCGGAGCCCTTGCATCCGGATAAAACCATCGCCGCCAGACATGCTATCGAACATATCGCCCATGCCACGGCCCTGTGCTTGCGGAAAATCACCTTGTGTACCATAATATTTACTATTTGAGCTCCTTTTGCAAATATAGTGAAAGCCGAGAGCAGAGACAAATCGAAAAACAAAGTTTTTCAGGATTTGGCTATGCCGAGGCGCATCCTATATTATTTAAATATAGTGAAAGCCGAGTGCAGAGACTTTTCCAAAAACAAAGTTTTTCAGGATTTGGCTATGCCGAGGCGCAACATATACATTTTTCAAATATAGAAAATACCCTCCGCAAAGCCAAACCCCCGTATCGCCGCACGGACATATACACCGAGTCGATTCCTCCTTTCGGACACATTGCACGCCTTGCAGGATACAAAAAAGACGCCCGCAAAGGCGTCCTTCTCTTCTCACGACGCACCGGCCGGGGCTAATCGTCCGCCTCGTCGTCGTAATACATACCCTCCATCAAGGCGTCGATCTCGCGGCGCTCCTTCTTCGTAGGGCGGCCCGTACCACGGTCGCGGAAGACAAATACGGTCTCGCGCGGCGCCGAGAGCTTCGCCAGCTCATCCTCCGGCGTAATGTTCACACAATAGTCGGGAACGTTCTTTGCCGGCTGGCGGCTGCTCACCAGTCCCACAACCTTGTAACGGTAGACTACGGGCATGCGCTTGACCGAGATCTCGTCCCCGATCTTCACCTCGCGCGAAGGCTTGCAATAGCCGTCGTTCACCATAACGCGGTTGTTGCGTATGGCCTCGGCCGCGTCGCTGCGCGTCTTGAACACACGCACGGCCCACAGATATTTGTCCAGTCTTATGTCATCCATATCCTTCTCTCTTCGTTCTTCGTTAAAACATCTCATCCAGCCGCGGCATCAGACATCGTCGCCGTGCGAGCCCTCCTCCGTCTGACGGCTCACGCTCAGGATCATGCCCAGACCTATGGATGTGAACAGCAGCGACGAGCCGCCGCGCGAGATCATCGGCAGCGTCTGTCCCGTCTCGGGGATTATGTTCACCGTCACCATGATATGCAGCAGCGCCTGCCCCGTGATCAGCAGCGCTATACCCAGCGACAGCATCGCCGGGAACTTCTTGGGACAGCGTTCGAATATCTCGATGGCGCGGAAGAAGATCCATACGTACAGCGCCACGAGGATCATGGCAATGCCTATGCCGTACTCCTCGACGAAGAAGGCGAAGGCGTAGTCGCTCTCGGGGTGTGTCATCTCCACGCGCACGGCGCTCTGCCCCGCGCCGCGGCCCAGAATGCCGCCGCTGTATATGGCGATCATCGAACGCTCCGTATCGCTCAGCTCGTCGATCGGCTTCTCGGTCTGGGACGAGGTCCAAAGATCGACCCATGTCTCGATACGGCCATGCGCCGTGTGGCTGCGGCCGAGGCCCAGCACCGCCACGAAGGCCAGACCTACCAACGCCCACGAGATGATGCGGAAGATCTCGCGCCACCGCACACGCCCTATGTAGAGCATCGCCAGCGACAGCACGAAGACCAGCACCGCGGAGGATGTATGCGCCGGAAGTATTATCACGCACGAAAGCACTATCGGCAGGAATATCGGCAGCCCGCCCTCACGCCATATACGCCGCTGTTTGGGTGTGGTCCACGTCCAGAACTTGAGGCTGGGCACGATCTGCAGCGTGCGTATTGTCGACTGGCGCTTTGCCAGCTGGTTGGCCAGATACATCACTATCGTCAGCTTGAGCATCTCCGAAGGCTGGAACTGGAACCCGAAGAGCGAGATCCAGCGGGCGGCGCTGTTGGTCGTCTGACCCGTGAAATATACCACGAGTGTCAGCAGCAGCGACACCCCGAACAGCAGATTCGTAAAGCGGCGGTATGTCTGGCTGTTGATACGGTGCACAACGAATATGGCCACCATGCACAGAACCAGCAGGAAGAGCTGCGAGCGCAGGAATTCGGCCGTCGAGGAGGCCATGCGGGCGTTGTAGGCCATCTTGGCCGTGGACGAGTAGACCACAAGCACCGATATGATCATCAGCGAGATGATGATCACCCACAGCACGCGGTCGCCGCCCAGAAGCCGCCGCACCGTATCCAGCACGCCGTGCCCGCCCGACGCGGCGGCCGCACCGTCGGCATCGCTCCGCCCCGCCGCATCGGCCCCCTGCGCCCCG
>URBK01000025.1 GCA_900546065.1 uncultured Alistipes sp.
TTTGTTGCTCAGGTACTTAAAAAAAATATTTTATAATAGTGTTGCGGAATTAAGGTATTATATAAATGTATTGTAATATGGAAAATTCATTTGCTCAGATCAGCGAATTGTTCGCTCAGTTTTCAGAGAATGCCAAACTTCAGATTGAAAAAGGCAATAAGGCAGCAGGAATGCGTGCCCGTAAAGCGTCACTTGAACTTGAAAAGCTTCTGAAACAGTTCAGAAAAGAATCACTGGAAGCCTCCAAATGATTCCTTTCGGAATACGTACATACCAGGTATCAAGTAAAAAGCCTCTGCGCTTCACAGCGGAGAGGCTTTTGGTTAATAATAGATTCTCTATGGCTAAAACAGTTCAACTTTCGTGTGTCTGTTGGCTTCGGTCGGCAGATGGTCGGCAATTCCACCTCTGCTGATTTTTGTGATCCTTTCTGCAGGAATGCCGCGCTGCTTCAGTTCCGAAACGATAAAGTCCGCTCTTGACTGGCTCAATGAATCATTGATGCCGGATGTCCCTGTAGAACTGTCCGCAGCCCCGGTAACTCTTACATGCAAGTCATATTTCTTTGCGACCCTTGCCAATTCATCCAGATTGAGTTTCTGTGAAACATCTGTCAGGCGGGCCGTGTTAAGAGTGAAAAAGAAATATACAGGAGCTCCGATACAGCTATCCGAGACATGATTCACAACCATGGGATTGTGCCCTTCAGCCGTTATGAATTTATTCGATACCAGGGAATCCGGATTCTGTTTGTCCTTGTTGTTATTGTTGTTATGAATGAATGCCGTATCGAGAGGGGATATTCCGTCCCAATGTCTGTGTTTCAGTCTTGCACGCAATGAGTTCAACCCACTATAATTGTTTACAGGATATCCTTGTTGTCCATTCTTCTCATCTTCCAGCAAGTGCCCGTAGGTATCAAGCAGACCTTCGATTTCCAGAATCTTCTTCAGTTCAGCAAGCGTTCGTTTGTCGCGGTCATGTTGTCCGGCATAGCGGCTGTTCTTCTCGGACAAGGCACGGGAATAATCGATGAGCTGTTCATTCCTGTGGATGTAATGCGTGACATCAGCAGCTCGTTTCCAACCTATTTTCCCGAGATGGAAGGTGAATCCGGCTGTCAGTGATACCATATGATCACCCAGGCGGTTTGTTCGGCCATAGCCATCAAATTTTTGTGAGGTTGTTGTCCCCGAGAACTCCAGTACTGCACTTACCCGTTTTGAAATCCGATATTGTCCCTGAATACCGTATGAGAAGGCGAAAGGAGAAGTCTTGTTGGAGGAATTGTGTATCAGTCCGACTCCGACAAATGGGGCAAGTCCCCAGCGTGTCTGCTCCTGTCCGGAATACCGATAACCAAGCAGGTTCCATAGCAGGTCTGCATGGACGCTATGGTAATTTTTCGTGGATAACCCGGCATCTTTGAATTGCAAACCGCTGTAATGTATGCGGGCGCCAACGGCAGGAGTAAACCATTTTCCGACGGCAAGGTTGTACGAGGGTTTCACACGTCCGAACAGGTCTTCGCAGCCAAGAGGCGTTCCGAGAAAAGCGGTTGTACCTCCGGTGACACTGACAAACCAATTGCCACTCCCGGTCCTTGGCACTACCACACCGTCAAAATAGACCGGCTGGAGGGGTTGGAACAGTTCTGTGGCATCATGGAAGAACTCATGTTGTACAGTATCTCTTTCTGTATATCGTGAATTTGCCTGTACCTGCACGGAGCAGAGAACGGCAAAGATAAGAATGATTTGTTTTGTCATATTCAAATGATTTTTATTTGTTATAACTTTGATTTGTAATACATTGCTGCCATTTATCGTTTGGCTTTTTTGCCACTGGAAGGACGCATCATGCGACTTGCCATCTTCATGCACCGGAGAGCCCAGGCACGGTTGTCCTCGTCTTCATCACGTCCCCACTTGAGGTCATTTCCGCCACCTCCGCCGCCATGTGTTTCGGCAAATGTTGTGGCATCATCGACCATTCCAAGAAACAGCATTGTCGCACAGCGCATGACTTCCGTCCCCCGTTCCGCCACGGAACACAGGAGCGTGTCATCGAACAGTTGCCGTTCGGAAGGCTTCATCTTTGCCGACATTTCCCGCCACTCATTGACCATATTCTCCAACATGGCATCCTTGAGCAGACTGTCCACTTTGGAATGGACATCACGCGAGTATTTGTATGCTTCTTCCTTCAGTTCTTCTGTCCGCTCCTGAATGGCATCCATATTTTCCTTGAGTTCGGAAAGTTGTCGGTCAGCGGTCTGTAGCTTCTCCTGTTTGTCTGCCAATTTATTCTGGATAGCGGCCAGCTCATTTTCGAGCTTTTCTTTCTCGGCAGATAAAGTCTGTGCATCACCTTTCCGGGCTTCCATATCATTTTTGAGTGCCGACAATTGGGCTTCTTTTTCGGCCTGCTCCTTTTTCAAGTTTTCCACCATTGAAGTCAAGCCCTTGACCCTGCGCTCTGCCATCCGGATGTCCGAATGGAGAGAGGAAAGGACTTGCTGATGGCGGCTGATATCCTCTTCTATTGTAGAGCATTCCTCTGACAGCATACGACGGTATTCTTCTGTACTGCGATGCTTCTTTCCCGTTTCGGAAACACTTGAGCCTCTGGACATGCCCCATTTGCTATTGACTTCTGCATAAAAGTCCGTATGAAGCTGTTTCATGCGCTCGCTGAATTCATATTTGTCCTTACCGGCAAATATCTCCTTGTACGCAAACTTCCCATCTTTGATTGGCAGCAAAGTACAATGCACATGTGGATTCAACTCATCCAGATGTACAATGAACGCCGCAATATTCTGTTCACCATATCTGCCACAAACGAATGAATAGACATCCTTTGCCCAACGCTCAATATCACTCTTCCTTTTTATGTGTCTATTGTCCGCACCTTTTTCAAAATCGACTTCCTGCTTGCCAAATGCGAGTTCCTGCATCCGTGTGCGAGAGCCCCCAAAAATGATATTTACGACTGTACGGAATCTCGGTTCTTCCAAACCTTCATTGGGATCCTTTATGCCTTGTTTATGCAACAGTTCAGTCATTCGCTCAGGAATGCTCCGGCCTTTGTCGATAGGACGGATCTTACCTCCTGATACGACTTCAAAATTCAGGTGTTCACGTGTCGGGTCATAATTACCAAGGTCAGTTGCCCTTTTCCAACCTTTCTCTGTCCAATTACGCATATGTTCATTACTCTGTGCCACCGTTATCCCTTTGGATACATGTACATCAAGTACCTGTTTTGCATTTGCCATATTGTTTCCGTGTTGTTTTGTACAATCCATCATGTCCCAGCTTGCTGCTTGTTCGGACATGCCTCCCTGCGACGTTAGTCGGCAGGGGTATTAGGCTACCCACTCCCTCTGTTTCGTGGCATGTGGGCAAGCCCACTTGCCTCATAAAACTGGAAGGATGTCAGGACTGAGATAGGGATGGATTGTTCCTGGTTATACAATTCATTTTCGTTTCCCGGTTCAGTCCGACAATGTCTGGGCTTTTGCCGCAAGCGATAAAAAGGGAATACGGAACGATTTAAGGAGTTCTTTGTTCCTGTCCATATCAACACCTGCGCCGGATGTTTCGGGATTAAATACAAGCTCCGCAAGCTCTTTGGCGGTCTCGATAAACGCGCCCCATTCACCGCCGAGGTCAAGGGTGAAGAACTGCGACAGTTGTGAACTGTTATCGAATCTTGACTTACGCAACACACGCTGGAGAGCGGCATTGGCAATACACTCTAATATTGTTTCCCTTAGTTTTTCTTCCTGTCTGACGACTTCTGCCGATACCGTATCGGTGCCGTTGCCGGAAGCCTGAGAATTATCTTTACCGGCAATGGCGGCTAATGCCTGGCAAAGAGCCTGGCCACATGAATGACCGGCATCCTCCGATGTCTTTTTGCCGATGACCCATTCGGACAATATACTGCCGATTCGTGTGGCAAAGTCCGGCTCATCCTGCTCAGTTCCGGCTGTTGCATTTTTTCCAGACTGCACGGTCATGGTGATGATGACGCTTTTATTAAGTTTTGTGCGTTCAAGTAGCCCGAAAGATTCCAGAGCATCCAGAAAGGTTCGGACAGTGGCACGATGCCAATGCCAGAATTCTGCAAGATCGGAGATTGTCACATGACATTGGTTGGGAAGAAGTTTTCGCTCCAATTTTCTTACAAATGGAGAAACAAAACCTGCCATTGATCTGTCCAGCAAGTCCCAATACGCTTCCGTCTTCGTTTTACGGTCTCCGGCTTTCTCCTTCAGGAAATCGAACACCTTGACATCTGCCAATATAAAGGTCGTATTCTCTTGACTATTTTCCATTTTACTTTGTTTTAATGATTATTACAGTGCGGAGTTTCTGAAATGCTGCCTTTGTCCGCTTCAAAGACACCATCGCGTGATGATTATCGTGTTTCTTTTCGGATATCGTTTCAGGATGCGTTGTCGTTCCTTCAGCCTTTTCTTCATCATCGCATTCGGCTGTGACCGGAGCAGAGGGATAGAACAGGGCTGCCAAAAGAATATAGTACGCAGTTACGGTAGTAGTGTACAGATACGGTTCAAAGCAGCTGACCAATGTTATAGCACTGATGCCGGCAAACAGACCCATGGAATCATGCAAACGGCTCAGACACCTGTCCGCCAGCTTGAACGAGAACATAGCGGCACAGATAACGGTTGATACCAGGATGCCGAATTCACCAGCATGTCCACTTGCATAGACATAGTGGAAAAGTAGTAGCAGGAACAGAATCACCCGTGTATAAAGTTTGCGGGCTCTGATGTTTTGTTTCATGGAAGCGTGAAACTTTGCCATAAACCGGTATGGCTTTTTGTACAATATCAATGACAGTACAAGAGGGGTCACGCAAAAGATGAGTTGCAATATTTTCAGTAACATAAGTAATATGGTTTTTCGGGTACGTGTATAGGTGTTGCTCTGAGTTCCAAGTGGACAATATCATAAGTTGCCAAGCGGATAATGGTTTCGGCATCCACGGCCGTGAGGTTCATTGCAGCTTTTTTGATTCGCTGCTTGAATGACCGGTCCTGTTTGCGATAGATAGCCAAAGCTTTGTTCAGTTCATGTTCAGGGATGGCCCATGTGGTACCTTCGAGGTATGTTCCGTTTGTCTTGAACGCCCGCAGGACCAAAGTTCGGGAGACAAGGTAGTCCGTCCTGTCACTTCTTGAGATGATATGTTCTTTATAGAGGTTGTCGTCTGCGACCTCTATCCATGTTCGGTGGGCATTGATCCAATAGACCATCTGCCTGTATAATGTATTTCTCATGATGTTGTTGTTTTTATAAAAAGTCAATAAGTATGTCCTCCTTGTTCTTCTGGTATTTCAGCTTTCCGCTTTTAGAATGGAGTTGCAAGTCAAGGCAGAGATCCCCGTACATTTGTTCAAGTGAATCATATATGGTTACAAGGACAGTATGGACCTTGCCATCGGAATCAGTCTTAGCGTTCACCTTGAACATTTGGCCGAAAGATGGATTGGAGTAAGCGCATGTACTATGGCCGAACGGTTCGTCTTGCATAGGAATGTGATGATAAAGCACAATCAGTTCCATATCATCCTCCAGCATATCCATCACTTCTTCCAGGTCATAAGGATCATGCAATGGAAAAGTCAGCAGGACATAGTCCCCGTAAAACTGCGGCTCCTCCATAGTGGTTACATCGAGCAGCTGTGGCAACTGAAGGGGGACAAACGTCATAAAGTCTTTCAGAAAGTGTCGTAGCATATTCATTTGATTTTATGTTTATAGCGTGTGAATGTAAATCTCCATAAGCATTCCGGGTAATTCATCCAGGCGGTTGTCTCCCGAGTTCAAGATTCGGCACAAAGTCTCAAATATGGCCGGAGTCTGTACGGCAAACCGTTCAAGCTGTTCCTGGTCTTTGGAAGAAAGCATCGACAGGTGGAAACTGTCCATAGAAACGTATGGGCGCATAAGCATCCAGATATATGCGTAGGCTTGTGCTTTTGTTTGGACCTTTTGATTATGAATGTCATTGATGCAGGTTCCGGTATTAAGTATCAGTCTGCGATTGGTTCGCATGGCCAGGTAAACGAGGGCATCCTGGTGAGGTATCTCTTTACGTTCGGCGGCAAACAAAATCTGCAAACAGCATTTTTCCGTATCACGCGTTATATCGGAAATGTCTTCATCACCAATGCTGCACAGATATGGCAAGAACGCCCGAAAAATAGCATCCTCTTTTCCGATGAACTCTGTCATGTCATCTGTCCCGTGTATGCCATTTCGGAGAGTGTTGGCCAGCAAAGTACGATAATCCGAAATGATTTGCTTCCTGTCTCCCTTATGGATTGGGCGTTTATCTAATGACTCAAAGAATGGACGGATCTTTTCCACGGTCCGGATTAATCCATTGTCTTTGTCATTAGATGAAAGTTTTCTTTTCAATAGGAATAACTCCTGATAGGAACGTGGCCTTGACAAAGCCAGACGCGAGAACTCCAGGCGTAGGGAATCATGTATGCCTTCGCATGTCTTACGAAGGTCTTGACCATGGATCCCAACCGTGTCCTGCCGGACATGGTTAAAAACGGAATCTCTTATGGCTTGCCATTGGCAAAGGTTTTCTGACAGCTCTTCAAATGAAACAGATTTCATCTTCCTTACTTCGAGCAGATAATTTCTGTATGTACCGGCAGGATCGCTTTCGGACTGTTCAGTCAATCCGCCATTACATGATGTGAACATGCATACCGTGATTGAAGCGGCAGCTATCATGTGTAAAAAACTTGATGCTTTAAGGTTCGTTTTTTGAATTTTCATACTATATGTTTTCGTACTATTTCACGCAAAACTATATATAATTTTCTATACTTAACACCATTGCAACTGTATTTTGTGCATTTTTCAATATCGTACTTAATAGTATGATTATCAATGAAAACAAGTGAAAGGAAAAAGGACGAAAAAATAAATAGTTCGATTTTTATAATGGTTTGATTTGGCCACTCAAATAAAACTTGTATATTTGCACTTGTTATCATTTGTATTGGATATTGACATGGCAAAAGTTGGTTATATATTTAAGGCAAATTCGTATGATGAATATGATGCGGACAAGGAATGGATGTGCCAGTACGGTTGTGTACAAGTGATAGAGGAATCAGTCCAGCACGAGACGCTCAGACCTCGCTGGAAACAGCTCATGACAAATCTTGAGAGAGGGGACGAACTGGTTGTCTCGAAATTCAGTAACGCCGTGCGCGGTTTGAGGGAGTTGGCCGCATTGATAGAGTTATGCCGGATCAAAGTGGTCCGCATTATTTCCATCCATGACAAGATTGACTCCCGTGGTGAATTGTTTCCGGACACGACGGCGGCGGAGGTGCTGACCATGTTCGGATCTCTTCCGGAAGAAGTGGCTGTATTACGCAAGTCATCTGACCGGGTGATACGCCTGCAACAGAGTATCAGTGTACCGGTGAAGACGAGCAAAATGTTGAGCAAGACCGAGCGGGATAAAATAGCTGTGGACATGTACAACAACGGGTATTCAGTCAATGAAATCATGGCGCATTGCAATGTCAAGAGCAAAAGTACTGTGTACCAAATTTTAGGCAAGTACAATGTGGCACTCAGCAGGAAACCTGGCCGCGTACCTGGAAATCGGAAATAGGAAGTCAAGGCAACCGATGCCATATTAGTGAAGGATTTGCCTGTCAGTTTAAGTATATTTAGGGAAGCCTCTGACCCTTATTGGAAATTTGTAACGCTAAATATAAAAAAGGATATGGGAGAAATTATAGTCGTAGTATTGGTACTTTATGTCTTTTGCAAAATCGTGAAGGGCATATTCGGCGGATTCAGCAAAAGCAGCTTCCGTCATGATAAATAATCATTGCTGCCAACTGTTCACGCAAGGGAACAGTAAAAAAGGAAAACTAAAAGAGGAAAACTGCGTCATGAATAGCGTCCTCGTTATATCAATATAAGCCCCCCAAAGGTTTTGCTTGACTTTTAGGGGGCTTGGTGTCATTTATTCATTTCCTTTTTGTATTCCAAAATCTTGTCCATTGTCAGCCACTGCGGCTTTTCTCCTTCCTTGAAGCTGTCGTGCAACTTTATCATTAAATCGATTTGCCGTTCTTCATCACCTGCCCACAGGCGTTTGGGGTCTCTGCCTCCGTAATCCAAATAATACTCACAATCTGACTGCATCCTGGCTAACAGCATATATCTGAACCGTGCGTCTCGTTGCAATATATCATCAGCCGTTGTCCTTCCTGCTATGCTTGGCTTGTTATTCGTGTTCATACTCAATTTACATTAACTTGTTATACAATCAGTCCGTTACGTCATAATAATAGCTTAACTCTTCGTCCTTCAGATTCTCAACCGCATACTGGTCTGCCTGTCTCCAGAGTGCATCATACAACGCCGCCACATTCGGTTTCGTTTTATAGTGCTGCCATATCTTGTGATTCAATACCAACACCAATTCCGTAAGGTACTTGCAGTTGCCTTTCCACTCTTCAAAGGCACGGTTGAAAGTGTCCTGAATAGCCGATAACCCGAAAATGTCGGCCGCTGAAAAATCTTCCCAAAAAGTAGTCTGTACGTTATACCCGTTCTCTGCCATAAATGCTCTGAATGTCATATCATTAAAATTTTTAGTTGTTTTTATTTCCCTCTGATACATCCTGTATCGGAAGGTTGATTATTTTTCTGCCCACAAGATTGGCGGTCTGTCAGGCAAGGAGGATGCGAAAAATACTCTTTCCGACATGTCGGAAAGGAAGATTTTTCAGCAGCAAGCATAAGCGTTCCTTGACAGGACAAACAACCGGCAATCAAACTTTGCAGAATAAATAACCGGGCTTTCGAAATAGGCGTGTAGGGAATTTCAGGCATTGCAATAAAAGGGGAAAACGTGAAATACAAAAGGCTATATTACGGAAGGCTTCGAGCAAAACAAAAGCGGCCCGAAAGCCGCTTTGTCAGGAAAACAGGGATTACTTCTTGCCCTTTTTCGCTTCTTTTGCCGGTTTCGAAGGAACTTCTTCCTCCTTCTCGACAGCCGGATAGAATTTGACTGCAACCGTCACGATGCGGTTGTGCTGCACTCCATCTTTGTCAGTCCATTCTTCAGGCTTGAAGTAGCCTTCCACGGTCAGCAGCGTACCTTTGGTAAGCTGATCAAACGCCCCGGAATTTTCATTCTTGCGCCACGCTTCAATGTTCATGAAAGCGGATATGCGCTTGGTTTCTTCGCCGATCTTCTCCTGGCGGGCAACAGCCAGAGGGAAACGTGCAACACTTGTGTTGGTGAATTGATAAACCTCGGCGTCTTTTGCGACATAACCGGTTACTGCGAAATTGTTCTCGTACTTTTTCATTTCGATTGCTTTTTGAAGTTAATAAATCAGTTTTACGGTGCATAAAAAGTAGGTGCAGTAAAGGGATGCACCAAGGATAACGTATAAATACTCTTTATTTTGGGGTTCTCCCAAACCGGAGGCTTGATAAAGGAAGATTTGTACTGTTACGCCATTGGTCAAGACCATGGGTCGCGCCCGGCTGCATACTAACTTTGCAACGAAAAACGATATGGCGACTTCAATAGAAAGCAGTCACGAAAAAGAAGAGGAAAAACAATTGGCAACTGGTTAAAGGAATAATAAAGACGGACGGTGCTGTCAATGGGCACGAATTGGTTTCAACTCTCGGCTGGCATAGGAAGAAGAGCTTCTGGCGGGAAACAGCACCATGTCTCATGATTTGAAGCGGCAAGGATAATATGCCGTACAGGCAGTAAGCGTATAAGCTGCGGCGTGGGAAAGGCCGTAAGACGAAGAATTGGCAAAGGGGTGCGGGCGTATCGGTGTTGCAGCCTTTATCCGGCAAGAGAAATGAGGGAAAAGAAGGCAAAATGAAAAAAAGGCTGGAGCCCGATTGGGAGACAAAGCGGAACGGGCGCGTTATGCGAGTTTCAGCTTCTTTATAAAGGGATATGGCGCAGCCAAAAGAGAATATAAATGGATAATCCGGCAAAAATCATTGTCCGGCCAATGGCCATCTGCGACTCAATGAAGTTTGGGATATAAAAGGTTATTGCGGTAAATAAAGTTACGGACTGGAACTGAATATTCAACTCCAGTCCGTATAGTGCAGAGGCTCCATGTCAGAATTGGATCATCATGATGCGGTGTGGAAAGATTTTGTTTTTGTCGCTCGGTTTTCGTTGGCATATCCAAAGATGGTGTGCCCCATAGCCGAACGTGAAATACTCGTTAAGCCGGGTCTCTTTCTTTAGACTCTCCATGCTTGTGCGAAGTTCATCTTCGTCTTTTGAAAAAAGAAGCGTGTTTATGATTCTGAAATATAGATTTGTCACTTCGCTGCAGTAAGGGCAAAAAGGGTGTTCAATCGTTACGTTCATAATTGTCTTCGTTTAGTGCATTAGTCATGATAGATTCTCCTTCCTGGTTGAAAATCTCAATGGTGGGGTAACCATCGTTTTCTTCGGGAAACAAAAGCTCGGAAGTATCACGCAAAGCCTCACTTCTTCCATGAGAAAGACGGCTGTCAATGATATTCGAAACATCTTTGCAACGCCAGGACCGGACGATTGCCTCTGCTTCCTCATAACTGTTGGCTTCCACAGTGAAATAGTCTCTTTCCCAACTTGTGACTTTACAGTCTTGATAAAATTCAAATTTTCCCATAAGCCATGTATTCTAACGTACTACTTCAACTATATCCTCAATCCTGCCATACAGTATTGAGCGTAATGCGGTTTTGTCTATGGCATAATATTCTTGGATATGCCCGTATTGTTTGACGAAATACCGCTTGAGAACATCGGAAAAATCAAAATGATAACCGCTCAAGGCAATCCCCCGTTTGAAATAGGTGCTTTCGCTCACGTTGCGAGTAATCCAATTCTTGTCTTCTCTATTGAGTTTGCCGCCATTATTCAGATGTTCCCGTAACTTATACACTCGGCTGCCTTGTAATGTTGCCAGCTCCGGAACATCCCATTGAACGAATTTTGTTGCTATCTGTGCCATATTGCTTAATCATGAATAATAATTTCATCTCGGAATACTGAAATCTCTTTGCCGCTTTCAAGGCGGACAACTATGGTAGTGCCATAGTCGTCCACAATTACACCTTCCGTGTAGCCTTTATAAGCCGTGGATAAAGTACAGGATAAACCTATAATATCGCTTTCGTTATCAAATGTTCTGTTGCTCATGACTATTATATTTTTATTTCCCATTTTCCTTGAGAGTAGATTCTAAAACTCACATATTCATTTTCAAATTCATAAGTTAGAATTTTAATATAGACTTTATCTTTTGCTTCCAGTGAGGCAACCAATTGGTCCATTTCTTTTTCTGGATATTCCCACCGGGAAGGAAATTCTGCATCAACAGAATTGCCATACTTGTTTGCATAACAACTGAAATTGTCATCCAAGAAAGCCTCTATCTTATTGAGGTCATTTTGGTTTTCCGTACTTGCGTAGAAAATGTTTGTCGCATAATTTGCCATATAATTCTATTTTAAGTTTTCTTTTTTTCCCTCATGTAGCATTTACTACTTCAGGCTTGATTAATTATGTCGCTTCATAAGGTGTCATGGCTCTTTATGCAAGGTTTCACGACCAAATACTACCGCTGCAAAGCAAGGTGGAGATTTTGTTGTGAACCTCAAGGATACCTTGCATACAAGAAAGACATGACAAATACCTTTGCGGCACAATTCATCAAATAGCCCGAAGTCGAATGCTTATAGGGACAAATATTTACTCGTAAACTTATAAAGGAATATATTGCAGCGAAAAGAGAAAGGACGGAGTCAAAGGGAGTCCACTTTCTGCTGTCTAAAAAGGGAGTGGCAGAGTGAGCAAAAACAGTTTAGTTTAGTCCATTAGCCTATATATATGCTAAACTAAAGTAAACTAAAAATAGACAAATATTTGATTGCTTGGATGATTATTTTTAACTTTGCACATATTGATATCGATCATTGAAAACAATACTTTTCTCTTTTCGCTGCGAATTCCTGGATATATGAAAAAACATATATTGAATCAGGATGAGAAAGCATAGTAATAGCTTGGATTGGTGCTTTGATTGCAAGCAAGTGAAAGGAATGAAAAGTAATGCAAACAAAAAAACGAGGATTTACCTAAAAAACCATTTTTTGTTCCTGATTTGTTTCTTGTTTCAGAAACAAAATTCATAAACTACTCATTTACAAATGGTTAAATAGTTGTATATTAAATTTTTTAGATTATGAAAAGATTATTGTTGTTGATGACCTTGATATTCATGGGCTGGGGTGCGCAGCAGGCCGTTGCGCAGGTGGACCCCATGCAGCAGATCAAGGCCGACGAGCAGATCCGCACGGGCAAACTGCCCAACGGACTGACCTACTACATCCGCCACAACGAGAAACCGAAGGGCATGGCCGAGTTCTATATCGTACACGATGTTGGAGCCATACAGGAGGACGACTCGCAGCAGGGTCTGGCCCACTTCCTCGAGCACATGGCCTTCAACGGTACGAAGAACTTCCCGAAGAAGGGTCTGACGGAGTATCTCGAGAAGATCGGCGTGAAGTTCGGCGCCAACCTCAACGCCTTCACTTCGTGGGACCTGACGCAGTATTATATGACCGATGTGCCCGTACAGCGCGAGGGCGTGATCGACTCGGCGCTGCTGGTGCTGCACGACTGGTCGCACTTCATCTCGCTGGAGCCCGAGGAGATCGACTCGGAGCGCGGCGTGATCATGGAGGAGCTGCGTACGCGTGACGGTGCCTCGTGGCGTTCTACGATCGACATGGTCAAGGCCATAGGCCGCGGCACGCAGTACGAGCACCGCAACCTTATAGGTTATCTGGACGGTCTGAAGAGCTTCTCGCACGATGATCTGAAGGCCTTCTATGACAAGTGGTACCGTCCCGACTATCAGGCTGTGGTCGTCGTTGGTGACATCGATGTCGATGCTGTGGAGCAGAAGATCAAGACCATGATGGCCGACATCCCCGCACCTGCGGCCGATGCGGCACAGAAGGAGGTTATACGTATCCCCGGCAATGAAGAGCCTGTCGTCAGCATCTTCACCGACCCCGAGATGCAGGGATCGTATATGCAACTTATCTACAAGCAGGAGGCCATGCCCAAGCAGTACCGCGGTACGGTGATGGCAAACCTCGTGGCCGACATCTCGAGCTACATATCGCTGATGATGAACGAGCGCCTGAGCGACATTGCGCGCAAACCCGATGCTCCTTTCGTGTCGGCATCGTTCGATCCGCTCGGCAGCTTCGGCATCTGCCCCACGCTGGACGTGACGGGCGGTTATGTTGAGACGGCCGACGGCAAGCTGATGGAGGGCTACAAGGCTCTGCTTACCGAGATGGAGCGTATGCGCCGCTACGGTTTCACGGCCGGCGAGTACGAGCGCGCCAAGAGCGAGCTGCTCTCGATGGTGGAGCGCAAGTATAACAGCCGCGATGACCGTACGCACTCGTCGTTTGCACAGGCATGCATCGACAACTTCCGTCTGGGAGACCCGATGCCCGATGCCGAGACCGAGTATGAACTCGACAAGCAGCTCATAGAGATGATCGACCTGAACACCATAAACAAGACTGTCGAGAACCTCTACAAGCCGATGGAGAATCTTGTTGTCATGGTGCGCCAGCCCGAGAAGGAGGGCCTCACGGCTCCCACCGAGCAGGAGATTGTCGATGCGTTGAAGGCAGCCGTCGAGGCCGATGTAGAGCCTTTCGAGGATAATGTCGTGAAGGAGCCCCTTATCGGCGAGGATGTCGAGCTGAAGGGTTCGCCCGTCAAGAAGGAGAAGGTGAACGAGGCGCTGGGCACGACGGAGTGGACGCTGAAGAACGGCATCAAGGTCGTCTTCAAGCAGACCCCCTACGAGGCCGACCGCGTGTCGCTCTCGGCCGAGTCGTACGGCGGCAGCGCCCTTTTCGACAACGATATGTTCTATTCGGCATCCATGCTGCCGTCGGTTATGAGCATGTCGGGTATCTCGAAGTTCTCGGCTTCGGACCTGAACAAGCAGCTCTCGGGCAAGGTGGCTTCGGCGGGAACGTCGGTGGGCAGTTACAAGCACGGTGTGTCGGGTTCGTCGTCGGTAAAGGACGTGGAGACCATGCTGCAGCTCGTATACCTGCAGTTCACGGCGCCGCGTTTCAACGAGGATGACTTCGCCACGCTGATGAAGCGTTACAATACGATGCTGGCCAACCAGATGTCAAATCCCGACTTTCTCTTCCGGCAGAAACTGGTCAAGACGCTCTACGGCGACAACTTCCGCCGCCAGCAGATCACGCCCGAGTTGCTCGAGAAGGTCAAGCTGGAGCAGATGCCCGAGGCGCACAGCCGTCTTTTCTCGAATGCTGCGGACTTCTCGTTCCGTATCATAGGCAACATCGACGCCGCGACGCTGAAACCTCTGGTGGAGAAGTATATCGGTTCGCTGCCCGCGGCCAAGAAACCGACCAACAAGTTCACCGATGACGGCGTACGTGCCGCCAAGGGCGACATCGACGAGCAGATCACCGTTAAGATGGAGCAGCCGAAGGTGTCGGTAGGGTACTTTTATACGGGCGACGCCGACTACACGATCAAGAACATCATGACGATGAGCTTCCTCACGCAGGCGCTCGATAACCGTTACCTGAAGTCTATCCGCGAGGAAAAGGGCGGCACCTACGGCGTATCGGTTGCCGGCAGCATGCTGACCGAGCCTGTGCGCGGATATATCCTGCAGATAGTATTCGACACCAACGACGAGATGGCCGACGAGCTGTGCGAGATCATCATCGCCGAGATGGAGAAGATCGCGGCCGAGGGCCCGCTTGCAGACGATGTGGAGAAGACGCGCGAGTACCTGCTCAAGAACTACAAGAAGCTCATGGAGCAGAACTCTTGGTGGCGCCAGATTATAAACGAGTACTACGATTACGGTCTGGACTATCAGAAGGATTATGAGGCTGTCGTAAGCTCGATCACGGGCGACGACGTGAAGGCTATGATGCAGAAGATACTCGACGACGGCAACCACATCAAGGTGATGATGCGTCCCGAGAAATAATCCGCACGGCGGCTCTGCTCCGCCAAGCGGTCAAATACGAAAAGACTCCCTGCCTATGGCGGGGAGCCTTTTTTATGTGGGTATGTATATGGGTATTTTATGGATTCTGCGCATGGCAGGCAGAGTTACGTAATAAAATACAGCCGCTCCGATTGTCGGGACGGCTGTTTTTATAAAGGTAGAATGATATCCTTTATACGAAGGGATATTTTACGACCTCGGCCTTGATGAGGCGGTCGCGTATGACGATGGCGATGACGGTGCCCACGGCGGCATATTGGCTCTTGACATATCCCAGACCGATACCCGTATGGAGCATGGGCGACATGGTGCCAGATGTCACGTGTCCGATCTCCTCACCTTCGAGGTTGGCAATCTTGTATCCGTGGCGCGGCACGCCGCGGTCGATCATCTTGAATCCTATGAGCTTGCGCTCCACGCCTTCGGCCTTCTGCCGTGCGAGCAGCTCGCGGTCGATGAAGTCCTTGCCCTCGGCGAACTTGGTGACCCAGCCCAGACCCGCCTCGATGGGCGAGGTGGTGTCGTCGATATCGTTGCCGTAGAGTGCGAATCCCTTCTCCAGACGGAGCGTGTCGCGTGCGCCCAGACCGATATTCTTGAGACCGTACTCTACGCCCGCCTTCCACAGGGCGTCCCATACGGTGTCGGCGTCGCTGTTGTACATGTATATCTCGCAGCCGCCCGATCCGGTGTATCCCGTAGCCGATACTATGGCGTCGCAACCCGCAACGCGTGTCTGCTTGAAGGTGTAGTATGCCATATCCTCGACGGGCTCGTCGCAGAGCTTCTGTACGATCTTCATGGCCAGAGGTCCCTGCACGGCCAGTTGTGCGATCTTGTCTGAGGCGTTCTCCAGTTCGCGACCCGGCTCCATGCCGAATGCCTTGCCCTCGGCGCATATATGCTGCCAGTCCTTCTCGACGTTGGCGGCGTTGACACACAACATATATTTCTCGGGGCTGAAACGGTAGACCAGAATATCGTCAACGATGCCGCCGCGGCCGTTTGGCATGGTCGAATACTGCACCTTGCCGTCGTAGAGCTTCGATACGTCGTTCGAGGTGATGTGCTGCAGCAGGGCCGTAGCCTTGTCGCCCTTGATCCATATCTCGCCCATGTGGCTTACGTCGAACACGCCGGCCTTCTCGCGCACGGTCATGTGCTCGTCATTTATGCCCGAGAACTCGATGGGCATGTTGTAACCCGCAAACTCGGCCATCTTGGCGCCGTTTGCGATGTGATACTTGGTGAAAGCTGTGGTTTTCATCTCCTGTAGTTCTATAAGGTCGTTATTGTATGCTTGTCGTGGCCGCCGTATCGCTATTTCTCGTTACGCTTGATGCCCAGACGCGGACAGCGCTTGAACTCCTTCGTGCGGTCGAACAGATAGCGGTAGGTGGTGTGCATCTTGTTGCGCGTGGCGCAGACGTAGGTCTGGATCATGCGGTTCATCACGGGGTTGAAGTCGCCGATCCATGCGAATTCGACGGTCTTGTATCGGTTGCGGTCGGTACGTATGTACGACTCGTAGATGTACTGTATCATGCCCGACTCGACGCCCTTGCCCTGAAACTCCGGTGTTACGGCAAAGATGATACCGAAGATGCGGTCGCACTTCTTGCGCACCTTAAGATCCCACATCAGGCGTATCTTGTTCCAGAGGTTGAGCTTGCCGTTGAACTTGCCGATGAGGCGGTTCAGGTCGGGAACCATGATGAAGAAGCCTATGGGCTCGTTGTTGAAGTAGGCGAAGAAGATGATGTTGGGGTCGACGATGGGACGCAGCATCTTCATTATGTTCTGTGCCTCCTCCTTGGGCATTGGCTTCACGCCCGTGAAGAGCGACCACGCCTTGTTGTATATGATGCGGAAGTTCTCGGCCACGCTCTCCAGATCCTTGATGTCGATGTGGGCGAAGCTGTAGCCCGGTGTCGACATCACGCGCTTGGCACGCTCGTGTACCAGCTGGTTGATGTCGTCGTCGTAGATGCGCCATACGTATGTGTTCTGGTTGAAGTAGTTCTGGAAACCGTAGTTCTCGAACAGCTCCTTGTAGTATGGCGGGTTGTAGGGGTTGGCGTAGAGGGGCTGGAACTCGTATCCTTCGACGAGCAGTCCCCACCACGAGTCGCGCGGGCCGAAGTTCACGGGGCCGTCCATAGCCTCCATGCCGCGGCTTACGAGCCACAGACGTGCCGCGTCGAAGAGCTGGTTCGCAAGCTCCTGATCGTTTATTGCCTCGAAGAATCCGCATCCGCCCGTAGGCTGCTCGTACGAGTAGGCGTGTTCGTTGTCGTAGAAGGCGGCTATACGTCCCACAACCTCGCCGTTGCGGTCGTATGCAATCCAGCGGATAGCCTCGCCGTCGTTGTAGAGCTTGTTCTTCGACTTGTCGAATACGCCGAGAATATCGTCGTCGAGAGGACATACCCAATAGGGGTTGCCTTTGTAGAGCCGCTTGGGCAGGTCGATAAATTCGCGCTCGAGTTGCTTGTCCGTAACCTCGCGCAGGGTGTACTTATTGTCGCTCATATAGTGTGATTTTTGTATTCGGGTGTTTGATCTTTCAAAAATACTAATTTTTGGTTAAAAGGCTTTCTTCTTGTCACTTTTTTTCTCACCGTGCGCGCTGTTTGTGAGCCTTTACTATACTGTTACTTGATCTGCCGCTCGGGATGGCTGCGAAGGAACGCTTCCCACGTCGTGGAGCCCTTCACGGCCTTCTTGCGGCCGCCCAGACCCTTCACACGCTCCTCGCCCATGGCGCGGGCTATGGGCGACGTGGAGGCGTAGTAGTGGCACAAGGCCACGGCCATGCCGTCCGTGGCGTCGAGGCGCCGCGGCATGTAGTCTATACTGAGCGTATGGCGTACGATTGCCGCCACCTGCTCCTTTGAGGCGGCGCCGCGACCCGTTATGGCCTGCTTGATGCGCGTGGGGGCGTATTCATAGACCTGCCTGCCGCGGTTCAGCGCCGCAGCCATGGCCACACCCTGCGCACGCCCCAATTTGAGCATACTCTGGACGTTGGCCCCGAAGAATGGCGACTCGAGCGCCACCTCGCGCGGGCCGTACTGCTCGATGAGCGCCCCGACGCGCTCGAAGATATATCGCAGTTTGTCGTACGGGTCGCCCATGCGGTGCATGTCGATGTCGCCCATGACCACCGACCGTATCGTGCGGCCCTCGACCTCGATGACGCCGTAACCCATATAGTTTGTGCCCGGGTCGATGCCCATGATGCGGTATGTTGTTTTGTTATCCATTGCGGCGAGGTGATTGCATGTTGCAAAAATACGGAAATTCCAGCAAAAAAAACGACAACACGCCGTCGGGACGTGTTGCCGTTGCTATCGTGCCGGCCGCGCCGGTCAGTCGAGCAGCCCGGCGATCTTTTGCGGCAGTTTCTCTCCGCGTAGATTCGTGGCGACGATCTTGCCCGTCGAGCAGTCTACAAGGTAATTGGCCGGAATGGAGTTGACGACGTAGTCGTGGCGGGCTTGGTTGTCCCAACCCTTGACGTCGCTCACCTGTATCCATGTCATGGCGTTGTCCTTGACGGCATTAGTCCATGCCGTGCGGTCGCTGTCGAACGACACACCGTAGATCTCGAATCCCTTGCCGTGATACTTTGTATAGGTTTCAACGAGGAAGGGAACCTCACCCATGCAGGGGCTGCACCACGATGCCCAGAAGTCGACGAGAACGTATTTGTTGCCTTCGGTCTCGATAACGCTGCCAAGGGTTATCTCCCTGCCGTCGGCATCCTTCTGCGCGATGTCGATATATGGTTGTCCGGGCTCTGTCCTGAGTTTGGCTTCGGCCTGCTCGCGTATGCGGTCGAACTCGGGCTGCACCTCTTCCGGAAGTTTGGCTATGCCGTCGATTACCTCCTGCGGCGAGAAGCTGCGGTGCATGTATCTCAGCAGCCATGCCCCGAAGGGGTTGGCGGCATTGTCGTCGACAGACCTCTTCACCTCGACGAGAAACTTCTCCTGAAGGGCCTCCATTTCCGCCTGCCGCCCCTCTCTGACAAGGTCGCTCGACTCGATCATCACTTCGTTCAGGCGGTTGTTGAATGCCGTGAGCTTGTCGTTCATGGGCGTACCCGTCACCTCGAACATGTCGTCCCGCTTCGATACGGTGGCCTCACCCGGCTCGATGAATACGGGTATGGTTGCGGTCTTGATGCCGTCCACCTCGTCAATGTCGGGCGTGACCATGGCTATGTATGCCAGATGCGGCTGCTCGGTCGTACCCTTGAATTCGAATCCCGAGTCGATCACGGCAACCGAATCTATCGTGGTGTATCCCAATTCGTTCTGGGCCTTGAGTGTGACGTAGCTCATGTCGGCGAATGGCTCGCCGCTGCCCTCAATGGTGAATCTGTTTGAAGAACATCCTGCCGCGGCGGCTGCCGACAGCAGGATGATAAAGATCTTTTTCATGTTAAGTAAACATAATTAATCGCCATGTCCCATGTCGGACACCGCTCATTAGTCGAGCAGCTCGGCGATCTTGGCCTGCAAATCCTCGCCGCGAAGGTTCGTAGCGACGATCTTGCCCGTCGAGCAGTCGACGAGGAAGTTGGCGGGGATGCCGTTCACGGCGTAGTCGTGACGGGCCTGATTGTCCCAACCCTTGACGTCGCTAACGTGTACCCACGTCATCTTCTTGTCGGCTACGGCCTTGAGCCATGCGTCGCGGTCGTTGTCGAACGATACGCCGTAGATCTCGAAGCCCTTGCCGTGATACTTGGCGTATGTGTCGACGAGGAAGGGAACCTCACCCATGCAGGGGCCGCACCACGATGCCCAGAAGTCGATGAGCACGTATTTGTTGCCTTCGGTCTCGACAACGCTCTTGAGCGAGACCTCCTTGCCGTCGGCATCCTTCTGCACGATGTCGATGTAGGGCTGTCCGGGCTGTGTCTTGAGTGCGGTCTCGGCCTCGGCCTTGATCGAGGCGAGCGCCTCCTGAGACTCGGCGGGGAACATGGCCACGATGTCGAGGATCTCCTGCGGCTTGAGGTTGTAATACATCTGCTGGAAGAGGGTCTGGCCGTAGAGGTTGTCCGTGTTGGCGCCGATGGTCTCCTTGATGACAACGAGGAACTGATCCTGAACATCGTTCATCTTCTGCTCGTCACCGCTCTCTGCCGCCGTCTGGAACTGGTTCGACAGGTCGGTCATCTTGGTGTTGAACTCGGCCTGCTTGTCATTCAGGGGCGTACCCTTGGCCGTGAATGTGGTATTCTCCATCTTGCCGACGGTGATGTTGCCGGGCTCGAGGAAAACGGGGATCTGGAACATCAGGGGCGCTGCCTGCGAAGCATCTTCGGGCGTCTGGGCCCCGAAGAAGAGGTATGCTGCCGTGGGGGTCTCGACCTCACCCTTGATGACGAACGAGTTGTTGGCTACGGCTACCGAGTCGAGCGTGTTGCGCTCGCCGTTCTCGATGGTCTGAAGCAATACATAGTCCATTTCGGCAAGGGCCTCGTCGTTGCCCTTGATGGTGTACTTGTTTCCGGTAGAACATCCTGCCGCAACGGCTGCCGCAAGCAGGAGAGTGAAAATTCTTTTCATGATAGATAGATTATTGATTTGGTTATGTATTTCTATTTATTGTTTTTTACGAGTTCTTGTATTTTGCTCTCGAGTGCCGTGCCGAACAGATTGACGGCGACGATCTTGCCCGTGGCGCAGTCGATGATGACGTTGGAAGGTATGGCGCTTACGGCATATTTTTCATAGGCTGGGGATTCCATTCCTCCATCGGCCATGACGTTGATCCACTCCAAACGTTCTGCGGCTATGGCATCCGTCCACGCTTCACGGGAGAAATCGCTCGATACGGCATATATTTCGAAGCCTCGGTCACGATAGTTGTCGTACAGCTTTTTCAGAACCTCCAGCTGCTGCATGCACGGGCCGCACCATGAGGCCCAGAAATCTACAAGCACGTAACGGCGGCCATTGCCCTGAACGACATCCTTCAGAGAGATCTCCGCACCGTCTGCGTCGGTCCCGATTATGTCGATATAGGCATTTCCAGCCGATACGGTCAATGCCGTTTGGGCTTGGGCCTTGATCGGGGCAAAACGCTCTTCACACTCCGAAAAATCGGATATGAGCCTCAACGCTATTGCCGGAGGCATCTCGGCCGCCATGAGGTCGAGGAGATATGCCCCGAGGGCATTGTTGCGGTTTTCGTGTATGGTATTTTCGGCGTAAACGAAATATTCGTTCATCAACCTTGTAACCTCCGCCTCCGTATCAGCCTCTTCCAACTTTTCGCGTGTCTGTGCGGTGACCGTCATGAATGAGACGAGCATATCGTTTAGAGGTGTGCCGCCAGCTTTGGGGTAGAGCAGCCCCGTCATGCGGCTGAGCTCGATCTTACCGGCTTCGAGAATGGCTGTACCCTGCACTAATTTTCTCCCGTCGGGCAGATCCGTGCCCGCTGCGGTGGCAGTCATGATATATGCCACGGCCGGACGGTCGATTTTGCCCTCGAATCGCGCCGTATTGTCAGCTATCAGTACCGAATCTGTTATCTCGGAATCCCCCGTGCGCATATCCTCTATTCCCAGATATGCATATCGGCCGTTGACGAACTCTGTATCCTTGGCAATCAGGACATAGTGACCCCCTCTTCCGTATGCCGCGATTGCGGCCATGCTCGCTACGAGGATAATGAAAACGTTTTTCATGATTTACGGGGTCTGTTTACGGCTTTGCGATTGTCCGCGGGCGGAGGTTATTTACCCTCCTTGCCCTCCTTCACTGCCTTCTCCAGCTCAGCGACACGCTTGGCCAGATCGGGCAGGTTCTTGAAGACGGCAAACGAGCGGTGGTACTGCATTCCCGGCAGGGCTGGGTAGCCGAAGCGTATCTCGCCGTCGGGCACATCCTTGTCGAGGCCCGTCTTCGAGCCTATCCTGACGCGGTCGCCTACTTTGACGTGGTCGGCGATGCCCACCTGTCCCGCGAGGAAGCAGTTGCGGCCGATCTTCGAGGTGCCGGCGATACCCATCTGTGCCGACGAGACGGTGTTCTCTCCGATCTCGACGTTATGTCCCACCTGTATGAGGTTGTCGAGCTTCACGCCGCGGCGTATGATCGTCGAGTCGGTCTTGGCGCGGTCGATGCAGGTGTTGGCGCCGATCTCGACATCATCCTCGATGACGACATTACCCACCTGCGGGATCTTGTCGAACCCGCCCTCGGCGTTGGGCAAGAAGCCGAAGCCGTCGGCGCCGATGACGGCACCTGCATGTATGATGCAGCGGTTTCCGATACGGCAGCCCTCGTATATCTTCACTCCGGCGTAGAGGGTCGTCGAGTCGCCTATCTTGACATTGTCGCCGATGTATGTCTGGGGATATATTGCACATCCGTCGCCGATGACGGCGCCCGCCTCGATGACGGCGAAGTCACCGATGTAGCAATCCTTGCCGACGGATGCTTCGGGTGAGATCGACGCGCGGGGTGATATGCCCTTCTTGCGGGGCTTGGCGGCATTGTATATCTCGAGCAGGTGCAGTACGGCCACGTTTACGTCGGGAACCTTTATGAGCGTTGCGGCGACGGGGGCCTTCGGCTCGAAGTTGTCGCCGACCAACACGATCGAGGCGCCGGTAGTATATACAAAGGGTTCGTATTTCGGATTGGTGAGGTATGTGAGCGAGCCCTTGTGTCCACCCTCGATCGACGAGACGGTGTGTACGGCGGCCTTGGCGTCGCCCTCGATACGGCCTCCGATGAGGCCCGCTATCATCTCTGCGGTAAATTCCATGATGGTCGTATAAGTGTTGTTCGTTTATCTGTTTGCCTGTCTGCTGCACGCATTATGAAGGTTTGTGCGTAAGCGGTTGCATCAAGCGGCAAATATAACCATTAAAGTAATATCGTGCAATACGGAAACCCTCCTGTGCGCTCTATGCGACCGGCCGAACCATACGGTGGTTGCATTTGCGCGGCGGGTCAGTGCAGGTAGTCGTTGATGTCGATGCCTTCGGGTACCATGTCGCTCACGTCGCGGCCGAAGGCGAGCAGTTCGCGTACCGTCGACGAGGCTATGTCCGTGAGGTCGGGCGGTGTGAAGAGAACCACGGTCGTGATCTCGGGGAAGATGCGGCGGTTGATCTGTGCCATCGTGCGTTCGTACTCGAAGTCGACGGTGTTGCGCACGCCGCGCACGATGGCGACGGCGCCGTACTCGCGTGCCAACTCTCCCGTGAGCGTGTCGTATGTGACGCACTCGACACGCTGCTCCGATGCGTATAGATCCTTGATCAGCCGCAGCCGGTTTTCGGATGTGAGGAGCGTGTGTTTGTTGCAGTTGTCGCCTATGGCGATTATCAGGCGGTCGAAGAGTCCGAGTGCCTCCTCCACAACGGCCTGATGGCCGCGGGTGAAGGGGTCGAACGTCCCGGGAAAGATTGCTGTCTTCATTGTCGTGGAGTCGGGCGGATATAGCAGTGCGCCGCCCGGGGCAAAGGTATAAAATTCTTCGATGCGGTGCACCGCATAACCGAAATAGTTGTCGTGCGGCCTCTTAGAGAGTTACATTTTCGATCTGCGTGGCTACGCGCTCGGCTATGATCGACATGTAGGGTTTGCGTCCGATACGGGCTATGGATGTTATGCCGCGGTGGTCGGCCGTGAAGATCTCGTCGGCGGCGGCCAGCGTGTCGAGCGTGATGAGCCTCTCTGCAAACGTCAGGTCGGTCTGGCGCAACGATTCGCGCACCAGACGCCGCTCCACCGACTCCTCGGCCGCTGAGACGGCGGGTGTCGATACGGTGTAGCCGTTGACGATGAATATGGGTTGTGCCGACTCCGATATGACGGTGCCGTCGCTGTCGGTGAGGATGGCGGTGCGGGCGCCGCGTGTGCGTGCCATCGTGTCGGCCAGCAGCCGTGTATGTTCGGCGGCAGATGTGGGCAGCGATGGCAGCGGCGGCGCCATGCGCAGACATATTGCGTCGGGGCGCAGGCTTCGGAGGACATATCCGGCATATATCGAAGGCTCGTCGCAGGCAATCTCTATGCTGCCCGTGGGGTAGAGCCGTACCACGGCGCGTACCGATACGCGCGAGGGCATACGGCAGGCCTCTGTCAGGCGTGCGATACGGCGTCGCAGATCGTCGGCCGTAATCTCCGGATCGAATCCGAACAGCGTCCTCGCGGCGGCGCGCAGCAGAGCCGTGTGTGCGGCCGTATGCCGTGCCGCGCCGCCGAGCGTGTGTACATTCTGGAATATATACGGCCCGTCGGTGAATCGGTCGGCGAGGATCTCGCCGTCGCGTGATATGTATCGGCTCGGCATGTGTGGTCGTTGTCCTTATTGATGCATGTGGCTGATTTATGCCATGAATATCTTTAGCAGCAGCTCGCGCAGCAACTCGCCGTCGTCGGCGCCGCCCGTGTCGATGCCCTTGCTCTTGGCGTCATACTCGCGCAACAGGCCGAGAATGTTGAATACGCGGCGGTTGTTCCAGCGTGCGGCCGCCTGCTTGACCTCCTTGACGGCGTAGAGGTTGCTCTTCTTGAGCGAACGCATGAGCGACATGTCGTCGGGAAAGGGCATGCCCTTATGGCGCGAGAGCCACCCGAGATAATTCACCACGAAGATGTCGCGGAAGAGGTTGAAGAGTGCCGTGATGGTCAATAGCAGCGGGTTGTCCTTCGTGTTACGGGCGAAGTGGTCGGCTATGCGCATGGCCCGCTCGACCTGCTGCGCGGCCACGGCGTTGCACAGCTCGAAGTTGTTGTAATCCTTCGATATGCCGACATACTGTTCTATGATGGCGTCGGTTACGGAACGAGTGCCTTCGGGCAGCGCCAGCAGCAGTTTGTCCACCTCGTTCGAGATCTTCGATATGTCGCATCCGAGCTGGTCGGTGAGCATCTGCACCGCCTTGGCATCGATCTTTAGTCCGCGCGAGGCTATGAACGATGTGAGCCACGGCCCGATCTCGTAGTCGCGCGGCCGTACCGATTCGAATACCACGCCTGCGGCGGCGCACTGCTTGTAGAAGGCCGAGCGGCGGTCGACGCTGCGATCCTTGTGGCAGACGACGAGTATGGTCGAGGGCTGAGGTTTGGAGGTGTAGAGCGAGAGTTTCTCGATGTTGCGCAGCTGCTGCGCCTCGCGTACGATGATCACCTCGTGCGAGCCCATCATCGGCATCTGGCGGCAGAGGTTTACCACCTGTGCCGCGTCGGTATCCTTGCCGTAGACGGTGATCTGGTTGAACGACTGCTCGGCGGGTGTGAGTATGGTCGAGGCCAGAGCATCGCACAAGGAGTCGATGAAGTAGCCCTCCTCGCCCATAAGCAGATATATCGGGGCGAAGCGGCGGGCGGCTATCTCCTTGCGCAGACGTTCGTACTCGGCGACGCTCTCCTTGAATCTGACAGCGGTCTTGGCCATGGGCTATATGATTTCTCGCGTTATGCGGAGCACACGCTCCGTGGAGTCGGTGATACGGAAGGCGTCGTCGATGCGTCGTCCCACGAGCCATGCTATGCGGCCGCCCGAGATGAGTACGAACTGACGTTGTTTTTCGGGCAGTGGCACCTTGCGGTCGATCAGATAGTCGCTCACCTTCTTGCGGCCGTCCATGCCGAAGGGGGTGAAGGCGTCGCCGTCGTGCCAGCGGCGCAGCGTCAACGGGTACTCCACCTTGTCGGCATCCATCAGCGCGATATTCTCGGGGGCGGAGTATGTGGCCAGACTGTCCACATCGCACACATCGAAGTAGAGGGCCGAGTTGCCGCAGTAGGCGCGATGCTGACCCTTCTCGACGGTCACTTCGCACGGGTCTCCCTCGTCGATGGGGGCTACGACTACGGTGCCGCGGTCGACTACGGCCGTATAGTTGCGCGAATAGAAGCGCTTGCCCGAACTGCCGCTGTCGAGGGCGCGGCAGAGGGTGTCGACCGTATCTCCACGGAATCCGTAGTGGGTGTTGAGTATCTCGTAGATGACAAATTCGCGGGTGCTCTGCTCGCCGATGCGGTCGACATGAAGCGTATATACGCCCGATGACTCGGTTACGACCGTGCGGAATATGTTGTCGATGGCCGCGTCGATGAAGCGCTGGGCATCTTCCAGCCGGTCGATGTTGCGGCGCATGATGAAGGTGAAGCGCGGGTTGATCTCGCGTATGCGGGGTATGAGTCCCAGACGTATCTTGTTACGCAGATATTTTGTCGAGCGGTTCGACGAGTCCTCGCGGAAGGGAATGTGTTTCTGGAGGGCGAACTCGGTGATCTCGCGGCGTGTGGCGAACATCAGAGGCCGCACGACGTGCCCCACCTGATTGCTTATACCCGTCAGGCCGCGCAGTCCCGTGCCGCGCAGCAGATTGATGAAGAAGGTCTCGATCGAGTCGTCGATATGGTGGGCGATGGCTATGACCGTGTATCCGTATTCCCTGCACAGATCGTGGAACCATGCATATCGCAGCCGCCGTGCCGCCATCTCCATCGACTCGCCCGTGCGCTCCATCTCGCCTACGGTGTCGAAACGTTTGTTGTAGCATACGATGCCGTACTTGCGGGCCGTCTCGAGTACCATCGTTTCGTCCTCGTCACTCTCCTGCCCGCGCAGCTGGAAGTTGCAGTGGGCCACACCCACGTTGTAGCCGCAGTTGAAGCAGAGCGTCATGAGCACCATCGAATCGACGCCGCCCGATACCGTGAGCAGTATCTTGTCCTCACGAGTGAAGAGCTCGTTGTCGCGTACGTATGCCTGAAATCTCTCGGTGAGCATATCCTTGTTATTGTTGTCTGCGCTTATAGTCTCTCTTATCATATTCCATCGTGGCTCACAGCCCTATTCCCATAATATGCTTTTATGTATCTCTTGTGGAATCCTTTGCTTCGGCCGGCCTAAACCGTCTTTTTGTTCTTGTTATAAAATATTCACTTCGGGCTCGATCTTCACGCCGAAGCGGTCGAAGACCTTGTCCTGAACATACCGTGCCAGCGCGATGACCTCATCACCTGTGGCGCCGCCGAAATTCACCAGCACGAGAGCCTGACGTTCATGTACGCCCACACGCCCCATACGGAAGCCCTTCAGCCCTGCACGGTCGATAAGCCATCCGGCGGCCAGCTTGCACATGCCGTGCGCCGAAACCGGATATACGGGACATGCGGGGTCTTCCTCCCGCAGACGCTCTGCCGTGGCATTGTCGACAACGGGATTCTTGAAGAAACTGCCGGCATTGCCAAGAGTGTCGGGGTCGGGCAGTTTGCTGCGGCGTATGGCGCAGACGGCATCACGTATGTTTGCGATTGAGGCGCCGCCCCGGGCCTCGACCTGAGCCTTCAGATCGCCGTATGCGAGGTTGGGGGCAGGGTGTTTGCCAAGGCGCAATTCCACGGCCGTGATGACGGTGCGGCCGCGCAGCTCGTGCTTGAAGATGCTGTCGCGGTATGCGAAGCGGCAGTCGGCCTTCTCCAGAGTCACATGCTCGCGTCGCAGCGTGTCGTATAGGTGGACGCGGTATATGATTCCGGCGGCCTCGGCGCCGTATGCACCTATATTCTGCACGGGAGAGGCTCCCACGGACCCCGGTATGAGCGAGAGGTTCTCGGCACCCCAGAGACCGCGTTCGACACACCATGCGACCATGCGGTCCCAGTCGGTGGCGGCCTCGGCACGCAGCGTGACCGTATCGGCATCCTCGCCGATGACGGTTATGCCCGTAGCGGCTGGCTTTATGAGCGTTCCCTCAAAGCGGCGGGTGAATAATATGTTGTTGCCTCCGCCCAGAACGTACCAACGTTCGGGCCGCCCCTGACCGAATATCAGGTCGAGATCCTCCTTGCGGTCGAACTCGATGAGCCGCTCGGCCCGCTCCTCGACATGGAAACTGTTGCGCTGCCGCAGCGGCGCGTCGGCTGTTTCACGTATCATCTCCTATATATATACTTTACTTCTTCTGGTCAATCTGCCGCAGCAGTTCCTTTACGGCCGTCTCCAGCTGCTCGTCACGGCCTTCGGCGATTGTCTCGGGCGTGTTTGCGACCTTGATGTCGGGTTCGAGCTGTTTGTTCTCAAGATACGAGCCATCCTCGAGACGGTAGCCGATGATCGGGATGCCGAATACGAGAGTCGGATCCTGCAGACGCTCCCACGAGACGCTCGTCATGGTGCCCGGCACGGGCATGCCGACAACCTTGCCTATACCCTGATGCTGATATACCCACGGCGTGCCGTGTGCGTTCGAGTAGTTGGCCTCGCACGTTATCATGATCGAGGGCTTGTTCCAGCGGCGGCTCGGCATGTCGCACGCCTCCTTGCCGCGTATGACCTGCGTGAGGTATTTCTTGCCGCTGAATAGCACCTCCACATCCTCATGCAGGCGGCCGCCGCCGTTGAAGCGGGTGTCGATGACGATGCCGTCGCACTGGTTGTAGCGTCCGAGTATCTCGGCATAGACGGTGCGGAAGCTCTCGTCACCCATCGACTGTATGTGGACATATCCCAGACGGCCGCCCGAGAGACGCTCCACATCGGCGGCGCGCTGTTTCACCCAGCGTTTGTAGAGCAGCTGCGAGAGCTGCGACTGAGATATTGGCTCGACGGTCTCGTCCCAGCGCGTGCCGTCCGAGGGGCGGTATATCGATACAAGCGTCCGGCGTCCGGCGCGGCGGTTCAGCAGAGGGAAGTAATCCTCGCCCGCCTTGATCGGCCGGGCGTCGATCTTCTCGACGATGTCGCCCGCCTGCACTTTTGACGACGCACGGTCGAAGGGGCCCTGTGCCACGACTTCGGCTATGAGCAGGCCGTCACCCTCGTGCCTCATGTCGAATATGAGTCCGAGGTCGGCCGTCACGTCGCCGCTGGCATCCGAGGGGCGCGAGTAGCGGCATCCCGTATGCGATACATTCAGCTCGCCGAGCCATTCGCTGGCCATCTCGGCGAAGTCGTAGTTGTTGTCTATGTCGGGCAGGAAGCGGCGGTAGTTGTCGCGCAGTGCCTCCCAGTCCACGCCGTGCATATCTTCCGTATAGAAGCGGCGTTTCTCCTGACGGTATATGCGGTCGAACATGTATTCGCGTTCGGCGCGGGCGTCGAGCAGCATCTCGCTCGAGGCCGAGATGTTGTCGCCCGAGCCGCTGCCGCCCTTGAAGCGCAGCATGCGCCCGCCGAGCAGGAACATGTTCTCCATCTTGTCGTCCCAGACGAGCGCGCCGCTGCCGCTGCCCTTGCGCATGATGCGGTTGCTGCCGCGGTCGCGCAGATCCATCTGCCAGAGGTCGTATCCGCCCTCGTAGGCGCACAGGTAGTAGAGCGTCTGCCCCTTCTTGTCGAGCGTGAAACCGCTCAGCGACGACGAGGCGGGCGTCAGACGCACCGTGCGATCCTCGATGTTCTCGAGCTCGATTACTATCGGCTCGGGCTGCTTTGCGGCGGTGTCGCCATCCTTTTTCTCGCCGTCGGCGCTCTTGTCTTTGTTATCCTTGTTGTCGGTCTCGGATCTCTTCTTGTCGCCCTCGGCGCGTTTCCGTGCCTCGTCGTAGAGTTCGTACTCCTCCTTGTCCATACGGAATATCTCGTATGACTTGCGGTTGAGGAATATGATCATCACGTCCGACAGCGAGCCCCATGATGCGTGGCTGCGCATGCCGTAGCGGTCCGACTCGAAGAGAATGGCATTGCCGTCCAGAACCCATTGCGGCGACGAGTCGAAATAACCCGTATTTGTGAGGTTCGTGATCTCACCGCCATCGGCACTGACGAGTCCTATGTCGGAATAGGGGTCGTGGCGGTTGCCTATGTAGTTTATGGCGAACCAACGTCCGTCGGGCGACCATGCGTAGTCGATATTGCCGTCGGTGGAGTATTGGCAGCTGCCGTCGGTGACCTGATGCACCTTGCCCGTGGCCAGATCCTTGACCATCAGTCGGCTGCGGTCCTCGAAGTAGGCCACGCGCTTGCCGTCGGGCGAATATTTCGGACATGTGCGCTCGATGCCGTCGTCCTTGAACAGGGGCTCTTCGTCGATGAGCGTGGCGTTGGGGAAGTTGGGATCCTCGTCGCGGGCTATCCTTGCCGTGTAGATGCGCCAGTAGCCGTCACGCTCCGATGCGTAGACCATCGAGCGGTTGTCGGGGGCGAAGTCGGGATCGGCCTCCGACTGCGGTGTCGAGGTGATCTGTTTTGTGGTGGTATAGTCTACCGAGGTGACGAAGATGTCGCCGCGCGAGACGAAAGCCACCTGCTTGCCGTCGGGCGAGACGGTGAGGTCGCGTCCTCCCGTGACGCTCAGACGCGAGGTCTTGTCTGTCGGTTCGGCCGAGACGATCTCGACATTGAGCTGTTGCGGGCGCCCGCCCGCTGCCTGCGTATATATCTGTCCGTTGTATCCGTAGCATAGGGTGCCGTTGTCGGCCACCGAGAGGAATCGCACGGGATGTGTCTTGAAGTCGGTCACCTGCTTTGCGGCCGCGGGGTCGTCGGCGGGGAATGACCATACGTTGAATGTGCCGCCGCGCTCGCTCAGGAAATATACCGTGCGGCCGCCGTCGGCAAGACGCGGGTTGCGGTCCTCGCCGTCACGTGCCGTGAGGTTCGTGTGGCGTCCCGTCGAGGCGTCGTAACGCCAGATGTCGCGCGTGATGGATGACGTGTGGTGTTTGCGCCAGATGTTCTCGCCGCCCTTGCGGTCCTGATAGAGGAACGACTCGCCGTCCGGCGCGAACGTTATGGCCTCGGCGGGTGTGGGGAGCACCTGCACGGGACGGCCGCCCGTTACGGAAACGGAATACAGCTCGGTCATCGACCCCGTGGGGAAGAGGGCGCTCGAGGCGGGATCCCAGATGTGGGCGCCATAGTATATCTGTTTCCCGTCGGGAGTGAAGGCGTATGGCTCCTCGGCTGCCGAATGGGTCGTAAGGCGTCGGGGCTGTCCTCCCTCGGCCGCGATGAGGAATATGTCGAAATTGCCGTAGCGGTCCCCCGCGTATGCTATCTGCCGCGAGTCGGGCGACCAGACTGGAGCGTAGTTGTATCCGCTCTCGGCCGTGAGTCGTCGGGCCGTGCCGCCGGCGGCGTCGACAACATATATGTCGCCCTTATAGGAGAAGGCAACGGTGCGGCCGTCAGGCGAGATGGCGGGGTAGCGCATCCATAGGGGAGAGGCCTCGCTGAGAGCGGCCGTGAGGAGCGCGGCAAGGGTGAAAAGTAGTTTTTTCATGAGCCGAATGACTTTGCTGATTTTCGGGAGGCGGTGTATAAATATCCGCATTTTCGACAAAGTTAGAAATATTTTCGTAATTTTGAACAGTTTTTGATTTGACAGATTAACCAGACAGATATGAGTATGTTCAGCAAGGAAGACTTATTGCAGATCGAGAAGCACGGCCTTACGTTGCAGGCCGTGGAGCGTCAGATAGAGAATTTCCGCAACGGGTTCCCCTATCTGAAGATCGTGCGCGCGGCCTCGGCCGGCGACGGCGTGAGGGTGCTCGACGAGGATGAGACGCAGCGTGCCGTAGCGCGTTACGAGACGGCCGCGGAAGGTCTGCGTGTCGTGAAGTTCGTGCCGGCATCGGGTGCCGCCACGCGTATGTTCAAGGAGTTGTTCGAGTTCGTCAACGAGGGACGTCGCGGCAAGGGCGTGGAGACGGTGTTGGAGAATCTTCCCCGTTTTGCCTTCTGGGACGAGCTGCAGGAGGTGCTGCCCAAAGGCGCCGACGAGCGCGAAATCATCGCTACGATCATCGACACGGGTCTGGCATACGGGCACAAGCCTAAAGGTCTGGTCACCTTCCACGCCTATGCCGACGGCAACCGCAAGGCCGTCGAGGAGCATCTGGTCGAGGGTGCGATGTATGCCCGCACGGGGGACGACGTACACATACATTTCACCGTTTCGCCCGAACACATGGGCGGGTTCTGGGATGTGCTGGGGGCAACGCAGCCATATTACGAGGAGCGTTTCGGCGTCAAGTATGACGTCTCGTTCTCGGTGCAGAAACCCTCGACCGACACCATAGCCGTCAATCCCGACAATACGCCGTTCCGTACCGATAAGGGCGAGCTGCTGTTCCGTCCCGCGGGCCACGGCGCGTTGATCGAGAATCTGAACGACATCGACGCCGACATAATCTTCGTCAAGAATATCGATAACGTAACCACCGATGCACGCCGCGGCGATACGGTGAAGTACAAGAAGGCGCTGGCCGGTGTTCTGCTCATGCTGCAGGCGCAGGCGTTCGATTACCTTCAGGCGCTGGAGGTGGGCGGGGCCGATCTGAACCCCATCGTGGATTTCATCGAGCGGCGTCTGTGTGTCAAGCTGCCCGAAAACTACGATTCGGCGATGCTCAAACGCATTCTGGACCGTCCGATGCGTGTGTGCGGCATGGTGCGCAACGAGGGCGAGCCGGGCGGCGGACCCTTCTGGGCCGTGGGCCGCGACGGAATAGAGTCGCTGCAGATAGCCGAGCCGAGCCAGATCGCACCCGGGGAGCGCGATGTGATGCGTACGGCGACATATTTCAATCCCGTGGATATCGTGTGCGGCGTGCGTAACTCGCGCGGCGTGAAGTTCGACCTGACGCAATATACCGACCCCGCGACGGGATTCATCTCGTCGAAGTCGAGCTTCGGCCGCGAGTTGAGGGCGCAGGAGCTGCCCGGACTCTGGAACGGCGCCATGTCGGACTGGAATACGGTCTTCGTGGAGGTACCCGTGACGACGTTCTCTCCCGTGAAGGTCGTTACCGACCTGCTGCGTCCGGAGCATCAGCCGGAATAACGTATCGGGAATAAAATTCGGCGGG
>URBK01000026.1 GCA_900546065.1 uncultured Alistipes sp.
GATTCTCCGCCGCGCCCGTCTATACACATCTCACTTGCCGCGACGCAGCATGTGCCGCGTAAGGAACCGCCGCACAGGCTCGTCGTAGAGCCGCAGCGCCGCGTATGCCAACACTACCGACCCTACCACAAGAGCCGCCGCCCCGGGGAAGCTCTCGCCGAAGGTCAGGCCGTTGTTCTTGACCCACGCGTAATATATGTATATGAACGGATAGTGAACCATATAGAGCGGATATGATATGTCTCCCAGGAACTTGCACACTCGCGTAGTGAAGGCGTCGGTAGTCTTTCCCGAAGCTCCGATCCACACTATTACGGGGAAGGCCACCAGAAAACATAACGAATCGTAGAGACCGTTCAGCCACAAGCGTTCGCTTCCGCCCAGACGCGGCACGGCCGAGAGTATCACGATGGCCGCAGCCCCGATCCAGAAGGCGCCGCGCACATGCCGCGGACGGAACAGACGCGAAAGCAACAGTCCCATCGGGAAGGCATACAGCAGGCGCAGCATGCCGCCCACGATATTGTCGCCCGTCATCGAGAAACCCACGCACACATCCCCCAGCGGCCCCCACATGGCGAATGCCGCGAGCGAGCATCCCGCCACGGCGACCAGTGCGCCGAGCGCACGCGTCGGCAGCAGGCGCAGCACGAAAGCGTAGAGTATGTTGCCTATGTATTCGAACAGCAGCGACCAGCTCGGGCCGTTGAGCGGGTACATCTCCCCCACGCCGCGCACCTCCATCGAGATCGGCGCGGGCAGCAACAGCGCGTTCATGAGCGTCGCCACGGCCAACGCCCCGAGGGTGATCTTCGAGACATCCCACACGGGGCACCCTTGGGTGTAGAATACCGCCGCCCCGATCAAAGCACCGAACACAACCATCGGATGCAGACGTATGAATCGCCTTTTGAGAAACTCCCCCACACCCATACGCCCCCAACGGTCATCATAGGCGTAGCCGACGACAAAGCCCGAAAGTATGAAGAAGAAATCGACGGCCAGATAGCCGTGATTGATACGCTGGTCGAGGTGGCTCGTGGCAAAGGCTTCGAAGAGGTGAAAACATACCACCGTCAGGGCCGCCACGCCGCGCAGGCCGTCGAGAATGGCATAGTGTTGCTTGGTGTCGGCAAATGCCGCCGCCGATATTCTGTTTGGTTCCATTGTACAAAAGTTGTGGCTGCGGCGGGCTGACGTACGCCCCTGCCGCACCCCGTGACGTACAAAGATACAAAAAAGGAGAAACAAGCCAACTATAAGACTTTAGTAATTCCTCCCCCCCACATTTATTAATACCAAGGGATACAATATAAAAAAAAATTGCAATTTTGTTATGCGCCACAACAGCAACAGCCGGCAACAGGCCCAAGAGCCTTGCACGTTTCGTTCAATGTCGTTATATTTGTGACGACATACTTAACACGGAAAGTGTTGCTCGTTCTCGAATTGCGAACGTAGGAAATTCGAATGAGGAGAGAAGAGCAGACATCTTGCCGCGTCATATCCGTATTTGGGATATCGGCGTGGGGCTGTTGCTTATTTTATCCTCAAGGTTTCCTACGACCTGCAATTCAAAAATAAGTATTCGGCACCACGCTTTCTTTTACATTTAGCCCAAACAGTCGAACAAGGAGCCGAGCGGCAAAAAAATTACGTTTATGAAACTAATTTTAGCTTCATTGTTGCTGATAACATTTTCGGCAACAACACTATGCGCGCAAACCATGCAGGAAACCGTTTACCTGAAGAACGGCAGCATCATCAATGGTACGGTCATCGAACAAGTACCAGGACAATCATTAAAGATACAGACCAAGGACGGCAGTATCTTCGCATATCAGATGTCGGAGGTCGAGAAAATAACAAAAAGCACGGCGAGCACGTCTTACAAACGACATACCATAAGCAACGGTAACATCAAAACCGGATACCGCGGATTTATTGATCTCGACTGGAGCTCGAGCAAAGGGTTTATAGAGGGAGCCTACAGCATTGGAGCCACAACATCTCACGGATATCAAATAGTACCACAACTGTATATCGGAGTTGGAGCCGGAGTAAACTACTATTATAAGGGAACGGCCGTAAACCTACCGATATTTGCCGACATACGCACCGATATCATCAATGCTCAGGCAACCCCCTTTGTCGATGTTAAGATCGGATATTCTCTACTGGATTGCGAAGGATTATACTTATCGCCGTCCTTGGGATGCCGCATTAGTCTGGGCAACACAATGGGCCTCAACATAGGAGTCGGATATACCCTTCAGAAATACAAGTATGTTCCATACGACTATATCAAGATTTCATCCATCAACGTAAAAATAGGAATAGACTTCTAACAACCTGATGCCAGGCATAAAGTAAGGGCACCCCAAATAGGTGCCCTTGCATTTTAATTAATATGTCTCCGCACTGCTACCGTACCATACCCGTATAGTTGTGGGGCGTGATGGCACGCATCTCGGCCTTCACGTCGTCATCTACATCGAGCGAGTCGATAAATGTGCGGATGGTCTCGGCCGTTATATGTCCGCCCGTACGTGTCAGAGCCTTCAACGCCTCGTATGGGTTGGGATAACCCTCGCGACGCAGGATCGTCTGCATGGCCTCGGCCACGACCGCCCAATTGTCCTCCAGATCGGATGCCAGCTTCGCCTCGTTGAGGATAACTTTGCCCAGCCCCTTCTGCAACGACGCGAAGCCGATGAGCGAGTGCGCCACGGGTACGCCCACATTGCGCAGCACGGTCGAATCGGTCAGGTCACGCTGCATGCGCGATATGGGGAGCTTGCCCGCCAGAAATCCGAACAGCGCATTTGCCACGCCGAAGTTACCCTCGGCATTCTCGAAGTCGATGGGGTTGACCTTGTGGGGCATGGCGCTCGAGCCGACCTCGCCCTTCTTCACCTGCTGGCGGAAATACTCCATCGAGATATATGTCCACATGTCGCGCGCAAGGTCGATCAATATGGTGTTTATGCGCTTCATGGCGTCGAACGTGGCGGCAAGGTTGTCGTAGTGCTCGATCTGCGTTGTGTACTGCGAGCGCGACAGACCCAGAGTCTCATTCACGAATCGGTTGGCGAATGCCACCCAGTCGATGCCGGGATAGGCCACATGGTGGGCGTTGAATCCGCCCGTGGCGCCGCCGAACTTGGCAGCCGGGGCTATGGCGTCGAGTTGCGCCGTCTGCTTCTCCAGACGCTCGACAAAGACCATCAGCTCCTTGCCCAGACATGTCGGCGAGGCGGGCTGTCCGTGCGTGTGGGCCAGCATCGGAACGTCACGCCACTCGGCCGCCATAGCACGCAACTTCTCCGTAACCGATGCCAGCGCGGGACGATAGACATCGTTCAGCGCCTCCTTGAGCATCATCGGCGTGGCCGTATTGTTTATATCCTGCGACGTGAGGCCGAAATGCACGAACTCACGGTAACGGCCCAGACCCATGGAATCGAATTTCTCCTTGAGCAGGTACTCGACAGCCTTCACATCGTGGTTGGTGACACTCTCGATCTCCTTCACGTGCTCGGCATCCTTCATGTCGAACGACGTGTAGAGGTCGCGCAGAGAGTCGTATGCCGACTCGGGGACATCACTCAGCTGCGGCAGCGGAAGCCGGCACAGGGCGATGAAATACTCGACCTCGACATATACGCGGTAGCGGATAAGTGCGAACTCCGAAAAATAATTCGACAACACCGACGTTATCTTATTGTACCTGCCGTCCACCGGCGAAACGGCTAAAAGTTGATGTGACATAGAAGCGGGATTTTGTTTTTTACGCGTCAAAAATAGCAATTTTATCCGTACCGGCCGCCGGAATTTCGGCAAATGGCGATTTTTTTGTATTTTCGCCCTGCATTAGCAACAGAAAGGAATCATCTTATGAACATTCTTTCGGCCATACTCGACGCCATGATCTCCTTCATAAGGAACAATCCCCTGACGGTGGTCATTATCGTCATGCTGGCGGTATTCGTACCGTCACTGTTCGGTGCCGTACTCATAGGCCTGCTGGTAGTTTTGCTGCTGATCGTGGCTTGGCCCGTAGCCATGCTGCTGCGTCTGCGGCGCGAGGCGCGGCGCATGGAGCGCGACGGCTCCGCCCGCGATTTCGGCCGCGAATACCGCACCCGCCGCGAATACACCTCCGGCAGCCGCCGAAACAGCAACCCCGACGAGGGCGAAGTCAAGATATATGCCACCTCGGTACGCGAGAAGCGTGTCAGATCGGATGTCGGCGACTACGTCGAGTTCGAGGAGATAACCTCCGAGACCGACACCAAGAGTTAAATTGTCTCGGGGCCGGGTAGCCATACGCCCGCATGAACTGTCAACCTCAACGATATGATATGAAAAGGACACTGCTACCCATTCTCTGCGCCGCCACGCTCGCGGCAGCCGTCTCGTGCGGCGGAAACCCAGAAAACACCACGGCCGACGCCGTCGCCGACACGCAGCCCCGACTGCCGGCCATGCACTACGCCGACTCGACGCGCAACGGCCGCAAGATCTCGAAAGACCCCCACGTCATACGTTTCAAGGAGCGTTATCTGATGTACTACTCGATGGCGCCGGCCAAGGATGAGGGCTGGACTGTCGGCATAGCCGAGAGCCGTGACCTGACGCATTGGACACCCGTGGCGATAATGGAACCCGCAGGACAGTACGAATCGAAAGGCTTCTGCGCCCCCTGCGCCTTGGTGCGTGACGATACGGTACACCTCTTCTACCAGACATACGGCAACAACGAGAAGGATGCCATCTGCCACGCATGGTCGACGGACGGCATACACTTCGAGCGCGACGCCTCGAACCCGATCTTCGCGCCCGAGCCCGCCGCGTGGACCTGCGGCCGCGCCATCGACGCCGAGGTTGCCCGTGTCGGCGACCGCTACCTCATGTACTACGCCACGCGCACGACAGACTACAAACGCCAGATCATAGGCGTGGCGGAGGCTCCGGCCGACACCGACTTCTCGCGCGGCGAGTGGCGGCAGGTGGGTGACGGGCCCGTCCTCAAACCCGAATATCCGTGGGAGGAGACATGCACTGAGGGTGCCTCCATCGTCGAACACGACGGCAAATACTACATGTTCTACGCCGGCGCCTACAACAACCGGCCGCAGCAGGTGGGCGTAGCCGTCAGCGACGACGGTATCCGCTGGACGAAGATGAGCAACAAGCCCTTCCTCGCCAACGGCGACCCGGGTACGTGGAACAGCTGCGAGTCGGGCCACCCCCACATCTTCAAGGACACCGACGGCCGCACATACCTGTTCTATCAAGGCAACGACGACAACGGCAAGACATGGTACCTGTCGAATGTCGAAGTGGTGTGGCGCGACGGCATACCCGTACCGGAACAGGCCGTCCCGCAGGGCCCGCCACTGTGATGTCCTCAAGACGGCTCTGCTCCACGGCAGGCGGGGCCCGCTTTTTGCAGATTGAAAATAAATCCGTACTTTTGCCGCACACGACGGTAGCGGTCACAGGTGCCGGCGCCATAACATTCAGCGGATGTTCGAATCGATTGGAAGATATTTCCTGCTCATGCAGAAGGTGTTCTCGCGTCCCGAAAAGATGCGTATATACCGCCGCCGCATATTCTACGAAATGGAGGCCCTCGGCCTCAACTCGATAGGTCTCACGGCCATAATATCGGTATTCATCGGCGCCGCGATAACCCTCCAGATGGCCATAAGCCTCGAGTCGCCCTTCATACCCCGCTACCTTATAGGATACGCCACGCGCGAAACCATGACACTCGAATTCTCGTCGACGGTCGTAGCGCTGATCCTCGCCGGCAAGGTCGGGTCGAACATCGCATCCGAGATAGGCACCATGCGCATAACCGAGCAGATCGACGCCCTCGAAATCATGGGCGTAAACTCTGCCTCGTACCTCATCCTGCCCAAGATCGTCGCTACGGTATTCTTCTTCCCCTTCCTGACGATCCTCAGCATGATCATAGGCATCATCGGCGGATACATGATCGCGGCACTGACGGGAATCATGATCCCCGCCGACTACATCGAGGGTCTGCAATACTGCTTCGTACAGTGGGAGGTGACCTATTCGCTCATCAAGATCGCCGTCTTCGCCTTCATCATCACCAGCATCTCGGCCTACTGCGGCTACTACGCCAAGGGCAACTCGCTCGAGGTGGGCAAGGCCTCGACGCGCGCCGTGGTGTCGAGCTCGATCGTCATCATGATCTTCAACCTCATCCTAACACAGCTGCTGCTTACATAAAACAATGATCAAGGCGGAACATATAGTAAAATCGTTCGACGGCCGCACCGTCCTCGACGATATCTCGGTCGAGTTCGACGCGGGACAGACAAACCTTATCATCGGGCGCAGCGGCTCGGGAAAAACCGTGCTGCTCAAGAGCCTCGTGGGCCTGCACGAGGTAGACTCGGGAACCATATACTACGATGACGTATGCTTCACGGACCTCGACTTCAAGGCCCGCAAACGCATCCGCAAGAACGCGGGCATGATCTTTCAGGGCGGGGCGCTGCTCGACTCGTCGACCGTGGCCGAGAACGTCAAGTTGCCGTTAGACCTCTTTACCGAGCAGTCGGAGGAGGAGAAGATGGAGCGCGTGAACTTCTGCCTGCGGCGCGTCAACCTCGACAACGCCAACCACCTCTACCCCTCGGAGCTTAGCGGCGGCATGACCAAGCGTGTGGCCATCGCCCGCGCCATCGTACTCAACCCGCGCTACCTATTCTGCGACGAGCCCAACTCGGGTCTCGACCCGCAGACTTCGATCGTCATCGACAACCTTATCCGCGACATCACCGAGGAGTACAACATCACCACCATCATCAACACCCACGACATGAACTCGGTGCTGGAGATCGGCGAGAAGATAGTCTTCATATACGAAGGCCACAAATGGTGGGAGGGGTCGAAATACGACATCCTGCACGCCGACAACCGCGAACTCAACGACTTCGTCTTCGCCTCGGCCATGGCCAAGCGCGCCCGTATGGTGGAGGCAAAGGAGGACACCGAGACCGTACGCAAAAAGAGATAAGAAGTGTATCTGCTGCACGCAAACGTATACATTAGTTACGTCCCTTTATCCTCATCAACGTTTTACTTTATATCGTCTCTACATCGTCGCGGTATGGCTATCTGGTTCGGCAGGCAGCGATATATCGCTGGATTGCAACACATAATCCGCACGGGCATATATCAAATGGCACCTCAACGGACGCAACAGCCGATTCATCGAAAATATTATCCACCCCAGAAACCGGAAATGCCCGATATTTGCATTATCCCGATGCAAACCGCATATACGCATCGACCGTAAAGGCCGCGATGCAAACCGACGGAACAATACGAATACACTTTGGATGTACAGGAGAGCAACAAAAATGAGGCTCAAAACATAACATTTGCTTAAGAGATACTCCACACAACGGCATATACCCCCGCCGTAAAGCAAACGGTAATGCCTTTTGGGAACAATGCGACGCACGGGCGATGGAAATTTTTGACAGCAGAAGTTCGGAGGGCACTTAATTTAATAAAATTATTTTGTAAAAAAAATGAAAGTGTGTATCTTTGCGGTGTGAAAAAAATAACAGAGTTTTATCTATAATAAAAACAAACACTATTATGGCACAGATTAAGATTGGTATCAACGGTTTCGGACGTATCGGCCGTATGGTATTCCGTGCAGCTTGCACTCAGACTGACAAGTACGATGTAGTGGGCATCAACGACCTTTGCCCCGTGGATTACTTGGCTTACATGCTCAAGTACGACACCATGCACGGCAAGTTCGACGGCACCATCGACTACTGCCTCGAGAAGAGCCAGCTGATCGTTAACGGCAAGGCCATCCGCGTAACCGCCGAGAAGGATCCCTCACAGCTGAAGTGGGACGAGGTCGGCGCCGAGTACGTAGTAGAGTCGACCGGTCTGTTCCTCACCGAGGAGAAGGCTCAGGCTCACATCGCTGCCGGTGCAAAGTACGTCGTAATGTCGGCTCCCTCGAAGGACGCTACCCCGATGTTCGTTTGCGGTGTCAACACCGATACCTATGCAGGCCAGAAGATCGTTTCTAACGCATCTTGCACCACCAACTGCTTGGCTCCCATCGCCAAGGTTCTGAACGACAAGTTCGGTATCACCGACGGTCTTATGACCACCGTTCACTCGACCACCGCTACCCAGAAGACCGTTGACGGTCCTTCGATGAAGGATTGGCGTGGCGGTCGTGCCGCTTCGGGCAACATTATCCCCTCGTCTACGGGTGCCGCTAAGGCCGTAGGTAAGGTTATCCCCGCCCTGAACGGTAAGCTGACCGGTATGTCGATGCGTGTTCCTACCCTCGATGTTTCGGTTGTCGACCTGACTGTAAACCTCGCTAAGCCCGCCAAGTATGAGGAGATCTGCGCCGCCATGAAGGAGGCATCAGAGGGCGAGCTGAAGGGTGTGCTCGGCTACACCGAGGACGCTGTCGTATCGTCGGACTTCCTCGGCGATCCCCGCACTTCGATCTTCGACAAGGCAGCCGGTATCGCTCTGACCGACACCTTCGTAAAGGTTGTCGCTTGGTACGATAACGAGTGGGGCTACTCGAACAAGGTCCTCGACCTGATCTCGGTTATGAAGGCTTACAACAAGTAATCCATCCATAAACGGATAAATCAAATGCCGCACCGAATGGTGCGGCATTTTTTTGTGCCTGCACGAACACTTGCAAGGCCCTCCCCATCCCACTCACGCACTCACAGACTGCCGCGGAGATAGAGCCGCCACGGGTTGGCTATGCGCTGCTGTTCGCCGCTGCGGATAAGTTCCGCCGCCGTGCGTCCCATAATAGCGAAATCTGTCGTAAGCGTCGTGATACCCCCTATGAGCACCTCCTTCAGAGGCGTGTCGTCGAGGCTCAGCAGACCGATATCACGCCCCACAACCAAACCCTTGGCCATGATGCTCTTGATCATGGCCGCAAGGTCACGTTCCGCTACGGCCATATAGCAGTGGCCGGCCGCTATGGCATCCATATCGAAGTCGCGTTCGACATATACGGGATAGCGAAACTCCCCGGCAAAGCGGTAGGCACCGGCGATATAGTCGTCGGGCATATATTGGAAACGGCCGTTATATACGATATGCAGAGCCTCGTAGCGACGAAGTTTTTCCAGAAGGGCCTTCAAACCCTCGTAGGCATCGGTATAGAATCGCTGGTAAACGGCTGCACAGTTGCGCGAATAACCTTCGGGGAATGCATCCAGAAGCAGCAGACGATCGGCCGGGACACGGTCCAGCACGGACGTAACGTCACAGTTGAAGTGCGGCATCAGCACATAGTAGTCATATTTGCCACGGGCGGCAGCCACAAGCGAATCAAACAGTTCGGCATTGTAGTAATGGAAGGCAATACTCACACCGTAATGCGGCCCCAGAGCATCCACAAGCGAACGGTATAGGGTCTCCTTGTATTGGTTCATCGCATCGAAGAGCATAAATACCCGCACCGTATCCTTCGCGCCGCGCCGCGCCACGAAAAATCCCTTCCCGGCCACCGAGACCACCTCACCATGCCGTTGCAACGTGCGGTATGCCGCCAGAACCGTATCGCGTGATACACCATACGCCCGGCACGCCTCGCTCACCGAGAGCAGGCGGTCACCCGACGCGAGCGTTCCGTCGGCCATGCAGTCCGAAACATACGCCGCCAGCTGGTCGTAGAGCGTATGCGCTGATCGTGGATCGGGTTTGAATTTCATCATTCGGTCGTTGTCAATGTACCGTTCGGAGTCTGCACGGAGAGTGCAGAAACCGTTATGTACCGTTATGGCATCAAAGATAAAAAGCATTATGCAAAAAAGCAATTACAGACGTAAAAATTTGTTTGCTTGAAAATTATACATAAATTTGTAAACATAACGGAACATAACGTATATCCCCATTACTAACACCGTCCACGACCGCAATGATAAAAAAACTGCTGCTCACACTCTTTGCATTTGCTGCCGTCACAATTGTGCATGCCGCCCGCTGGAACGCCGAGACTACCGACTGGAGCCTCAACCCCCACCCCGTCATCGGCGACTGGGGATTCGACCGCCCGGGCTATCCCGAGGGGCTCTACATACACGGCATCACGGTAAAGGAGGGCCATAAGGTCAAGAATCCAGTCATCTACGACAACGATGTCTATGACGACGTCTTCGAGGACGAGTGGATGTATGCAATGGCGTCGCTCGGGAGGATGAATCTCGTGGGGCTTATCGTCACACCCGTATTGACGGATTTCTGGACATTTTCGCATCCCGACTGGGTAGATACGGCGCACGACTCGCGCAACAACGCCATCGCAAGCGGTATTGACCCCGACTGCCTGCCGCCGATAACGGTCGGAACCGAGGCCGAGAGCGAGCAGGCGGGCGAAAACAAGATCTCGGAGGGAGCCGAACTATATGTCAAGCTCATCAACGAGAACTACGCCAAGCATCCCGACCGCCCGATGATCATCAACATCGGCGGACAGGGTGCGACGCTGGCCACGGCCTACGGCCTTGACCCCTCGATTGCCGACAAGTGCATCGTCTACTATACCGACATACGTGTCTATAACGGCCACTACGAGTGGGCCTCACGCATCATAGCCGCGAACTTCCGCGTCGTAAGCTGGGGTGACGACAACTGGTGGCGGGTGAAGAGCTGCCAGAACGAGTGGAACGTCCTGCCGCGACCCGACCATTGTCGCGCCTCGGAGAACGACCCGATGAGCGGCGAGTGGCGCCTGCTGACCGAGATGCACAAACCGATGCTCGACCACATGGTACACCAGTTCCGCACGCGCGGCGAGTACAGCAATGACGGGCGCTGCAGCGACGCCTATGCCGACGGCACATTCATCCACGCATGGCTGCCGGGGATCTTCACCGACGCCGAGCTGCGCGAGGTGCGCGGGGCCGAGGTGCTGCACATAACGAGCTTCACGGAGCAGGACGAGGCCGAAGTAAAGGCTCTCACGATGGGCACACTGCTCAACCCGCGGGCATACCGCTTCAAGAAAGGCGGACAAAAGTAACCAAACCAACAAAATAACAATACCACAACCGACCATGAAACATACTATCCGACATTATCTCTACTCAGTGCTTGCAGCTGCCGTTACAGCCGCAGGCATCCTGCCCGCCGCGGCACAAGAACAACAGCGCCCCATAACCGTATCCGAAAACGGCCACTATCTGCAATATGCCGACGGCCGCCCGTTCTTCTATCAGGGGGACACGGCGTGGGAGCTTTTCCACCGTCTCGACCGCGAGCAGGCCGACCTCTACCTGCGCAACCGCGCCGCCAAGGGCTTCAACGTCATACAGGCCGTAGCTCTGGCCGAGCTTGACGGTGTGGATGTACCCAACGCCTACGGCCACCTGCCGCTGACGGATCGCGACCCGTCGCGCCCCGCCGTCAAGGATGGCGAGCAGAACGACTATTGGGACCATGTGGACTATATCGTGCGCCGCGCCAACGAGTTGGGCATGTATATCGGGCTGCTGCCCACATGGGGCCGCTACTGGAACGAGGGCAAGGTTATCTTCGACGAGCGCAACGCCGAGGCTTACGGACGTTTCATTGCCGAGCGATACAAGGATGCCGACGTAATATGGATCCTCGGCGGCGACCGCAATCCCGACAACGGACACAAGCAGGCCATCATAAGGGCCATGGCGCGCGGCATACGAAGTGTCGACACCCGTCACCTGATGACCTTCCACCCCACGGGATGGCAGACCTCGTCGCGGTGGTTCCACGGCGACGCATGGCTCGACTTCAACGGCCGCCAGAGCGGGCATAACCAGCGCTACAACTCCAACGCCCAGATTCTGGACGACTTCCGCCGCACACCCGCCAAGCCCATCATCGACATCGAACCCCTGTATGAGGATCACCCGCTGGAGTTCCGCCCCGACGAGGACGGGCACTCGATATCTTGGGACGTGCGCCGCGCACTCTACTGGAGTGTCTTCTACGGCTCGGCAGGCATAACATACGGGCACCACTCGGTATGGCAGATGTACGATCCGTCGAGCCGCCGCGGCCCGATAAACCGTCCCCTCATGCCGTGGCGCGAGGCGATCAACCAGCCCGGCGCATCGCAGGTGATACACCTGCGCCGCCTCATCGAGTCGCGACCCCACTTCACGCGCATACCCGCACCCGACTTCATCATCCCCGCCGAGGTTGCCTCAGCCGTGCCGGGCGCCGGACGTTACCGTTTCGTCGCGACGATGGACTCCGACGGGTCGTGGGCAATGGTATATGCCCCCATCGGACGCACATTCTCCGTACGCGGCGACATGCTGCGCTGCGAGCGTATCACGGCGTGGTGGTACGATCCACGCACGGGCAAGGCCGAGAAGATCGGGTCGATCGACAACGACGGTTCTCCTCTGACCTTCACCCCGCCCGCATCGGGCGAGGCACAGGACTGGGTGCTTGTGCTTGACGATGCCGCACGCCGCTACCCCGCCCCGGGCAAGGCTCTCAAACGATAACTGTACAAAAACATGAAGGTGAGAAACATATTGATTCTGGTAATGGCGCTGTTGATGGCGGCGCCGATATCGGCCAAGCCCAAATACCGCAAGGGATTCCTCTACCGCGAAGGCCGTCAGCTTATGCTCAACGGCAAGCCATACCGTTGTGTCTCGTTCAACTCTTTCCAGTTGTGCGGCTGCGGCCATGACTACGAGCTCTTCACCGACGAGCAGACCGAGGCGCTCTTCGCATCGCTGCCCGACAACACCATTGTCCGCACGTGGGCCACGCCCGCCTTCCACCACCGCACGGACTATCTTGTGCATCTGGCCGAGAAATACGACATAAAACTGATACTCTCGCTGGGTGACGGCCGCAGCGGCTGCGGCGACTTCGACGGCGCCCCCGACGGTGACGGCAGCGGCAAGACGCAGGAGTGGTACGAGAGCGGCTTCCGCGACAAATACCTGCCCCATGTCATCGAGATGACCTCGCGTTACAAGGATTCGCCCGCCATAGCCATGTGGGAGATCATAAACGAGCCGGGCGAGGCCGACTGGGCCACCATACGCGACTTCCTGCACGAGGTCGCGGCCGTAATCAAGCAGCACGACCCCAACCATCTGGTCGAGAGCGGCACCTTTGCCGGCTGCGCGTACGAAGGCTACGAGAATTATCGGGCCATGCACGACAACCCCAATATCGACGTTGGCAACCTGCACGAATACGACTATGATTATCAGGAGTCGAATACCATCGAGTCGCCCCACTTCGAGCCATGCCTCAAGGCAATGTACGATCTGGACAAACCGCTCATCATAGGCGAGACGGGCATCGAGAGCGGCGACGGCTGCCGCACCTCTCGTGAGCGCCGCGTCGAGGCCATGCGCGAGAAGTTCGACGTCTACATAGGGATGGGGGCAAGCGTGGTTCTGGTGTGGAACCTTGCGCGCGAGGCCCGCACGTGCGGCTTTACCTTCGGGCTGGACGATCCGCTGCTCAAGATGATAAACGAATATCAGCTAACCATAGACTCCAAGACCGAATAACAGCCCCGTACGACATAATATCTATACATACACAAAGCAACATACCCTCTCACAGAATAGTTAGGTTTCGAAACAGGCCGTCGGGCTGTTTCACGCACAACCCCCGAAGAGAGTGATCTCTTCGGGGGTTGTCATACTTTCCGATACGCACACCGTTACAACTGCCTGATCTCGCCCGCATGCTGCGGCACCGGTGCCGGCAGCTTGAGCTCGATCGACGCGCCGCCCCACTGGTTGACCTTGTGCGTAACATCATATACGGTCTCGCCGTCGGCCGTCACGCTGACCTTGAGATCGAACGGCAGGCAATCCTGCACTTCGCGCGAAACAGGCAGCGTGTTGGGGATGACATATATGTATGCCGTGATCGATTCGCACGGCTCGGTTGTCATGGTAAGGGCACGCGGGTGCGTCGGCTCGGAGGGGGCCTGCCGCAATGCCGAGCCCACGGGTGCGATCACGCTCTGCGCCGAGACGAAACATACGCGCTCTCCCGCCGCGTCGAAACCGCCGCACTCGGCAACGATGTTGTAACGCCACAACTCGGCAAAACCGCTGCGCAGACGTACCGTATATTTATGCTGCATAACCGTAAAACAAATTAGGCATGACAAATGTAGCAATAATTTGCACATATTCCGAAATATTTGTACATTTGCCAGCTATTTGTACCGAAATGGAGCTCGAACAGAAATATTCCATCGCGTATAAAGGTCTGAAAAACGGTCTTCACGAAGTCGATTTCGACGTTGACGGAGCCCTTTTCAAGGCCTACGAAAGCAAGGAGATCAAGGATGGCCGCTGCAAGGTGCATGTGGACATCGACAAGAGCGACACGCAACTGATCCTCGATGTTACGATCGACGGTCACGTCGTATGCGAATGCGACCGCTGTCTGGAGGACTGCACGATACCGGTGCACTTCGACGGCCGACTGACTGTTTTCGTATCCGACCATCAGGGCGAGTACGACGGCGACTACATGTGGGTATCCCCCGACGAGGAGGATATCAACCTCATGCAGTATATATATGAGAGTATCGTACTCTCACTGCCCTATCGCCGCGTACATCCCGACGGGGAGTGCGACCCGGACATGATGGTGCGCTTCACGCCCGCTACCGACACCGCTATCGGCGCTGCCGCAGGATCCCTCTCGGCAATGGAAGAGATGCTTTCGCAGGATGAGGCTCTGATCGCGGGGGCAGAGAGTGCCGAAGACGAGGCCGACGCCTTCGACGAGGAGTATGAGGCCGAGGAGGCCGAGGCTCTCGAAGAGGAGATGGAAGATGCCGAAGAGCTGCTCGAGGAGGAGGCTGCCGACAGTGATCTTCTCGACGCCATCGACGACGATGAGTTCGAGGCCGGGACACTCCGCGGACTGAGCGCCGAAAACCTCCGCAAGTTGGAGGCCCTCAAGGCCGGAATGACCGACATCCGGGAAGGCAAGGGCCGAAGGAAGTAACCTGAAGCCAGCCAAACGAGTCTGTAAAGGCTGAGCCGGAGGGGGGGGGTGAGATCCCTAATGGCAATGGCGCAGGAGCGACGAGAAAAAGCAGGTACAAAAGGAGAAAGAAAAGAGGAAAAGAGGCGCCGGCAGGAAGAAAAAGGAAAAGACAACAAAATACGAATAATACGAATAACTTAAAAAAGATATTGTAAAATGGCACATCCTAAACACAAAATCTCGTCTACACGACGCGATAAGAGAAGAACCCATTACAAGGCCGTAGTTCCCACGATCGTTACCTGTTCAAACTGCGGTGCAGCGGTGCTCTACCACCGCGTATGCCCCGAGTGCGGTTACTATCGCGGCAAGCTGGCTATCGAGAAGAAGGCCGAATAACGGATGAAGTCCGTTTGCGAGAGAGTTCCCGTGCGGTGCTCTCTTTTGCAATTTTATTTAACCCACACCGACTAAGAGAGAGAGACTATGTTAAAGATAGGAATTGATGCGATGGGCGGTGATTTCGCTCCCGAGGCGGTAGTCAAGGGCGCAGTCATGGCACTCGACGCCATAGACACCGAGAGTCGCATAGTGCTTTTCGGCGATAAGGGCAGGATCGAAGAGTGCCTTGCTGCAGAGAATTGTCCGGCCGATCGTTTCTCGATCGTACACACGACCGACGTGATCGAGATGGGCGACCACCCCGCCATGGCATTCAAGTCGAAACCCGACTCGAGTATCGCCGTCGGCTTCGGATATCTGGCCAAGGGCGCAATCGACGGGTTCGCCAGCGCCGGATCTACAGGAGCCATGATGGTAGGTTCGATGTATGTGGCCAAGCCCGTGAAGGGTGTCATACGCCCCACTATCTCCACCACCATACCTACGGTCGCTGGAACGCAGGCGCTGATGATGGATGTGGGTCTGAACGTAGACTGCAAACCCGAGGTGCTGAGCCAGTACGGACTCATCGGTTCGATCTACGCCGAGTCGGTTCTCGGCATAAAGAATCCCCGCGTAGCGCTGCTCAACATCGGCGAGGAGGAGGCCAAGGGCAATGCCCAGACGCAGGCCGCATACCAGATCATGAAGGCCGAGGCCGAAAAGGGACGCTACAACTTCGTGGGCAACGTCGAGTCGTCACACCTCTTCTCCGGCAAAATAGCCGATGTAATCATCTGCGACGGTTTTGTCGGTAACATAGCCTTGAAGATGGCCGAGGGCCTCTATGTCATCAACCACAAGATGGGAACCATGAATCCCTTCTGGGAGGCCATGAACTACGAGAACGTAGGCGGCACGCCCGTGCTTGGTGTAAACGCCGCGGTGATGATAGGCCACGGCAAATCCACCCCCAAGGCTATCAAGAGCATGATCCTGTCGATGGAGCGCAGCATCCGCACGCGCGTTATCGAGAAGATCCGCGACGCCTTCAAGGACAGCGACACAGAGACTGCGGAGGCTTAATCCCCCACAGCGACAACATACAGCGACGGCTCACCCCATAGGGATGAGCCGTCGCTGTTTTATCTATTGCTTTGTTTACAGCCGACAAGGCTGTCTTAACATATACGTCAAATCAAGATCATACGTCACACACCCTACCCCTCCTGCACACCGCCTGCCTGTGCGGTATCGACAGTGGATGCAGCGTCTGAAGAGGTTGGAGAAGTAGATGAGGTTGAAGACGCTGAAGAGGTTGCGGTTGAATCTTTCGATGATGCGTCTGCTTCCGACGACGGAGCCTTTGCGTCAGCATGCGACGCGGCAATCATCTCGTCGACCTTGTCCACGATCATCTCGGGGGTAATGGCCCGCAGGCAGCGGTAATCGCCATATTGGCACTTCATCTCGCCATATACCGAACATGGACGGCACGGCATATCGACCTGAAGGATACCCTCGGGCGAGCAGCCATATCCGAGAAAACCGAGTGCCGGATGTGTTGCACCCCACACCGATACTACGGGTGTAGCCACAAGTGATGCCATGTGCATGGCAAGTGAATCCATCGAGACGATGCAGTCGAGATTCGATATGAGGTTCAACTCGCCCGCAAGATCCACCTTGCCGTTCACGGCCGTAACGTTGGGATAGGTACGCTCCATCTGCATGGCGAACTCGGCCTCGGCGCCGCCGCCGCTGTGAACGAAAACACGGTCGTAACGCTCGCTGAACAGGCGCACCGCCTCGACGCGCAGGTCTGCAGGATAGGTCTTGCCGTCGTGCGCCGAGAAGGGGGCGAAACCGACCCAAATGCCGTGTTTCTCACCCATGGGGTTCGGGCGCGGGATCTTGACTGCGGGTGCCGGGTTGTCGAATTCGAATCCCAGATCGCGCAGCACGTCGCAATAACGCACAACGGTATGTTTGAGAGGTACGCTGTTCTGGCTGTTGTATCCCACACGGAACCACTTCTCGACCTTGCCCTTGTTGATCTTGGCGCAGCGGTACATACTCATACGGAAGAGCGTGCGCACGACGATCGAGCGCAGCACCCCGTGCATATCGGCTATGGCGTCGACGCCGCGGCGGCCGATATCGCGATAGAGATGCCACAGACCGCGCAGGCCGCGATGGCGTCCCTTGGTGTCGACGAAGATGAAGTCGACATCTATGCCGTCGAAGAACGACTCGAACTGCTTGCGTGTGGCGACCGTAACCTTCACGTCGGGATATGCCGCCTTGAAGGCGCGCAACGTATGCGCCAGCATCACCACATCGCCCATGGCCGAGAGGCGTATGGCGACAATATGGCGAGGCAGACGTTTGTCCTTACGCGTTGCGGCGGATTCGTTATTTTTTGTTGCCATATAATACCGGATTAAGCGCCGGATCGTTGTACATCTTCATCTGTTTGTAAGTCTTCATATACTTGCGGCCGGCCGCTATGTCCTCCAGCAGCTCCTCGATGGCCGTCGAGAGGTCGACCTGCTGCGAGAGCAGCGTGTCGAGCTTGCGGCCGCATGCGTCGCGGTGCTCCTGCCCGACATCCGTACGCTCGGTCTCCTGACGCATGTGGTAGATCTTCAAGGCCAGAATCGACAGACGGTCTATGGCCCACGCCGGGGTCTCGGTGTTGATTCGGGCATCGGCCGCCACGGCCACATCCTTGAACTTGTCGAGCCAATACGAGTCGATATACTCCACCATATCGGTACGCACCTGATTCGAGCGGTCGATGCGACGCTTTATAGCCAATGCCTCCACGGGGTCGATGGCCGGGTCGCGGATGATGTCCTCAAGGTGCCACTGCACCGTATCGACCATATTCTTGTCATAGAGCAGCGCCTCGAGCGAACCGGCCTCGTAGGGGTTCTCGAAATGGTGGTCCACATCGTCGTAGAGGTGATAATCTGCTATCGCGCGGTTGAAGATGGCGTTTGCTTTTTCGGTAAACATATATCGCGGTCAGTTATTGGTTATTTAGGTAAAATAATCTATCTTTGCCTTGACGGTAACACAAAGATAATGATTTTTTCCAAAAAAGCAATATACCTCGCGCTTTTCGCGCTTGCGGCCTCGGCCGCGCAACTCGCGGCTCAGACCCACATCACCAAGGAGGAGTACATCGACCGATATAAGGGCATCGCCATCGAACACATGGAGCGTTACGGCATTCCGGCCAGCATAACGCTCGCACAGGGCATACTCGAATCCGACAGCGGCAACAGCACGCTGGCACGCAAGTCGAACAACCATTTCGGCATAAAATGTAAGTCGAACTGGCGCGGCGACCGCGTCTACCATGACGACGACGCCAAGGGCGAATGTTTCCGCAAGTACGACACAGTTGAGGAGTCGTATCAGGACCATGCCGACTTTCTCGACCAGCAGCCGCGCTACGATTCGCTCTTCGCCTACTCGTCCGACGACTACCGCAGCTGGGCCCGTGGGCTGAAGGCTGCGGGTTACGCCACAGCTCCCGACTATGCACAGCGTCTCATACGCATCATCGAGGATAACCAGCTCTACCTCTTCGACGAGGACAACGGCGCCGCCCTCTACGCCGCGCACCGCCGTGCCGAGCAGGGCATCACGGACGACTTTGCGGATCAGAGCAGCGTCGAGACCCCCGCTACGCACGAAGCGCGCATCGACCCGAACGACTACCGCGTACCCGAACGTACATATAACGGATACAGCGTCTACGTCAACAACCGCACGCACTACATCATCGCGGGTGACGGCGACACCTTCCGGCGCATAGCCCGCACGTTCATGCTGAGCGAGCGCACGCTGCGCAAGTACAACGAGATCGATCCCCGCTCGACGGCCGACCCGGTAAAGGGCGAGATGATCTACATCGAGCGCAAGCAGCCCAAGTGGTGCGGCAACGTACGCCAGCACACGGTCCGTGAGGGTGAGACGCTGCGGTCACTCTCGCAGGACTACGGCATACGTCTCAAGAAGCTCGCGCGCCTGAACCGCCTGCGCGCCGACGAAGCGATAGCCGCGGGACAGACCCTCAAGCTCAAATAGACCTGCGGGACCGTGATGTCCGCACTCCGGGGCGGGCATCGGATACGACACAAACGACAACCACACTATATGGACAACACCCCTTTGCGCGAGAAGATTCTCGCCACGATAGTCACCAAATCGACCTTGAAGCAACACGTCTTCGACAACACCTTCTCGACGTTCAACCTCCTGAAGGAGGTGCTCATCGAGATCGCCTCGGAGATGGACGACGAGCTGGACGACAAACTCGACAAGAGAGTCCGCATCGAATACCGCGACCGCGGCAAGTTCGAGGCCCAGCTGCAGATCGCCAGCGACCTGCTCATATTCCAGATGCACACCGACGTCTTCGAGTTCGACTCGAACCACATCATCTGGCAAAACGAATATGTACAGGCGGACCGCTGCAACTCCTACTGCGGCGTGATCAACATTTACAACTTCCTCTCCGACTCGTTCAAGTTCAACCGCAACGCCGACGAGGGTTACCTCATAGGACGCATCTTCATCAACCGCGAGAAGAGATTCTTCGTCGAGGGCAAGCGTCAGACGTCGATGCGGCCGATGGCCTTCGGCAGCGCCGAGATCACGCGCGAGGTTCTGGTCAAGATCATCGAGACGGCGGTCTATTACGCCATCAACTTCGACCTGCTGATGCCCCCCTACGAGGATAACAAGCGGGTTACGGTCGACCAGTTCAACACCAAGATGGACAATTCGAAGTTCACGACGGGCAAGCGTATCGGCTACGAATTCAACGTTGATGACATTTGACACACCGGTAAATCCCCGAACGACAAAAAACCTCAAGCCATGATCAAGATAAAGGGAATGATTCTCGCAACGACACTCCTCGCGGCCGCGACGGCTGCGACGGCACAGCAGACATACCGTGAGCTCATCGAGACGGCATCGCTCAACCGCGGCGTCTACGGTCTAAGATCGATGCAGGACGGCGAGCACTACACCGCGCGCGAAGGCAACGCCATAGTACGCCACAGCTACGCCGACGCCTCGCAACAGAATACGCTCTATACGGGCACCTTCTCGTCATACGCACTCTCGCCCGACGAGACCACACTGCTGCTCAGCAGCAACCACCGCCCCGTCTACCGTCACTCGTTCTATGCCGACTGGCAGATCGTGCCTCTCGAAGGCGACGGCACGGCCGCAATGACACTAGAAGGGGTGCGCGACGTGACCCTTTCGCCCGACGGCAGGATGGTGGCCTACGCCAAAGATAACAACCTCTACGTCGCCCCCGTTGGCGGCGAGGCACGTGCCGTCACCGACGATGGCGAATGGAATGCCGTCATCAACGGTACGGCCGACTGGGTCTACGAGGAGGAATACGGCTTCACTCGCGCCTATGCCTTCTCGCCCGACTCGAAACGCATAGCATACCTGCGCTTCGACGAGAGCGCCGTCCCGACATTCGAAATGATGCGTTACGACGGCACGCTCTACAACCGCCCCTACTCGTTCAAGTATCCCAAGGCGGGCGACCGCAACTCGACCGTAGAGTTGTGGCTCTACGATATCGCCACGGGCGCCAAGAGCCGTATCGACACGGGGGCCGAGACCGACCAGTACCTCCCGCGCATAGACTGGACACCGGCCGGTGAACTATTCTACTACCGCGTCAACCGCAAGCAGAACCACTTCGAGGTCGTACTCGTACACGACGACGGCACACAGAAGGTGATCTACGACGAGACCTCACCCACGTTTGTCGAGCGTCCCGACGCGGGCACCATACGTTTCATCGACGGCGAGCGTTTCATCGCCCTGAACGAGACGGCCACGGGATGGAACCACATATATCTCTACTCTACCGAGAAGGGCCTTCTGAATCCCGTCACGTCGGGGCCGTGGCAGGTGACGTCGGTTGTCGAGACCACCGACAAGGCCATCTACTACATCTCTACGGAGACCTCGCCGCTGCGCCGCAACCTCTATTCGATCGACTACAAGGGCCGCCACAAGAAGCGTCTCACCGAAGGTGATGGTACCTACTCGATAGCTCCGAGCCGCGGTATGAAATACTATATCTCGACCTTCTCTACGGCTGCCGAGCCCAACACCGTGACACTGCACAAGGGTGACGGCACGCTGCTGCGTACGCTCGCCACAAGCGACGAACTGGCCGAGCGCATGAAGCAGATGCCCCGCAAGGAGTTCTTCACCTTCGTCACCGAGCGCGGCGACAGCCTCAACGCCTACATAATCAAACCCGTCGACTTCGACCCCTCGAAACGTTATCCCGTCCTTGTGACGCAGTATTCGGGCCCGGGCTCGCAGTCGGTGGCCGACCGCTTCTCGCTCGACTGGGAGAACGTCATCGCCGCACACGGATACATCATCGCCTGCTGCGACGGCCGCGGCACGGGATATATGGGCGAGAAATTCAAGAAACAGACCTACGGCAACCTCGGTGCCCGAGAGGTCGAGGACCAGATATCGTTCGCCCGGTACTTGGGAGAGCAGCCATACGTCGATGCCGGCCGCATCGGTATATACGGCTGGTCGTATGGCGGATTCATGGCTCTGGGCTGCGCCTGCAAGGGCGGCGGCATCTACAAGCTGGCCATAGCCGTAGCCCCCGTCACCTCGTGGCGCTACTACGACACCATCTACACCGAGATCTACAACGACCTGCCGCAGGACAACCCCGCAGGCTATGACGACAACTCGCCCATCAACTTCGCACAGCTGTTGGACGACGAGCACACGCAGCTGCTCATCATGCACGGCACGGCTGACGACAACGTACACTTCCAGAATACGATGGAGATGTGCCGCGCCCTGAACCGCGCAGGCAAGCAGTACGACATGATGATCTATCCCGACCAGAACCACTCGATGTACCCGTCGGACGGCTACAACATCCGCCGCAAGATGGTCGAGTACACGCTGCGCAACCTTTAGCAGGAGACTGAAACCCTCAAGATACAACCCCGAACCGACAATGCGGTTCGGGGTTTTTCTTGTTCAGCACGGCTGCCGCAATATTCCGATAAACACATACGCCGCAACGATTTTCGCAACCACCCACGCCATGCAAGCGCCTCCTGCCGTCCCATTCGGCCACAAAACCCTCCCACAACGCCACAAATTCACCCGTTCGAGACTGCTGACACGCCAAAAGAGATATATTTGCACCCGATGGAAGCCTCCGGCGGTAATGCCCGACCGCCACGCGGGGACTTCACACCGAATTATAGCCTAATTTTCAAACATTATGAAACAACTACTGTTTATCATGGCATTCGTATCGGCCATGGCGCTCGGAGGCTGCTCCGACAAGAAAGAGGTGGTAAACGACGTGCGCTTCACCATCGAGGCCAACACCGACCAACCCGTGCGTATATACAGCCCCACGGACAAGGGCGAAACAGGCACGGTCATACGCAAGAGTTACGAATCGTCATTCAAGACGGGCCCGACGGTCTTCGGGATCGAGGCCCGCTGCGACGACGAAACGACGCTCATAACCATCCGCGTATGGGTCAACGGCAAGCTCAAGCGTGAAGTTTCGGGCAACAAATACCTCACGACGGGAGAAATACGGCTCCTATAAGCGCCCGTACGACATCTTCGCATACAGACCGCCACTGCCCGGCGGTCTTTTCGTTTCCTGCCACCGATGTCCGTTCCTAATAAGACTTGCGGCAAAGACGAATATTCGCGAAGAGATAAAAATCGGAGCGAAAAAAACAGAAAATAAATTTGCAAGTAACCATTTTTCGCCGTACATTTGCACTCGCAACAAGGAAATGGCTCCGTAGCTCAACTGAATAGAGTACTTGACTACGGATCAAGCGGTTACAGGTTTGAATCCTGTCGGAGTCACTGAAAAGGGTCACGCATGCGTGACCCTTTTTCCGTATATGATAAAAATACCGGCGGCCAGCTTTGCATGCAGGCCGCCGGTTATGTCTCGAATTAACGGGAATCAATCATAGAATCTCCACCAGTCGAGATTGAAGAGCTTGCAACCCTTGCGTCCCTTGAAGACGAAATAGAGGTCACGCACACCCGTCACGTCGGCCTCGACTGCAGCCTTGAATGTCTTCCAACACTCCCAGCCGCCCGTTGTCGGGATCTCGACCGTAGAGATGAGCCGACCGTCCACGCTGTCGAGACGCACCTCGATACGGCCGCCGCGCAGAGCGCTCGCCGCAGCCACACGCAGCTCATCGGGGCCCTCTGTGCCGAAGTCCACCTCGCGCACCTTGATCCAGTCGCCGTCGTGCGTCTCCGACACATAGACTCCGGTTTTGGCATTCGGCTCGCTCTTCACGCCGCTCGAAAAGGCAATGGTCTCAGCCTCGACACGGCGGTAGGGATCGAGCGTACCTATAGGAGCTACACCCTCGGCCGTAGCGTTGATTATAGGGAATGTTCCGTCGTCATTATATCGGAACTGCTCCACCGCTACCGAACGGCCGAAACCGCCGCCTCCGGGCAGCTTGCCCGTATGGTAGAAGAAATAGGAATTGCCCATGTAGTCTATAACGCCGCAGTGGTTCGTAAACGACCCCGTATCCTGCAGGGGCATGATCTCACCCACATAACGCCACGGCCCCGCCGGGCTGTCGCTCATCGAGTAGGCAATATGCTCGGGCACACCGCCCGCTGCATAGAGCAGATAGTAGTTGCCGCCGCGGCGGTAGAACCACGGGCCCTCGGTATAGGTATCGACATATTTCTCACCCTTGACACGCGCCTCGGGATTCGGGGCGCCGAAACTCTCGACCGTCTGGTCGAGTTTGCGCACCTCGCCCTTGAGCGAAACCATATCCTCATTAAGCTCGGCAAAATAGATATTCGGATTACCCCAATAGAGATATGCGCGACCGTCGTCATCGATAAATACCGTCGGGTCGATAAAGTCCCAGCTGCCGTCATAGAGCGGCTTGCCGATGGCATCCTTAAAGGGGCCCGTGGGAGAGTCGCCCACGGCCACACCTATGGCCATGGCGTTGCTCAGCTTCGAGTGCAGGCACACATACCAGTAGAACTTGCCGTTGCGCTCGACGCACTGCGCCGCCCACGCGCGGTCGTCCGCCCACTCGAACGACTCGATGGCCAGCGGCGAACCGTGATCCGTCCAGTTGACCATATCCTCCGTCGAATAGACGCGCCACTCCTGCATCCAGAAGAAATCCGCCCTGTCCTCGTCGTGGCCCGTATATACGTACAGCCGTCCGTCATGCACCATTGGTGCGGGATCGGTCGTATAGCAGGTCTGTACGATGGGGTTCTGCGCCGCGGCTGACGTTACGGCCGCCACGGCTGCAGAGACAATTAGTATATTAAATATACCCTTCATCATTCGTCATATTACTTGGTTATGACAACGGCGCCGTTCTTGGGTATCGACACGGCCACCTCGCCGCGCTTGCCCACCTTCGTCTGGCGCACGCTGCCTTCGAGCTTGTCGTTGTCCTCATACATCGTGACCTCGCCCTCGATGCCCAACTGTGCAAGGTCGATCTTGGTCTCGACGGTCTCATCCTGAGCATTTACGCCCACGACATACCACGTGTCGCCGTGACGGCGCGCCATGATGACATAACGGCCCGGATAGCCGTCGATGAACTTAACGTCATCCCACGTCGTAGGCACCTTCTTCATGAAATCCACGGCCCATGCCGGCGCGTCCTGAAGGTTGTTGGGCGCCAAGGCGAAGTGCTGCACGGGGCTCTGGAACATTACGGCCGTAGCCAGCGCGAAGACATCGGACGTCACGCGGCGGCTTCCGCGCGGCGCATTCTGGGCATTATAGTAGCGGTTGAGCGTGCTGCCGCCGAAATCCATGCTTCCCACCGTATTGCGGATAAAGGGGTGAAGTGTGGCGTTGAAGGCCTCGGCGTCGCAGCTGCCCTGCGAGAAGTTCATGTTCTCGCTGGCCAGCACAGCCTCACTGGCGGCATAGTTGGGATACATACGCTCCCAACCGCGCGGCAGCGTGCAGCCGTGGAAGATAACCAGCAGGCCGAAATCGTTGGCATCGGCCAGAATCGACTCGTAGAGCTGCATGGCCATCTGCTTGTCGCTGCCGAAGAAGTCGACCTTTATGCCCTTGATACCAATGCTCTGCATCCACCGCATCTCCTTGCGGCGCTCGATTATGTTGTCCATCTTGCCGCGCGGACCCTGCGGGGCATCATTCCAATAGCCGTTCGAATTGTACCACAGATAGAGACCCACGCCCTTCGAGGCGGCATACGCAGTCAGCTCCTCCACGCGGTCGTACCCCACCTGTGTATCCCACAGGGCATCTACCAGAACCGTACGGTAACCCATATCGGCACAAAAGTCGATATAGCGGCGCTGCTCGTCGTAGTTCATGCTGCCGTCGCCGGCGATGATCCAGCTCCACGTACCGCAACCGTACTCCGCCGCATAATCCTTCGAAGGCTCGTAGCGGCGCTCCACAACGTCGAACGGCACTGTCGTCTCCATGATCGGGGCGAGCGTGGCGCCCACGGTCACGGTACGCCACGGCGTACGTCCGGGAAGCGTCACGCCCGGAGCTGCCGTTCCGTTGCCGTTGAACTCCGCCTGCTGCGGGAAACCTATAGTGTAGAGGCCGTCGGCCGCACCCATAAGGCGCGAGGCACAGTAATAGCTGTCGACACCCGTCTCCGAGATCAGCACCCAACCCTTGTCGCCGTTACGGAACAGGCACGGGAACGAATATCCCTCGCCGAAGCCGTTCTTACCCATCGCGTCGTCCACCGTGTACGGGGTCTCATAGCTCGGAGTGGTACGGGCAAAGCCTCCCATGGCGCCGCTCTGCGGGCAGAGGAATGTCGTCGTACCGTCGGCCATGCGGAAACCAGTCGCCTCGCTCTCCACAACGCAGCAGCGGGGCTCGCCCGCACGGTGGAGATTGTAACGGAACGCCACGTCGTTGTTGCCGACGCTGAACTCAACGTCAAATACCGTCTTGCCCTCCTTCACGAAGGGTACGCGCACACGGTTGGCAACATAGTGTACCGTACTCTTCTTGATGTTCTTAAGGCTGTAGGTCTCATCCACGGCCGTCATCTCCGACTCCTCACCCAGCGTCAGGCCCTGAGTGAAGTCTCCGACATTGGTCCTGAGTCCCAGCGGCGAGGGCTTCAGGAACACCTCTCCGTCATAAGTCACACTGTACGTGGCGCGGCCCCCGTCGTCCGAGACCACCACTTCGAGTCTTCCGTCGGGACTTGCGATGCGTCTTTCGCCCGCATTCACCAACGCGGCACAACACACGGCCGCAAATAGCAATACAATCTTTTTCATGGTTATAATCATATTTCGGTTATCACACTATTCCACATCACGTATACGCTCGTAATCGAAGAAATCGACATCCACATATCCGCCCGTCTGCCGCGTGGCATAGTTGAAGATGGCGAACTTCGTCCCCATAAAGAAACGGCGGTAGTCGAATATCATCCTGTACTCCTTGCCTATCGGCGTCCAGCTGCTGTTGTCGTAACTGTAACTGAACGAGGCGATGTCGCGCCCGGGGCGGAAATCACCGTCGATACGCAGATACACCACATCGGATGTCAGCTCCACGGTCTCGAAGAGCTCCGTTTTCACATCCGTCACGCGCTTTGTATCGTCGGCGAGGCTGACACTCTCGCTGCGCATCGACAGATACTTTCGGCCGTCGCGGCACTCCACCGCCAGCACGCCCGAATCGCCGTTGAAGGCGGCAAAACCCGCCACGTCACCATCCTTCATGCCCGCCAGATCCAGCGCCACGACACCGCGGCATGCGGGGCCTTCCATACGCTGCGTAAGGGTATTGGGCGCAAGGAAGAGATTATCCACGACGCGGCCCGTCGTCAGACGCAGCCATCCGCGACGCTCGCGCAGCGACCAGCACTCGTCGATGGGATTATGGTTCCACTGCCAATCGATCTTCAAACGCTTACCGCCGAAGTCGTCGCTCACGACCAGACCCTCCGAAGCACGCCCCGCCGATGGTTTCTCCATAACCTCGGGCACACGGCCCTGCCCGTCGCCCAACATGGGCCATCCGTCCACCCAGCGGCACGGCATCAACATGGGCACACGACCCACGCCGCCGCGATCCTGAAAGATCACGCCATACCAGTTTCCATGTCCGTCATCGACAATCGTACCCTGCCCGACGCCGCCGTAGGGGCCGAAGCGCGACTCCAGCACTACGCGTTTCTCGTACGGGCCCATAATGTTGTCCGCGCGATAGCACACCTCGCGCCGTATACCGCCCGCCGGCCACGAGATCATCAGCACATAGTAGCGGCCATCATGCTTGATGACGCGGCTGCCCTCCAGAAGGCCCGTCTCGTCCCCGCGGTCGAATACACGCGCATCCACACCTCCGGGCATGACATCCGTAAGGTCGGGCTTGAGCTCGCGCACCTGCCCCGAACCGTAGAACATATATACGCGCCCGTTATCGTCGAACAGCAGCGAGGCGTCATGGAAATGCGGTATGCGTGCCACCAGCGTCCATTCACCCGCAGGATCCTTCGCCTTGTAGACATATCCGCGGAAAGGGGTGTCGTTGGGTGAAAAGTAGGCATAAAACTCGCCGTCGCGATAGCGCAGCGACGTGGCCCACTGCCCGCGTCCGTAGACCGTGCCGTCGATAAGATCATAGCTCGGCTTATCGTCCAGACGGTGGTAGATGTATCCCACGGTCCGCCAGTTCACCAGATCCTTCGAGTGCATGACGGGGGCGCCCGGCATCAGGTGCATCGTCGTGCTCACCATATAGTAGTCGTCCCCGACGCGTATCACGTCGGGATCGGGCACGTCGGCCCACAACACGGGATTGGTGAAGGTCCCGTCACCATTGTCGCTCGACTGCGCGCGCACGCCCCATACCATACAGAGTGCACACGCCGCGCACACAATAAATCTTGTCATCCGTATCATATTCTCCTCAATCTTTTATTCCGCCGTAAATACATAGCTCTTTCCCGCGCGCGTCTTTATGTCGTATTCGTACACCTTGCGCACGGATGGCTGCTTCGGGGTCCCCAACTCTTCCGACACCAGAGGCTCTGCTATGCGTGCAGGCTCCAGAAGTTCGTTTGGGCATTCACCCTCGGCCTTTACGAGGCCGCGGCCGTGCAGCGGCACATACGAACGCAGTCGCAACACCCCGCCCGCACGCGACATCACCTCTGCACGCGTCAACTTGCCGCCGCTCCACTCCATATCCACGACGAAGCCGCCGCGCGCGACAAGCCCGCGGACACTGCCGTCACCCCAAGCATCGGGCAGCGCAGGCAGCAGATGCACCGCGCCGTCGTGGCTCTGCAACAGCATCTCGGCCACGCCCGCCGTGAAACCGAAATTGCCGTCGATCTGGAAGGGAGGATGGGCGCAGAAGAGATTGGGATAGGTACGTCCCGCAGGATAACGCCCCGTCTGTCCGTCGTTGGGCAGCAGATTCAGCATGTTACGGATTATCTCATAGGCGTGGTTGCCGTCCTGCATACGGGCCCAGAAGTTGATCTTCCAGCCGATGCTCCAACCCGTAGCCATGTCGCCGCGCTGCAACAGCGTCTGCTTTGCCGCCTCGAAGAGCTGCGGATGGGTGTAGGGAGATATCTGGTTGCTCGGATAGAGACCGTAGAGGTGCGATATGTGGCGGTGCTGGTCGCGCGGGTCATCCAGATCCTCCAACCACTCCTGAAGCTGGTTGTGGCGCCCGATGCGCATCGGAGCCAGACGGCCAATCATACTGCGCAGCGAGTCGGCATAGTCACGGCTCTCGCCCAGCGTCTCACACGCCCGCAGCGTACTGCTCAGCGCGTCGAACGCTATCTGGTTGTCCATCGTGCAGCCCGCCGTGATCGAGACGCCGTTGGGCCCGTGCTCGGGCGACACCGAGGGCGCCGTAACCATCCATCCGTATACGGGATACTCCGTCAGCGCCGTGAGGAAAAAATCGGCCGTGCCCTTAAGTACGGGATAACAGCGGCGCAGGAAATCGCGGTCGCCCGTGAAGAGGTAGTGCTGCCACAGATGCTGCGCCAGCCACGCCCCGCCGTTGGGCCACATGCCCGTATCGGCATAGTCCACGGGGCCCGTGATACGCCAAAGATCGGTGTTGTGGTGCGCAACCCATCCGCGCGCGCCGTAGAGTTCCGAGGCTGTCGCGCGTCCCGTCCGCGACAGCTCCTCGACCATGCGGAACAGCGGCTCGTGCGTCTCCGAGAGATTTGTAACCTCGGCAGGCCAATAGTTCATCTCGGTGTTTATGTTGATCGTATATTTGCTGTCCCACGGGGCGAACGGCTCGCGATTCCATATACCCTGCAACGTTGCGGGCTGGCCGCCGGGCTGCGACGAACTGATCAGCAGATAGCGCCCGAACTGAAACAGCAGTGCCGGCAGCGAGGGATCATTCCCCTCGTTGAAAGACGCCACGCGACGGTCCGTATCAAGTGCGGCGCTCGCGCTCTCGGGCAGCGACAGCTCCACACGTCCGAACTGACGGCCGTACTTGTCGCGGTGATCCTTCAGCAGGCGACCGTAACTCTTGGCCGAGGCGTTGTCCAGCGCCGCCTCAACCTTGGCGCGGGCATCGCCCGAGACATCGTCGTAGCTGACGAAGTTCGTCGCCGCAGATATATATACGGTTGCCGCAGCGGCATTCCTGACACTCAGACGGCCCTCTTCGGCCGCCACCTCTCCGTCCGTAACCACACGCACGGCGGCCGCGGCCTTCAACGCCGCAGGCACACCCTCCTGCTCCGCGCCCTCGCACTCGATCGTAAGTTCATTACCCGCAGCCGCGACGTGATATTCCAACGGGCACGAATACGAGACATCGAACGACAGCGCCCCCTTCCGGTCGGCCTCCAGACGCACGGCCATAACATTGTCTGCAAGTGACGTGAAGGCCGTACGGCTGTAATGCACGCCGTCGACCGTATATGCGGTCGAGGCCGTGGCGTCACGCAGATCGAGCGTGCGCTCATACTCCGAAGCCCCGTCGCCGTGGCCGAAGTCGAGCCGCAACGTCCCCAGAGGCAGGTATCGCATACCGTGCTGCGGTGTGAAGAACTCGGCGTCGATGATGGCGCGCGCCTCGGCTGTGCGGCCCTCGAATATGAGTCTGCGCACCTCGGCCAAATGGTCGACGGCTCCCTCACGTGTGTTCTCGTAGGGCGATCCCGCCCAGAAGGTCTCCTCGTTAAGGTCAATCTGCTCGCTCGCCACACCTCCGTAGATCATGGCACCGATATGCGAGTTACCGAGCGGCAGCGCCTCCCACCACGTAGCGGCCGGTGCCGAGTAACGCAATTTGAGTTCCGGTTCCGCGGCCGCAGCCGTGCCGCACAGCAACAGCGTCAGGGCGACAGTCAAGGTCATTCGTATATTTCTCATCATAACAGACATATTGCGACCGCCCGCCACGGCGAACAGCCAAATGATTTTTCACTCTTTTTTTGAGGGTGTTTCCCACACGTCATCGTCTTACAAAGTTATTCTAATTATCCTTAATTCCGCAACACTATTATAAAATATTTTTTTTAAGTACCTGAGCAA
>URBK01000027.1 GCA_900546065.1 uncultured Alistipes sp.
CCGCCACTGCTCGGGTGTCAGGCGGCCGCTCTTGATGTCGGTGCCGCTAAGGCCCGTCTCGGCCACGATGAGTCGCATCATCAGCTGCACGGCCGACATCTCCAGCGAGAAGAAGGCTACCGGAGCCTCGTGATCGATGGCCATGTTGCGCGCCATCGACAACACGAATGCCGTCTTTCCCATAGAGGGACGCGCCGCAATGATGATCAGATCGGAGGGCTGCCATCCCAGCGTCACGCGGTCGATGGCCATGAATCCCGACGGCACGCCGTTGAAGGCGCTCGTATTCTTGCTCGCCTGCTCGATCTGCGCCAGAGCCTTGGCCAGAATATCCTTGGCATTCTGCACCGAACGCTTGACATGCCCCTCCGCGACCTTGAATATCTCGCTCTCGGCAAAACCTATCAGATCCGTCACATCCTGATCCTCGTCGTAGGAGCGGCGCTGGATCTCCGTGGCCGAGCGTATCAGCTCGCGCTGGACATATTTCTGGGCTATGATCTTGGCATGGAACTCGATGTTGGCCGCCGACCCGACCTTCTGCGTCAGCTGCGCGAGATATGCCGCTCCGCCCACCTTCTTGAGCTCCTTGCGGGCCTTCAGGCGTTCGGTTACGGTATAGAGGTCTATGGGCTTGAGTTCGGCCGAGAGCGACTCGATGGCCTTGTATATGAGTCGGTGCTCCTCGGTGTAGAAGGCGTCGGCCGTGATATACTCCTGCACGGCGATGATGCTGTCCTTCTCCAGCATGAGCGCTCCGAGCACCGTCTCCTCAAGCTCCACGGCCTGCGGCGGCACGACACCCGCAATCGGAGTATCGGTCATCTTATCGTAAGCGGCCCGGTTGGAGGCCGACGGAGTAAATTCCTTTGCCATAAAAAGGGTGTAATTTTCAAGTTCCAAAATTACACAATTTCCGCCGAACGGCAAGGTCTTTTTCCATATTTCGCGCCGCGGCTGCCGCCAGAGGCCGCCGTCACGGCTTCTCGCCCAGTCGTTTGCGCGGCACGGCCAGCGTCGCAACGCTCAGACGCACATCCCCGGCCGCAGCCATGATCGCGCTGCCACACGAAATGATCGTGGCGCCCGTGGTGAAGACATCGTCCACCAGCAGCACATGACGCCCCGCAAGGCGGTCCGCATGCCGCACCGTGAAGATGCCCTCGACATTGCCCCAACGCCCGACGGTCGAATATCTCGTCTGACTTTGATTGTACTGCACGCGGCGCAGACATCCGCGCTCCACCTTGATGCCCAGTTCGCGGGCTATGCCTGCCGCGAGCATCTCCGACTGGTTGTAGCCACGCGCAAGCGTGCGGCGCAGGTGCAGCGGTACGGGCACCGCCACATCGACCGTATCGTACAATCCGCCCTGCTTCATGCAGGCGCCGTACCAGCGGCCGAGATTGTATGCCGTGCGCCACGCCCCGTAATATTTGAAGTTGTGCACCATCTTCCGCCAATCGCTCTCATTAACATACCAGAAGAATGCCGATGCCTGCTCGACGGGCAGCTGTCCCCAGAAGCGCTGCATCATGGCGTTGCCGCGTTCGAGCCACAGGTTCGTCAGCGGAGCCGTGATCTCGCACATCGGGCAGACCACGCCGCCGCGGCGCGGCAACGGCTCGCCGCAGACGGGACACGTACGCGGAAATATGAGTGACGCGACATCGGCCACAATATCACTGAACATCGACATCGATCGAAACATTTATACGCCGCAGCGCCTCCTGCGCCGACATTCCGTTCAGACATTCGCGCAGCAGCACCCGTGCCCGCGACATCGGACGCCCGCTCTCGATCTTGAGCATGACCTGCACGATGAACATCTCGCGCACGCGGTCCACGGGCGGAGATACGGGCCCGAAGACGCGGCGGCCGAAACGTTCGCGCAAGGCGGCCGCAAGCCATACGGCACCCTCACGCAACACCTGCGCGTCACGTTCGCGCAACGTCAGGCGTATAAGCCGCGCATAGGGCGGATAACTGAACGTATGACGTTCGGCCAGCTCGCTGCGGGCCATCGCCTCGTAGTTTCCCGACGCGACCCACCCTATGACCGGATTCTCGGGCTCCGAGGTCTGTATCACGACTACGCCGCCCGTGAGGCGGCGGCCGGCACGCCCCGCAACCTGCATCATGAGCTGAAACGCCCGCTCCGAAGAGCGGAAATCGGGACTGTTCAGGAGGTTGTCGGCATTGAGTATGCCCACAACCGACACACGGCCGAAATCGAATCCCTTTGTTATCATCTGCGTGCCGACCAGAATATCGGTACGGCCGCTCTCGAAATCCTTGATTATGCGGTTATAGGCGCTCTCCGAGGTGGAGGTGTCACGGTCCAGACGCGCCACACGCGCCTCGGGGAAGAGCTCCGCAATACGCTCCTCGACGCGCTCCGTGCCGAAACCCATCGGTGCAGGATCGGCCGTGCCGCACTGCGGGCATGTGCGGGGCACGGCCGCCATATATCCGCAATAGTGGCACTCCATGCGCCCCGTCGACTTGTGCAGCGTGAGCGTCACGTTACAGTGCGGGCAGCGCATCGTCCACCCGCATTCGCGGCACGAGACAAAGGGAGAGAAACCGCGCCGGTTCTGGAAGAGCATCACCTGCTCACCCCGCGACAGCGCACCCTCCATGGCCCGTATGAGCTCCATGTTGAAGTGGCCGCGGCGTTCGCCCCGCTTGACCGCCCGCATCGTATCCGAAACGACGACATCGGGCTGACGCGCCCCGCCGTAACGCTCCTCTATGACCGAATATCCGTATTTGTGCCACAGTGCGTTGGCATAGCTCTCGAGTGAGGGTGTGGCGCTGCCAAGCAACACCTTGCCCCCCGTGAGCGAAGCAAGCACCACGGCACAGTCGCGCGCGTTGTAGCGCGGCGACGTATCGCTCTGCTTGTAGCTCGCGTCGTGCTCCTCGTCCACCACTATCATGCGCAGGTGCCGCAACGGCAGGAAGAGCGCCGACCGTGTCCCCACGACCAGCTCGCCACCCTCGCTGTGCAGCAGACGCATGTATGTCTCGGTACGGCGCAGCACCGTCAGCTTAGAGTGGTATGCCGTCACGCGGCTGCCGAAGACACGCTCCATACGCTCCACGAGCTGCGCCGTGAAGGCTATCTCGGGCACCAGCATCAACACATCACCCCCCGCCGAGAGGGTCTCGGCCATAAGGTCCATATATATCTCGGTTTTACCCGAGCCGGTAACTCCGCGCAGCAGGTGTGTCGTCACGCCCGCGGTCCACGACGCGCGTATCTCCGCCGCCACGCGGCCCTGCGCCTCACTCAGACGCGGCGGCGTGAAGAGGACGCGTCCGCCCCTGTCTGCGCGGCGTTCACGCTCCGTCACCTCGACATATCCCGCCTTGCGCAGCGCCGCGAGGATCGCCGCGTCGATATCGAGCAGGCGGCGCGGCACAGCCCCGTCCGTATCGCGGCCATCCTCGCCGAATGCCGCTATCGTCTCCAAGACCTCGCAGCGGCGCGGGGCGCGGCGCCGTATGCGGTCACACTCCGCCGCAAGCGCTGCAGCGTCGCGCCACGCCCCGGACAGGGCGACATACTGCTCCGTACGCGGACGGAACACCTCGGCCGAGAACTCCTCCTCCGACGCGCCGCGCGGCTTGGCCAGCGACGGCAGCGCCATACGCATAACCTCGCCCAGAGTACACATATAGTAGTCGGCAACCCACTCCCAGAACCGCATCTGCGGCTCATCCAGCAGAGGCACGTCATAGAGACGCGCCCCGACGCTCTTGATACGCTTGAAGGCGGGGCGCTCCGCATGCAGACGCCATACGATGCCCGTATAGATATACCGCTGCCCGAACTGCACCGCCACGGCATCGCCGCAGTGCAGCTCCACGCCCTCGGGCACGGCAAACGAATATGTCGGCTGTGCCAGAGGAAGTACTATATCGGCATACATCATATACAGGCTCTACGGATGATCTTTCTATCAAAGGTACGTATTTATTCCGTATATTTTCACTCCGCGAGGCGCGTTTTAGAGATTGTTTCGCTAAATTTGTGGTGGCGGCAGGATTCACTCTGCGCCGCACAATCAACCTACACCGACAGCACACAATGTATCCGTGGGGCGATAACCGCAGATTCAACAGCTATGCCGCCTACTTCAGGCGCACGTTCGGACACCGCATACAGAAGGTGGCCGTAAACGCCGGCTTCACATGCCCCAACCGCGACGGCACCGTCGGCCGCGGCGGCTGCACCTTCTGCGACAACGCCGCATTCACACCGTCATACTGTACCCCCGCAAAGAGCGTCACGCAGCAGATCGACGAGGGCATCGAGTTTCACCGCCGCCGATACCGCACGGCAGGGAGTTTTCTGGTCTATTTCCAGTCCTTCTCCAACACCTATGCCCCGCTCGCGGATCTGCGCCGCCTCTATGACGAGGCGCTCGCACACCCCGACGTGGCGGGCATCGTCATCGGCACACGCCCCGACTGCGTCGACGAGGCAAAGCTCGACTACTTCGCCTCCTTGGCCCGCGACCGATACGTGGCCATAGAGTACGGCGTGGAGTCCACCTCCGACGCCACGCTGCGACGCATAAACCGCGGCCACGACTTCGCCACGGCGCGCCGTGCCATCCGCATGACGGCCGAGCGCGGAATACATACCGGCGCGCACTTCATTCTCGGCTTGCCCGGCGAGCCGAGCCGGATGCTCATCGACCGCACGGACGAGATAAACGGCCTGCCCCTGACGACCGTAAAGTTCCACCAGCTGCAGCTCTTCCGCGGCACGCCGCTTGCCGCCGAATATGACGCCGCGCCCGAGCGGTTCCGGTTCTGGAGCGTCGAGGAGTACATCGACCTCTTCATCGAGATTCTCCGCCGCCTGCGCCCCGACATCGTCGTCGAACGCTTCGCCGGCGAAGCCCCGCCCCGTTTCCACCACACCGAAGGCTGGGGACTCATACGCAACGAAACACTACTCTCGATGCTCGATAGCCGACTCGAAGAGCTCGACGTGCGGCAAGGCGATATGTATCACCCCCGCGCGGCCGCAAACGGTGTCCCGCAAAGCGACATCAACGGCCGCGGAGTGACAAATTTCAACGCAAGTGAAAAATAAATTTGCCAAAAAGCGCACCTTATATTATATTTGCTGCCAATTTTAGAGGATTAGAGAGGAAATCAATAGCTAAAAGCCGCTCCGCGGTTACAATGTATAAGTAAACTTAACAATGAAAATCACACTCGACACGATTCTGAGATCAGTAAAGGAGTACTTCATGATGGCAATCGGCATGTTGCTCTACTCGTTCGGATGGGTTGCCTGCATCATCCCCGCAGGCGGTATGGGCGGCGGCGCCACAGGTCTCTCGATGCTGCTCAACCACATGGTCCCCGCAATCTCGATCGGACAGTTCGTATTCATCGTCAACGTCATACTGCTCATCATCGCAGGCTTCATCGTCGGATGGAATTTCGGCATCAAAACCATATACTGCATCATAATCCTATCCATCACGATGGACATGTGGGGCATGGTGCTGCCTGAAAACATCCTCGAGATATATACCCAGAACATCGACTCGCACAACATCCTGCTCGTCATCCTCGGCGCCATCATCGCCGGTATCGGCGTGGCGATATGCTTCGCGCAGGGCGGATCCACCGGCGGTACCGATATCGTCGCAATGATCATAAACAAGTACCGCACCGTCAGCTACGGACGCATAGTCATCGCCGGTGACTTCGTCATCATCGGCTGCTCGCTCTTCTTCGCCTCGGATCTGGCTTCGGGTATCGCTACCGTCATATACGGTTACATCATGGTCGCCGTATATGGATACACGGTAGACATGATCCAGTCGGGAAGCCAGCAGTCGAGCCAGATAATGATCATAAGCAACGACTACGAGAAGATAGCAACCGCCATCAACAACGAAGCCCACCGCGGCGTCACCCTTATCGACGGCATGGGTTGGTACACCCAGCACAGCTGCAAGATCGTCATGGTCGTATGCCGCAAGCGCGACGCCTCGATGATCCTCAAGATAGCCAAGCGCGTCGACCAGAACGCCTTCATCACCATGGGTTCGGTCATGGGCGTCTACGGAAAGGGATTCGACGCCCTGAGCAAGATCTGACAATAAAGATACTGCCAAACAGCGAGGGCGGAACCGTCGGGTTCCGCCCTCGCTGTTTACAGTTTATACAACTCGTTCTACTTCTTGTTGAAGGCGTTCATCGTAAGGTCGGGGCCTACGGCCACGAACGACAACGCCGCATCCGAGAAAAGCTTCAGCCGTTCGGGCATTGCGGCACGCTCCTCGTCGGTCCAATGGCCCAGAACGTAATCGACCTGCCCGCCGCGGGCGAAGTTGCCCCCGATACCGAAACGCATGCGGGCCCAATCCTCGCGCCCCAGAAGCTCGGCAATGTTTTTCAATCCGTTGTGTCCACCCGCGCTGCCCTTCTTGCGCATACGCAGCTCGCCGAACGGCAGCGCTATGTCGTCCGATATGACCAACAGGTTCTCGATCGGGATATTCTCCTGCTCCAGCCAATAGCGCACGGCCTTGCCCGAGAGGTTCATGTAGGTCGACGGCTTGAGCAGTATCACCGTGCGGCCGCGGTAACGCAGCGTCGCCGTGGAGCCGTAACGCCCCGCCGTAAAAGAGACGTTGGATGCCTCGGCCAAGGCATCCAACACTCTGAATCCGATGTTGTGGCGGGTATCGGCATACTCGGCGCCGATATTTCCCAACCCTACAATCAGATATTTCATCCGCTCGTCGGATTATGCGCCAGATTACTGCTGGCTGCGCGTTGCACGCGTTACACGTACTGCGCAGACGGCCGTCGTGGCGGGCGTAACGAAACTTACACCGTCGATCTTCAGGTCGCCGACGAAGATCGTCTGGCCTACCTTCAACGGAGTAACGTCTACGACAACCTCATCGGGCAGCTTGTCCAGAAGAGCCTTTACGGTGAGCTTGCGGGCCGACAGAGCCAGCTTACCACCGATCTTGACGCCCTCTGCGGTACCGCTCAGACGTACCGGAACGGCTATGGCTACGGGCTTGCCCTCCTGTACACGGTAGAAGTCGATGTGAAGGATCTGCTCGCGTACGGGGTGGAACTGAACCTCACGCATTACGGCCTTCTCGATCTTGCCGTCGATGTCAAGCTCGACGATATACGAATTGGGAGTGTAGATCAGAGGCTTTACCTCCTTTGCGTCTACGGTGAATGCGATCTCCTCGCCACCGCCGTAGATCATGCAGGGTACCAGACCCTCGCGACGGAACGCCTTAGCGGCCTTCTTGCCAAACTCGGCACGCTTCACTGCTTTGAGCTGAAGTGTTTTCATCTTTCAAATGTAATTTAATGTTATTACCTGCGGCATTACTCAAGGAGCCTCCACCGTCGATTCATCCGCGGCCCGGCCTCTCCCATCATGCCTGAAATCGGGGACAAAGATATGCCTTAATATCCAAATATCAAAATTTTCCATCTCCATAATGGGGATACCGGGATCGTGCAAACCGTATTAAAACGACCCGGACACTACATCACCACCCTCCGGAATCTCCCCACACGACAGCTACCGCTCCGCCACGACTCCTTTCGCGGCCAACGCCTCAGCCACGGCCTGCGCGCTGAAGACGGGATTGGCAAGTACCGGTACACCCAGCGCTCGGGATACGCTTTCGCTTACGTATGCCATGGAGCCTTGTGTGAATATCACCACATCGGCATCCGACGCCTCGGCCGAGATACGCTCGGCAAGCAGCCGTTTGAACTCTTCCTCCTCCATGCCGAAACCGCCGTCGATCACGACCTCGCGCACCTCTATACGCCGTCCCGCCTCACGTGCCGCACGCTCCAGCGTACGGCGTGTAGGAGCTATCGAACAAGGAAATGTAGCCGCGACGGCTATCGTATGGCCGCGGCGCACGGCCTCACGGCACATGGCGTCGTTCACCATCACCACCGGCACCCCGACAAGGCGTGCAGCATCCTGCATGGCATAGGCAACATCCTCCACCGTCGAGCATATACTCAGCACGGCGTCGGCGCCATCCTCCACCGCACGCATGTATGTCCCGGCTATGAGGGCCGCAGCATGGGGCGTCAAGTAATCCTCGGCACGGATCTCGTTGAAGGCATCAGGCACCTCATATACCATAAGTTCGACATTCCGGCCCACACTCTCGCGCAGCGCCCGCTCGACGTCGGCCTTGAGTTCGGGCGTGGTGACCGTATATACCAGCGCCACACGCGGTGCCGGCATCTCCGTCTGCGCCGCAGACGGCACCGGCATGAAGGTTTCCGCCGCAAAGGCGAACAACGTCGCCGCCATAATCCTCAACCGTTTCATATAGATCTCGTTTGTTTATATGTATCCCGCAAAAAAAACGGAAGGGCGGACACTTGTCATGTCCGTCCTTCCGCACTCATCCGACATCGGACGCCATACATCTCGGACGTCCGCCGTCCGCATTCATACCGCAAGCAGCTGCGGCGGCAGGACGCGTCAGAATATTATGAAGTTGATGCCCACCTGCAACACGTGCGTGTACTCCTTGTAACGCACGCCCGCTGCCGGAAGGTCATACTTGCCCGTATCGCATATATCGGGACGGTGCATGTTGATCTGGTAACCCAGCTGCAGATCCATCTTCAGCGAGCCGCTCACGATCACACGCACACCGCCGCCCACACCGGCCATGGCTCCCGTCTTGGTGTTGCCGCTGAAGTAGAACTGCGGGCCGAGGTTCACATAGTTGAACCAACGGTGGCGGAAGTTGCCCTTGGGCTCGCCGTAGTAGTATGTAGCCGTGGCATAGAAGGGAAGGGCGTAGTCGTTGTACTGGAACAGCATACCCGCCTCGGCACCTACGGTCAGGTTGTCGGTGAACTTGTATCCGGCACCCAGATGCACGCTGCCGCCCGAGAGCGACGGCTCGCGGTCGTAGCGTATCACGTCGTCACGGTCGACATAACGTATGCGGTCGAAGCCTCCGAGCGCCATGTTGTAGCTGCCGCCGAAGGTCACCGTCCAGCGGCGGTCGGTCAGGCCGAGGTCGTACTCACGCACCTCCTTCTTCTTTTTGTATTTGGGGACTATCCTCTGCGCCTCGGCCGTCATGCCGCAGCAGAAGAGGGCCAGCAGAGACAAAAGCAGAAATTTTCTCATTACGTAAATCTATATTTGCCACACCGCAAAACCTCCGCGGCGCATCCTTGTACAACAATAAACGCGCCGCGGCGGCATTTTATTTTATGTGACGGCTATTTTATGCCGCGGACATGCTTCTCCCACGCCCACGCCGAGCGGAGCGTATCGTCGAGCGAACGCTCGGCCTTCCATCCCAGCTCCTTGTTTGCCAGCGTCGTGTCGGCCCAGATGGCTACCACGTCACCCGGACGGCGCGGCGCAATCTTGTAGTTGAGCTTCAGGTTGTTCACACGCTCGAAGCTGTGTACCAGCTCCAGCACCGAGGTACCCTTGCCCGTGCCGATGTTGAATATCTCGTAGCTCTGCTTGTTGCGGTTCTCGACCATGCGCGTGATTGCCACCACGTGAGCCTTCGCCAGATCCACAACATCGATATAGTCGCGCAGGCACGAACCGTCGGGCGTCGGATAGTCGTCACCGAAGACACTCAGACACTCGCGCACACCGGCCGCCGTCTGCGTGATGAAGGGGACGAGGTTCTGCGGCACGCCGCGCGGAAGCTCGCCGATAAGAGCCGACGGATGGGCGCCGATGGGGTTGAAGTATCGCAGCGCGATACCCTTCAGTCCCTTGTATGCCGAAACCGAGTCGCGAAGGATATCCTCGCACATCTGCTTGGTGTTGCCGTAGGCCGAGGTTGCAGGCTTGCGGGGCGTCTGCTCCGTGACGGGCAGGTGGTCAGCCTCGCCGTAAACCGTCGCCGACGACGAGAAGACGATGTTCTGACGGCCGTACTCACGCATCAGATCCACGACGTTCATGAACGAAGTGAGGTTGTTGCGGTAATACTTCATGGGGTCGGTCACCGACTCGCCAACGGCCTTGAAGGCGGCGAAGTGTATTACCGAATTGAACTTGTACTGCTCGAATACGCGGCTGAAGGCCTCCTTGTCGCAGCAGTCGACATTGACGAAGGGCACATCCACGCCCGTGATCTTGCGTACGCCCTCGACGCCGCTCATGTCGGAATTAGACAGGTTGTCGGCAACGACAACATCATAGCCGGCATTTATCAACTCCACGGCGGTATGCGAACCGATATAGCCCGCGCCGCCCGAAACCAGAACCATCTCTTTCATCACTCTTGTGTGTTTTATATTTTGCTGTTGCAAAGGTAATAAACTTCTTTCAAACGAGCGAAATTTTCGCTCCCCAACATCCGCATCTCCGGCCCGCACGCACTTTTCGGCATGCAATATGCCTATATGCCATCTTCCAAACCTCTCTCGGGCACTCTCTTGCGGCTGTCCTGACGCTCGTTCCGGCCCCGGCCACACCTACTCTTCGGTGACAGCCTCACCGTCATCCTCCACCTCGAATGCCACGATGGCGTCGGCCAGAATGCGGTAGATGTTGTCCCGCTCATCGCTCAGGCGTACCGTGCAGAGGAAACTGTCCGGACGCTCGGCATAGCTCTCCACGCACTCTATGCGCGAGAGCAGCGACACGGCCGACCCGCCCCCGTCCAACAAACCGATCAGCGGCCCCGCCGCAGCCAGCAGACCCTTCATGTCGAGATAGAGTCCGCCGTAACCCTCGCGGCTGCCCTTCAGGGTGGTTGGCTCGGCCGCACGCGGCAACGACGTCATACCCTCGACGGTCGTTACGACCATATCGCCGTTGCGGCAGCTCATAATAATATTATCGCCACCGGCACCGATCACATAACCGTCGTCACTCTTCTCGACAGGGACATTATCGCCAAACATCTGCACCACGAAATCCATTATCTCCCGATTCTTCACACGCGCCATGACCGTAGCCGGAATCGACGCGCTGCCGCCGTCGACCACCGGCGTACCCATTACGACGGCCATATCCCCCGACAGGGAGCCGACGACACGCTTCAGGGACGCCCAATCCTCACTCTCATTCTCATCGGCAAGGATCTGCAACCGTGACAGCATATCCGATATGCTGCCACCATCTATCGAGCTGTATATCACGAACATCGACGAAGCGGGGATACAGTCGGCATAGCGGCCCTCCACACGCTTCATACCCATCGTATTCCTATCGAGATACTTCGCCGCGGCGTCGCTCTCGGCGACCACGCCGTAGTGCATGCGGGCAACGCCGTCATCGCCGTCAAGGCTCCACACGAACGTAAGATCCTCCACGGGCATGTCGTTGCCGTAGAGATCCTTCATCCTCGCAAGTTCATCCTCCTCCACAACCGAGCCCGAGGCCATGACGAACATATCGGCATCCGACTCCTCGAGACGGCGCAGGCCGTTCGCGGGCAGTCCCTTCACACGCCCGTCGTCCGACATCAGCGCCGAACGCCAATACCCCGCGTCGGCTTTTTTGTCCGCGCTCACAACTACGGCCCTGTCGGAGTCGAAGACGATGCACAGCTCGTTATCCACAATCCACGAGACACCCTTGCGGCTTTGAAGTTTGCCTTCGCATATCATCTGCGCCGTGCGGGCAAAGTCATCCGCATCCGATACGCCCATCGCCGCAACAAGGGATTCATCCCGCCGCATCGAGAGATATACCGGCCTATCGAGCGCAATGCCCGACCCCTCCAAAGAGAAACTCTCCATCTCCGCCGTGTCGTCATCCGAAACCACGACCTTGGAGATGAACTCCTCGCCGCCCATCTTCTCCAGAATACGGCCCGCCTCGATGCGCATCACCACCCCCGCATCCGCGGGTACAAGCGACAGGGCATCCTGCGCCGCGCATACATCACTGAAAAGGAGTGCCGACATCACAGCCGCGCACGACAAAATCTTCTTTACGATCATACGAAAAGCGTTATATGTTGAATATCTCTTTACGTCGACACCGCCCGACGCCACACATCGGGAAACCCCCGACGCAGCCGGCCGCACGGCCGTAAATGTACAAATATATAACTTTTTTGCCATTTCGCGCCTGCATGCATGTGAATATTCAACCCGACGAACAACACGCACACGCCGCAGCCTCACCCACACACAAAAAAGATTTCGGCCGCGGTGCCACCAAAGACTCCGCGGCCGAATATCGGCTTTCAGGTTCTCAAGGTTTATCCGATTACTCGGCCTGCCACTCGACCGTAACGTCGTCGATGGCATAGTAGGTAGGCATCGAGAAGCCGTATTCGTTCTCCACGTCACCCGTCATGTCGAACTTGACCTCCACGACCTCGCCCAGCGACGAGAGGTCCCATGCCGTCCAATCGGTGATCATCTTATCCTTCTCGGCGAAGGTCATCGTCACGGTGCCCGTCTCGTTACCGGCGGCATCGTAACCCGTGGCGTGGATCTCGACCTTCTGTCCCTCGGCGATGGCAGGCGACGAGTAGTTGCCGTTGCGCGCGATATTGAGGAAATAGCAGGTAGAGTTCACATAGCAGCCGCAAACGACACGCGCCTTGCCGTCGGCGAAGCGCAGCGTCGGACGGTAATCGCCCCAGTCGCTCTTGTTGCCGTAGCCGATAAGGAAGGTATCCGAACCGTTGTGGCCGCCACGCGTCATCGAATTCTCGTTCGAGGCGTTGTACACATACAGGTCGCTCGTGTAGTCACCGTAGGTGGCCAGATCGTTCGAGTTGTACGACGAAACGACCCATCCGCCCGAGAAATATCCTCCCGAGAAGATATTGGGGCCCGTCAGCGAGGTGGCGCTGTCCTTCCATACGTAGTCGGGCGTAGCAACCGAACCCGTATAGGTAGCGTCGAACGACGATGCCACGAAGGGCGTCCACTCCGAACCCTCGAACGTCACGACGGCCGTCTCCATCGAAGGCCCGTCCTCCGAACAGCTTGCAAACATGGCGGCTGCGGCAAACATGGCAGCCAAAAGTCTCATCTTTTTCATTATTCAGTTTTTTGGTTAAACCTATATTCTCCCTCATGTCGTTCCCGCCACGCCGTCTCTCCCCGACGCCCTAACCCCGGCTTGCACCATGCCGCCAGCCTCCGCGCGTTTCATGCCTCCGCCCGACGGCGGAACGGTTTCCGCGCACCATGCCGCACGGCCGATACGGATTAGGGTCAAGCGTATGGATACTCGCACAAACACTCTCCGCAGCAAACCTTTATCGGCAGGCCGACAAGCCCAAATTTCTATATACGGATTAAACCTTGTGTCGCACCGATCCGTTCGCCGCAGATCTTATGCTCAGGGTTCCGTATCGGCAGGTCTTCTGACTCGCTCCGGCGGCGGCGCCTTCCCGATCCCGCGGGACCAGTGGTTAAAGAGAGCCGCTCCGCGATTCCGCCCGAGGCGGAGGAGCATACAGCAGCGGGAACTGTACGGGCCTTTCACCCGTTTCCCTTTTGATTCCCCGACCGGCAGAACCGGCCTTCGGGAAACCGATACGGCCGCAAAGGTAATATATTTAATCGACACCTCAAAATATAATCCAACCTCTTGTCCTCAACCGCACTGCACAAGCCCGCACGCCGCACGCACGCCACAAAAAACCGGAGCGCATCACTGCGCTCCGGACACACACTAAACTCTCACAATATATCGAAGCCTTCACTCGGCAATCGTATATTTCAGATTATCGAGACACACGTAGAAGGGCGTTTGTCTCGGATTGCCGCTCATCACCACGACAAGGCGGTCAATGCTACCCAAATCGCGCAGACTCACCTCCGTCCACTCCTTCACATCGACAAGGCTGAAGCTCACGCGGCCGCTCTCCGCCCCCGAACGGTAACCCACAAAGGTCACGGCGGGAAAATCCGACATATAGTCCCCCAACATAGCCATATTAGTTACATCAACCGACACCGGCAATACTGTCCTCGCAAACTCAATGACAGGCTCATAGCCCGGGCCCCAGCCCGTAGAGGTCAAATCGTACACTACAGAGAACGTACCGCTGCCGCCGGCACTAACGGCATGGAACTGATACGTGTAACCCGACGCGAAATCCGTCGTCAAATTCGACGAAAATCCAAATCCGCCCCATGTTGCAAGACCTTCATCATAATAGAAGCCGTTGAAGCTAACTCCTTCGGCCGAATATATCGTACCGACCTGCATCATATCGTAATCATCCATTCCCCAACCACTCTTGTCAGCTCCAAGCGGCGAATATACATTGTCATACGATCTGTCCACAAATCCATTCTGTGATTCCCGTCCCAGCTTCACATCCTCGAAGTCGATGGTATAGACCTTAGCAACGGGATTGGGGGTAAGATCCGACAACGCGACACTCTTGCGGTAGTATTTGCCCGCCTCGGTCGTGATGCCCGTAACGGTAAAATCCTGATATCCCGCCGTGGTGGTGACACGCACCGTCGCGCCCGCAAGATCGCACGGGGCGACAACGGCATAGAGCGTCGTCGAGCCCTTAGGCTGCAACGTCACGCCCGCGTCGGGGCTTACGAGTACCGACGACAGCGCCGTGCCCTCGATCTGGCCGAAAGAGTTGGCACGCTTGCCCATCGTAACCTCACCCGTAGTAAGGTCTAAGGTGCAGTCGCCGACAAGAGCCTTGTCATTTGCCGCCGTTACGGTCACCGACTCCACGGTCGCAGCAGCAGAAAGCGAGTTATCGACCGTGATCTCGAGGATCGAGAAGAGATGCCTGAATCGGAAATCGGCCTCACCGCGTACAACATTATCCGAGCCGCGCGAGATCGTCGCCGAAGCGTATGCCAGATCGTTCTCAGCAACCTCGTCCAGCGAACCCGTCTGCGTCGTCGGCAGGTGGAAAGGCATATACTCTATGTTATACGACGATGTACAAACGGCATCGTAGTAATATGGATAGTAGGCATAGAGCGTCGTCTGCGAGATTTCGCCCTGCCATTGGAAGTTACCCGTATACGGGAAATAAGGGTGCTCGTGCTCCTTGTCCTGCTCACAGGCAAAGGCCGCGGCAGCAGTGCCGTGTCCCGATGCAATCCCATATTTCAGGTTTTGCAATTCACCATTGAAGTTCGTCGAACTGAAAACCTTCTGTTCGGCCTTTATCTCCGCCTTATTATAGAACAATCCGATGGCATCGCCCTCGGCCCAGCGGATGGCATAGTCGGGCGATATGGCCGTACGGGTATCGGCCGACGAGGCCTTCACCGTGAGATAGACTTCATGCGCCGCATCGGTCGGGCGGATATCTGCGGGCTCCTGCTTCGAGCATCCGGCTATGACGGCCGCTGCGGCCGCCAATGCAAAATAACGTGCAGTCTTCATATCTTCACCTCCCATGTGTTAAAATCCTCCTCCGTTTTCCCATCCGTCAATGGTGCTGCCCGAAAGGGCGAATCCGCGCTCCACGGCGAACAGTTCGACATGGAGTTTGGGGGCTTCGTAATTGCAGGTTGTCTTCATCCTTTTCATAAACAACAATTTTTATGTTAAACAATGGTCTGTCGGGATCCATTGCGCGACAACACATGCGGGTAGATACTCTTCCGTTCAGGGACTCCACGCCCGCAGGGCGGAGACGACAACCCACGGAGCGAAACCCTCCGAAGGCTTCGTTGCGCAGGCACGGCGCGTGCCCATACTCAAAATATACAGATTGTAAATCCGACGCAAAACCCGTTCGCCGCAGGTAAAAAGCGTGTGTCGCGGCATCGGCAGGTCTTCTGACTCGCTCCGGAGGCGACACCTTCCCGATCCAGCAGGATCAGTGGTCAAGAGAGCCGTTTCCAACATCCGCCCTAAGGCGGAGGAGCATACAGCAGCGGGAACTGTACGGGATTCTAACCCGTTTCCCTTTTGATTCCCAGACCGGCGATGCCGGCCTTCGGGAAACCGATACGGCGACAAATATAAGACATTCGCCCGAGGACGCCAAATTTTTCGACTCTTTTCGTACATCAGGCCGATGGGGTCGGTACGGCAACTCTTTATAAGGCCGACGCGCCGACGGCCGTATAACCCATACCCTCACAACATAATGATATTTTAACCGGAGAAAATAAGATTTTTTATTTTCGGTTTTGTAATTTTGTCCTCTCCGGTACGACTGACTATACGAACAAACAATAACACATAACACACGACACGACATGAATATTCTGCAAATCGAGCACGTCACCAAACGCTACGCGGGCCATACGGCCCTCGATGACGTCTCGCTCAAGGTGCCGCAAGGCTCCATATACGGTCTGCTCGGCCCCAACGGCGCCGGCAAGACGACGCTCATACGCGTCATCAACCGCATCACGCTGCCCGATGCCGGCACCGTAATCTTCAACGGACACCCCATCACCGATGACGACATACACCACATAGGCTACCTGCCCGAGGAGCGCGGTCTCTACAAGAAGATGAAGGTGGGACAGCAGGCCATCTTCTTCGCACGCCTCAAGGGTCTCTCGCGCCGCGAGGCCGTCGAGCGACTCAAAAAGTGGTTCGTACGCTTCGGCATCGAGGATTGGTGGGACAAGAAGGTCGAGGATCTCTCGAAGGGTATGGCCCAGAAGGTGCAGTTCATCACCACGGTGGTGCACGAGCCGCGGCTGCTCATCTTCGACGAGCCCTTCTCGGGCTTCGACCCCATAAACGCCAATCTGCTCAAGCGCGAAATCATGCGTCTGCGCGACAACGGCGCAACGGTGATATTCTCGACCCACAACATGTCGAGCGTCGAGGAGATATGCGACCACATAACCCTAATCAACAAGTCGCACAACATCCTCTCGGGGTCGGTCGACGAGGTTCGCCGCCGCTTCGGCGAGAACATCTTCGAGGTGACCTACGACGGCGACACGGCACTGCTGGAGAGTGTCGCGGCACCCATGGCCGAACTGCTGGGCACCACCGAGGTGAGCGATACGCCCTATCACACCACACGCCTCAAGCTAAACCCCACGACGTCGGTGCGCAACATCGTTGCCGCCGTGAACGACGCGGTCAACCTGCGTTCGTTCAACGAGGTGATCCCAAGCATGAACGACATATTCATCCGCGCCGTCGAGGGCAAGCTCTGAAACAGCATCGAGAGACGGACTACACGCCCCATACAATAAAACATCACGACAATGAACAAGATAAGCATAATCATAGCCCGCGAATTCAACGAGCGGGTACGCAAAAAGTCATTCATCATCACCACCATCCTGATGCCGGTGCTGATGCTGGCGCTGATGGCGGCGCCAACGCTCATAATGCTCTTCGCCAAGGGCGAGACCAAGCACCTGCTGGTGATCGACGACAGCGGCATCATCGCCCCGGGACTTGAGAGCGGCGAGGAGGTCGTATTCGAACCTACGGGCAAGAGCCTCGAAGAGGCACGCACCAACACCGATGTCTTCGGTGTTCTGTGGATCGGGGGCGACATCGTGAACAACCCCACCGACGTTAAGCTGTACACCAACTCGTCGTCATCCGTAGCGCTGGAGAGTACGATCACCTCGCAGATGGAGCGCATAATCGAGAACGAGCGCCTGAAGCGTTACAATATCGAGAACCTCGACCAGATATTGAAGGACGTCAAGGTTAAGGTATCGCTCTCGGCCTACCGCACCGACCTTACCGACGGTACGGAGCCCTCCGAGGCCACCTCGTCGGCCTTATCCTACGCTCTGGGCGGCGCGATGGGAATCATCCTCTACATGTTCCTCATCATCTACGGCTCGATGGTCATGACCTCGGTCATCGAGGAGAAGGGCAGCCGCGTACTCGACGTACTCGTATCGAGCGTCTCGCCCTTCCAGCTCATGACGGGCAAGATCCTCGGCGTGGCCGCCGTAGCCGCAACACAGGTCGCAATATGGGCCATACTCATCTGCGGCGTGGGTGCGGCAATGATGTCGGCACTCGTGCCCGCCGACATGATGGAGACCGTCCGCGCCGTCGAGACCGGCGCCATGACATCCGCTCAGGCCGGCGTCGATGCCGACCTTATCTCGGCCGTATCGCTGGCCACCGACCCCGCACAGATGGTCATGATGTTCGTCTACCTGCTGCTCTTCCTCGTGGGCGGATTCCTCTTCTACTCGGCCATGTTCGCCGCCGTAGGTTCGAGCGTCGACTCGATACAGGACGCACAGCAGCTCCAGACTCCCGTGACGATACCCATCATCCTCGGCTTCATACTTATGATGACCGTATTCGAGGATCCCAACTCGCCCATAGCCTTCTGGGGCTCGATCATACCCTTCACCTCGCCCATAGTGATGATCGCGCGCATACCTTCGCACATACCTTCATGGCAAATCATCCTCTCGCTGGTGGTGCTCTATGCCTCGGTTGCGGTAATGATATGGATCGCGGCACGCATCTATCGCGTCGGCATCCTCATGCACGGCAAGCGCCCCTCGTTCAAGGAGCTTCTCTCGTGGATAAGGCAGTAAGAGGCCTTAAAACAGATATAAGACATATCGCCCCTCGGCAGACATATGGTGCCGAAGGGGCGATATTGTTTCCGGATGCATGGTTTCGCAAAAAATTCGTACCTTTGCAAAATGAAGTTACGAAAAGAGTGTAATTTATTGGAAATGAGCATTGGGTAATCGCTCATAATAGTAATAGGTTACGAATTAGTTAGTTATCTACTGCATTATTCTTCTGTGCGTTGCGTAACCTTCAAAGAACTCTTCGTATGCAAAAGTAACAATAAAACGGGAGATTTAGAAATGAATCTCCCGTTTTTTTCTTCTCACACAAGTTTTTCCGTAAAAGCGATTTTATCCGTCAGCACACCATCGCCCAAAAAGATTTTGAACGAACGTGTGCCGACTGCCGCATAAGCGGAGAAAAGGGCTTTGCCTCACGCCTAAACAATAGTTTAGACTGATGAGACAAGGCCCCTTTCTTTTGTGCTTATGCCAAAGAGGTGCTTTTACGGGGTTTTGACGATTTTTCTTTTTTCGTTGTCCTTTTGCGCCGGAAGCGGAAAGCCGTGTATGACCGCACATTCCATAAATGGAACAAGCCGTCACTCACGGCAGACAAACCGGGAAGAATGATTTTATCCATCCGACCAAACACGTTTGGCCAAACAGATAAAAACATACTTCCTTGCCGATGGTTTGCCCGGTTTCACGCTACCGGCTATGTTCTTTTCTGTTGGGGATGTCTTTTTCACGGATTTCTCTTTTGAAGTTTTCCTGTCTAATCTGCCTCCACTTCCGTTTACCTCCATTTTCGCGCCTTTCAGTGGGCCGCATCAGGCAGTCATTTCCGTTCTGGGCGCAAAGGTAACTCCGGGATTGGACGGGAAAGCAAGGTCAAGCCTCCTGTTTCCGGCAAAAATCTCCAGCCCTGCGGGTAGTATTTTGGCCGAAAAACCTTGCATTCCCTAATCCCTACCTTTTCAAGCACCCGAAACGAGAACGACCGATGCGACAGAAAGACGCATTAAAAAAATGTCGGATAAACGAGAGGCAGATAGATAGTTTGAAACTCAACTCCCTCAGCTCTTGAATCCGCATTAAAAAACAAAAAATCAAAAACAAAACGGATATGAGAACGGCAATAGCAACAAAATTCGTGGCATGGGAAGTATCAAGTTTGGAGAACCTGCAAGGCAGCAAGGTGTACGGACTTCGCACCAAACTGAACAATGGTGAGAAATTGAGCCGAGAGGAAAAGGATTGGCTTACACGCAACGTGAACAGCAACACCTATTTCAAGAGCGCAGTACCCTTGCAAGGTTGGATGTTTGACTTTTCCGACATTCTCCGAACCTACATTGTAAAGCAGTATGGGCATTGGGCGGAATACAAGGCTACCGACAAGACGGCACTCCGCAGTTTCCTATACGGCAGGATAGACAGCATCGTGGAACTTAACAAATGATACGGCTATGACAGCAACGGTAAATTTCAGACAAATGGCGCAATACATAGGGCTTGCGATATGCACCCCAATCATGCGCACCGCCTTTTGGGTGTCCGGCATCCTTTGGTACATCGTCAGAGAGATAATAAACGGAGTGTTCCGAGTGGCAATAGGGGTAATCGTGGCTATTCTTTCCGTTATCCTGTTCTTTGACTTCATTCTTTGGTTATTCACCCTTTAATCCCTACCGACATGGCAAAGAGAAGAAGCAAGACAGTGGAGCAACAATGCAGATACTACGAGGTGGGCAACATCTTCGAGTACATGGTGGAAACATACCTCAACGGCAATATGTCCGTCTTCCGTGGACTCTACCACGAACTGAACAAGGACGCACGGAAGGACTTTATAGACTTCCTATTGAGCGAGGTTGAGCCGATTTATTGGAGGGAGATTTTGAAACATACTATTTGACAACTCATAAAAACGACAGCGATATGAAAGGAACAGACCATTTCAAGAGAACGATACAGATGTATTTGGAACAACGTGCGGAGGAAGACACGCTCTTTGCGAAGAACTACCGCAATCCAGCCAAGAACATTGACGATTGCGTAACCTACATTCTGAACTATGTGCAGAAAAGCGGTTGTAACGGCTTCACGGACGGAGAGATATACGGACAAGCAGTACACTACTATGACGAGAACGAGATTGAGGTGGGCAAGCCTATCCAATGCCAAGTGGCGGTGAACCACATTGTGGAACTCACGGCAGAGGAAAAAGCAGAAGCACGTCAGCAGGCAGTCCGCAGATACCAAGACGAGGAACTCCGCAAGTTGCAGAACCGCACCAAGCCGACAAAGGCGAAAACAGAAACCCAAGTTCAACCCTCATTATTTGATTTTGGCTTATGAAACCGAGAAACAAATTTGAAAAAGCAGTTCTTGCCCAAAGCAAGAAACTACGCCCGATAACCCCGATACAGATTAATTGGGCATTCCGTAATTGCGTGGAGCATTATGCACACCGCTTGCCGAAAGGTCGTACCACTTGTATGGATTGCGGTCATAGTTGGGTAATGACGGAGCAGACCGAGCATTGTACGTGTCCTGAATGTGGAGCAAGTTTGAAAGTCTGCCTCACCTATCAGCGCAAGGTAAGACAAAAGCAGTATTTCACAACCCTTACCACAAGCGGAGAATACCAAGTGCTACGAATGTTCTTGCTTGTCGTGGGTATGGAGAAAGGGGTTAATGCCAAGTCCTATGCCCTTGAAATCGGGCAGTATTGGTGGAATGAACAAGGGCGTAAGGCTGTTGTTGCCATTCCACGCACATTGGGATGCTACATCGACACGTTCTCATTCGCTTCTCCTTTTGCTATCCGCAATGACAATGAAGCGTACCGCCATATCTCATATTCCCCGATATATCCAAGATATAAGGTGTTGCCGACGCTCCGCAGAAACGGCTTTAACGGCAATTTCCACGACATTGTACCCACCAAACTAATACCGGCATTATTGTCGGACAGCCGTGCGGAAACGCTGTTGAAGGCAGGGCAATATCCCATGTTGCGCTACTATCTGTACCACTCTTTCAATATTGGAGAGTATTGGGCTTCAATCAAGATATGTATCCGCAACGGCTATACCATTGAGGACGGCTCAATGTGGCGTGACACCATAGACCTCCTGCGTCATTTCGGCAAGGACACAAACAGCCCGAAATACGTTTGCCCTGCCGACCTCAAAGTTGAACACGACAAGTTGGTGGCAAAGCGCAACCTGCAAAGGAAACATGAGCGGACTGAACAGCAACGCAGGAAAGCGATTGAGGACGAGAAACAATATCTGAAAGCTAAGGGCATATTCTTCGGACTTGCCTTTACCGACAGCCTTATTTGCGTCAAAGTCATAGAGAGCGTGGAAGAAATGGCAGAGGAAGGAAGGACGATGCACCATTGTGTGGGCGGTTACCACAAACGAAAAGACTCCCTTATCCTATCCGCCACCATTGACGGAAAACGAATTGAAACGATAGAGGTGTCACTAAAAACTTTTGAGGTGGTGCAGTGTCGTGGCGTATGCAACGAGAACTCCGAATACCACGACCGCATCATCGCCCTTGTGAACAAGAACGCCAACCTTATCCGCCAGCGGATGAAAGCGGCATAATATCGACATCTAACAACTAACATTATGGAAGTAAGATTTGAAAGCATGCTTTTCCTATGGGATGATAAAATCCCCACGATGTTCCTTGAATTTATGAACCTCCTCACTCTTTGTCAGAGTGAGGAGCAATTAAGGGCGAGCGTCAAGGACTTTGCCGAGAAACACGAACTTGGCAAGTTCTTCCTTTACGGCTTCGGCTCACATCATTTCTACCTGCACCAACGCTATACGAGTAACCCCGAAATGGTGATGCAACACAGAGTGCTGTCTGTACATTTCTAATCATCTAAATAACAACGACTATGGCAACAAAAATGACAATTAACAGAGTAAGCACCTGCCAATCGGCAGGAACGGAGAACTACGAGAATTTCCAAACGGGTATCGGCAGACGCAAACGCACCCTTGTGCAATACGACTACCGCCACACGGACGGGGAACTTTTCTCTTGTGTCAAACCCACATTAGACGAATGTCGAGCCGCACGGGACAAGTGGCTAACGGCAAAGGAAAGGAAGGAGGACAAGCGATGAACGAAGCAGGCTACCAAACGCTGATAGTCAAGTTCAGCGAGCCTATCACGGTATTGGACGGTATGTTTGACGATGCCGAAGCATGGGGAGTTGATACCTTAAAGGGGTGGATAGACAACTATGAAAGTAGCAGGTTTACTGCCATTGACAGCCATACGGCAGTCATAACGAGCGAGTATAACATGGAGTGTCTGAAAGAGTGGCTGGAAAGATGCACACCCATAACCGAGAAAACAGAATTTTGAACATTGTGGCGGTGTCCGCACCGCCACAACATAACACCTAAAAACAACGAATATGATAGCAAAGACTATTTTGGAGCAGATAGGCGGCAGACGCTTTGCCGCCATGACGGGAAGCAAAGACTTCATAGACATGGGCAACGGCTTACGCATGAGCCTTGCGAGGAACAAAACGAGTGCCAACCGTCTTGACATCATTTACGACGGAGGTGCAGACCTCTACAATATGCGTTTCTACCGCAGGACGTTCAGCAAAAAGACATTCGAGAGCAGGACGAAGGACATTGAAACGCACGAGGGGATATATTGCGATATGCTGGAGGAAATGTTCACGATGGTGACGGGGCTTTACACCCGTTTTTGAGAGGTGGGCGGCGAAAGCCGCCTACTTTCTTTCAGTGAGCATGATGGCGGACAAAGAAAGTAGCAAAGAAACCGCTGTTTCAATCGCTTTTGGCGATATATGGAATATTATGAATATCTTTGCAAAAGTTTAATACTCATAATTATAGTAGTAAAATATGTGTGAATTAACGACAAGTCAAAAACACATTATAACCGAACTGAATAATAGTCGAGGTGAATATAAACCTGCGTTTATGCAGATTCGTATTCATGATTCATATGATGGAAATATAGATGAACTTGATATTCCAACATTAGGCACTATTGTTCATGAGTATATTCACTTTCTTCAAAATGTATCAACTCCGTGGGGACTATATGATAGTATGGTTCGATATAATATAATGGCAGAAACATATGCTTTTGTAGAAAATGCAACATCTACTATCACACTCCCATTAGATATAGATTATTCTCCAGAACTGGCGAATAAAATAGCTATTGTGAAATGTGGAATGGGATATTGTCCACTTGCAGATACACGGAGAAATGATTTTAAGATAGATGTAAATGAACGTATCTGTATTCATCGAAAATATAAACAATTGAATAATAGGATATTGCCTGTGATAACATTAGACATCTGTTTTACAGATGGTTCAAAACAAGCAATAACTTTGGGGGCTAATATTATCAAGGAGAGTATGGCTGCATTATATCAAATGCTAATTGATGAAACTGCAACTCATGAAAGATATGACCTCCCATATAATTTAGTTAAGATTATTGCAGAACAACATTTTTCAGCAATAGCGTCAGATAATATAAAATTGATAACAATTTGCTACATATCTTTATTTAGTCTTTCTCCTGCTGAAGTTTTAATCAATGAATTAGCATATGCGAATGAAAATCCGAATTTATCAGCAATAGAACTGTTTGAACAGTTCATAAATGAAGCTAAAATAAATATCAATGGTAAATCAATGTCAGTTTGTGACTTTTTTGATACTCTTATAGACGCATTCAAGCAAGTGTTTTCTAAAAGTGTCCAAGTAGAAATAGATTATATTGGAGAAGTTCTTGAACGAATACGTCCAGCCAAAGGTTTTGTTCCAATATTAACTTTGATTACTGATTACCAACCTCTATCTAAGGAACGAATCAAAACATTGATAGATTTTTTAGGAATGCCTTATAGCTATACTGACAACGGAGATTTTAATCCACCACCATCGTCCTTAACAGATTCCAGTAAACTGTCTGACGATATGTTAGCTTTAATTGGACACAATGCTCTGTTCACATATTTAACGGGATTACATAAATGTGGTTATGTTTGTCCATTGCATTCATTTTGTGAAAAACAAAATTGTGATAAAGAGGAATGCTATGACGAACCTTGGAATGGGAAAATGTGTCCTATGACGATTATGGGGGATTTGATACATATTAAAGAGAAAGAAGTCAGAATTCAATTCTAACAAAATGGGAAACTCCGATGAAGTTGTGGCTTCATCGGAGTTTCATTTGTCAGACATTTGCCATGTTACGGAATGTACAGCAGCGCAAACTCCGCCTTTCTCCGTTTGAGCAGCATGGCGTGCCGTTTACCCTTGTAGTTGCAGAAAGCGATATACTCCCGGTAAATGTTCCTGTCGCCCGCCTCCAATTTTCGGATCAGCGTGCTTTTAGGTATCTTTCCGCTCCCCAAAAGCCGGTATGGACCGACATTGTAGGCGAGTGTGGCAAGGAGCAGACTGTCACGCCCGAACTTGCGGAATATGGCGCAGAACTTACGCAAGTCTTTCCGCAGGAGTGCGTCCGCCTGTCGTTTCGTCATGGTGCGTGCCGAATAGCTTTCGCCCGACTGCACACGGTGACCCCAGCCCACGTATGGGTGGTGTTTCTCCGAGTGCCAGCCCTCAAAGTAGCGGGTACACAAAAATGCTCGTTCCATAAGCGGCAGGCGGTAAATTGCCGCCTGCCCGTCCGTTTCCTCTTGGCGGCTGATCTGTGCGGACACAGAACAGACCGCCATAAGTGAACAGAGGATAGCCATGAATACACGCATCATCTTGGCAGAGGTTTGAAATTGCCGATGGGGATAACGGAAACAATCCCGTCGTCCTTCACGCTGCGGTTGTTGAAGTCAAATTCCAGCTCGTATGAGTTGTTGAAGTTGTCCTCCACCACTACGATGAAGTTGTGCGCTTCGTCGCCCTCCGCCGTGTAATACAGCCGGAACTTCTCGTTTTCAAGCAGGTAGCGGTCGTTGGGCAGGAACGTGATGCCGCCCGCCATTTTCAGCGTGCCTTCCCCCTCGAACTGGAAATAACGAATGGTATAGAGGGTGTTGGCGAAGTCGCCCGTTTTTTTCAGCTCACAGCGGATTTCCACCGTCTGCCCACTCGTCACCTTGTTGGGTACTGGCATGGTTTCCACCGTGAAGGGATAGGATTGCTGGATGTCCATATCGTCGTCACACGATACGGCGGTGAGCGACACGGCGGCGAAAAGGCAGAGTGCCAACGCCTTGAAGATTGGTGTTCTCTTGTTCTTGTTGTTCAGTATGTTCATTGTCCTTTGATTTTTAAGTTATTGTTCTTTTTTCGTTGTCAGTTGCAGATACTCGTTCAAGTCCTTGCAACCATCATAGAGGGCGGAACGGTCGCAGACACGTTCCTCGTAGTGTCCTTTCAGCATTTCCAACGTGCGCCGTCCGGCTTCGTCACGGTCGAGGTAACAGTCTATGCGCCCGTAACCGTCCAGATACCTCATAGCCTTTTCCACGTTGGAAATGGAGTTCAGCACAAGGCAATCACCCGTTTCCAATCCGAGCGTGGCAGCGGAAAGAAAGTCCATGAATCCTTCAAATACGCTACATACGTCAGCCGGAGAGCCTTCCGCCTTGACCAGCGACACATCCTTCGGAGGCACACATCCTTTGAAGAAGCGGCTGCGGATTTCATAGCCACCCGCCACATTCGGAAAACCGACGGCGAAATACCGCTTGCCACGCGCACCGTAATTCAGTCGGCAGCAATACCGGGATGCAATGCCGTAAGGAATACCCCGTTCCGCCAGATAGTCCGTCAGTGGAGAACGAAACAGCGGGGTGGCTTCCACTCCTTCAAAGGCAGGTTCTGACGGTTTAGGCAGGAAAGTCGGTTTACTCATTTCGGGAACAGGCATAGGCATATTGGCGGTTTCCGCTATGAACTTCACTTGTTCCATGAAGTCGTTGCTTCCGATAAACTCCCCGGCAAGCGTGAAGATGTCGCCGCCCTTGCCCGTACCGAAGTCGTACCAGAGCTGTTTCGCCACGTTCACACGGAAAGAGGGCGTGCGCTCATTGCGGTATGGCGCACGATACCACAATTCGTTGCCGCTTCTTCGTACAGGCTCATGTCCCAGCCGTGCGAGGAAGTCCGCAAGGGGTATATGCCTCATGGCATCGATTTCCGTCCGTTCCATGCGGTGCGTCAGTTTATGATGAACTTCACGCCCACGCCCCACTGCGTATGAAACTTCCTCGTGTCGCCACCCCACAGGCAACGCTCCCGGAGGTTGGCGAGCAGAGCGATACGGTCTGCCACGTAAAACTCCACATCGAGCGTCAGTGCACCGCCGTAGATAAAGGAGTCCCGGTCATGGAGCGTGGAGCCGTCATGCAACACCTTTTCGCCCCAGTTCACCGATTCATATCCGGCAAGAGCCGAAGCCCCTGCATAGACGAACACGATTTTACGGGCATCGGAGAGTATCTTGAAGTAGTATCCCCCCTCCGCCGTGAACTGCGCCACGGGTATCTTCCCGTCCTTGTAAGGGTTGTTCTTCAACAGGTACTCGCCGCCGAACACCCATTTATTCCCCTTTTTCGTGTAGGTGGAAAGAGCCGCCCCGAAGCTGTGCCCGCCGTCGTTGCCGCCGGGATTGAAACCGTCCGCCATGTTCGCCCTGACCTCGATGCCCTGCATCTTCGGCAGGCATCGCTGGGCGTGCGCCTGCCCCGTGAACAGGGCAAGCGACGCGATGACTATTGCGATGTACTTTCTCATGGTCAGCGCACTTGAAGTTCGTTGATGGTATTGGCACGTACCAAGTCCTCGTTCTCAATCACGAAAGACTGGTGGCGACCTCCGTTCTTCTCGTTGAGTTCCACCACGAGGCATTTGTCGTCGGGAATGGTGAACTTCGCCATCGTGAATACCGTGCGCTCGCTCTTCTTTCCCGGCACGAGTGTGGCGTAATTCTGCGCACGGAGCGGCAGGATGATCTGCTCCTGCACGGCGGTACGCTTCGCCACCTTCTTGTCCACGATTTTCCATGTGATGTAGTCCACATCGAAAGGCACGTTGCTCTGGTTCTTTATCTCCGTGTGGAAATAAAGCAAGCCGTTGTGCGTGTAGATGCCTTTCAACAGGTATTGGATGCCGAAACGCTTGCAGCCGATATGCTTCACCTCGCGCTTGTTCTGTTTGTGGATGGACTTCATGATAAGGCGCACCAGCATCGGGCTTTCGCTGCCCAGCTCCTTCAGGTATATTTCCTGCGCATTGTTCGGGCGGTTCACTGCCTCGCCGTCATGGATGAAGTCGCACATCTCCACGTTGAGCAGCAGCGGTTCGGCGGCGTACTTCACGTTGAAGGTATAGAAACTCCCGTCCTCCGTTATCACGGACATATTGGTTTCGTTCGGGAAGTTCCTCACGGTCGCTTTCACGCGGATGACGTTCTCCGCTCCGTCGGCTTTACCCGCAATCAGGTCGGGCGAGCCTAAATCGACGTAGCGCACCTCCGAGGGGAAAATGACGTGGACGGTCTTGTCGTAGGTCACTTCCAAGCCGTGCGGGGGAACCATGCGGTCGAAGGTCAGCTTCTTTGTCAGCCCGTGATACAGATCGCCGTCCGCCTCCTTCTGCGGATAGACCTCCTTTGTCAAGGTCGGTTGTTCACTTCCGTTGTCCGTTACAACGGTTACGTTCTCCTGCGCGTTGGCAGTTGCGATGCCCATAGCGAGGACAAGCATGATGATTACTTTTTTCATTCTACTTTGGATTTTAGTGGTAAATAAAAATTTGGTTGTTGTTTTTTAGTCGTTGATTGTTATTGTTTTCAATCTCTGTCCTGATATAGCATGACCTTGTATCCGGATTTCAGATGCACCTTGACGGTACGCATCTTCTTGGCGATATACTGGCTCGTGCCTTGTATCAGCCCCTTGCCCAAGTCGGAGGCGAGCTGCGCCC
>URBK01000028.1 GCA_900546065.1 uncultured Alistipes sp.
CGAGATTCGCCTTAGTCTCGTGGGCTCGGAGATGTGTATAAGAGACAGGCATATTCTCGGTAACCATACCTCGAGGGGCACTCTATGAGTCCATCGTATCTGATATAGCGCGCGAGGATGTCCGCCCTCATGCAGACACTACGGTAAAAGTTCTCTCGCCCGCATACCGCGTACTGGACAAACGCACGCCATTGCATAAAAGCATCACCGTGACATTCGCCGCACCAGTCGAAAAGTCATTACAGGCACATACGACGATGGCGGCCGTTGCCGGTGACGGCTCGCTCTCGTACGTCGGCGGCAAATATTCCGAAGGACACCTTACGGCACAGACATCGACTCTCGGCACATATTGTCTTGCGGCCGACGTGGCGCCGCCTACGATACGCCCGGCATTCAAGGACGGCGAGGATTGCAGCACGCGCCGCACGATATCATTCCGCATAGCCGACAACTTCTCGGGCATAGCCACCTATACGGCCTCGATCGACGGACGCTGGGTCGCCGTAGACTACTCTCCCAAGCATGCCCGCGCCACAATCGATATCGACGCCGAGGGGATCACGGGAGGCACGACGCACGCCGTCTCCTTCACGCTGACCGACAACTGCGGCAACCGTACCGTGTGGAAAGGCTCCATTGTAAGGTAAGGCATACGTACATCCGACACACATGCGGCATCGCGTCACCAGACGCGGTGCCGTTTATTTTGCCATCGGCAAGATGAAAATATTGAACGTTCTGCAATTTTTTCATAAATTTGAGCCTCGGGAAAAGACTATAACTTAAACTTCAATTCAAAATATGCTAAAGAGGACACTATCGGCACTCGCATGCGCCATTGCCATGACATTATCCATGCCGGCCGCAGCGCAGAAGAGCGACTTTTCACCCGTCGACTACGTCAATCCGCTGGTCGGGACGCTCTCGACATTCGAGCTCTCGACGGGAAACACCTACCCCGCCATCGCCCGCCCGTGGGGAATGAACTTCTGGACTCCGCAAACGGGAGAGATGGGAAACGGCTGGCAATATGTCTATACCGACAATAAGATCCGCGGATTCAAGCAGACGCATCAGCCCAGCCCGTGGATCAACGACTTCGGACAGTTCTCGATAATGCCCGTCGTAGGCGCACCCGTATTCGATCAGGACAAGCGCGCAAGCTGGTTCTCGCACAAGGGCGAAGTGGCCAAGGCATACTATTACAAGGTCTACCTCGCCGAGCATGACGTCGTCACGGAGTTCGCTCCAACAGACCGCGCCGCCATCTTCCGATTCACATTCCCCGACTCGAAGGATTCGTATGTGGTGGTTGACGCCTTCGACCGCGGATCGGCCGTCGAGATCGACAAGGCCAACAACCGAATCACGGGATACACTACGCGCAACAGCGGCGGCGTTCCCCGCAACTTCAAGAACTACTTTGTCATCGAGTTCGACAAGCCGTTCGAATATGTCGCCACCGTTGCCGACGGCCAGATCAACGAGGGTTCGCTCTCGCAGCAGGCAAACCATGCCGGCGCAATCATAGGTTTCGCAACCCGCAAGGGCGAGAAGGTTAACGCCCGCGTAGCCTCGTCGTTCATAAGCCCCGAGCAGGCGCTTACGAACCTCAAGGAGTTGGGCGACGACACGCTCGAGGAGGTGGCCGAGAAGGGCCGCAAGGCATGGAACGAGGTGTTGGGCCGTGTAGAGGTCAGCGGCGGCGACCTCGACCAGATGCGCACCTTCTACTCGTGCCTCTACCGTTCGACGCTCTTTCCACACAAGTTCTACGAGGTGAGCGATACGGGCGACATAATCCATTACAGTCCCGAGAAGGGTACCGTCGAGAAAGGTTACTACTATACTGGAACGGGATTCTGGGACACGTTCCGCTGCCTCTTCCCGCTGCTCAACCTGTTATATCCGTCGGAGAACCTCAAGATGCAGGAGGGCCTTTTGAACGTCTACCGCGAGAGCGGCTTCTTCCCCGAGTGGGCAAGCCCCGGACACCGCGGCTGCATGATAGGCAACAACTCGGCTTCGGTTTTGGTCGATGCCTATCTGAAAGGTGTCAAGGTCGAGGATCCGGAGACTCTCTACGAGGGCCTGATCCACGGCGCAAACAACGTACACCCGCGCATCGGCTCGACGGGCCGCACCGGATACCAATACTACAACGAACTCGGATATGTCCCCTATGACGTGGGCATCAACGAGAACGTGGCCCGCACGCTCGAATATGCCTACAATGACTGGTGCATCTACCGCATGGGCAAGGCTCTGGGCCGCGACAAGCAGCAGACCGATCTCTATGCCAAGCGAGCAATGAACTACCTCAACGTCTTCGATCCCGAGACCCGTCTGATGCGCGGCCGCAACAAGAACGGCGACTTCATGAAGCCCTTCTCGCCGCTCAAGTGGGGCGACGCCTTCACCGAGGGCAACAGCTGGCACTACACGTGGTCGGTATTCCACGACCCGCAGGGTCTTATCGACCTTATGGGCGGTGACGAGGCGTTCGTATCGATGCTCGACTCGGTCTTCATCGTACCGCCCGCATACGACGACAGCTACTACGGCGGAACCATACACGAGATACGCGAGATGACGGTCATGAACATGGGCAACTACGCCCACGGCAACCAGCCCATACAGCACATGATCTATCTCTACGACTATGCCGGCCAGCCGTGGAAGGCGCAATACTGGCTGCGCGAGGTGATGAACCGACTCTATTCGGCCACACCCGACGGATATTGCGGCGACGAGGATAACGGTCAGACCTCGGCTTGGTACGTATTCTCGGCATTGGGATTCTATCCCGTATGTCCGGGAACAGACCAGTATGTCATGGGCGCTCCGCTGTTCAAGAAGGCGGTGCTGCACCTCGAAAACGGCAAGACTTTCGAGATCGACGCCCCCGACAACAGTTCGGACAACCGTTACATCGATGCCATGACTGTTGACGGTAAGCGCTATACGCACAACTACATCACCCACGGACAGATCATGCAGGGCGGAAAGATGGAGGTCGAGATGAGCGACAAGCCGAACACCCGCCGCGGTACGGCCCGCAGTGACCGTCCATACTCGTTCTCGAACGAAAAACATTAAACGGCACGCAGCCATGAAAGCTTTAGCATCAATATGCGCCGCGACGACGGCTCTTGCCGTCGTCGCATGCGGCGGTAGCGGGGATTACGTCTCCAATGTCGACCCATATATAGGTTCGGGCGGCCACGGGCATGTCTTCGTCGGGGCGAACGTCCCCAACGGCATGATACAGGTCGGCCCCCAGAACATACACAAGGGGTGGGACTGGTGTTCGGGGTACCACTACTCGGACAGCATCGTCATCGGCTTTACGCATACGCATCTAAGCGGCACGGGCTGCGCCGATCTGGGTGACATACTCCTTATGCCCTACACGGGAGATGTGCGCACGTCGCGCGGCTCGCAGGAGGATATCTCGGGATCATGCTCGTCATATTACTCTCACGATAACGAGACCGTACGTCCGGGATACTACTCCCTGACGATGGACAACGGCATCGGCGTCGAGCTCACGGCCACCGAGCGCGTGGCGCTGCACCGATACACCTACCCCGCCGGTCAGACGCCCCGCCTTCTGATAAACCTTCATGAGGGCAACGGCGACACCGCCTACGAGACCTCTCTTACGAAGGTCGACGACTACACCATCGAGGGTTATCGTTTCTCGAGCGGGTGGAGCCGGCACAAGGTATATTTCTGCCTGCGCACCGAGCAGCCCATAGCCTCGATAGCACTATTCGAGGGCGACACCCCCGCTGCCGACAATTCGGAGACCATCACCGGCCGCGGCGTCAAGGGTGTTGTCACCTTCGCAGACGACCCGACGCAGGTCGCCCTGCGTGTGGCCATATCGTCCGTAAGCTGCCAGAACGCACGCCTCAACATGGATGCAGAGACCGACGGGTTCCAATTCGCAAAGGTCGAACGTCAGGCCACGGACAAGTGGAACCGGCGTCTGTCGCAGATCAAGGTCGAGGGCGGCGACCCGCGCACCGAGAAGATATTCTACACGGCCCTGTATCACGCAATGATCGCCCCGACGATCTACTGCGACGTCAACGGCCAGTATCGCGGCATCGACGACAAGGTACGCACCGCCGACGGCTGGACCAACTACTCGTGCTTCTCGCTCTGGGATACATACCGCACCCTCAACCCGCTGCTCACGATCCTATCGCCATCGATGGTAAACGACATCGTACGTTCGTTCCTCAGCATATACGACGAGCAGGGCAAACTCCCAATCTGGACGCTCGTCGGCGGCGAGACGAACTGCATGCCGGGGTACAGTTCCGTCCCCATCATCGCCGACGCCTACCTGAAGGGTATTCGCGGCTATGACGCCGGGAAGGCCCTCGATGCGATGGTCGCAACGGCGACAAATCCCGCACAGAACGGTGTGCCCTATCTGCTCGAGAAGGGTTACATCCCTTGCGACAAGGTGCATGAGGCCACGTCGATAGCATTGGAATATGCCGCCGACGACTGGGGTACGGCACTCATGGCAAAGGAGATGGGACGCACGGATCTATATGAGGAGTACATGCGCCGCGGCCACGCCTACGAGACCTATTTCGACCGCACGCTCAACTACATCCGTCCCAAGATAGACGACGGCTCGTGGCGTACGCCATACGACCCGTTCAAGTCGGTGCACAGCGTCGGAGACTTCACCGAGGGCACGGGCTGGCAATACACCTTCTTCGTACCGCAACATCCCGAAGGCCTGATAGCCCTTATGGGCGGCGACGATGCCTTCGTAACCAAACTCGACTCGCTCTTCTCGGTCGAGGGAGACATGGGTGCCGAAGCCTCGAGCGACATAAGCGGTCTGATAGGTCAATACGCCCACGGCAACGAACCGAGCCACCATGTGGCCTATCTCTACCCCTACGCAGGCCAGCAGTGGAAGACGGCCGAAAAGGTGCGTTACATCGACCGCGAATTCTATACCGACAGCCCCGACGGCATCATAGGCAACGAGGACTGCGGCCAGATGTCGGCTTGGTACATTATGTCGGCAATGGGATTCTATCAGGTGAACCCCTCGAACGGCGTATTCGTATTCGGGTCGCCACTCTTCCCCAGTTTCACGTTACGTCTGGAGAACGGCCGAAGCTTCACCGTCACGGCCGAAGGCAACAGCGATACCAATATATACATACAGTCGGCTACGCTCAACGGCCAGCCGTATGAAAAGTCATACATCACGTATGACGACATCATGGCGGGCGGCGAGCTGCACTTCGTCATGGGCGACAAACCCAACAAGTCATTCGGCGCCGCACCCGAATCCCGCCCCGTCAGCGCACAATAGTCCGCCACGTCACAATAACAAACATGCGGGGCCTTCATAATCGAAGGCCCCGCATGTTGTGTCAGAGATAACGGCAATAGTGTATCATCTGTGGTCGTCCTCACCGCCGCGTACCTCGCACTGAGGGCTGCTGCCGAAAACACGGAAGCGATACGGGAATTCGGTCTCTAAATCCATACGGTGCGATGTCGGGGCAGCCATAACGACAAGCCACAAATATGCCAGCTCCTCACCCTCGGGAACGGTAAATGCGGCAAAGTTGTGCAGACCCGTAACCACGCACGAGAAATCGTTGTGCGGCATCAGTGAAGCGCTCGACCGCGGCGGATAGACAGCCGTACCGTCCTTGCGCACGCCTACAAGTCCGAAACGCCAGCCACTGTATGTCGGGTCGGACTCGTCGGCCATGCCTTCAAACTCAACCCACACCGTGCGGCCCGCCTCAGGGACCGAGAGTCGTATGCCGTTATATCCGTATTGCCGCGGCGTGAGTTCGGGAGCTATCGCATACCACCCATCCTCCTGCGCCACCACGGCACTCGCGTGACGGTTGGCATACGGCGCGGCGTTCGCACGCACACGAGGCAGATCGTATGTCATAAAGCGGCGGCAGGCGTCGAACATCTCGTCACAGAAACGGTGTTGCGACATACCCTGCATATGTTTATATACCTCGACCATGTCGGGGCTGTGGTGCGCGGCCCGCCACAGGCGCCCGATCACCGGCTTGCCGTAGCGCGACGACCAGTACTCGAGCACATAGGGCGAATGGTACATGTTCGCCGGATCGGCAAACGCAAGGTGCGTCTGCCGCATGAAGTCGTGCCAATGGTACTCCTCATCCTTGATCCAGTCGGGATTCACCTGCCACAACATCCACTGCGAGGTCATCTCGTAGGCCGAGCCGCCGCCGAAACCGCTGCCGCTGTCGATCGAGAGCTGAAACTGGAATGCGTGACCCAGTTCGTGCGCTATGCAGTTGAGCTTCTCGTCGCGCACGCGGGCCGGCGTCACCCACAACGCCCCGATGGCATCACCTACGCTGCCGCCGTAGGCCGTATCGTCGAGTACGTAGTTGAGCATGCACATCATAAGATAGCGGTCGGCATTCGATCCTTCGTCGAGGAACTTCAACGTATCGCGGTAATAGGCATAGAACTCTTCGCACTTGTCGAGGACGTGCTGCGGGTCGCACGTCATGTCGCGTCCGGCGAGCGCAGGCGCCGTGCGCGGATCGTCGCCGAAGCCGCGGTCCCACAGCAGCATGAAGTTATCCGAGCGGATAGACCGCCGCCACGAATAACGCGACGCCTCATCCGAGGGGTCGCCGCCATCCCACACGATACTTTCGCACACCTGCTTTCCGCCGCCGTCGGCCGCAGTCTGCGCCGACACGTGTGCCGACAACGCTGCCGAAACACACGAAGCGAAAAATACGGTTTTTACAAATTGTTTCATATTGTTACTTTATTCGATCTCTTTTATTGCAAATATAATACACGACCGACAGATTTACAAACACTTTCACAGGTATCTGACCACGGCAACGACCTCCCTGCCCAAAAATCGAACCTCCGACAAAACCGACCGACTCATACCATCACCACGGCGAAAGCCACTACGGCATCCAAACTGCCCGACGCATGATACAAAAATGCATATTCATACATAAAAATCAATCCATGACGGCCGCAACGGAACCATATTATACTTTTTTATATATCTTTGTGGCCTATAATTTAGGTTATTACGCAATTCAATCACAATGGGACTCGAAAAGTACGAATCAAAACAGCAGCAGATATTCAAACCCGCTGCATCCATATACCCCTTCATCAGCCGCTTCGACATGCTCACGCCTGCCCTCAAGGACAAGGTCGAAGAGTGGAGCGCCACGGAAGATACATGCTCGTTCAAGGTTAAAGGTTTCACTTTGAAACTGCGCATAGCCGAACGCGCCGAAAACCGACACGTCAAAATCACCGGCGACGGCGAGGACGGCCTGCCCGTCGATTTCGCATTTTGGATACAGCTGCATCAGGTCTCGGACAACGATACACGTATGCGTCTGGTCCTGCATGCCAATCTGAACATGGTTATGCGCATGATGATCGGAGGCAAAATCCAAGGCGGACTCGACAATGCCGTCGAGGGTCTGGCTACGGCTTTCAATCAGATGCCTTGACATACAACCATCTTTTGCAAGGTTTTTGCAGCCCCCGACACAAAGTCGCTTTACGAAAAAAAACCTTTACATTAATTTGATTATCATTAAAAATGTAGTACATTTGCAGACACAAAGTAACCAGATGTTAAATTACAAATAACTAATTGCTATGACTAAGGCTGATATCGTAAATGAAATTGCCAAAAGTACCGGCGTCGAGAAGGTATTGGTTCAGACCATTGTCGAGGCGTTCATGGAGAACGTCAGGAACTCTCTGATCGACAATAACAACGTCTATCTGCGCGGTTTCGGAAGTTTCATCATCAAGAAGCGCGCTCAGAAGGTGGCCCGCAATATTTCGAAAAATACGACCATCACCATCCCAGAGCACAATATCCCTGCTTTCAAGCCCTCTAAGAGTTTCGTGGCAAAGGTAAAGTAAACACGTTTCGAGACATTTCTCACTAAAACATTATAAACTATGCCAAACGGAAAGAAGCACAAGCGTCACAAGATGGCTACGCACAAGCGCAAAAAGCGTCTTCGCAAGAACCGTCATAAGAAAAAGTAATCTTATTCGACCGGTAATTCAGTTGCGTTAGCAAATAGGTAAAATAAAAGCTAAAGGGTCGCTTTTTCTAACGCCCTTTAGCTTTACCTATTTTAGATGAAAGAAAATCGTTATCCTCTTAACTTTAATGAATCGAGAATTAGTAATAAACGTCACCCCGAAAGAGATCTCCATAGCACTGTGCGAAGACAAGGTGCTCGTCGAACTCAACAAGGAGCAGAGCCAAACAGGATTCGCCGTCGGGGACATATATCTGGGCAAGGTGCGAAAGATAATGCCCGGATTAAATGCGGCGTTTGTCAACATCGGTCACGAAAAGGACGCATTCATACACTATCTCGATTTGGGCAGTCAGTTCGCCTCGCTGCAGAAGGTGGTAAACAGCCGCCAACCCGGCAAACGGGGCATCAGGGTCGAGACCATGAAGCTCGAACCAAACATCGAAAAAACAGGCAAGCTCGCCTCGTATCTTCAGGTCGGACAGACCATAATGGTACAGATCGCCAAGGAGGCAATCTCAACCAAAGGCCCGCGACTTACGGCCGACATATCGCTCGCTGGACGCAATGTCGTACTCGTGCCATTCACCTCGAAGATATTCATATCGCAAAAGATACGCTCGAACGAAACGAAGAAACGGCTCCGTCAGATCGCGGCCGGAATCCTTCCCAAGAACTTCGGTGTCATCATACGCACGGCTGCGGCCGAGGCCCACGACGCCGATATCGAGCAAGACATACGCGCCCTTCTGGAGCGCTGGAACACTGCCGTCGGCAACATCCGCAAGAGCCAAGCCCCCGCGCTGCTCATGAGCGAGATGAACCGCGCAAACACCATAATCAGAGACTCGCTCAATTCGACTTTTTCGCAGATCACCGTCGACGACGAAGCATTATACCGCGAAATCAGGAACTACATAAAGATAATCGACCCCCAACTCGAAAAGATCGTCAAACTATACCGCGGCACGGTACCCATATTCGACAACTTCGACATCTCGAAGCAGATCAAGTCGTTGTTCGCCAAGTATGTATCGCTCAAGCGCGGCGCCTACCTCATCATCGAACATACGGAGGCCATGAACGTCATCGACGTCAACTCGGGCAACCGCACAAAGGCTGAGGTCAATCAGGAGCAGACCGCAATGGAGGTAAACATGGCCGCTGCCAAGGAGATCGCCCGCCAGCTGCGTCTGCGCGATCTGGGTGGCATCGTCATCATCGACTTCATCGACCTGCACAAGGCACAGAACCGCCAGCTGCTCTTTGAGGAGATGACCAAGCTCATGGCTACCGACAAGGCCAAGCACACGATCCTGCCGCTGACGAAATTCGGGCTCATGCAGATCACGCGCCAGAGGGTGCGCCCCGTTGCCGTGGAGGATGTCACCGACGTATGCCCCACATGCAACGGTACGGGCAAGATCGAGCCTACGATACTGCTCGAACGCAAGATCGAGAACCAGATACAGTTTCTGGCCGAAGACCGGCACGTCAAGTACATACGTCTGCGTGTAAGCCCTTACGTCGCATCGTACATCTGTCACGGGATACTGTCGCTGCGAAACCGCTGGATGATGAAATATCACGTATGGATCAACGTGGTGGCAGACCAGAGTCAGGGCATGGTCGACGTGAGATATCTTGACCGCAGCGGCGCCTCGCTCATCGATTGAGAGCAGGCACGCATGCCGCAAATGAAGCAAAGGCCGCACGGCCTGCAATAACCGCAATGAAACATAGAAGCCGGTTGTCACCCGCCGGCCGCGAAGAAGATCACAACAGCTCGCTTTGGAGAGTATAGACAATATCTTACAGCGCATAGCCGCATCGGACCCTTTCCGACGAATGTTGTCGCTTTACGACGAAAAGAGCCTCACCGTCCACCTCGAAGATCTGGTCGGCGGAGCTCTTTCGCTCTATTCCGCCGCCTTGATAAAGGCGCGCGGAGGCGTGCATGTATTCGTTGCGGAGGATCGTGACGCCGCGGCATACATGCTCAACGATTTCTATGCCCTGCTCGACGAGCAGTGCGTGCACTTCTTCCCCACATCGTACAAGAAATCGATCCTCTACGGCAAGGAGGATGCTCAGGGGCTCGTCCAGCGTACCAATACGCTAAATGCCATACGGCGGGGAGATGCTCCCTACATCGTCGTCTGCACCTATCCCGAGGCTTTGGCCGAACGTGTAGCCGATGCGGCCACCATAACGGGAAACAGCATCCGCATAGCCGTGGGCGACAAGGCCGACATGTCGCAGCTCGAGCAGCAGATTGTCGACCGGGGATTCACGCAGGTGGATTTCGTCTACGAGCCCGGACAGTACTCCATGCGCGGCGGCATCCTCGATGTCTTCTCCTTTGCCGAGAGCCGCCCATACCGTATCGACTTCTTCGGCGACACGGTCGACTCGATTCGTCTGTTCAACATATCGAGCCAGCTATCAAGCGACAAGGTCCAACAGGCCGAGATCATCCCGAACCTCAACTCAACGTCACCCGAGAAGGTGTCGCTGGCGCGCTTTGCCGGCGAGGCGACATACTGGTTCTACGACGCCGACTACATCCTGCGCCGCGTGAACGACCTGCGCCGCCGCCTGCTCTCCGAGATGGAGGAGCCATCACAGATCGACTCACTGATGACCAGCCGCAACATCCTTCTCGAGGATATGCGCACGTGCCGTCTGTATGAGTTGCGCGACAACATCAAGGAGCGTCCGGCCGTTGCCGAGGTTCGGTTTGCCACGGCGCCGCAGCCCAAGTTCAACAAGAAGTTCGACGTGCTGGCCGACGACATCACAGCCTCGACTGCCAAGGGATACAGGACATATATACTCTCGGAGAACAAGGCGCAGATCGAACGTCTGGACAACATCTTCCACCAGACGGGACACGGGAATACGGTCATCGACTCGATACCGCTTACGCTGCATGAGGGTTTTGTGGATCACACGCTCAAGGTGTGCCTCTACACCGATCACCAGATATTCGACCGCTACCACCGCTACCGCATAAACGGCGAGATCAAACGCGACGAGCAGATGACCGTCGCGGAACTCAACTCACTCAAGATGGGTGACTATGTCGTACATATAGACCATGGTGTGGGGCGTTTCGGCGGCCTCGTCAAGATCAACGAGAACGGCAAGGTACATGAGGCCATCAAACTCGTCTACAAGGACAACGACGTGCTCTTCGTCAATGTCCACTCGCTGCACCGCATATCGCGTTACAAGAGCGGCGACGGCGAGCCCCCGAAGATCTACAAACTCGGAAACGGCGCTTGGCAGAAACTCAAGAACGCAACCAAGAAGGCCGTAAAGGATATCTCGCGCGAGCTTATAGCCCTCTATGCCAAGCGCAAGGCAAGCAAGGGGTTTGCATTCTCGCCCGACAGCTATCTCCAGAACGAGATGGAGGCTTCGTTCCAGTGGGAGGAGACTCCCGACCAGCAGAACGCCATCGCCGCCGTCAAGAAGGATATGGAATCGTCGCAGCCGATGGACCGTCTCGTATGCGGTGACGTAGGCTTCGGAAAGACAGAGGTGGCCATACGCGCCGCCTTCAAGGCCGCCGTCGACGGCAAGCAGGTCGCAGTGCTGGTCCCGACTACGATCCTCGCACTGCAGCACTACCGTTCATTCATGGAGCGCCTGCGCGATTTCCCCGTACGCATCGAGTATCTCAACCGCTCGAAAAGCGCCAAACAGACCCGCGAGATAGCCGAGGATCTGGCCGCAGGCAAGATCGACATACTCATCGGCACGCACAAGATGCTCGGCAAACAGATCCGTTTCCACGATCTGGGGCTGCTCATAATAGACGAGGAGCAGAAGTTCGGCGTGGCAGCCAAGGAGAAACTCTGCCAGATGAGTGTCAATGTCGATACGCTAACGCTCACGGCAACACCTATACCGCGCACGCTGCAATTCTCGCTCATGGGCTCGCGCGACCTGTCGGTGATATCCACACCGCCGCCCAACCGCCAGCCCATCATCACCGAGGTGCATACATTCTCGGAAGATATCATACGTGATGCCGTCGAGGAGGAACTCTCGCGCGGAGGACAGGTATATTTCGTCAATAACCGCGTGGAGGATCTGCAGACGCTGCAGGGTCTCATCACGCGTCTCTGCCCCAAGGCACGTGTAGCCGTCGGGCACGGCAAGATGCCGTCGGAACAGCTCGAGAAGCTCATCATGGACTTCATCTACGGCGAGTTCGACGTATTGGTGGCCACGACCATCATCGAGAACGGCATAGACATACCCAACGCCAATACGATCATCATAAACAACGCCCACTACTACGGTCTGAGCGACCTGCACCAGCTGCGCGGCCGCGTCGGCCGCAGCAACCGCAAGGCATACTGTTATCTGCTCACGCCGCCCGAAGAGTTGCTTACGCCCGACGCGCGGCGCCGCCTGCGCGCCATCGAGGAGTTCTCGGATCTCGGGTCGGGCTTCAATATCGCCATACAGGATCTCGACATACGCGGTGCGGGCAATCTGCTGGGAGCCGAACAGAGCGGTTTCATCGCCGACATAGGATTCGAGACATACCAGAAGATCATGCAGCAGGCCATAGCCGAGCTGCGCGCCGAAGGTCTCGACGTGGCCGGCCTGAGCGAGAGCGAGGCCGAGACCGTAAAGCGCGACACATATATCGACGACTCGACCATCGAGATCGACATGCTGGCCGAACTACCGGACGACTATGTCCGTCAGCCAGCCGAAAAGCTGCGTCTCTACCGCGAGCTCGACTCGATCCGCCGCGAGGAGGATCTGCTCGCCTTCCGCGACCGCCTCTTGGACCGATTCGGCCCGCTGCCCGAGGCCGCCGTCGAACTGCTCAATGTCGTACGTCTGCGCTGGGAGGCCGTACGCCTCGGCATGGAGCGCGTCAAGGTCAAGAACGGCCTTATGATCGTACAGTTCGTGGGCGAGCAAAACTCGCCATACTACAAGAGCGAAACCTTCATGACACTGTTGCGCCGCATCACCGCCCAGCCCAACAGATTTGTATTGAAGCAGCACAATAATCGTCTTGCTATGACCGTTAGGAGGGTAATGAATGTGGGCGAGGCCGTCGAAGTGCTCAAAAGCTTATGAGGCAGCGTATGAATCTGGTTGTTGACATAGGGAACACGCAGGTCAAGGCTGCCGCCGTCGAGGGCACAACGATAGCCGCTCTCGAGACATTTCCGTCGGCCGAACAGGCCGACCTCAAACCGATATTGGCACGCTATCCCATAAAAAGGGCCATCGTGGCCTCCACGGGTCGCGGCGCCGCCTATGTGATCGACATGTTGAGTGAGTTGGGAATGCAGGTTCTCGTAATGACCCCCGACACACCGGTCCCAATAGGAAAGGAGTACCTCACCCCACACACGCTGGGGTCCGACCGCGTCGCCGCCGCCGTAGGCGCCGAAGCGGTGTACGGCCGGGGCGACTACCTGATCGTCGACTTCGGTACCGCCATAACCATAGATCTGGTCTGCGGCGGTGTCTTCCGCGGCGGGAACATATCACCCGGAATGCGCACGCGTTTCCGCGCCCTGCACGACTATACGTCGCGCCTTCCCGAGTGCTCCCCCTCCGACGAGACCGTCTTCCCGGCAAGGTGCACGACGGAGGCCATCGAGCAGGGAGTCATGCAGGGCATAACGTACGAAATCGAAGGATACATAAGGTCGCTCACCGAAAAAAATGTGAAAATATCCATAATTTTTACCGGTGGGGACGCAAAATACTTTGTGAAAAGAATTAAAAACGCGATATTTGCAAAATGCGAGTTGGTGATTTGCGGATTGAACAGAATTTTAGATTACAATGCAACTGAACAAGCAGATATTTAAGGTAATAACTACGGTCTCTCTGGCATTGCCGTCATTGGCTGCGGCCCAAAATCTGACCAGCAGCATCAATACCTTCTCACCTTACTCGATGTACGGTCTGGGTGAGTTGGCTACACCCGGTACTACAAGCATGCGCTCGATGGGAGGCGTCGGCGTAGCCATGCGCTCGACAAACAAAGTCAATGTGTTGAACCCTGCCGCTTACAGCCAGACGCCGCAAAAGAGTTTTCTCTTTGAGTTCGGCGTAGAGGCCGGGCACTTCCGCAACTCACAAACCAAGTACGGCACTCCGCAGACTACCGCCCGCACGGCGTACAACTCGATTAACTTCCACGAGATCGCATTCCAGATGCCATTGGCTAAGGGTCTCGGATTCGGCTTCAGCCTCACGCCGTACAGCAACGTCGGTTACAACATGCACAGCGACGAGCTTTCGTCGGGTGTGGCCGGAAACCTCGGACGCGCACAATACCAGTACTACGGCGACGGCGACGTCACGGAAGCCAAGGCCGGTATCGGATGGTCGCCCTTCAAGAACTTCTCGATAGGCGCAGCCATGCAGTACTACTGGGGCAACATAACCCGCAACTACAAGGCCGTACCTACCGACATCATCACCGGCAGCGGCGAATACTCGACAACAACAGGTATCGACACATACGACGTATCGCGTATCAAGGCTCAGTTCGGCGTGCAGTGGAACGCCATACTCAATGCCCGCCGCGCGCTGACCTTCGGCGCAACATACGATATAGGAGGTCTGCTCGGCCCCAAGTCGCTCAAGTACGTATATATCGACAACCTGCTCACCTCGACGGTGCGAAACGAGGAGGACACCTCGCTGCCGCTGCGCCTGCCCCGTCAGATTGCAGCCGGAGTATTCTATCAGACCGTGAGTCTGCGCATGGGTGTCGACTACGTCTACCAGAACTGGGGCGACGAAAACTCGAACTTCCTTGAGAGTGACGGCGCCGGAAAGGGCGTAACCGTAGCATACCACAATACCAATACGGTACGCGTAGGTCTGGAGGTTACTCCCAAACCCATAGATACTCGTAACTATCTCAACCGCGTAGCATACCGCGTAGGATTCCGATATGGCGACTACTACCAGACCTTCGGCGGCAGCGTGGTGCGACAGATGGCCGTAACGGCAGGTATTGGTCTGCCCGTGAAACTCTTCGGACGCTCATCGGTAGATGTAGGTTTCGAATTCGGCATGCGTGACCCCGTAAAGGACAAGATCACGCTTAACGACAACATCGTCGGACTCGTAAAGAATACATACTACAAGTTCTCGATCGGCGTATCGCTCTTCGGCGAAGACGACTGGTTCCGCCGCTACAAGTTCAAGTAGCAGCAATACCGCCGTCCCATCTTTACCGATGTGCCTGCTGCTCGCCCCGAGGCCGGTTGAGAGGGGGGGGCGAGGAAAGAGGATTCATATGAAAGGAGGAGCCACTTGAGAGGAAGAGGCCACTTGAAAGGAGAGGTCCACATGAGAGGAAGAGAGGAAGAGTCCTCGAGAGATGGGTCTACATGAGAGGAGAGCACCACATGACAGGAAGAGATGAGAGGCGGAAAAGGCGGGGAGAGCAGACAGCTACATAAGAAGGTGTAAGTAACCTTCGGGCACAGCTGTTGCGTGAAGGAAGAGGCCAATGGTGAAAAACGAGAGTGTGAGAGAAAAACGAGAGTGTGAGAAATGAGAAAAAGGTAGAAAAGGGGAAAATATACAGGAAGGCAGAGACCATAAAACGGCCGACAGATACGACCCGCACAGGCAGAGGACACCGCAAAGCAGAGCAAAACACGGCAACGGAAGACGGATTTCATAGTGTTGGTATGATTTTTTTCATAGAAAATTAACATCCGTGTATCGTGCTTTGAATCCGATGTTTGAAGTATCGACAAGCTGCTTTCGGATCGTCTGAGGCCGAAAAAACATGCCGGAAAAGGATATTTTTAGAGAAAAAAACACTATATTGACAAAGTTGGACGTTATGCGGATAAAGGACAACTGCTGCCAAAGAGGGACATACGTTAAGACAAACAACATAATATTCAAAAACTAATAAACCTTAGATTACATGAAAAGTTTCAAACTCATTCTTGCCGCGGCTTTCGCTGTTGTGGGGCTGTCGGCGACGGCTCAGGTCAACTTCGATGATCCCAAGTACGCAGTGTGGGGAGAGACGGCCGACGAGCGTAAGCAGAATATGCTTGACAACCAGTTTATGAAGGAGGCTGTCGACAACCGCAACTACAATCTGGCCGCAAAATATCTCCAGTCGCTGCTGGAGAAGTGCCCCAAGGCCTCGCAGAACATATACACCAATGGTATAAAGCTCTACAAGAACAAGATCAACCGTGCGGAGACTGCGGAGGAGAAGGACATGTACATCGACTCGCTGCTGTTGCTTTATGACATCCGTATGGAGAACTTCGGAAACCACTCGACCTACGGCAAGGCGTACATCCTCGACCGCAAGGCCCGCGAGCTTATGACCTACCGTCCCGATGACCGCGAGGGTATCCGCAAGCTCTTCAGCGAAGCTATTGCCGCCAGCGAGGAGAAGAATGGCGCACCCGACCTCGATCTCGTAGCCATATATTTCAGCGCCCTGTGCGATGACTACAAGAACGACCTCGTAAGCGCCGATGCCGTAATCGCCGATTACGACCGCTTCACCCCTGCCTTCGAGAAGGCCGGTGAGGATGCCGCCGCACTTAAGGAGCAGTTCGACGCGGCATTCGGTGCCAGCGGTGCCGCAAGTTGCGAGAACCTCGAGGCTCTCTTCTCGAAGCGTCTGGCCGAGACGCCCGACGATGAGGCCGTACTTTCACAGGCCGTATCGCTCATGTCTCGCGCAAACTGCGACAGCGACTTCTTCTTCCAGACTGCCGAAAAGTACTACTCGATCAAGCCTTCATCGGAGACTGCGCTCTTCCTTGCACAGGGCTTCCAGAACCGTCAGGAGTATGACAAGGCTCTCAAGTATCTCGAGGAGGCTCTCTCGGTAGAGACCGACCCCGCCGAGAAGGAGAAACTCTACGTACGTGTCGGCATGATCGGCATCAGCACCAAGGACTACGCCAAGGCCATCGATGCCGCCAACCAGATCAAGAGCCTCAATCCCGAGAACGGATACTCGTACTTCATCCTCGGACAGTGCTATGCCGCTTCGGCCAACTGCTCTGAGTTCCAGTGCCTCGCCTGCTACTGGGCCGCTTACGACACCATGAGTCAGGCCGTGTCGCTGCTCGGCGCCGAGCCCGAGATCCAGAAGGCCGCACAGACCCTTATGGCAAACTACCGTCAGGGATTCCCCACCAAGGAGGAGTGCTTCTTCGCCGAGGTGTCTGAGGGCTCACGCTATACCGTAAGCCACGGATATGCAAACGGTGTAAACACTACGGTTCGTTACCGTTAATCCTTAACGGGGCTGCATGAAGACAGCGTCAATGAAAAAGTACATAGCGGTAGCACTCTCTTTCGCAGGGAGTGCTATCTTGCTATTCTCATGCGACGCCGAAAAACCCGTACAGGAGACAACCGACAACGAGCGTATGATGACCGAATACAGCGAAAACATGTCGATCGTCATGACCGAGAACGGACGGAAGTCATACCACTTCGAGACTCCGCTCATCGAGGGATACAATCTTGCCCGCGACCCATATCGCGAATTCCGCAAGGGAATAAAGATAACAACATACACCAACGACTCCTTAGCGGCAGAGGATGCCGTCCTTACGGCCAACTACGCCATATATTACGAGAACCGCCGTCTTTGGGAGGCCAAGGGCGACGTTGTCGTGATAAAGGCCGACGGTAAGCAGCTATACACATCGCAGCTGTTCTGGAACCAAGCCACAAAGAAGATCTACTCGAACGTCGACTCGAAGATCGTAAACGGTGACGAGGTGACATATTGCGAAGGGTTCGAGTCGGACGAGAACATGAAGGAGTGGCGCTACCGCAAGATCAAGGGTATAACCTTCTTCACAGTGGAGGACGCCGACTCGACATCTACGGCAGAGACTCCGTCACGGGCATCGGCCCAGACGTCACAGCCGGAACCCGAAGACAACGGGGGCGCAACGGCTTCTCCGAAATCGGCCACACCGAAACGGGAAAAGCGGGATTTGAAGTCCAAGAGTCTGCCGCTGCGTGAACCCCTCTCGACGGATGTAAAGCCCGCGCTGGAGCGCTCTAACGTTAAAGATAGTCGAGATGCGCACCGCAACCCGCAAACCGCCGATACGGGAACCGTTCCAAGATAACCCCCAAGCCATCAATCGAAAATGTACTCCGCTGAAATCATAAATTCAATCATCATAATCGCCGTGATGCTCACGCTGTCGGCGTTCTTCTCCGGCATGGAGATCGCATTCCTGAGCAAGAATCGTCTCATGGTGGAGATCGGCCGCAAGCAGAGTCGGTTTTTCGATATGGTGGCCGGACTCTTCGAACGCCATCCCGGGCAATACATCACCACGATACTTGTCGGGAACAATATCTGTCTGGTTATCTACTCGCTCAGCATGTCCACCCTGCTGCGCCTGCTGGCACAGGCCGCCGGGTGGGAGTCGCTGGCTCTGAACGGATCGGTTATAACCGAAACCGTCATATCGACCATCGTCATACTCTTCTGCGGTGAGTTCCTCCCGAAGTCGATCGTCAAGAACAACCCCAACTTCTACTACTCGACACTCTACCCCGTAATACTATTCTTCTATCTGCTGCTATACCCCATCGCCATCTTCACCACATGGCTGTCATACGGCATACTGCGTCTCTTCGGCTACAAGGCCGTCAAGACCGATATCTCGGCCTCGTTCAACCGTGACGATCTGGTCAACCTAATGGACGCGGAAGCTGTGGAACCGCAGGAGGAGGAAGAGGACGAGATCAAGATGTTCCAGAACGCTCTCGACTTTGCCGACCTGCGTGTGCGTGACTGCATGGTCTCGCGTGTGGATGTCGAAGCCGTCGACATAGACGATACGACCATCGAGCAGTTGACAGAGCGGTTCATCGAATCGAAATTCTCGCGCATATTCGTATGGCGCGAAAGCATCGACAACATCATCGGATATGTCAATTCGAAGAGTCTCTTCGAGAAGCCGGCCTCGATCGGCGACGTGATGAAGAAGGTGAGCTGCGTAGCCGAGACACTGCCGCTGCAGAACATGCTGCAGACGTTCATAAAGCAGAAGTCGAGCGTTGCGGTGGTAATAGACGAGTTCGGCGGTACGGCCGGAATCATATCGATAGAGGACGTACTGGAGGAGATCTTCGGCGATATCGAAGATGAGCACGACGTACACCGCACCGTCGAGAAGAAGGTCGGCGAGGGCGAATATATCTTCTCTTGCCGTCTGGAGGTGGAGTACCTCAACGAGCACTACGATCTGGGCATCGAAGAGAGCGACGAATACGATACGCTTGCCGGATACATCATCCGCAAGTACGAAGGCATCCCCGCCGCCGGCGAAACACTCATCGAGGACGGTCTCGAAATACACATCCTCAGATCGACCCGTGCAAGAGTCGAACTGGCCCGCGTGAAAAAGATGTAACAAAATATCCTACAATAATATGAGCAATAGGAATTATTTTATTATCTTTGGTGGCTCAAAACGAACAAAAATATAGAGTAATTACATACAATTATGGCGAGTTTAAACACTTTAAGGACCAAATTCGGCGTCGTGCTCTCGATTGTCATAGCACTGGCGCTTTTGGCATTTATCTTCTCTCTGAGAACCGAGATGGGATTCTCGAACAATGATCCCAAGGTCGGTGTTATCAACGGCGACAAGATCCGTTATTCGGAGTATCTGAACGAGTACGAGACCGTCAAGGCCAACAACGGCGGCTCTGAGGCCGACGAACAGCAGGCCGACGCTATGGCCAATGCCGCATGGCAGGGACTTATAGCCAAGCACATGCTTCTGCCCGGATTCGAAAAGATGGGCATCGAGGTAAGCGAGGCCGAGCGTATGTCGATGCTCAGCGGCGAGCACCCCTCGCAGGTATATTACAGCGCCTTTGCCGATCCCCAGACGGGCGAGTACCGTCCCGAAACCATCAGCTCGTTCCTCTCGCAGGTGAGCGCAAATCCCCAGTATCAGTCGTTCTGGTCGTACCTCAACTCGCAGGCTACGCTCGACCGTATGATGTCGAAATATCTGGGTATGGTCCGCGGCGGTATCTATCCCAACGCTCTGGAGGTCGAGGCCGGCGTCAAGGCCGCCAACGAGAGCCGCTCGGGACGCTACGTCATGCTCAAGTACAACACCATAGCCGATTCGCTCGTTACGGTATCGAATGCCGAGGTGCAGAAGTATTACGACGAGCACAAGAACTCATATACGCAGCAGCCTCACCGCTCCATATCGTATGTCGTATTCGAGGTTAACCCCACGGATGATGACATGCTTGCTATCGAGAAGGAGGTACGTGCCGTAGGCGAGGAGTTCGCCGCAGCGGATGACGTGCGCGCATTTGTCCGCAAGAACATCAAGGGCAACATTGCCGACCACTACGTATCGGCAGCGCAGCTCGGTGAGGATGAGGCCGTGGTACTCGACGGCGAGCAGTACGGTCCCGTGCTCAAGGCCAACGAGTGGGTAATGTCGCGTGCCGTGGCTACCAAGATGGCTCCCGACTCGATCGGCCTGAGCCACATAGTCCTTTCGGCTCAGGATGCCGCTCTGGCCGACAGCCTCTACACGGCCCTTAAGAATGGAGGCGACTTCGCCGAGGCCGCAGCTAAGTACTCGACCTACACGGCAACCGCACAGAACGGCGGCGAGATTGGCGTAATGCCATTCTCAGGCTTCACGACCGACATGGCCGACCAGCTGGCCGATGCAAAGGTGGGTGACGTGATCAAGACTACGATAGGTGACGCAATACAGATCCTCAAGGTTACGCGCGCCGACGCTCCCAAGAAGTTCGCTGTCGTGGGTACCATAACCTACCCTGTCGAGGCTTCGGCCGCAACGCGCCGCAACATACACAACACGGCAAGCATATTCGCCGTCGACGGCAAGGCTTCGCTCGAAGCCTTCCAGAATGCCGCTACGGCCGCATCCGTAACTCCACGTGTCGCTGACATAGCTCAGGGCGAGCGCACGATCAGCGGTATGGAAAATACCCGTGAGGTCGTACGCTGGGCCAACGGCGCCGAGGTAGGCCAGATATCGGAGATTTTCAACGTCGGTAAGGATTATGCGGTAGCAATGCTCACCAAGATCGACGACTCGAAATATATGCCCGTAGAGGATGTATCGTTCTCGATCATGCAGGAGATCGGCCGCAACAAGAAGTTCGACATGCTTAAGGAGAAGCTCTCGGGAGCCTCTATCGACGAGGTCGCCAAGAATGCTGGCGTCGAGGCCGCACCGTTCGAGGGCGTACGCTTCAACGACTTCATGATTGCCGATGCCGGTCTTGAGCCCGGATTGATAGGAGCCATCGCCGCAACCGACCAGACAGGACAGGTATCAGCCCCCGTAAAGGGATATACGGGTGCTGTGGTATTCGTGGTCGACAACATTGAGAAGAGTGATTCTCAGACTGCCGAGGCCGAGAAGGTTCGTATTCAGGCAACGATGGAGAACATGGCAATGCAGGCCTCTGTAATGGCACTGCAGCGTATGGCCAACATCGAGGACCTCCGCGGAAAATACTTCTAATAAATAACCAATATCACACAAAAAAGGAGTCTGCCCAAAAGGCAGACTCCTTTTTTGTTGCCGTACAAATCAACCACCGCAAACGACAACCGCCTCGGCAAATACAGGCAATGATGCAACAATATACTAACTGGCAAAATACAACATGGGAATATACCGAGATTGCACAGGCAGCTTGTAGATAATTATAATCATACATGCAAAAGAGGTTATGCGATATACCTGTAACAGGCCCGCAGCTGCACATGTTTTTCCGTATTTAGTACCGCTACTATACCTCCAAACCTTACGAGGCATAACGATATACGGCACACTACCCTGTTCCACAAAATATCCGGTTCTACGACAAAACAAGAAGGCCGCTCTCCATAAAGGAGAGCGGCCCGAAACTATTGTTTATCGAATCCGAGGAATGTATTACTCGGCCATAAGAAGCTCAAGCATCTTGATTGCCGACTTAGCGATCGGGGTACCGGGACCGAAGATGGCGGCGGCACCGTCACGATACAGCTCGTCGTAATCCTGTGCGGGGATCACACCGCCGACAATGACGATGATATCCTCACGACCCAGTTTCTTGAGCTCGGCGATGATCTGCGGAACAAGTGTAAGGTGACCTGCCGCGAGCGACGATACGCCCACGATATGCACGTCATTCTCCACAGCCTGCTTTGCGGCCTCGGCCGGCGTCTGGAACAACGGGCCCATATCGACATCGAAGCCGACATCGGCGTAACCCGTAGCTACGACCTTGGCACCACGGTCGTGACCGTCCTGACCGAGCTTTGCGATCATGATACGGGGCTGACGACCCTCCTTCTTGGCGAACTCGGCGCACATGGCCCTCGCCTTCTCGAAATCTGCATCCTGCTTCATACCCGAACTGTAGACACCAGAAATTGAACGAATAACAGCCTTGTAACGGCCTACGACAACCTCGCAGGCATCCGAGATCTCGCCCAGCGTGGCGCGTACCTTTGCAGCCTCGACGGCCAGCTCCAGAAGGTTGCCCTTGCCCGACTTGACACACTCGGTAATGGCGGCCAGAGCCTTGTCCACGGCAGCCTGATCGCGCGTTGCGCGCAGCTCCTTCAGACGCTTTACCTGACTCTCACGTACGGCCGTATTATCAACGGCAAGGATATCGATCGGTGCCTCCTTCTCCAGACGGAACTCGTTCAGGCCGATGATCTTCTGCTCGCCAGAGTCGATGCGGGCCTGCGTACGTGCCGCAGCCTCCTCGATACGCATCTTGGGAATACCCGTCTCGATAGCCTTGGCCATACCGCCCAGCTTCTCGATCTCCTGAATGTGCTCCCATGCCTTGTGTGCGATCTCGTTGGTGAGCGACTCTACATAGTAAGAACCGGCCCACGGATCGACGTTGCGGCAGATGTTGGTCTCCTCCTGCAGGTAGATCTGCGTGTTACGCGCAATACGTGCCGAGAAGTCGGTAGGAAGCGCGATAGCCTCGTCCAGAGCGTTCGTGTGCAGCGACTGCGTATGACCCAGAGCGGCACCCATAGCCTCGATGGCCGTACGTGCAACGTTGTTGAAGGGATCCTGCTCCGTGAGCGACCATCCCGACGTCTGGCAGTGCGTACGCAGCGCCATCGACTTGGGGTTCTTGGGGTTGAACTGCTTTACGATCTTTGCCCACAGTATACGTGCGGCACGCATCTTGGCGATCTCCATGAAGTGGTTCATACCGATAGCCCAGAAGAACGACAGACGCGGCGCGAAGGCATCGATCGACATACCGGCATTGATTCCGGCACGCAGATACTCCAGGCCGTCGGCCAGCGTGTACGCCAGCTCGATGTCGGCCGTAGCGCCCGCCTCCTGCATGTGGTAACCCGAGATTGAGATCGAGTTGAACTTGGGCATGTTCTTCGACGTGTACTCGAAGATGTCGGCGATGATCTTCATCGAGAACTTGGGAGGATAGATATAGGTGTTACGCACCATGAACTCCTTGAGGATATCGTTCTGTATCGTACCCGACAGCTGATCGAGCGTACAGCCCTGCTCCAGACCCGTCACGATATAGAAGGCCAGAATGGGCAGCACGGCGCCGTTCATGGTCATCGATACCGACATCTTGTCCAGAGGAATGCCGTTGAAGAGCACCTTCATATCCTCAACCGAGCATATCGACACACCGGCCTTGCCCACATCGCCCACAACACGCGGGTGATCGGCATCATAACCACGGTGCGTAGCGAGGTCGAATGCCACCGACAGACCTTTCTGGCCAGCGGCAAGGTTGCGGCGATAGAATGCGTTCGACTCCTCGGCCGTCGAGAATCCGGCATACTGACGTATCGTCCACGGACGCATTACATACATCGTCGAATAGGGGCCGCGGAGGAACGGCACGATACCGGCAGCGTAATTCAGGTGCTCGAGGCCCTCGAGATCCTTCTCCGTGTAGTCCCTCTTTACGGGTATCTGCTCGGCTGTCATCCAAGGCTGTTCGGCCTCGGCAGCGGCGGCGCAGCCCTGCGTCTTGCCGCCTTCGTACGATAATTTATCGAATTTTGCTCTCATAACTACTTTGCTTTTTAGATACCCAACTCTTTGAGGTAGAACTTCAGAGTTTCGAGTACGTTACTCTTTACGTTGATGAAATTGGTTATACCCTTGGCCTCGAGCTCGGGCGTGCAGGCGGGTGCGCCCGCTACGACGAAGATGGCCTTGTCGCCCAGAAGCTCCTTGGCACGCGGTGCCAGCTCGGCATAGTCGTCATCCGACGAGCATATAACTACGATCTCGGCCTTCGACTCGAGAGCCGCGGCTACACCCTCCTCAACCGACTTGAAGAAGGTGTTGTCCTGAACACGGATTCCGGCGCAGGCGAAGAAGTTGCATGAGAACTGTGCACGGGCGCGGGCCATAGCCAGACTGCCGCAGGTGAGCATGAACGCCTTGGGCGCCTTGCCGCTGCGATCCACGTGCAGACGCATCTGCTCGAAAGCCATAGCTCCGCGATAGGGAACCAGAACATTGCCCTCGACGGTCTTGCGCGTAACGACATCCTCGGTGATGGCGTCGGCGGCAACCTCCGTAAAGTTGGGGTACTGGTTGGCTCCGAGCAATATCTGACGGCGCGTTGCGATATTCTTGTCCTTGGCTGCGGCCGAAGCCTTCACGCGGTCCACGATGAAGCCCTGCTGGAAGGCTGCAACGTATCCGCCCTTGTCCTCGACCTCGAGGAAGAGCTTCCATGCCTGCTCGGCGATATTGCGGGTAAGGTTCTCAACATAGTACGAACCGCCGGCAACATCCACCACGCGGTCGAAGTGCGACTCGTGCTTGAGCAGCAGCTCGACGTTGCGGGCAATACGCTTCGAGAAGTCGGTCGGCGCCTCGAATGCGTAGTCGAACGGCGTAACCTCCAGAGAGTGTACACCTGCCAGCGATGCCGACATGGCCTCCGTAGTGCCGCGAAGCATATTTACATAGGGGTCATATACGGTCTGGTTCCACGTCGAGGTAACGGCATGCGCGAACATCTTGCACGAGCACTCGCACTCGGGGTTGTAACCCTTGACGATGGTAGCCCACAGAAGACGTGCGGCACGGAACTTGGCGATCTCCATGAAGTACGACGACGTTACGGCAAACGTGAAACGGATCTTGCGTGCAGCCTCGTCAACCGTAAGGCCTGCCTCGGTAAGCTTCACCAGATAGTCGTGTGCTGCCGAAAGCGTGAAGGCCAGCTCCTCGACGATGGTCGAACCGGCGTTGCTGAAGGTGCTGCCCGAGACGTTCACCACGCGGATGCCCTTATAATCGGCCGTACGCTTGATGAGCTCCACGATCTTCGAGAAGCAGTGCTCGCCCTTGGGGTCGCTGCAGCAGAAGTGGCCCTTGGTCGAGAGGTTCTTCACGATGGGGTCGATGCAGAAGTTGATGTGTACATCATCCTTCTTCAGTCCCATGGTCTCGACCTTGTCAATAACCAGACCTGCGACCTTACCCATCTTCTTACCCGAGAAGGTGATCTCGACGGCCGGAAGATAGATATCCTTCAGCAGTGTCTCGAGATCCTCGGCTGCGAACTCCTCCGAGGTGATGTGGAAACCGATAGCATCCACGCCGGCATTGAGGATCTTCAGGGCCTCGGCATTGGCCTTGGCGGCAGAGTCTACCGTCAGAGTCTGATGTATGCGCCAATCATTGCTGTTGCGCGTACCCCTGACATAGGGGAACTCGCCGGCCTGCGATCCGAGGAACTCGATGCCCTCCAGATTCTCGGCCCGGTAATATGGACGCACGTTGAATCCTTCGGGGGTTCTCCACACGAGCTTGCGCTCATAGTCGGCCCCTTTTAAGTCTGTCGCTATCGCCGCTTCCCACTGCTCGGTCGAGACGGGCGGGAACTCGGTGAACAACTTTTCTCTTTCCGTATTAGACATAATTTTTAGGAATTAGTTTAGTGTATGTGCTTTATATTCGTCACTGAAAGGCTTTTTACAGCTTTTACTTACAACTTGGCATACTCAGTGAGGCAAATATACTACTTTTTTCACTTCATAGCACCTCTTCTGTTAAGAAAATAACACTATTTATTATATATAGGTGTCGCTGTACATCGGCCCCGAGATAGCGCCACGACCGCCATGCATATAGCTATTAAGAATATTTTTATCCTATTTTACCACAATTTAACGCATCATGCAAAAATCAGCATTTTCCGGATTTTGCCACAAAATACCACCTGTTTTCCCGAAACCAAGGCGTAAAATCGCCGACCAGCGTTAAAAAATCACTACAAAATCGCAAAAAACATCGAAAAAAATATCACTTCCACGAAAAATGCATATATTTGCATCGACAGAAGAAATCAAACGAACGGGAAAATTTCAACAATAAAAACAAAATCCTTCCGGCCGTCATCGGAAGCATAAAAAAGGTAAAAGTATGTTGTTAAGATTTAAGATGGTTGAAGCGGCGCTGAACCACAGAGCCGTGGACGTTAAGGCACCGGCATCGCGCCCCTCGGAGTACTTCGGCGAGAAGGTATTCGGCCGCACCGCCATGCGTCGCTACCTTGACAAGCAGACCTACGAGGCTCTGCTCAACACCATGGAGAAGGGCACGCCCCTGCAGCTCGAGCTGGCGGACAGCGTCGCTGCCGGAATGCGCCAATGGGCTCTCGACAACGGAGCCGACCACTATACACACTGGTTCCAGCCCCTGACGGGCGGTACGGCCGAGAAGCACGACTCGTTCTCGGATCCCGACGGCAAGGGCGCCGTTCTGGAGACATTCACCGGCAAGGTGCTCGCACAGCAGGAGCCCGATGCCTCGTCGTTCCCCAACGGCGGTATACGTAATACATTCGAGGCGCGCGGCTACTCGGCGTGGGATCCCACTTCGCCAGCATTCATAGTCGACACGACCCTCTGCATTCCCACCGTTTTCATAGCCTACACGGGAGAGGCGCTCGACTACAAGGTGCCCTTGCTGCGCGCCATTGCCGCCGTCGACAAGGCTGCTACGGAGGTGTGCCGATACTTTGACAAAAACGTTGAACACGTTAATGTATATCTTGGTTGGGAACAGGAGTATTTTCTCGTAGACGAGAGCCTGTGGGCGGCACGTCCCGATCTGGTACTGACGGGACGTACCCTCATGGGTCACGAATCAGCCAAGAACCAACAGCTCGAGGACCACTACTTCGGTGCAATACCCTCGCGCGTGATCTCTTTCATGAAGGATCTCGAGTATGAGAGCCTCAAGCTCGGAATACCCCTCAAGACCCGTCACAACGAGGTTGCGCCCAACCAGTTCGAGGTGGCACCCGTATATGAGCAGGTAAACCTCGCGAACGATCACAACCAACTGTTGATGACCGTCATGGACAAGATTGCCCGCCGCCACAACTTCCGCGTGCTGCTCCACGAAAAGCCTTTTATGGGCGTGAACGGTTCGGGCAAGCACAACAACTGGTCGCTT
>URBK01000029.1 GCA_900546065.1 uncultured Alistipes sp.
CTCGGCGTGCTTGCCAAGACCGAGCACAACGAGGTCGCGCCCGCACAGCACGAGCTGGCGCCCATCTACACCACCACCAACATCGCCACCGACCACAACCAGCTGACCATGGAGATCATGCAGAAGGTCGCCCTGCGGCACGGGCTGGTCTGCCTGCTGCACGAGAAGCCCTTCGCCGGCGTCAACGGCTCGGGTAAGCACAATAACTGGTCTCTGGGCACCGACACCGGTGTCAACCTCTTCGGTCCGGGCAAGACTCCCGCCGAGAACCTGCAGTTCATCACCTTCCTTGTGAACGTCATGGCAGCCGTATACCGTCACAACGGTCTGCTCAAGGCCGCCATCATGAGCGCAACGAACGCCCACCGTCTGGGCGCCAACGAGGCACCCCCGGCAATCATCTCAACCTTCCTCGGCTCGCAGATATCGTCGGTACTCGACAAGCTCGAGAACAGCAAGGGCGATGATGCCATCCGCTTCGATGCCCGCAGCGTCCTCAAGATGAGCGGCGTAACACAAATCCCGTCGATCCTGCTCGACAATACGGACCGTAACCGTACCTCGCCCTTCGCATTCACGGGCAACCGCTTCGAGTTCCGCGCCGTAGGTTCGTCGGACAACTGCGCCGAGGCCATGATATGCCTCTGCACGGCAATGGCCGAGCAGCTTACGATCTTCAAGGCCGAAGTCGACGCCAAGATCGAGAAGGGTGCCAAGAAGGAGAAGGCTATCTACGAGACCATCAAGCACTTCATCAAGATGAGCAAGGCCGTACACTTCGACGGCAACGGCTACTCTGACGAGTGGAAGGCCGCTATCTCGATCCCGCAAGCCTGAAGATGTTCGGCGACATGGGTATCTACAGCAAGGTCGAGCTCGAGGCCCGCACCGAGGTCAAGTGGGAGACCTACACAAAGAAGATCCAGATCGAGGCGCGCGTACTCGGTGACATCACGATGAACCACGTCATCCCCGTGGCATCGAAGTACGAGGCCGTACTGCTCGACAAGGCATACAAGATGAAGGAGCTGGGCATAAAGTCCACCTCGGATCTCGAACTCATAAAGGACATTCAGGAGCGCACGGCCACCATCCAGCGCATGGTACACGAAATGGTGGAGGCGCGCAAGGTTGCCAACAAGATCGAGGATCAGCGCCAGAAGGCCATCGTATACCACGACACGGTCGCCGTATATTTCGACCAGATCCGCTACCACATCGACAAGATGGAGGAGGTCATCGACGATCAGCTCTGGCCGCTGCCCAAGTACAGGGAACTTCTGTTCATACGATAATCGAAGGCCCACGGGCCGGCTTCGCAAACGGAGGTGTGCCAAAAACGAGATATTTGGCACACCTCGATTTTTAAGGTTTCGGTGTGTGTTCGCCGAGGATGTAGGATAAGGTGCTAATAGTGAGAACAAGGGGATTACCGGAATGGCCACATCCGGCGACCGATATAAACACCGTATGCTACGCCTGAGCGGCACACTTTTTTCGTGTATGTATGTCACACCCGACATTCAGCCGGATATGGATCAATGAAGTTAAGATCAGCAGGAAAACAGATGCAGTAATTGCAAAATCGAAACCGTTTTACTAATTTTGCTTACGATTCACCAATTCATATTGTCACCATGTTCACTCCTGCCGAAAGAAAAGCTATCATATCGCTCATAAAACGCGAGGTCGTTCCCGCCATAGGATGTACCGAACCGATGGCCGTAGCGTTGTGCACGGCACGCGCCCGCGAGGTGCTCGGCATCTTGCCAGAGCATATTGACGTGCGTCTGAGCGCCAACATCCTCAAGAATGCGATGGGTGTGGGAATACCCGGCACCGGCATGATCGGTCTGCCGATAGCCGTCGCTCTGGGTGCCATCATAGGACGCTCAGATTACGGTCTCGAGGTGTTGAAGGACTCCGATGCCGATGCCGTCGAGCGCGGCAAACGCTATATCGACGAAAAGCGTATCTCCATATCTCTCAAGGAGGGCATTACGGAGAAGCTCTATATCGAGGTTGAAGCTACGGCCGACGGCCACAGCGTCACGGCCATAATCGCAGGAGGCCACACCAACTTCGTATATCTGAAGCGTGACGACGAGGTGCTGCTCGATGCATCGGCGGCAGTCAATGACGACAGTACGGACCCCGAGCCCGAACTTACGCTCCGCCGTGTCTACGACTTCGCCATGACGGCCCCCGTAGAGGAGATCGAGTTCATTCTCGACTCGATGCGACTGAACAAGGCGGCTGCGGAACGCGCCTTCGAGGGTGACTACGGCCACTCGCTGGGACGCACGCTGCGCAGCAAACGCGAACTCGACATTATGGGTGACAGCATATTCTCGAGGATCATAGCCTACACGGCCGCGGCGTGCGACGCCCGCATGGCCGGTGCCATGATTCCCGTCATGAGCAACTCCGGAAGCGGCAATCAGGGCATAACGGCAACGCTTCCAGTCGTTGTCTACGGCGAGGAGTGCGACGCTTCGCGTGAACAGATGATACGCGCACTGACACTGAGCCACCTGACCGTCATATACATCAAACAGAGCCTCGGACGTCTCTCGGCCCTGTGCGGATGTGTCGTCGCCGCATCGGGGTCAAGCTGCGGCATAACCTACCTCATGGGCGGCGGGTATGAGGAGATTGTCATGGCTGTCAAAAACATGGTCGCAAACCTTACGGGCATGATATGCGACGGAGCCAAGCCGAGCTGCGCCATGAAACTTGCGAGCGGAGTATCGACCGCCGTCCTGTCGGCGATGCTCGCGATGGAACACCGCTGCGTCTCGGAGATGGAGGGCATAGTCGAGAGCGATGTCGACCGCACCATCCACAATCTCACAACCATAGGCCGTGACGGCATGAACGAGACCGACCGGCTTATCCTCAACATCATGACCTCGAAGTGCTGACATATCTCTGACACACGACAAAGGGCTGCACCTAACGGGTACAGCCCTCTTCTTTTTCATTCTATTTCGGCTATATTGGAGACGGCAAAGACTACATCTCCAACATCGGGTTATCGTCAGCGGGATAGTGTACGCCGATCTGATGGCGCACTTCGTCGACGATCTCCATCACCGCGAGCGACGCCGCATGGCTGTTCACACGCGACGACACCTCCCCCGCCAGTACAAGGTCAATGAACTCCGCAATCTCATAATAATACTCGTCGTGGCCCGACGCAACACTCAGCTGTTCGGGTTTGGGCCTTGCACCTCGGCCCGACACGGGCGCAGTGCGCGCATAGAAGCGCACGTCGGTCGGGGTCTGGATGCGGTCGACAAGGATATTTCCATGCTCACCCTCGATCTCCGACGGAAGCAGCGAGTCCGCAATCTTAGAGTATAACACCGTGGCGTTCATGCCGTCATAGAGCATGTTGACGGCACCCTGACCGTCGGCTCCGCTCGACAGCAGGACACCCTGCGCCTCGATCGACCGTGGCGCTCCGAATAGCACCACAGCCGGATATATGGCATAAACACCGATATCCATAATGGCGCCGTTCGACAGCTCGGGGCGGAAGGCGTTCAACACCGTTCCCTCCTTGAACTTGTCGTATCGCGACGAATATTGGCAGAAGCTGGCAAAATACCGGCGTACGCGCCCAACGCGCCGAAGGTTCTCGCTCACGGCGCGGAAGTTGGGACTAAGCGTACTCTTCATAGCCTCCATCAACGTCACACCGAAACGTTGCGACGCCCCGATCATGGCACGCGCCTCGGCCGCATTCGATGCCATAGGCTTCTCGCACAACACATGTTTGCCGCGGCTCATGCAATAGATACTCTGACGTGCGTGCATACAGTTCGGCGTGGCGATATATACGGCATCCACCGTATCTCCGGCCGTCATCTCCTCGAGCGATGTGAATACGTGCGGAATGCCATGCTTGCGGGCAAACTCCTCGCCCCGCTCGCGCGTACGCGAACACACGGCCGCAAGCTCAAAACGCGCATCCTCACGCGCTCCGGCTATCACCCAGTCGGTTATGAAGTTGGTGCCTACGACACCGAAACGTACCTTTTTCATATTCGCTGTTATCTGTTTCTGCTACTCCTGCCCTTGCGCCGCACTCCAGATGCAGCGGTAGTTGAAGCGGCGGTTGGGTGCCGTATCCCCATCGAGACACAACGATATGGGATCCTTCAACTCGGCCGGATTGTCCGCCCACTTGAAATCGAATGTAAAGCTCTCACCCGTAAGGCCCAGCACCTCGCGCGGCAACGACAATTCGAGGCGGTTGCCGGCATACCGCATGGGCACCTCAACGGCATCCGTCCACTCGCCCGATGCGGCATCGTAACGCATAAGCGTCGTGCTGCGAGGCCCGTTGACCGTGCGGTTGACGATAAAGTCATATCCATACCATCCCGTAGACGAGTCGTTGTCGGCGTCGATCAACAGCAACATCCAGTTCGGATCGGTGCATGGCGTCAACGCCTCGGACGTCTCTGCATAAAAAGCCACACAATCGGCATTCACAGCGACCTTGCAGGTTACGATATCGTTGCGGCCCGACGTATTGACATAGTGCAGGCCCGCGTATCCCTTGGCATCACGGTGGAACGTATCGCCGCGCGTATCGCGGTACTCCACACCGATCCTGTTCCAATCGCCGAAGCGGCCGTCGATCCTAATCGTCGAGAGACCTTCCAGACGAGGTATCGGACGCGCTCCCTTGTAACGGCGGATATTCTGCGCCATCTGCATATAGTAGTTGTCGCCGTAGCCTCCCTTCATGGGCTGGATGCCGCGGTTGAACTCCATATTGTATTGGTCAACGAAATAGAACGGATTCATGCGTCCCAACCACGGCGTCTTGCCGCCGCCGTCGGGCTGGTACTTGCCCGCCGTCCACTCGTTCCAGTCGTTAATGTAGAGAAACTCGGGATCGGCCGCCAGAGCATAGTCCCAACTCTGCTGGAAATAGGCGCCGTAAAGCACCGGATTCTCCTTGACGGTCTTCAAATAGGGAATATATCCCACTTCCGGCAAGTCACGGTCGTTGAGCTGCGGCTCGCCATATTCACGCGTCCACGACTTGCCGACTCCCATCGGGTTATCGGTCATCGTCACGGGATGCTGCGCCGGCGTCACCGCCGCCTGCTCGATACGCCCCTCATGCTTTGCCGCCAGCTCCTCTGGCGTCATCGACTTGATGCGCTCATCGGCCAGACTGTATCCGAAGCTCCAGTTATCCTCCGTGCCGATATAACGTTTGTCGGCCCACTCGTAATAGCCCCACCACATCGTACGCAGCGTGAAGAACTCCTTGACCTCGTTCGTATAGTCGGTAAGCGTCTTCTGAGTATAGTCGGGATCGTTATAGTGCGGATCCGACGGATCGGTCACCGCGGCCTCGTAATAGTTCGGATTGGGGTTCTCGACCCAGCCGCCGCTGGCGTTATGGCGCGGGTCGCTGTTGTAAAGCAGCAGCGGCTTGCCGTCCCAATAGAACCACAGGTCCGAATAGCGCTTCTCCTTGTATATGCGGTTATAGAGATCCTGCACGACAGTTATCACGGGGCCGTTGAAGGCCCAGAAACAGAACTTGGGAACGACGTTGCCCTCGGCCTTCATCTTCTCCATCGTAGAGAAGACAACCTCCCACTCGTCCCAATACCGCACGGCATTCGTAACATCCATGATGAGCACATCAACTCCGGCATCGGTCAACATCGACATATCCTTGCGTATGACCCACTCGTCCTGACTCAGGAAATACCCCATCTCGGGCTCGGCGTAGTGGTACGACCCCACAGTCCAGAGCGGATGGTTGGCATCCAGACGCGCCGAAGGGTCCGCCTCCAGAATCTTCGTCACATCACCACCGTATGGCGAGGGCATATCGGCCAGTCCCTGCGTGTGCCACGTTATGTAGAATATGCCGACCACACGTCGGTGATCATCCTTAAGGTCGCCCGTCTGCTCCGACGTAGGCATAGTGCGGCCTATGGCGTCGGTAGCCACCCACGTGTCGGAATAGAGGTCACGCGGCTCGACGCTCTGCGTCTTGCCACGCCGCTGGGCACTGGCCCCGACGGCAAAAAGACCGCTCACGGCAATGGCGGTCATCAGAATCCTCAGTAGTTGATTTTTCATTAGGCTAATGTTCGGTTAGTATTCAGGTTACTTTGGTTTTCCAGTCACAATATCAAATATCGGCCACACGGCTTAAAAACCGCCGTATGACCGACATAGCAAACATCCGGCTCACGGCATCCGCCGTCAGAACTCCACCTTCGGGGCCTCGGCAGCCGATTCGTCAGCCTCGAAATAGGGTTTCTGCTCGAACGAGAAAATCTTGGCTATAATTACTGCGGGGAACTTCCGCACGGCTACGTTATAAGCCTGCGTCGCCTCGTTAAACTCGCGCCGCGCCACCGTGATACGGTTCTCCGTACCCTCGATCTGCGCCTGCAGCTCGATGAAATTCTGGTTGGCCTTCAAATCGGGATAACTCTCCGATACGGCTATCAATCGTCCCAGAGCCGACGTCACGGCCGACTGCGCCTGCTGGAACTCGGCCAGACTTTCGGGCGTGAGATTCTCCGCCGAGAGCGTCACCGACGTAGCCTTCGATCGCGCCTCGACAACATCCGTCAACGTCTGCTCCTCATGTGCGGCGTAGCCCTTAACCGTAGCCACAAGATTCGGGATAAGGTCGGCACGACGCTGATACTGCGTCTCGACATTCGACCATGCCCTGTTTACAGCCTCCTCCTTGCTCACCATACCGTTGTATGTCGAACACGATGTCATGGCAAACAGAGCCACGACAGCTGCTAATAATACTCGTTTCATAATATCACTTTTTTATTCTTTACTTTTCACTCTATCGTCTCTGAACTTTTGGCTGAACGACGCCGTTCCAAGCCGTCGTTTCAATATCGCCCGACCTATCACCAGCGCGAGCCGGCACCTCCGCCGCCGAAGCTGCCGCCACCGAAACCGCCACCGATGCTTCCGCCGCCCATACCGCCGCGGCCGAACCCTCCGAAGCCTCCGATAAAGGGGCCTCCGCCGCGGCCGCCGCGACTGCCCGGGCCGGAACTGCGGCTCGAACGACGGCGTTTGATCACGGCGCCGCACTTCTCGCACACGTATGTGTCTTCATACGTCGAGACACCCATACTGCGGCTTACGAGCGCCGTCGAGTCGATCTTCAGACCCACACGGCCGCACTCGGGACAACGGCGCGAAGCGCGATGTATCAACCACGCACCGACAAAATATACCCCGATCACGCCGAAGAAGAGGATCAACCCTATCGGGAAACCCTCCCCGTCGCCGCCGTCGGCTGCAACGTCGGGCGGGATCTCGCCGCTCTCGAGGATATCGTGCACGGCCCTCACGCCTGCAACCATACCGCTGTCGTAGTCGCCGTTGCGAAACGACGGCAGCATACGCTGCATCTGGATGCGTTTGCACAAGGCATCAGGTAAAACACCTTCGACGCCGTAACCCGTCACAAAACGGATCTCGTGCCGTCCCTCGACAAGCAATATGCCAACGCCGTTGTCATTACGGCCGCCAACGCCCCAATCCGAGAAGAGGCGGTAGGCGAACTCGAAGACATCGTCACCGTCGATCTCGCGCACGGCAACCACGGTCACCTCCGCAATGCCCCGCTCACGCAGATCGAGGCACAAGGAGTCAATCGTGGCTACGGCCGCAGCACCGAGCACACCGTCGGGATTCGACGTGAAACGCGTGCGGTCGGCGACCTGTACGTTGGGTATTTGCTCCGTCGTGTAACCTTCGGCCCGAACCTCAACGCCCGCCACGGCGAGCATAAATATAAGGATTATTCTCTTCATATCAAATTCCGTTTTCGGCATTCCGCATGCAGCCGATATGCCGCCCACCCCTACGAAGACTAACGCTTGCGGTGGAGGATCGTATACGACCACGGCAGCATGTCACGCTCCACGTGCGAGGGCAGCAGATACTCCCCTCCCGTCATGGCATTGACATAACAACCCGCATATATGCCCGTATTGAAGTCAGCATGGATCGTATATGGCGAGAGGTTCAGCAGCGCCACGACACGGCTCTCGCCGCACTCGCGCACAAAGGTCATGATGCAATCCTTCGCATTGTTCTCTATCTCGATGGTGCGGCCGCCGCGCTCGCCAGCCTGCAATGCCGCCTCGGAGTGTTTCAACGCTATAAACTTGCGATAGCCTTCGGTGTAGTAGTTGGCCGCATAGTCCATGATCGGGTCGCGGTCAAAGAAGGCGAACGAATGGTCGTAGCCTATCTCCTGCCCCGTATAGATCAGAGGCATGGAACCCTCCCACAGAAACGTCAGTGCCGTCATCACGCCCAGCGCCGCACCGAAACGCTTGAACTCGCTGCCGTTCCACGAGTTCTCGTCGTGGTTCGACGTGAAGGTCAGGCGTATGGCCGACGAGGGGTACTTCGCACGGTCGGCATAGAGCGTATTGCGCAGATCCCACACGCGGCGCGCACCCTTGGCCATGTCACACATCATGTGGTGTATCTCCCACGTATATGAGGCATCGAACGCCCGATCGAAGAGATTCAGCTCCTCGGCCTCGGCCAGTAGGAATATATCGGGACGCACGGCATGCAGCACGGCCGACGCCTCCTGCCAGAACTCTATGGGCACCAGCATGGCCATATCGCAACGGAAGCCATCTACATCATGCTGTTCAACCCAGAAACGCATCGCCTCGATCTGCGCACGCCACACGTCATGGTTTGCGTAGTTGAGTTTCGCCGTATCAGTCCAGTCCCACGGCACCTTGGCCGTGCCGTCCTCGTTACGCTCGTACCAGTCGGCCGGACGCTCGCGCATCCACACCGCATCACGCGAGGTGTGGTTGGCGACCCAGTCGAGCAACACCTTCATACCCAGCGAGTGGGCCTTCGCAACGAAAGAGTCGAAATCGGCCATCGTACCGAACTCATCATTCACGGCACAATAGTCGCGGATCGAGTAATAAGATCCGAGCGAGCCCTTACGCCCCTCCTCGCCGATGGGATAGACGGGCATGAGCCATACGGCATCGATACCCATCGCATGCAAAAATTCCAAACGTTGCTCGGCTGCGCGCAGCGTACCTTCGCGCGTCAGCTGCCGCAGATTCATCTCATAAAGCACCGCAGAGTAGCACCACTCGGGATGCTGCTGCGGTTGTGGGGTTTCATTCATATTCGGTTACAAATCGTAATTACGTTGTCGCAGACGTCACGTCGAGGTCTCGACATGTCGATTTCCTCATCGCACCGCTGCATACATGCTCTTTTTCGGAGGGCTCGGACATTGCCGCCAAGTGCGCAGCAAAATATCCGAATTGGTCCGAAACGGAATGCAAATATAAAAAAATATTTCATTTCGCAAGCGCCGTTCCCCCTCAAACAGCCATTCCGCCCACGCTTCAACGGCCCCGTTCAAATCCCCAGCCGAGGCATTACGCTTCGTAACAATATTATTGTCACCGATGTCATGTTGCATTCAGATCCCACACACCGGACAATACAATCACCGTTCGAACGCCCCGACCGCACCGCCGTCCGTGACCATCTCGATATCTATGCGCATCGTGCGGCAACGCCCGTTGTTGTAGAACGTCACACCGGCACGGCCGTCGGCATCGAGCATCAACGACGGATTCCAATAGAGCGTCCGCCGGTAATCACGCTCGGAGGGCATAACCGAATAGTCGGGCAGGTAGAACTCCGAAGGCTCGTCGTAACCGTCGACCCACGTCTTGCGGATGCCGCGCCCCGCCTCCGTCGGGATCTCGTTCTCGGGATAGGTCTCTACGAAGACCACGCAACAGTATCGCGACAAGGCATCCATCGGCGACATCTGGCGGTCGGCATAGTCACAAATGACCGACGCATCCTCGTTAACATATATCGACTTGATGGCCGCAAGCCTGATCAGATCGGCCTTGAGCAGTGTCTCCCACGAGGGCTTATGGTCGACAACGAAGAGTACATCCTTACCCTTATAGCTGATGTTCCACTCGCCGTATGTCTCCATCTCCTCCGTGCGGGCATCTTCCTGCTGGACACCAGCACGCTCGCGCAGCGAACTTTCGATGCCCGTAGCAGCGCTGCGGCTCGCCGTATCGCGCTCGCGACCGTACGCCATGCTTGCACGACGGATTATAAAGTTGTCGTCCATATACGAGAGCACCTCATAAAGGTCTCTTGTCAAATCCCCCTCGTCACGCAGGGCGTCAACCTCCGAAGGCATATCGTAATAACGCACCGCCGTCGAACGGTCACGGAATATACGGGCCTCCTCGCTCAGGTCGTCACCCCGAACCACAACCTCCTCGATACGGTGCACACGCTCTGTCATGTCACCCGTCGTATCGGCCGCCTCCCGCCACAAAAGGGTGTCGGCAATAGGTTTAGGCGTGAAATCTGCCGCAGCCGCATCACCTGCAGCCGCCACGCGCGGCGTCACCTGCATCTCGGCCGCTGAATAGGCACGCGGCTCGGGCGAGAAGGCGCGGTCGAGCAATATACGGCTGAATTTGCGGCGGTTGCGGTCATTCGTGACGGAGAATGTCATGCTCCACTGCCCCTTCAGATTGCCGCCGAAGGAGAAACGTCCCAGACTGTCCACATCGACAAAGCCTATGGGCACGGGGGAGCGCAGGCTGTCGGGCAACTCCTCCTCGCCGCGCTTGCGCAACAGCACCGATAGTTTGATGTCGGTCAGAGGTTTCTTCGTACTGAAATGTATCACCCGTCCGTTCACCTCTATACCCTGTTCGGGCAGGTATTTCAGATCTATCGCCTCGCGCCCGCTCCATACGTCCCAATCGTAACGGCTCCAACCCTGTACCATGAGCAGATGGTCGAGCGCCTCGCGGTGCGTGGCATCGTCCGCCTCGAAATAGTACCACGGACGTCGCACGTAGCCGCGTATCTCAGACCTCAACAGAAGTTCGGTCATAACGGAGCCGCCGCCCTCGATCTCCTCGTCGCCGTCGCGCACCGCAACAGACACGGGCGCCGAAAGAGCCGCACCGCCCGCATCGCGCCCCTCGATAGAGAGCGTAACCTTTGCATAAGGGTCATAATGCTCCTTGTCGGTCTTGGCCGCAATCCCGGCCACAGGGCCGCGGCGCGCAAAGAACAGTCTGTCGGCCAAGATATTGCCACGGTCGTCACACAGTACGATACGCGCCACCCCGGAGGCAAGTTTATTGCGAGCCACCGCGAACGAGAGTGCCCCGTCATCCTTGATATCGAGAATCGTAAAGTTACGCAGGCGGCCGCCGCACATCATGACAGCCCCCAGCGTCAGCGGAGCCGTCGCCGCACTCTTTCGGATCGAGAAACGCACGCTGTCGGCCGACGAGAGGTTATCCACACGCATGACGACACCCGTGGCCTCGGCCTCGGGCAGCGGGAAACGCCGCGCACGGCCGTCAACGGTGATCTCCGCCTCATCTCCCGCAGCGGGCGTATAGTCAAAGACGCCGCGTCCGTCGTGCAGTGTCGAGAACTCGGCGCGCGTCGAGCCGTCCGCCCCGACGATACGTCCCCCGGCAACATCAAGCGGCTGTCCTGCCCCGTCCGTAGCCTCGAACGCGACTCGTGACGGCAGTCCAGTCACCAGATGGCCTCCCTCGGGATAGAAACGCATGCTCACATTACGCTCACGCGGCGTACGGGGGCGTTTCATCTCATATTTCAGATCGTCGTACCGCGCAAGACGCCGATCGGCATAATCCCCCTCCACGGCCGGACTGTCGAAAACGGGGATCACACGCGAGAAGATGCCGCGGCTGTCGAAATTGAGCATATATTTCGTATAGGCGCGCACCTCATAATATCCCGTGCGGAACGGCAACTGTGTCAGCGAGAACTCCCCGTGGCAACGGCCCTTGTCTATGGGCAGCACACGTCGCTCGACAACCACGCCTCCCGGGTCCAGCAGCTCGACATAGAGCGTACGGCTCAACACCTCGGGCCGGTTGTCAAAGGCCGAAACCACGTATGCAGCAAACCATATATTGTCGCCATGATAATAGCTCGTATTGTCGAGGTGAAGGTAGACCTTCTCCTGCGGCACCATGTTGCCAAAGCTGTTCAGGTGTTCGGCAATACCCATAAGCCGCATTACGGCGCTGTCCTGCGGCACCTCCTGCCCCGCTGCCGTCGTGACACACAGCATACAGACAATTGCCAGAATACGATTCTTCATATGCACAAACCTTTTACGGCCACACGGCACCGAGCCGCGACACAGACCGATCCTAACGAAAAAGGCCGACGGGACGATCCGCCGGCCTGACTTAATACGAGCCGCTCCGATCGCGGCCGAAACCTCCGATCGGGCTTATTTGCCCCAGAGATTGCGGGGATAGACTCCCTGCTCGATCAACTGCTCGATCTTGGCCACGAGCTGCGGTTTGTCGGCCTTGTAGGTTACGCCGAACCAGTTGGCCGTCGTCGACAGGACCTTGAGTTTGGCCGTGCCGTCGCCCACGAGTTTGTTGACCATCAACGGGATGAAGAACTCCGACTTGAGGTTCGCCATGTTGGCCGGATCGCTCAGGAAGCCCTTGAAATACTCCTCCGAGTAGGTGAAGTAGTCGGGCGTGAAACCGAACAGGTTCATCGATACGGGCGTGTTCTCGGCCAGAGGCTGGTCGTCACCCAGATCGTGGAAGACGATCACACCCTCGGCATTGCGCTCGATCTTCGTGCGCTCGACGATCGACGTAAGGAAGCCGTCGGCATCGATAGAACATACGCCGCGCGATACGGTGCCGTTCTCCGAGAGGGTCTTGTTGACCTCGTAGCCCACCATGCAGTAGTGGTTCTTCTCACCGCCCAGACGGCTCAGGTAGTCGCCGATGACGCGATAGGCGTCGGCACCGTAGAAGTCGTCGGCATTGATCACGGCAAAGGGCTCGTGGATCACCGGCGCAGCCATCATCAGTGCGTGGTTCGTACCCCACGGCTTCTCACGTCCTTCGGGCACCTTGAAGCCCTCGGGCAGATACTCCAGCTCCTGATATACCACCTCAACCTCGATGCGGCCGCCGAAACGCTCGGCATTGAACACCTCGGTGAACTCCTTGGCGAAAGAGTGGCGTATGACGAATACGACCTTGCCGAAACCGGCGCGAATGGCGTCGTAGATCGAATAGTCGATGATGGCCTCGTTGTTGGGGCCGACTCCGTCCATCTGCTTCAGCGAGCCGTAGCGCGAACCCATGCCGGCAGCGAGGACAAGCAATGTAGGTTTTACCATTTTTACAGTTATTTACGGTTATTGATATCAAATCCAACACAAAGATAGTCAAATTATAATATCTTTCACCTTTTCCGCCGCACAATTTTCACCGCCGGCTGCCGTACGCCCATTGCAGGGCAGGCACAATCGCAGGCGGATCACTCCCATTGGTCAATATCCAACGGCACCTCGACCGAACAGGCCCGACCCGAATCGTCGGTGACCGTCACCGAAAACCTGTGCTGCCGCGACAATGTCGGCTTTTCGGCAAAGAGCAGTATCACATCGCGCGACATGGGATGTACCACGATTGCCGACATCCCGCCGTCAGGCATTTGGTCAAGCATGAAACGAACCTGCTTTGACGCAAAACACGGGTTGGCCGAACGGTCGGCCGCGGCAAGGAAATTGGCATACGAACAATACGCCACCTGCACCAGATCGGAAAGCGATGTGCCCGCAGGATGCCTCTCATCATAATCCGCGTCGCTCACTATCTCAATGCTCACAATATCGCCGGCCAAAGCCTTGTTATAGTTATAACCCGGGGTGTAATATGGCCTCCAGTTATAGATGCCGTCGCCATTCTTCGACGCAAGGGCGTTGAAGCGATCGAGGTCATTGTCCGCACCTACGCCCAACGCCTGCTCGAGCTCAGCAGAATAATATTGCGTCCCGCCGCCGAAATCAAGATTTATTGCAAACGCCCCCTCTTCGGCGTCCGACATCTTCACATTCGCACCGACCGCTGACCACCCTACATAGGCATCCACCACATGACACGAATCAATGTAATGGAACTCGCACTTGTTGCACGATATAAAACAACATACGAAAGCCAAACAAACGATTATATTTTTCATAGCCTATATATTGGGATTGTTATAGGTAACTGTTCTAAACATCCATGTATAAACTTCAGAACCGTTTACCTCATCATTTTCATCCTCATTATAATCAACGCCTGCTTCTCTTGATTCTGAATCTTGCAATGTAAGGAAATCTGCACTAGAACAAGCCACCAACAAAGCAGCACCAAGCGAAATAAATATTTTTTTTCATTTTAACATATAATAAATTAAACTCCACCTAAAATTAAACATAGATTTCCGACAAAACAACAAATAAATAATAAAATTATCATAAAACAACCATTACACAAAAAATAACTATTTTTACAGCTGAAATACGCAACAATCCGATTGCCGCCCGCGGCCGACACGACGAGCCCATCATTTTGCGACACGCCGCAGACCCCACATCGCCCGACAATCGCCCAAACCACTTGCACTATGGCACACATTGCCCAACAACCCGATGCCGCTGTACGCCCCGTCCTGTGGAACAGCAACTACCTGAAGGTTTGGATCGCCAACTTCATGCTTTTTTTCGCCTTCTACCTTCTGGCGCCGCTGCTGCCGCTCTACCTGCGCGACACCTTCTCGGCCGACAAGGCCATGATAGGCATCGTCCTCAGCGGATACACCCTGACGGCGCTTGCCGTGCGTCCGTTCAGCGGCTTTGTCGTCGACACCTTCCCCCGCAAGAAGGTGCTGCTGATATGTTACTTCGCCTTCGCGCTGCTCTTCGCCGGGTATTTCATCACAGGTTCGCTCGTACTCTTCGCCGCCATACGTACACTGCACGGAGGCCCCTTCGGTGCCACCACCGTCGCCAGCAGCACCATGGCCGTAGACGTGCTCCACCCCGAACGCCGCTCGGAAGGTATCGGCTACTACGGCCTGAGCAACAACATCGCCATGGCCATAGGCCCCTCGACGGGACTATACATATACCATACGATCCACAACTTCAACCTGCTGTTCACCATGTCGCTCGTGATAGCCTTCACGGGCCTGATCATCGACTCGACAATCAAGTGCCGCGACCGCCAGCCCATCAAGCGCGACAGCAAGGTGTCGCTCGACCGTTTCATCCTGCTCAAGGGTTGGAGCGAAGGAATATGCATTGCCGCGTTCGCCTTCTCGTTCGGAATAATATCCACATACATTGCAATATACAGTCAGGAGACGCTGCACATAACATCCGGCTCGGGAACATTCTTCATGATCCTCGCCTGCGGGCTCATCCTCTCACGCCTTATCGGCAGCCGCTCGCTGCGGCAGGGCAAGATCGTGCAGAACGCCTCGGCCGGAATGCTCATATCGATGTGCGGATATCTGGTATTCTCGGCCCTGCCCAACCTCTACGGTTACTATGCCGCCGCCCTGCTCATAGGCCTCGGAAACGGTCACATGTATCCCGCCATGCAAAACATGTTCATCAACCTCGCCCCGCACGAGCGCCGCGGCACGGCAAACTCCACCATCCTCACATCGTGGGACGTCGGTATCGGCGCCGGCATCATCGGCGGCGGCAGCGTCGCCGAGCACCTCGGCGGATATTCGGCCGCCTTCTGGCTCGCATTCGCCGTAAACGTCTTGGGCGTGGCCTTCTATTTCCTCTATGCGCGCCGCAGCTTCCTGCGCAACCGTCTGCGTTGAGAATCTGCATTGAGAATCTGCGTTGGGAAATAAACTTGTCAAACTATGATTCGGCATGGCCCCGAGCGTCTTCTCGGGGCTTTTTTGTGCACATACGGGCCGTCACGACACACTGCACACGGAAAATATATGCGGCGACTACTCGACGAGCACAACGATTGCCCTACGTGCACCATATCAAAAAATGCGGGGCAAAGCATGCCTTTTACCCATTTTTTGGTATCTTTGTTCGGTTATAGCGTAATGAAGTGATGAAGTTAAAACAGAAACTGAGAAAATTCTTCCGCAAGAAACGTTTCAGCATGAGCGACCCCATACTGCAACGCGAGGAGTGGAGTGTACACACCTCGCCCGCAGCGTTGTTGGGCAGTTTGGCGGCATTCTGCGTCTTCCTCTTCCTGCTGATACTGATCTTCGTGGCATACACCCCCATACTCAACATCTTCCCCGGCTACCGCACCGATGCCGAGCGGCTCAACGACCGTCTGGTGCAGAGCATCATGCGCATCGACTCGCTCGACAGCCGCATAAACGACATGCTCACCTACAATGAGAATATAGCCATGATCATGCAGGGCAAGACTCCCGTGCTGCCATCGCGTCTGAGCGACGCCGACACTGCGGCCATCGACAAGACCCTCATACCGCCTTCACAACTCGACTCGCTGCTGCGTCTGCAGATGGAGAGCGACGGCGACTACTCCCTCGCGCGCACAATACAGAGCCGCGACAACGCCGTCCAAAACGCCTACGAGTTCGCCATTCCCGTCGATGGTATAATCACACGCCATTTCTCGCGTAACGACAACTACCTCGGCGTAGGCATACAGGCTGCACCCAACTCGCCCGTCACCAGTATAGATGACGGTACGGTCGTCGACGTACTTACAAGCACACAAACGGGAATTACGGTCACAGTACAGCACTTCAACGGGTTCCTGTCCGTTTACCGCAACCTGTCGCAGACGCTCGTAGCACGCGGACAGGCCATCAAGAGCGGGCAGGTCATAGGCTACAACGCCATGCACAAGGCCGGCGACAAGAACAACCCGCTGCTCGAATTCGAGATATGGCATGAAGGCAAGCCCGTCGACCCCGAAATGTACATAGTCTTCTAAGCAAGAGATTACCTAACCCCACCATATGAAACAACGACTCTCCATACTCGGATCTACCGGATCGATAGGCGTACAGACGCTCGATATCGTTCGGGAGAATCCCGATCTGTTCGAGATAACATCACTCACGGCACGCAGCAACTGGCAGCTGCTCGCACGCCAAGCCATAGAGTTCGACGCCGCATGCGCCGTCATCACCGACCCCACAAAATACGAGGCTCTGAAGAGCGCTCTGGCATCATACCCGATCAAGGTATTCACGGGAGAAGAGTCGCTGCGGCAGGTCGTCTGCTCGCAGGAGGTCGACGTGGTGGTAAACGCACTTGTCGGATATGCCGGACTTGTCCCCACCGTCGCCGCCATAAAGGCCGGAAAGAAGATCGCTCTGGCAAACAAGGAGACACTCGTCGTGGGCGGCGATCTGGTGATGCGTCTGGCGGCGCAGCGCCATGTCCCCATCCTGCCCATAGACTCCGAACACTCGGCCATATTCCAATGCCTTGCGGGCGAACACTCTCACGTGCGGCGTCTAATAATAACATGCAGCGGCGGCGCCCTGCGTGACGTACCGGCCGAGCAGCTGCCCGACGTCACGCCCGAACGGGCCCTCAAGCACCCTCAGTGGCGCATGGGAGCAAAGATCACGATCGACTCCGCTACACTCGTAAACAAGGGATTCGAAGTGATAGAGGCCCATTGGCTCTTCGGCGTCGATGCCGACCGCATATCGGTACTCATACACCCGCAATCTATCGTACACTCGATGGTTGAGTTCGACGACGGGGCCATCAAGGCGCAGCTCGGAACACCCGACATGCACATGCCCATAAGCTATGCGCTGATGTTCCCGCACCGCGCTTCGCGTCCAAAGGAGGCATTCGACTTCATGCAGCATCCCGAACTTACATTTTCGGCGGTCGACCGTCAGAAATATCCGGCCCTCGACATCGCATACGACTGTCTGCGCCGCGGCGGCACGGCGGCCTGCACCATGAACGGCTCGAACGAAGTGGCCGTAGCGGCTTTCCTCGACGGCAAATGCCGCTTTACGGATATTACGGCAGCCATAGAGTATGCACTCGAAAGGGCGACATTCACGGCGGAGCCTACATTGGAGGACTACGCCGCGGCAAATACCGAATCGAGGGCCCTCGCGGCGGAATACCTGCATCTGTAACGGCACGGCGCGTTACCGCACAATAAAATCGCCGTGCGGGCGTTCCGGCATAATGGATAGACGACATGCGGCTTGGGAAACGGGATACCCTCAAGCCAGAAAAAGGAAACTTAACACTCAACGATGGAAATATTTATCAAGATCGTCCAGTTCTTCATGAGTTTGTCGCTTCTGGTGGCGATTCACGAGTTCGGACACTTCATCATGGCGCGCATATTCAAGATCCGCGTCGAAAAGTTCTACATATTCTTTGATCCGTGGTTCTCGCTCTTCAAGTGGAAGCGCGGCGACACCGAATACGGTATCGGATGGCTCCCGCTCGGAGGTTATGTCAAGATCGCAGGCATGATCGACGAGAGTATGGACAAGGAGCAGATGCAGGCGCCGCCCAAACCCGACGAGTTCCGATCGAAACCCGCGTGGCAGCGTTTTCTGGTTATGATCGCGGGCGTCACGATGAACCTCATACTCGCATTCCTTATCTACACGGGGATATGTTACACCCACGGACAATCGTACATGGCCGCCGAAGATGCACGCTGGGGCTATGCCTTCAACGATGCGGCCAAGGATATGGGTTTCCGTGACGGCGACAAGGTCATGGAGATCGACGGCCAGCCAATTGAGGATGTGAACGACATACGGGCCATGCTGCTTCTCACCGAAGGCGACCGCCATGTCACCATCGAGCGCGACGGCCGCAGCGAACAGTTTACCATATCCTTTGACAAGCTGCTCGAGATGCGCCGCCAGAAGAGCTACATGGATCTATACGTGCTGCGTCTGCCCTTCATCGTCGACTCCGTAGCATCACCGTCGGCCGCAGCCGCAGGCCTGCAGGCCGGAGACGAAGTAGTAGCATGCAACGGCACCGCAAACGTAGATGTACCCGCCATAACCGATATCCTTACCCGAAGCAAGGGCGATACGGTCACCTTCGACGTCAAGCGCGGCGATGAGCGCCTTACGATGCGTGTTCCGGTAGACGGGAACGGAAAGGTAGGCGTCCTGCTCGGCAATCCATACCAGCTGCGCACGCGCCACTACACCTTCCCGCAATCCTTCCCCGCAGGAGCGCGCCTCGCGGGTGAGACCATAGCCGACTACTGGCAGCAGCTCAAACTCATATTCCAACCCAAGACCAAGATGTACGAGGAGTTGGGCGGATTCATCGCCATAGGCAACATCTTCCCCGCCGAGTGGGACTGGCTGCGGTTCTGGAACATGACGGCCTTCCTCTCAATAATGCTCGCCGTACTCAACATACTCCCCATCCCCGCCCTCGACGGCGGACATGCGCTCTTCACGCTGTGGGAGATGCTCACGGGACGCAAACCGAGCGACAAGTTCCTCGAGGTGATGCAGTACATAGGATTCTTCCTGCTGTTGGCGCTGGTGATCTATGCCAACGGAAACGACATATACCGTCTGTTCGGCAAATAGCGTATGGCAAAGGTCAAGAAGGCATATTTCTGCCGCAACTGCGGCTTCGAGGCCCCCAAATGGCTGGGCCGCTGCCCCTCGTGCGGCGAGTGGAACACCTTCACCGAGGAGATCATAGCCAAGGCCCCGTCGGGTACGGCAGCCGCGGCCGCAGCGATGCCGCAGACACCGCCGCAGCGCGTAACCGACATCGAGCGGACGTCGCACCGACGGCTCGACCTGCATAACGCCGAGGTCAACCGCGTATTGGGCGGCGGCCTCGTACCCGGGTCGCTGATACTTCTGGGCGGCGAGCCCGGCATCGGCAAATCGACCCTCAGCCTGCAGCTGGCACTGACAAACCACTCGCTGCGTACGCTCTACGTATCGGGCGAGGAATCGCCCGAACAGATCGGTATGCGCGCCGAACGTCTCGGCATAGAGAACGAGGAGTGCTATATATACTCCGAGACGCTGTTGGAGAATATCCTTGCCCAAATGGCACAATACAACCCCGACGTTGTGGTCATCGACTCGATACAGACCATCTACACCGAGGCTATCGAATCGTCTGCCGGAAGCGTATCGCAGATACGCGAATGCGCCGCCTCGCTGCTCAAGTATGCCAAGACGACGGGCACCTCGATCTTCATCATCGGCCACATCACCAAGGACGGCACCATTGCCGGGCCCAAGATTCTGGAACACATAGTCGACGTGGTGCTGCAGTTCGAGGGTGACAGCAACAACATATACCGCATACTGCGCGGCATAAAGAACCGTTTCGGCGCGACGTTCGAGATCGGCGTCTTCGAGATGCTCGAGACGGGCCTGCGCACCGTTGACAACCCCTCGGAGATACTCCTCTCGCACTACGACGAGCCGCTGAGCGGCATTGCCGTAGGCGCCTCGGTGGACGGCATACGGCCATATCTTATCGAGGTGCAGGCGCTCGTCTCGAATGCCGCATACGGCACGCCGCAGCGCACCGCCACGGGATACGACGCCAAACGCATGAACATGCTGCTCGCCGTATTGGAGAAACGCGTCGGCATGAAGATGTTCGCCAAGGATGTATTCCTCAATTTCGCCGGCGGATTCAAGGTCTCGGATACGGGACTCGATCTGGCTATCGTCGCCGCCGTCATATCCTCATACTTCGACCGCCCCATCGCCGACGGCACCTGCTGTGCGGGCGAGATCGGACTCTCGGGCGAGGTGCGGCCCGCACCCCGGACCGAACAGCGCATAAGCGAAGCGGCACGTCTCGGATTCCGCCGAATAATAGTCTCGTCGTTCCTGCGCAAGGAGATAAAAAACATACGCGGCATAGAGATCATCTGCATCAGCAACATAGGCGAACTGCCACGTTCGATCTTCTGCGAATAGCCTCGCGCAAGGCTGCTCATGCCATCCGTTCGGTATAATATTTGAACTACGGTCCGATAAAATCGGACCATGAAAAGAGTAGTCGTTCTGGGTGGAGCCGGCCTTATAGGCTCGCACCTGTGCATGAGGCTGGCCGATGCCGGCGACGAGGTCGTCTGCATCGATACGGCCGACATAAGCACTTCGCCGCTGCTGACGCCATATATGCGCCGCCGCGCCATACGTTACATCTGCCACGACATCGAGAAATCGTTCGTCATATCGGGCGAACAGATCTACAACCTCGCCTCGCCGACATTCATCACCCGCATAGGCACACATCCTCTCAAGATCCTGCGCACGAACATCATGGGCAGCATCAACGCCCTCGAAACGGCCCGCCGCAACGGCGCCACCGTACTCTTCGCATCCTCGGGCGACATCTACGGCGGCACAGGGCAACAACCCTTTGTCGAGAAGGACATCTTCGCCGGCCGCATAACACCATACGCCGAGAGCAAACGCGCCGCCGAAGCGCTCCACTACGCATACGCCAAGGAACACGGCTGCCGCTGCCGCATAGCGCGCATATTCTCCACATACGGCACCGGCGGGCGCATCGACGACCAGAGGATCGTCATGCGCATGGTTGTCGAGGCCCTGCTCGGCCGCGACATCCTCATCAGCGGCAGCGGCGAACAGCTGCGTACATTCTGCTGGGTCGGCGACATGGCCGATGCCCTCATACGGTTGATGAACATACCCGACACGGAACCTACGGCCACGGTAAATCTCGGCTCCTCCGTAGAGATATCCATAAACCGTCTTGCCGACATGATCGTATCGCTCTCAGGCAGCCGCTCGCGCATCGTACACATACCTGCACGCAGCGACGATCCGCGCCGCATGGCGCCCGACCTTACACGCGCACGCAACATGCTCGACTGGCGCGCTTCAACATCCATAGAAGATGGTCTGAGAATGACGATAGGGTACGTCCAGAGCGTGCTCCACTCACTCACACGCGACAATGCCGCCGAGTGGATAGAGACACTCTAAATACCATATACGGGACAGTCAGAATGTCTATTGCAACAACCGAATGACACAGCCCCCGCGGAATACCCGCGAGGGCTGCATATACGATAAAATGACTAAAAGCTGATCAAATGACCGAAAACAGATTTTACGCCCTCATATCGCGCACCACGCCAACACTCGTAGAGTTCTACGCCACGTGGTGCGGGCCCTGCCGCGAGATGCAGACCATACTCGAGGATCTCGAGCGTACGATGCGCACGCGTGCCGATGTCATACGCATCGACACCGACTCCCCCGAGAACGGCAACCTGACACGACAGCATCGCATCATGTCCGTCCCGACATTCATACTCTACCGCGAGGGACGCGTCATGTGGCGCCACAGCGGCGTTGTCTCGCTGGAGACTCTTACGGATATAATACGCCGATATGAAAAGACGGAGGCTCTCTAAGCCTCCTCCATACGCCATGCCATCTCGTCAGCCACGTATGCCGCAGCCCGGCCTTCGGGCAGCGCCGCGACAAGACGTGCGGCCGTCTGTCGTGTGATGTCACCCGCATCGAACGCTCCGCCGAGAAGCGTTGCGACGCCATGCCCCACAATGCGCGACTGAGGATATCTGTTCAAAGCCTTGACAGCCGCATCACCCGCATCGGGACAGAGTCTGATCATACGGGCCCTCGCCGCAGCCATCAGAGCCGCGTATGCCAGCATCTCGCCTTGCATGTCATCCGCCCCCTCAGGATTCGATTTGCCGCCGTCATCTTCCACGGGACACCATGCTCGAAATATCTCGGGCAGAGCCTGCGCATGGCTCAGAAAGGCAAAGGCGGCCTCCTCGGCCACCTCCGAATTGATTATGCCCGCAGCCCAGAAATCGGCATCTCCGATATTCAGAAGCGAGGCATCGGCCAGATGCAGAGCGGCGAGCCGCAACTCACGCACCTGCTGTACATAGAGGTAACGTGCAAAGCCGTCGTCACAACCATCCTCGCGCGCTATGGCACGTATGGTCGGGATGCTGACACCGTAATTGAGACCGTAATCACGGCCGTAGCATCGCATACTCTCGGCCACGGCACCGTTCATCTCGCGGCGCAACCGACCCAAAAGACGAATCATGCGCTGGGTATTGTCCATGCCACGCTGGGGTTAGCGGATCGACGTATCGTTGATATATGCCGTGCGTCCCATCTCGAAGAGAGGAAGTACGGCCGATGTCAAGACCTTGTCGCCTACCTTCACCGTACATGTCGACGGATCGGCCACACGCACCTTAACGGCAGTCTTGCTCTTGGGATCGGCCTCGACGATGCTGCTCAGACGCGCACGTCCCGACGGTGCCACTTCGAGCGTCACGGCATCGCCGTCCTTGGCATCGGCCGCAACAACACCAGCAGAAGATGATATACGCGCAACGGCATAACTCTGCACACCCTCGACCATAGGTATTACGACACGCTCCACAGAGGTCGTGATGACACGCTTGCCGAAGAAGAGTTCGAGATACTCCTGCTCGGCGGCATCCAACGCCGCCAGAGCATCCTTCAATCCCGCGCCGAAGACATTCTCGCCAGCCTCGCCCGTGATGAGATCCATGCGGTGCTTGCGTATCGAGAAGATAGCCTGTGCGGCATTTGCCGCAGCCTCCTCCTCACTCACGGCCGTCGCACTCATACGGTCGGGCAGCACCTTCGCAAACTCCGACGCCGAACCCATATATGATGTTTCGGTAACCTCTGCGGCAGGGACAGCATCAGCAATGACATCCTCACCTCCCGTAACGGCAAGCTTTACGCCCTTGAGCGAATATACGGTCTTGTCGACCAGCGAGCCGCGCATATTGAGGAACTTCTGCGCATAGCGTGCATAGGGTCCGACCACCGTCTGCTCCTTCTCGACGATGAGATCCACCGCGACGCTGGTCGAGGGATCCGACACGGCCAACGCCCCCGAGGCATCTACATATGTTCCGACAACAGCCTTATAAGGTGTATTCTGAGCCGTCGCGGCACCGCACGCCAGCACGGCAAGCGACATGAGAGAAATGATTCGTTTCATAGCCATTATGTTTTTCTATTTCAGCAAATATAGTTTTTTTGCCCGGATATTCAAAATTTGAGATAAAAATCGCGTGTCAGCGCACGGTATTCCCCGCTGTATCGCATCGGCCCGCCATCCTCGATCGAAAGGCTCTCGATCTGGGGCAGCAGCTTCGGCACCGATACCGCAAACTCCATCATCACGCGCCGCACGCCGCTCCCGAGCGTCGTCCGTACATCGCACCGGCGCGTAAGGAACAGCACGCCGTGCGCCGCTGACAGGAACCTCTCGGACTCGGCCGCAGGCAATATGAGAGAGAAACGCCCCTCCGCATCGAGTAAACGCACTACGCCATCCACAAGCTCAGCATACGTGAGCGAGCGCGTATGCCGCGCTGCCGTACGCCGCGCATCTGGCGGCAGCAGCGACTCTTCGAAATATGGAGGATTGGAGACTATGGCATCGAATCGATGTGTCGGGAAGAACTCCTGCAATGCGCACTGCTCGATCCCGATACGCCCGCCCCACGGCGAAGAGGCCGCATTATCGCGCGCCTGAGCCACACACTCGGCGTCGATATCTATACCCGTAACCGTACACCCCGATGCCCGCTGTGCTGCCATGACGGCAATAAGCCCCGTGCCAGTACCTATATCGAGAATACGTCCCGACGACGGCAGCCGACACCATGCCCCGATCAGCACGCCGTCGGTACCCACCTTCATGGCACAACGGCTGTGGTCTATGTGAAACTGCTTGAATGTAAATCCTCCGCCGCCCATATATCGTTACTCAACCCTGCACGGCACTATTTGAGAAAGCCGTCGATACCTGCACCGAAGAGCGAGAAATCATATCGCACGGGATCCTCCGCGTCGAACTCTCGGAGCGATGCCGTGATCTCCTCCGTAGCCTTCCAATCATTCTGGCGGCGGCGCAGAAGCCCCAGCGCACGCCCCATATTTCCCGAATGGACATCCAACGGAAGGTATAGGGCCGACATCGGGATACGGCGCCACAGACCGAAATCCACACCGCGGTCGTCGCGCCGCACGAACCACCGCAAATACATGTTCAGACGCTTGCAAGCCGCGCCCTTGTCGATCGACGAGAGATGCTTCTCGCAATGGGGATTATGCTCGCATGAGAAGAATTCGCGGCGGAACTCCGACATCACCTGCCGCAAGTCGCCCGTGGCCTCATAATGCGACTCGAAGAACGCGCCTATGCCACCATACAGTTCCGTGATGCGGCGCAGCGCCATAACAAAATCCCGGAAATCGCCACCGTTGAACGTGCGGTGGACATAACTCTGCAACCGCGCCAGCTCCCCATCCGAGGCGTTGCGCACGAAATCGGCCGGCGCATTGTCCATATACTCCACCATTCGGCGCGCGCTGCGCACGATAGCCTTGCGGTTGCCCCACGCGATAGTAGCAGCCAAAAATCCCGCGATCTCACGATCCTCACGCCCCTCGAAGGCGTGCGGCACGCTTATCGGATCGGGTTCGATAAACTCGGGTCTGTTATATTTATCGTAGAGATGCTCCAGCATCTCCCGCAACTCCTCTCTCTCCATCTGTTGCCGTTAAAAGTTCGGGTTATATGTTTTCGCGGTAAATTTCATGTACACACCGGCCTTAATGCCGTCACTGCATCTCCTCTCTAAAGTATCATGCCGTCGCTCATCACGATCTTGCGATCGGCCATTGATGCCAGCGAATCGTCATGCGTGACCACAACGCATGTCTGCCCCAACTCGTCCCGCAGACGGAAGAAGAGGGCATGCACCTGCTCGCGGTTCTTCGAGTCGAGATTGCCCGACGGTTCGTCCGCCAACAGTATCGACGGGCGGTTCACAATGGCACGGGCTATGGCCACACGTTGCTGCTGTCCACCTGATAACTGTTGTGGCAGATGATTGGCGCGATGCAGCATATTCACTTTTTCAAGCACTTCTTTTACCTGCCTGTTACGTTCTGTCGGCTTTATATTAAGATACACCAATGGGAGTTCAACATTCTCATATACAGTCAGTTCATCAATCAAATTAAAGCTTTGGAAAATGAAGCCAATACTTCCTTTACGTAGAGCGGTCAGTT
>URBK01000030.1 GCA_900546065.1 uncultured Alistipes sp.
CTGACCCCGTGCGTGACAGGCACGTATTCTAACCAGCTGAACTAACGCACCTCTTTTGGTTTGCGAGTGCAAAAATAATACAAAATTCGCAATCTGCAAACTTTATCCCTCTTTTTTCTTGCGCTTCATAAATATATTTTGGTTCCCATAATGCCTTCGCTTACGGCAAGCAATTCTTACGCGGTGGGCTGAAGATTTTCCGTTGCGGGGCCGAGCGTTGTCTCGACCATACGATCGACATCCGTACGATCGTCCGTATTAAGCAGCAGGTAACCCACTTGCGTCAGTGCACGACGTTTCCATTGACGTATGAAGTCGTCATAACGTTCGCCATCCTCCAGCAGCAGTGTTTCGATCAGGTTGCGCGTAAGAGTGGGGAATATAACCAGCGAATAGAAGGTCAGGAAGAAATCCCGCAACGGCACACGCCGCAACTCGCCACGTTGTATTTCGTCCACAAGCCGCCGTTTGATCGTGCAGATGTACCCCTCGACCTCCAGTTCATGCAGGACACGTATCAGATGGTGTACGTCGCGCTGGATCTCCCCTATGATGAACTGCGGCAGAGCCGGATTTGCCCGAAACAGCGCCATATATTCGTCGATGACGGCATTCAACCGCTCCATAAAGGGGGTCTCCTTCTCCAGAATGACCTGTATGCGCGGGAATATCTCCCGCACTATATCGGCGAATATCGCCTGAAAGAGACGGTCCTTCGTGCGGAAATAGTAGTGCAGCGTCGAGCGTTTTATGCCTGCCGCCGCCGCTATGTCGCTCATACTTGCATCGGCATATCCCTTCTCGATAAACAATGCGCGCGCCGCCTCCACGATACGCGCCTCTATGCAGTCAGCAGGTTCACTTCGCATCGCTGCCTCCTTTCTTCAGATTGTCGATGAACAGCAGCAGACGGTTGGTGATATTCACGTCGCTGACACTGCCGTCGAAGTCCAACGACAGGAGATTCATCTGCGGATACAGGGTCTTGATACGTTTCTCGACACCTTTGGCCACGATATGGTTCGCAATACATCCGAATGGCTGCAGGCTTACGACGTTGTTCACGCCGCTCGCGGCAAAGGTCGCAATCTCACCCGGCAGAAGCCACCCCTCGCCGAAACGCGCATTGAGCGATATGATCTTCGATGCGGCGGCCGCCTCATGGTATATGTTGCCCAGAGGGCGGAAGTATTCGAAACTCGATGCCGCGGCATTGTAACTGTCGATTATGCCCTGCATCCATGCGAATATGCGCCGCATGAGCCAATCCGGTATGCGCGACTTCTCAAGACCCGTACGCAACTTGACGTCACGGTTAACGAAGCCCTGCATGAAGAAGTCCGCCAACACGGGCGACACCACCTCGATCTTCTGCTCGACCAGCCAATCGGTAAGTCCCTTTTGTGCAAAGGGGTTGAACTTGAGGTATATCTCCCCTACTATTCCGACCTTGGGACGATCTACGCCCGAAGGTACTATATGCGAGAACTCCCCGGCTGCACGCACAAGCAGGTCTCGGAACGAAGCTATCTGCCGTCCCTCCGACCTCTCGCGGATGATCTTGACGGCCTCGGCCATATATTTGTCGCGCAGGGCTGCAGCGGCTCCGGGTGTCGTTTCACGCGCAGCCGCAGGATAGTATAACCGCGCAAGACAGTCGGTGAAGATCACCGATCCCACGGCCGAACGCAGCAGTTTGCGCCACGGTATCTTGAATCCGGGCTGATCGTTCTTCAGACCGCTTCCCGGGGCTACCGATATTACGGGCACATTGGCATATCCGGCCTCCACCAGCGCCTTCTTTATAAGCGATATGTAGTTGCTGGCGCGGCACTGGCCTCCCGTCTGAGAGATGGCCACGGCAGTGTTTTCAATGTCATAACGGCCCGACTGCAACGCCGTGATCATATCGCCCACGATAAGCGTCGCGGGATAGCATATCTCGTTGTTGGCATACTTGAGTCCCATCTCGGCCGTATATGCCGAGCTGGCGGGCAGACTCTCCACCTCGTAGCCCGCACGCGCCACGATATGCGGTATCAGCGGCGAGATGAATGGCGTGAAGAATGGGATCAATATCTTGCGGTGACGGTCCTTCTCGCCAAATACGGGCGTCGTGACAAACGGACGCGTCTCCGAGCGATGGCAGTGGCCCAGCTTGAGGCTCTCGATAAGCGAGCGCACGCGCAACTTCAGCGAGCCGATATTGCTGACGTCGTCGATCTTCAGCAGAGCGAAACTCTTGCCGTATCGGCCCAGCAGATCGCGCACCTCGTCCGTAAGCAGTGCATCGGGTCCGCAGCCGAACGAGGTCATCTGCACGAACTGCACATCGCTGCTCTGACGCACACACCACTCCGCCGCACGCAGGATACGGTTCGGGTAAGCCCATTGCGAAACGAAATGCGTATCGCCGATCTCGATCTGTTCGTCACGTACGATGTCGTCCGTAATAACATCCACACCCATCGAGGCGATCATATCCGAGAGTTTGTGCTGTATGAGCGGATCGGCATGGTATGGACGTCCCGCAAGTACTATTGTCAGACGTCCTGCCGCACGGCTCGCAGCCACGATATTCTCATCCGCCGCCTTCATCCGCCGTGTAAACGATCGGTATTCGTTCAACGCAAGACGGAAAGCCTTGACGGCAGTTTTGCGGTCTACGCCCAGCGTACGCAGATAATCTACGCACTGGCGGCGCAGCAACTTCTCCGAGCGGAACGATACCGTCGGAGTGTCGAGCGGTACGGGGAGCTTCTCGACGCTGCGCACGACATCCGAATATCCCGACACAATCGGGCAGTTGTAGCTGTTGACGGCCTTGCTGTCCTCCGAACGCTCGTATATGACATAAGGCATAAGTATGCGGTCGACACCCTGCGCTGCAAGTGTAGCTATATGGCTGTGCACCAGCTTGGCCGGGAAGCAGATGTTGTCTGACATAACCTTGCGCACGTTGTTCTCGTATGCGGCCATGTTAGACGCCTCCGAGAGTACGACACGTATGCCACAATTATACAGTAGAGTGTGCCAAAAAGGATACTCCTCATACATATTCAGACAACGCGGGATGCCTATGGTCATACGGCCGTCCCTACGTTCGGGACGGTCGAACAGCAGATGCAGTTTCTCGGCGTAGGCATTGCTGCCCTGCACGTCGTAGCTGCCGCGGTTCGAGAAGTGGCGCTCGCATTTGTTGCCCGAGAAGTAGCTGTTGCCGTTGGCAAAACGGTACCGCGTAACCATACACTGGTTTTCGCATCCGTGGCACTGTATCGTCTGCGATGTGTACGAAGCCGCATCGACAAGACTTTCCAGAGGCGCACCCTCGACCGCTCTGTCGCGGGCATAAAGAGCGCATCCGAACGCACCCATCAGTTCGGGACGTTCGCTGCGGAAGACCTCGCGGTCGGTCAGACGTTCGAAGGCGCGCACTACGGCATCGTTTCGCATCGTACCGCCCTGAACCACAACGCGATCCCCAAGTTCATCCGCACTGCGGAACTTGAGAACCTTATAGAGGCAGTTCTTTACCACCGAGTATGACAAGCCGGCCGCGATATCGGCAATCGACGCCCCTTCGCGCAACACCTGCTTGACCTTCGAGTTCATGAAGACCGTGCAGCGCGTACCCAGATCGCACGGGAACTCCGCCGTGCAGGCCAGCGCCGCGAACTCCGACACCTTGTATCCGAGGCTCTTGGCAAAGGTCTCGATGAAGGATCCGCATCCCGACGAGCAGGCCTCGTTGATCTCCATGCGGGTCAGCACGCCGCGGTCGACAAAGATGGCCTTGATGTCCTGACCTCCGATGTCGAGTATGAACGACACGTCGGGCGTGATTTCACGTGCGGCGATATAGTGTGCGATAGTCTCGATTATGCCGTAGTCGAGATGGAAGGCAGCCTTTATGAGGTCCTCGCCATATCCGGTCGAGCAGCCGCCGCAAATGACGGGCTCCGTCCCCGCAGTCGCACAATCTTCGAGCAGCTTGCGCAAGCCTCGCTCCACGGCCGCCACGGGATTTCCCTCGTTGGGCGTATAGTATGAGAAAAGGAGGCGCTTGTCCCGATCCATGGCCACGATCTTGGTGGTCGTCGAACCCGAATCTATACCCAGAAACATCTCCATGCGTCCCGCATGCAGCGGCGCAGGCGCCATCAGATGGTTGCCCTTGGATTTGCGCCACGTCTCCAACTCCTCGCCGTTGGCGAAGATCGGCGGCAGCGACGCATACGAGCGCATACCGTGCGGGGCATTCTTGGCGATGTGGGCGTTCCACTCCGCAGCCGTCATGCACTGCTCGCCCTGAGCCATCAGCGCTGCGCCCCATGCCGGCAGCAGTTGGGCATCCGACGGAACCACCACCTGCTCGTCCGTCAGGTGGAGGTAGTCGATGAACGCCTTGCGCAACGATGGCAGGAAGGCCAGCGGCCCGCCGCAGAAGAGCACCGGAGTGCGTATGTCACAGCCGTGCGACAGCGTAACAACGGTCTGTACGGCCACGGCATGGAATATCGACGCGGCAAGATCCTCGCGCGAGGCGTTCTTGGCCGCAAGATTCTGTATATCGGTCTTGGCAAATACGCCGCAGCGCGACGCTATGGGATAGATGTGTGTCGCATTGCGCGCCAGTTCGTCCAGACCCTCGGGCGTAGTGTTGAGCAACACCGCCATCTGGTCGATGAAGGCACCCGTACCGCCGGCACAGTTGCCGTTCATACGCATGTCGGGTGCGCCGCCGTCATTGAGGAATACCACCTTGGCATCCTCACCGCCGATGTCGATGATGGTAGCCGCCGCGGGATAGTACCGCTTCACGTAAGCCGTGGATGCGACCACCTCCTGTATGAAGTCGATCTTGCTGCGCTCGGCAATACCCAAACCGACGGATCCCGTAACGTTCAACCGCATGCGCCCATCCTTCAGACGCTCCCCTATCTCGGCAAATACGGCCGCAAGCGTCTGTGGTACATGAGCGTTGTGACGTTCGTATTTCGAATAACACACGTGACCCGCGTCATCCAGAACGACGGCCTTCACGGTCGTCGATCCGATATCGAGTCCCATCCTGTAATCTGCCATATATAGATAATTTTATCCTTAATCAAACCCTTCGCGGCAGCAAGCCACCCAAAGCGCTGTTGCGACAAGCCATCCGCCACGCCTGCCACTATGCCGACGCCACATGCTGACTACGATGTCTGACACGTGTGTCAGCATGCAAAAATAGATAAAATTATCCTACGATATTCACATTTAATAAGAATTTTATAGAATTATTACAATGATACGGGAGCCCATACCGGCGCGTCAATCGCCCATGTGGGAGAGTATCTCGCACGTGAGTTCGGCATAATGCCTGCCGATAGGTATCGGGGCAGCACGCCCCGTAATCTTGACTTCGCGTTTGGAGAAGTGTTCGACCCCATGCAGGGGGATTATGTACGAGCGGTGCACACGCAGGAACTGCGGCGAGGGCAGCATCTCCGACAGAGCGTTGATTCCCGTGCGCGAGAGGACATATCCTCCCGAGCGGCGCAATATCTTCACATAGTTGCCCATTGCCTCGACATACAGTATGTCGCCGTACGGTATCGAGATGTTGTTGTACTCCTGCTTGACGACCAGATTATCCGTTTCATGACCGCGGCGTGCATCGATGCGTCGGCGCGCCTTGTCGATCGCCTGATCGAAACGTTCGTATGCGAAAGGCTTGTGCAGGAAGTCGACCGCATCCAGATCGAAACCGTCAAGCGCATATTGGGCATGTGCCGTGATAAAGATGAAGCAACATTCACACGGCAATGCTCCGGCAACATCCAAACCGCTGATGCTGTTCATCTCGATATCGAGCAGCACAAGATCTGGTTTCAACAGCCGTATCTGCTCTATACCCACACGCGGCTCACTGAAGGTCTTAAGGTCAATATCGCCGCGCCGCTCGCAGAAGCGGCTTATGACCAACAGCGCCAACGGCTCATCGTCTATGGCTATGCATGATATTCGCCTTGTCTTCATTGCAGCTTTATTGTCAATAAGATATGAAATTTGTGATCCCGTTGCGACACGTCAAGCGTAAAGCGGTCGGCATAGAGCAGTTCGAGACGCTTGCGACAGTTCTCGATACCTATTGCCGGCTCATTCTGCGGCGGGGTCTTCATCACGTCGTTCTCGGTCTCGAAACGCAGCGTCCCATCATTGACGGCGATACGTATCGAGATGAGACAATCCTCATCCGAGGAGGTGCCGTACTTGAAGGCATTCTCGACAAACGTGATCAGGATCATGGGCGGGATCTGTACGTCGCGCTCGTCCATCCTCACATCAAACTCGACCCGCGTGTGGCGGTTTAGACGCAGCGACTGCAGATCGACATATTGCCGTATGTAGTCTATCTCGCTGCTGACGGGTATCGTGACCGAATTGGTGTGGGCATACATGTACCGCAATATGTTCGAGAACTTCATGAATGCCGACTCGGTCTTCTCCGACTTGGTTATGACAAGGCCGTAAAGAGCATTGAGCGTGTTGAACAGGAAATGCGGATTTATCTGAGCCTTATAGAGTGCCAGTTCGGCCTTGTTCTTCTCGGCCTCGATCTGCTGACGCGATATGATCTGGCGGAAAAGTTCTATCGTAAGCTCAATCGAGAGACTGAAACCGGTCACTATGAGGAAGAAAAACCACACTGTCTGCCGCCGTATTCGCTGACGCGTGGCCAGATCGAGTATGGCGTTGCGGTTGACGCTCTCCGACTGCGGGAAGTCGCCAACCAATATCGTGAGAAACACCAGTACCGCCACCACGGCCGCCACCTTCGCATAACGCCGCTGCATGATGAGCGACGGAATGTTGGATTTGCGGTAGATGAAATAGAGCAGGTAGAGGTACGCCACGAACGTAACCAGAAACCACGCATTGTGGGCATACCACTTGTCCACCGGCACCAGCATGATGATCGCCGGCAATATGACCAGACAGAACAGCAGGTCGATGCTTACGGTTATTTTGGTCGATTTCATAACACTCGTCAAGGTATTCAGCCCATGTGCGGTACAGTCCGCACAATGGCCTCGCGAACAGAGATCAAAAACCAATTTCGCATGAAATTTCCATTCGCGTAAGGCAGCCGAACCAGATGCCACATGACAAAGTTAATCTTTTGAATACAAATTTCCAATCCCCCGGCGCACGTTAGACATCACATTTCGGCCGTCCGTCAACACATTTGTGTTTATTAATAAAAAATGTTAATTTTGTACGTTAATTAACCAGAGGAAAATCCAATAAACGTCAAAAATAATACGCATCGTAATGAAAAAATCTTTCTTTTTTCTCGCCGGTCTGTTGTTGCTTTCGGCCTGCGGGGAGCAACAGGCCCAGCAGGCCGAGACCGAGTACAAAACACTCGTCGTCTCATTGAGCGACCGCACGCTCAACACCGAGTATACGGCCAAACTGCGCGGCCGTCAGTATGTTGAGATACGCCCTCAGGTAAGCGGACTCATTACCGAGATCCGTATCAACGAGGGTGACGCCGTACACAAAGGACAGATACTATTCGTTATCGATCAGGTGCCCTACAAGGCCGCCCTCGAGACGGCCATCGCCAACGTCAAGAGCGCCGAGGCCCAGCTGGCCACCGCCAAGCTCACGGCCGACAGCAAGGAGCAACTCTACAAGGAGAATATCGTTTCGGACTTCGACCTGCAGTCGGCCCGCAATACGCTTGCCGCGGCCGAAGCCGCATTGGCTCAGGCATCGGCTCAGGAGATAAACGCACGCAACAACCTGTCGTACACCGAGGTCAAGAGTCCCGTGGACGGTGTTGCAAGTATGATCCAGTACCGTGTGGGCGCACTGGTGAGCAGCAGCATAACCGAGCCTCTGGTGACGGTTGCCGACACTGAGCAGATGGACGCCTACCTATCGCTCTCGGAGGTTGAGATCCTCGACCTCATACAGCAGTACGGGTCGCTTGATGCCGCCATAGCTCAGATGCCAGACGTCAGCCTCAAGATGATAAACGGTGCGGATTATCCTCACAAGGGACATATCAACGCCATCAGCGGCACGGTCGAGGAGAGTACCGGAAAAATGCGTCTGCGTGCCACATTCGCCAACCCCGAGGGGCTGCTGCATAACGGAGGAAGCGGTCAGGTGACGATCCCGACAACCCGCCGCGGATGTATCATCATCCCCAAGACGGCGACATACGAGTTGCAGAACCGTATTTTCGTCTATAAGGTTGTCGACGGCAAGACGCAGTCAACACCCATCACCGTATACAAACTCGACAACGGAACCGAATATATCGTCGAGTCGGGTCTGGCCGAGGGCGATGAGATCATAGCCGAAGGCGCCGGCCTGCTGCGCGATGGAATCGAGGTTAAGAGTCAGACAAATAAAGAGTAATCCGCGCCATGAAGATCAAGTTATTTATCGATCGACCGATATTGGCCGGAGTAATATCCGTTGTCATTCTGATTCTGGGACTCATCGGTCTGTCACAGCTCCCAGTGGAACAGTTCCCCGAAATCGCACCCCCGACCGTCAGCGTATCGACATCCTACACCGGAGCCAATGCCGAGACCGTCTTGAAGAGTGTGGTTGTACCCCTCGAGGAGGCATTGAACGGTGTGGAGAACATGATGTACATGACCTCTACGGCCACCAATACCGGATCGGCGCGTATCACCATCTACTTCCGTCAGGGTACCGACCCAGATATGGCTACGGTGAACGTCCAGAACCGTATCGCTACGGCTCAGGGCCTTATGCCTGCCGAGGTTACGCGAAGCGGTATCAACGTGCGCAAGCGTCAGACGAGTAACATCAAGGCGCTGGCACTTTACAGCCCCGACGACTCGTTCGACGAGAGCTTCCTGAACAACTACCTCAAGATCAACATCGAGCCCCGTCTGGCGCGTATCGCCGGCGTCGGTGAGGTGAATGTCATGGGTTCGGACTATTCGCTGCGAATATGGCTCGACCCCAACAAGATGGCACAATACGGACTTATTCCGTCGGATATAACGCAGGTGCTCGACGAACAGAACCTCGAGGCCGCAACGGGTACGCTCGGCGCCGAGTCGAACAATACGTTCCAATATGTGCTCAAGTATCGCGGCCGCTACGAGTTCGAGCAGGACTATGAGAACATGGTCATCCGCTCGCTGCCAAACGGTGAAGTACTCCGCCTCAAGGATGTGGCTACCATCGAGCTCGGCTCGCGTACATATACCTACATCGGTGAGGTGAACGGGCACCCGGGTTCGAACTGTATGATTGCCCAGACCTCGGGCTCGAACGCCAACGAGATCATCGAGCAGATCGACAAGGAGGTCGCCGAGATCACGAAGAACCTCCCGAAGGGTATGGAGATCGCCGACCTGATGAGTTCTAAGGACTTCCTCGACGCCTCGATCAAGAATGTGGTCAAGACCCTTATCGAGGCCATCATCCTCGTAATTCTGGTGGTGTACGTCTTCCTCCAGAGTCTCCGTTCGACGTTCATTCCCGCGCTGTCGATCATCGTCTCGCTGGTCGGAACATTCGCATTCCTCATAGCGGCTGGCTTCAGTCTGAACATGCTGACACTGTTTGCCCTCGTGCTTGTGATCGGTACGGTCGTCGACGATGCCATAGTGGTGGTCGAGGCCGTGCAGGCCAAATTCGACGAGGGTTACAAGTCTCCATACCGCGCTACGGTCGATGCCATGAGCAACATCACCTCAGCGCTTGTAACTACGACCGTCGTCTTCATGGCGGTGTTCATCCCCGTGAGCTTCATGGGTGGCACGACGGGTACCTTCTACACGCAGTTCGGTTTGACGATGGCCGTTGCGGTGGGTATATCGCTCGTCAGCGCCATGACTCTCTGCCCCGCCCTCTGTGCCCTGATCATGACCCCGCATGCCGACGCCTCGAAGAACGAAAAACTCAGCTTCTCATCTCGCTTCCACATAGCCTTCGACTCGGCATTCCACCGCCTTGTGAACAAATACAAGGGCGGCGTGATGTTCATGCTCAAGAACAAGTGGCTGGCGGCCATCCTGCTCGTTGTAGCCTGCGGCGGCCTCTACTACCTGATGAGCACCACCAAGACAGGTCTCGTGCCGCAGGAGGATATGGGTACGATCTTCGTCGACGTACGTACCTCACCCGGTAACAGCCTCGAGCAGACACGTGTAGTTATGGACGAGATCGACGCCCGCATCAAGACTATACCGCAGATACAGATCTACTCGAAGATTACGGGTAACGGTATGATAAGCGGTCAGGGCTCTTCGAACGGTATGTTCATCCTGCGACTCAAACCGTGGGAGCAGCGTACAGAGAAGGGTGATGATATCAATTCTGTCATCTCGGAGGTCTACCGCCTTACCTCCGACATCACCTCGGCCGACATTATGGCATTCGCACAGCCGATGATCCCGGGATATGGTGTCAGCAGCGGTTTCGAGCTCTACGTACAGGATCAGAAGGGAGGCACCATAGAGGATCTGTTGACCGTTACGCGCAACATGATCGACAAACTCAACGCACGCCCCGAGATCGCTCGAGCCACGACGTCGTTCGATACCAAGTTCCCGCAATATCTGGTCGAGGTCGACGCTGCGCTCTGCAAGCGTAACGGTGTATCTCCGACCGACGTGCTGAACGTGCTGGCGGGATATATCGGCGGTACATACTCTTCGAACATGAACCGCTTCTCGAAGCTCTACCGCGTCATGGTGCAGGCCGCACCCGAATACCGTCTCGATACCGAGTCGCTCAAGAACATGTTCGTACGCAACACCTCGGGCGAGATGTCACCCGTGAGCCAGTACCTCACGCTTACGCGTGTCTACGGTGCCGAGACGCTGTCGCGATTCAACCTCTTCTCGGCCATCTCGGTCAACGGTACTCCGGCCAACGGATACAGCTCGGGACAGGCCATACAGGCCGTACGCGAGGTTGCGGCGGAGACCCTGCCCGCAGGTTACGGATACGAGTTCGGCGGTATGTCGCGTGAGGAGGCCTCGACGGGCAGCTCGACAACCGTCATATTCATCATCTGCATCGTATTCATATACCTTATCCTCTGCGCCCTCTACGAGAGCCTCTTCATCCCCATCGCCGTCATACTGTCGGTACCGTTCGGTCTGGCCGGAAGCTTCCTCTTCGCCAAGATGTTCGGTCTGGAGAACAACATCTACCTGCAGATCGGTCTGCTCATGCTTATCGGTCTTCTGGCCAAGACGGCCATCCTGCTTACCGAGTACGCCTCGGAGCGCCGCCACCACGGCATGAGTATCACGCAGGCCGCAATCTCGGCAGCAAAGGTACGTCTGCGCCCCATCCTGATGACCTCGCTTACGATGGTCTTCGGTATGCTGCCGCTGATGTTCGCTACGGGTGTGGGTGCCAACGGTAATATCTCGATCGGTGTGGGAACCGTGGGCGGTATGCTCATCGGAACCGTCGCCCTGCTCTTCATCGTGCCGGTGCTCTTCATCGTGTTCCAATATCTTCAGGAGAAACTCATGCCCGCACGCGACCTCGAGAAGTTGAACAACGAACCGGTCAAGTAGAACGTAACGAATCAATAGAATCATGAAAAAACTCATAATATTATATTGCATATCGGCATGGGTCGGCCTTGGAGCCTGCTCCGTGTACAAGAGCTACGAGCGACCCGATATGCCCGTTGTGGACAGCCTCTACCGTCAGGCGGCTGCCACCTCGGCCGATACTACCTCGATCGCTTCGCTCTCGTGGCGGGAGCTCTTCACGGATCCCAAACTGCAGGCCCTGATCGAGACCGGCCTGCAGAACAATACCGACCTTAATATTGCCCGGCTTAAGGTTACCGAGGCGGAAGCCACGCTCATGACTTCGCGTCTGGCCTATCTGCCCTCGATATCGTTCGAGCCGTCGGGAACGCTCCGCAGCGTTGACGGCAACGCCATGACCAAGAGTTACGACATAGCCGCATCGGCTTCGTGGGAGGTCGACATATTCGGCAAGCTGACAAATGCCAAACGTGGCGCCAAGGCAGCTCTCGAACAGAGCGAGGCGTACAGGCAGGCTGTCCAGACGCAGCTTATAGCCACCATAGCCAACAGCTACTACTCTCTGCTTATGCTCGATGCTCAACTCGACATCAGCGAGCGTACGGCGGCCAACTGGGGAGAGAATGTCCGTGCCATGAAGGCTCTCAAGGCGGCAGGCGATGCTACGGAACTGGCTGTGGCTCAATCTGAGGCGAGCAAGTTATCGGTAGATGCATCCATCGCCTCGCTGCGCCAGCAGATCGACCAGATGGAGAATACGCTTACCGCCCTGCTCGGAATAGCCCCGCAGAAGATCGACCGTACGACTATCGGCGAGCAGCGCTTCCCCACGGAACTTGCCGCAGGTGTTCCCCTGCAGCTGTTGCAGCGTCGTCCCGACGTACGACAGAGTGAGGCCGCCCTTGCGCAGGCATTCTATGCTACCAATGCGGCCCGTGCAGCCTTCTACCCCAGCATCACGCTGAGTGGATCGGCCGGATGGACCAACGCCGCAGGCGCCGCCATCACCAACCCCGGACAGTGGCTCTTCACGGCCGTGGGATCGCTCGTGCAGCCGTTGTTCAACCGCGGCAGAAATATTGCCAACCTGCGCATAGCCAAGGCTCAGCAGGAGGAGGCGTTGCTCTCTTTCCGCCAGAGCCTGCTCGATGCCGGCACCGACGTGAACAATGCCCTTATACAGTGGCAGACGGCACGCCAGCGCCAACAGATAGACCAGCAGCAGATACTCTCGTTGGAGTCGACCGTACGCAGTTCGGAGCTGCTGATGCAATACTCGTCGCAAAACTACCTCGAGGTGCTCACGGCACGCCAGACTCTCCTGCAAGCGGAGCTGACGGCCGTATCGGACCGTTTCGACGAGATACAGGGTGTCATCAACCTCTACCACGCCTTGGGCGGCGGAGCGGAGTAACATTCTCGTAAAACATATACATAATACAGGCGCAACCTCAAGGGGTTGCGCCTGTATGTTTTATGGGGTATTGTCTATGATGTATCAGAAGAGATGGAACGCGACAGTGAGGCCGGCCATTACGATCGACACCATCGACATCAGCTTGACGAGGATATTTAGCGACGGGCCTGACGTATCCTTGAACGGGTCGCCAACGGTATCGCCCACGACCGTAGCCTTGTGGTGTTCGGATCCCTTGCCACCGAGATAACCCTCTTCGATAAGTTTCTTTGCGTTGTCCCATGCACCGCCGGCATTGGCCATGAATACGGCAAGGACGAATCCCGAGCTCAGGCCGCCAACCAGAAGTCCCATAACACCCGCAACACCGAATACGAGCCCCACAACGACCGGAGCGGCTATTGCGAGCAAGCTCGGCAACAGCATTTCACGCTGCGCGCCGCGCGTCGATATCTCGACGCAGCGTGCATAGTCGGGTTTGCCCTCACCCGTCAATATGCCCTTTATCTCACGGAACTGCCGCCGTACTTCGGTCACCATGCTTTCGGCTGCACGGCCTACGGCATTCATCGTAAGGCCGCAGAAGAGGAACGACATCATCGCTCCGATGAAGATACCGATCAATACTGTGGGGTTCATCAGCGAGACGTTGTAATAGTCCATGAAATCGAGCATCGAGGCCTCCCCAACGGGGATCGAACCGCCATCGGGCATGGCCAGCGACGAAATACCGTTATGTTGCAATCCGATGCGTATCTCCTCGACATACGATGCCAGCAGCGCCAGCGCCGTCAATGCCGCCGACCCTATGGCAAATCCCTTGCCCGTTGCGGCCGTTGTGTTGCCCAATGCATCCAGAGCATCTGTGCGTTTGCGCACCTCGGCCCCCAGACCGCTCATCTCGGCATTGCCGCCCGCATTGTCGGCTATGGGGCCGTAGGCATCCGTCGCGAGGGTTATTCCCAGCGTCGAGAGCATACCGACGGCGGCGATACCTATACCGTAGAGCCCTTGCGACATGTTGTGCGGTGCCATCATGTTATCCACGTCGAAACCCGTAGCGCAGAGATATGCCAGAATTATCGCCACGCCGATCGTAATGACGGGAATAGCCGTCGAGATCATACCCGACCCTATTCCGGCTATGATGACCGTTGCCGGGCCTGTCTGCGAGCTGTCGGCGATTTTACGTGTCGGCCGATATGAATGCGAGGTAAAATATTCTGTCGCCTGACCTATGATTATACCGGCCACAAGTCCCGTTATGACCGAGCATGACAGCCCGATCCAATTACTCATGCCGAGCAGATACAATATTCCGAACGTCGCTATGGCGATCAATACGGCGCTGACGTTCACACCGACGCCCAACGATTGCAGCAGTTCACGCATCGAGGCACCCTCGCGCGTGCGTACGAGAAATATGCCTATTATCGAGAGCAGGATGCCTGTGGCGGCAATCAGCATCGGCGCCAGCACGGCCTTCACCTGCTCGGACTCGCCCATTGAGGCGAAAGCCGCTGCACCCAGTGCCGCCGTTGCCAGAACCGCGCCGCAATAACTCTCGTAAAGGTCGGCGCCCATACCTGCCACGTCGCCCACATTGTCACCTACATTGTCGGCTATCGTCGCTGGATTGCGCGGATCGTCCTCGGGTATTCCGGCCTCGACCTTACCCACCAGATCGGCCCCGACATCGGCCGCCTTGGTATATATTCCGCCGCCGACACGCGCAAAGAGCGCCTGTGTCGAGGCTCCCATGCCGAATGTGAGCATCGTAGTGGTTATGACGACAAGTTTCTGCGGACCGGCGGTATCGACAAATGTGTCGAGTATGATGTACCAGAACGATATGTCGAGCAGTCCGAGCCCAACTACGACAAGGCCCATGACGGCTCCGCTGCGGAAAGCTACCTTCAATCCGCGATCAAGCGACTGGCGTGCGGCATTCGCCGTACGGGCCGAGGCGTATGTCGCGGTCTTCATGCCGAAGAATCCCGCCAGACCCGAGAATATGCCTCCCGTGAGGAAGGCGAAGGGTACCCACGGGTTCTGTACCCCCACCCCGTAGGCCAGATAGGCGAAGAAGAGTGCCAGCACCACGAAGACAATGCCGACAACCTTGTACTGTTGTTTGAGATAGGCCATGGCCCCCTTGCGCACATGTTCGGCGATTTCTCGCATGCGCTCGGTGCCCTCGTCCTCACGCTTCATTGCGCGATAGAAAGCCCATGCGAATGCCAGCGCGACGATCGACGCAGCTGGCACGCACCAGAAAATCGTTGGAATGTTCATATTGCGTAAAATATTGGTTGGTACACGTCACTTGCGGCCGACGGCCGAATATATTGAGAGTCAATGGGGAAAAGCCGCATTTGTCGGGCTTTGTCCGTCGTGGTCATCCTGTGTATGGTAAATATACGGATTTTTATCTTACGACGTGCCGCATCGCGTGTCATGGACGTAAATAAATTTTTTGAATATCAACATATTCCACCCATATCGCCTTTGACAGAAGCCGTATTAGCCACAATTTCGACACGTATCGCACACCTTGCCGTACAATGCGCCCGACCATCCTGTCCGAAAGGCCGCGAAAGCGAAAAATGTATGTTCCGCATGAACTTTATCGCGGCGAATTTTATAACTTTGTTCGGCCTAAAAGCCACAAAAGAGATCCGCCATGAACAATACGGTCGACATACTCGTTTCACTCGGACAACGTCTGGATTCATTCGGGCACGATGCCCGCACGGAACGTTGTATCACCGAGGCCATAGCGGCCAACGGATGGTTCACACGCGAGGATATCATGATGGCCGTTGATGCCATACGCACCGAGTTCCTCCAACGCGACAAACTCGAAGCATGGCTCGACAGCTACACTCTGACGGCATCACGTCGTCGCGTAGCGATAATCATGGCCGGGAATATTCCGTTGGTCGGGTTCTTCGACATGATGTGTGCCGTGGCATGCGGATACGAAGCCGTCGTAAAGTGTTCAAGCAAAGATTCGGTTATGATGGGATATATCATTGAACTGCTTAAAGATATATCTCACGACGTTGACATTGTGCCGTACGATGATGCCATCCCGTTCGATATGGCCATAGCTACGGGCGGGGATTCGGCCGCAGCATATTTCCGCACGCGTTACGCATCCGTTCCGGCGCTCATACGCGGCAGCCGGCACTCCGTAGCCGTCATTTCGGGCGATGAATCCCGGCAGACGATCGACGGTCTGCAACACGACGTATTCTCATACGGAGGTCTGGGATGCCGCAATGTATCGCTCATATTCCTTCCGCGCGGTGAGGCACTGCCGCTGCGGCCAGAAAAGCCGCAGAATATGCCCCGGCGACACAACTTTCTGCAAACGCGGGCTCTGACAGAGATGGCCGGCACTCCATACATAGACCTCGGCTCGTGCGTAGCCGTAGAGCAACGCAGCTTCCCCGAGACGGCATGCCACATAAACTACACCTACTATGACGATCTGTCTGAGGTGGAGGCATGGCTTGCGGAGAACGACACACGGATACAGTGTGTCGCCACGGATATGCTGCAACACCCGCGCCGCTGCCCTGTCGGGCGCACGCAATACCCCACGCTTACGGATTATGCCGACGGCGTGGACGTAATGGAATTCCTTACACAACGATGATATGAAACAGTACGATTTCGACAAGATTGTGGATCGTCACGGCACCAACAGCCTGAAATACGACGCCCTCAAGGAGCGTTACGGCCGCGACGACCTGATTCCGCTGTGGGTCGCCGACATGGACTTCGAGACCCCCGACTTTGTCATCGACGCCATGAAACGACGCCTCGAACACCCCATATTCGGGTATACCGTCGAGTATGACGGCTATTGGAACAGTATAATCTCATGGCTGCGGCAGCAGCACGGCTGGGAGGTCGAGCGCGAGTGGATGCGTTACATCCCCGGCATTGTCAAGGGCATCGGCATGGTAATAAATGTCTTCACACAGCCCGGCGACAAGATCATCATACAGCCGCCCGTCTATCACCCCTTCCGTCTCGTTCCTCTGGCCAACGGCCGTGAGGTTGTGTACAACCCGCTCAAAAGCTCGGACGGAGAACATTTCGAGATGGATTTCGATAACCTCGAAAGCGTTATCGACGAGCGTTGCAAGGTGTTGATTCTGGCCAATCCCCACAACCCTATCGGCATCACGTGGGATCGCGACACGCTGGCACGTCTGGCCGAGATCGCCGCAGCGCACAATATCCTTGTCGTCTCGGACGAGATCCATTGCGACATGCCTCTGTACGGACATACACATACGCCCTTTGCCATGGCTTCCGACACGGCGGCACATTGCAGCATAACATTCGGCGCTCCATCCAAGACCTTCAACATCGCCGGCATCGTAAGTTCATACTCGATAATACCCGACAAGGCCATACGTGAGAAGTTCTACTCGTGGCTTGCGGCCAACGAGTTCGACATGGCCACGATATTCGCCATGACGGCAACCGAAGCGGCCTTCACACACGGCGAGCAGTGGCGCCGCCAGATGCTGCGCTACATCGAGGGCAACGTCGACTTCGTGGTCGACTATCTCGAAAAATACATACCGCAGGTGCGTGCCGTCAAGCCGCAGGCTTCATACCTCGTATGGCTCGATTTCTCGCGTCTGGGTCTCGAGCACGAGGCGTTGGCCGACATGATCATCAACAAGGCGCGCCTTGCCATGAACGACGGCGCCATGTTCGGCGTCGAGGGGCGGCAGCATATGCGCATGAACGTCGGCTGCCCGCGTTCGGTTATTGCCGAGGCCATGGACCGTTTGAAGAAGGCCGTGGATGAGCTCTGACAATTACCAGACCAAGCACAAAATAAAAACGGAACGGTTAAAGCCGTTCCGTTTCTCGTTTTAGAGCATCGCGCAATTACTTTCTTGCCGTCTCCTTTGCCAGACGATACCTCGCCACACGGCGGCGCCAACGGTTGCGTATGCGGTCTGCCAGATCGTTCTCTACAAGGAAGTGGATGCCGATAAACGACAAACCCATATACACGACGATAAGCCTTATCAAAGCCCTTATTTCGGGCCATACGTCGCCGAGCGAAGCCCCCATACTCTGTATGCGGACAAAGCCCGTCGCCCCGTGGGTACTGGGGAATATATAGGCAAAGCGCCGCAGCCATTCGGGCATGGCCTCCTGCGGGAACGATGCGCCGCTCAAGAGGAATATCGGGATCGACGTCCACAACAGCATCATCAGAGAGTTCTCTCGTCGACGGAACAGCGTCGAGAGGGCTATGCCCATAAAGATGCAGGCGAAGATGTACATCACAAGGAACAAGACGACGGTAAGCGTACGCCCGTTCATCGGATAGTGGAAGACGCGATAGTGTACGTTCATCAGATAGAACGTCGTCACGGCATAGAGCGAGGCGTAAGTCAGCGCCTTGCCTATGACGATCGGGAATGTCGACATGCGGCGGCTGCCTCGAGGTTTCAGCTTGCCGTACATACCATGTTCACGCCACGTGCCGCCGATCATGCCTATGCCCACAAGCAGCGTCTGCTGTATGATAACAAGAATTATGGGCGGCATGACGAATGTGCCGTAACCCAGATAGGGGTTGAACAGCGAGTGACTCTCGTATATTACGGGCTGCGTTATTGCCTTCGCTTGCGGCAGGTTGGCTCCCTTGGCAATCATACGCTGGAACTCGACCATCGCTCCCGTAGTGTTTATGCCCGCCACCATCTCCTGAAAAGCCTGACGGTACATGAGCATGTAGCTCGCATCGAGATATATGCTTACAGTCGCCATCTGCCCTCCCAACAACTTCTGCTCGTAGTCGTTCGGGATGTAGAGTATGCCGTAGATATCACGGTCGTAGAACTTCTTCTGCGCCTCGACCATGTCCGACAACTCGTACGCCACGACCGTATTGGGCCCCATGTTGATGGCATCGACAAGTTTGCGGCTCGCCGATGTCTTGCTCATGTCGACCACACCCACCGGCACGTTGCGCAGCACCTCGGCACCGTATCCCAGCGAATAGATCGTAGGATATATCAGCAGCGCGAAGATCATCACCAACATCACACCCTTGTCGGAGAAGATCGTCGCATACTCGTTCCGCATCACGGCATACAGCTGCCGACGGTACGATCTGACGGTATCTCTGAGTCTGTTCATAGTCGTATTCTACATTTTACCCCAGTAACGGCTGTCGTTCGAGATCTTGTAGAGTCGCGGCAGCGTGATCACGGGCAGCAGCAGGAACAATATCATATAACACATATCCGGCAGCGAATAGACGATCGGGGCGCCGCGCAGCGCCTGATCGACGATCATGTCGGTAAAGTATGTAAATGGGAATATGCGGCTGAAGGCACGCATCGACCCGAACATTGCCATTATCGGGAACGACAGGCCCGAGAATGTGAATGCCAGAACCGAATATCCGCCGCCGAGCGAGAGGGCCAGACGCAGATCGGCCGTAAGGCTCACCACGAAGACAGCAATACCCATATAGCTGAGGATGAAGATCAGACATCCGCCGAACAACATGCCGAAACTGCCGTTCAGGGGTACGTTTATTATGTCGAAGAGGATGAAGAACATCAACAGCGACATGATCGTCATCGACATGAATACGGGCAGCAGCTTACCTATGAGAGCCGCACCGAACGAATAGTCGGCACTCTCCATCCAATCCTTCGCCGTCGAGTATCTCAACTCCGAACCCAAAGCGAATACCGTCGCCAGAACCGTGAAGATCATGATCATCATCGGCATGAAGCTCGGTGAGAGGTAATAGCCGTAATTCGTATAGGGATTGAACAATACGTGTTTGTCAAAACGTACGGGCATGGCTTGGGACATTGCCTGCGCCTCGGTCAGGCCCTGCTTCATGAGTATCTGGAGCTGTATGCCCACGCCGAATGTCGTGACCGTAGTCTGCAGATCCTTCGTGATGAGGCCGTTGGTGAGGATATTCACACCCGACACGTAGGCCTCGACATGGGTTTGCGTATTGCTCAGTATGTTCTTCTCGAAGAACGACGGGATCATCACTACGGCGTGTATCTTTCCCTCGCGTATGAGCTTCTCGCCCTCATCCATATCGGTCACTCCGTACCGGACGGCGGTCTCCGGAGCGGCATCGATCATCTGCGTCAGCGTGCGCGAGAGCGACGAATGGTCCTCGTCCAGCACCGCTATGGGCAGATCGTGCGGAATACCCTTCTCGAATACCACCGCGAAGAAGGCGAACGATATGACGGGCAGCACCGTGAGCAGCATCATATATGAGGGGAAAGCCCATATACGCTTCAACTCACGAACAAGCACCGCATTTATGTTACGCAGGAATCGCATCACCCCGACGTTTTACTTGCCCAATTCGTCCCAGTTGACCAGCACGCTCATACCCGGACGTATGTTCTCGACGTCGGTCACGGGACGCGCCTTCACGGCGAATGTGCGTATATCGAAACTGCCCTGCGTGCGTGTGGCGCTCCACGTAGCGAAGTCGGCCTGCACCGATATGTACGACACCTCAAGCTCGACGTTGCGATCCAGAGCCGGCACGTATGCCGTCATCTTCATGCCGACAGTGATCTTGGGCAGCAGGGTCTCCTTGATGTTGAAGGTAACCCATGTATCGGTCGTATCGAGAATCGCCACGACGGGATAACCCGTACCCACAAGTTCGCCCTGCTCGGCGATAATGGTCGAAACCTCGCCGTCGACCGGAGCATATACCATGGCATCGCTTATGTATGACTCGACCTCGCTTACGACACCCTCGGCCTGCTGCACCTGCGCGGCAGCCGCATCCTTGTCCTCCTTGCTGGCACCGGCCACGGCAAGGTCATATTGAGCCTTCGCGGCCATCTCCGTTGCTACCATGGCGCGGTAGTTGGCATCCGCCTCGTCGAACTTCTGCTCGGGCACCACACCCTTGTCATAAAGGGCCTTCACACGGTCATAGGTCTTCTGTGCCAGCTCCTTGCCGGCCTGAGCCTTCTGCCACATGTTGAGCGCCGCCTCGATCTGCTGCACGCGCGCACCCGCCAGAGCCTTCTGATCCAGAGCCGTTGCCGCGCTCTTCACAGCCTCGGCCTGACGCAGCTTGGCGTCGAGTTCGGGCGTCGACAACACATACAACAACTGTCCCTTGGTCACATGATCGCCCTGCTCGACCTTCATCTCCTCGATGCGGCCCGCAATCTTCGACGAAGCCTTGTAGGTTGTACACTCGACCGTACCCTGAATTATCGTGGGCTCCGACCGCTTGAGGTACCATCCGACAAGCGCCACCACGGCAATGATAACTACCACGGCTATAATCAGCCAGATAACATTACGCTTTTTCATATTTCGTATGCTTTATCGTTTCGTTATTCGAACGTAATTTGACGCGCATCTATGCGGCGAGAATATGAGGTGAACTCGTCGCTCACGCCGGCCGCTTCGAGCAGTTTGGCCAGCGCCACGTCGTACGAGTATGCCATCTGTATACGCTCGGTGCGTACCTTCGCCAGATTCAACTCCGCGTCTATGAGATCCGACGACGAACTCCAACCCTCGAGGAATGCGGCATTCTTGGCCTTGAGATACTCCTCGGCGAAGGCTATCGAAGCCTCTACCGAATGGAACTGATTGTAGTAGTTGAGCATCTGGTTATAGAGTTTCTCGACCAGAACGGAGATATCCTCGTGCGCCTTGGTCTGCAACTGCTCGACCTGACGCACCGTCTGCTTGGCCGCCGCATGCTTGTATTCGCGGTTAAGGCCGTCGAAGATGTTGAAGCTAACGCCCACGCCTACGGCCCAGCGAGGCAGCATGTTGGTCACCTGATAGTTGTAGACGCTGCCGCCGCCCATGGCCACAATCTGCGGGAAGTAGGCCGAACGCTGCACACGTACGCCCTGCTCGGCCAGCTCTTTCTTGAGCGATACTTGATTTAACAGCGGGTTGTGGTTCGATGCCAGCGACTTGTAATACTCCACATCCTCGATGTTGTCGACCACAAACATCGACGTGGCTGGGACGTAATCTACCTCGCTCGAAGCCAGCGTATTGTTCAACGCATCCTTTATGGTCGAGAGCTGCAACTCGGCATTCTGCAGGTCGCGCTCCGCCTGTGTCATCATATATTCGACGTAAAGGCGTTCGCTCTTTGCCAGCATACCCTGTTCCTCGAGCGCTATGGCATCGTTGAGATGTTTGCGGATGCCGTCGGCCACCTGCCGGCGCACCTCCACAACCTGTGCCGCCAGAGCCAGCCCGTAGTATCGCTCCACAAGCTCGGATATAAGGGCATTGCGGGTCTGCACACCCTGCTCGCGCACCGTACTTTCGTCGATGCGTGCGGCACGGTTGGCGGCATTGATCTTACCGCCGAGGAATATGGGCATGGTGATCTCGCCGCCCACGAAACCGAAACTGCGATCCTGCAACTTGTAAGTCCAGTCGAGTCCCGACATCGCACCCAGCGTCTGCTGCAAGAGACCTGCCAACTGCTGGCTGATTATTCCCGTCTGCACACCCGTCGAGATAAGGTTGCCTGCGGCCGTACCGACAGGTTCCTTGAGCGAGTTGGCATCCAACGCAATGTCGTCACCCATATAAACGTATGTGCCCACGGCGTTTATCTTGGGCATACGCAGACCTATGGCCGCCTGACGTTGGCGTTTGGCCGCCATGGCCTCATATTCGGACGCCTTGATTGCCGGATTCTCCGTTGTGGCAATCTCGACGGCCTCCTCCAACGACAAAAGCCGGCCCTCATTTTGAGCCGTAGCTCCTACGGAGGCAAGCGTCAGACAAATCAAAAACAGATTCTTCTTCATACCGATCGCTTTAATTATCGCGGCAAATGTACCCATAATTTTTCATTTAGAACATCAAAAACCGGAATAGAATAAGTTATTGCCATTATCGAACATTTTTCATCCTTCGATCCACGTTGCGACCCCTATATAGGCAGCCGCTACGGCCCTATAATGCCATGTCGTCACGGAGCAATAATCCCGCCGCAACGCATCTATGCGTTCAGCAGTTGCCGCCAGACCTCAATACGAGCAGCGTAATTTCGGGCCGCGCGCCCACACGCATCGGGAACAACACGCAACCCAGACCGTCATTTATATACAAATTATGTCCATCCTCACTGTACAGTCCGCTCCATCGGCGGTAACGTATCGCCGCAGGGGATATACCGCGACGGCCTACGCGCAGTTTCATCTGCATCGAGTGCACATGCCCCGACAGTGTAACATCCCCGTAACCTTCCGCCACAATATCATCCCACAGCTGGGGTATATGCGCAAGCGTGATGTTGAACAACGAATGCGGCACCCCTACATACGCCGCACCGATTCCTCCGGTCGGCAGGTCGGGCGAATGACGTTTTTCGGCCCACTCGCGGTCGAACGACAACCCCGTAAGCGAGACGGAGTCGCCGCCGCGACGGATATATGCCGTCTCGTTGTCCAGCACATGCCATCCCAACGCCCGTTCTGCCTCGATAACGCGCCACGTATTCTCGGCCACGGGAAGCGCAAGCGTATCGCGTACGTAGACTCCAAGGTCGTGGTTTCCCGTTACTGCATATACACCGTCGCGGGCCTGCAAACGGCCGAGAATATCCGCTACAGTGTCAATCTCCGTCCAGCGGATATTCACCAGATCGCCGCAAAAGGCTACCGCATCGGCTTTCAAACTGTTACATATTTCAACAATACGTTCCGTCTCACGCTGCGGCCGCACCATCGACCCGATATGCAGATCGGATATCTGTACTATCGAATACCCGTCGAATGAGACGGGCAGACGATCGGAGACGATCTCCACACGATTCACCGTATAATCGGTACGCGTAACGGTCATGCCGTATATGAATGCAGCAGCGACAGCCACACTCAACACCCCGCCCACGATACGCAGCAACCTCCGATGCGAGGCGATAATTGCAATATTCAGCGGCAGACGCGCCACCGCCAGAATCATATAGGCGAAAAACACCCACATCGATGCAGCGACCGTCCACGTCGGGTTGTCGCTGCAGAGCAGGAATGCCGCACCCGAAAATATGAACGGCAGGGCGTCCGTCACCCACGCCGCCGCAATCAGCCGACGACGGCGCCGCGGGTCGTCCGTCATACGGGCGACAGCAACTCTGTCGACAGCCATCAACAGCAGTGAAAATGCGGCTATGATCCAAATCATACTCCTCGGTGCCTACATGCCGGACGCCGCAGACGCCCCGTCATTTGGCATATTAGTTGCTTGAGCATCTACAAAGATAAGACTTTTACGATGTAACACACATCCATATTCCCATTTATTCAATCAAAAAGACACGTTTATGAGAAGATTCAGACAATTGCTCGTATTATTGTTCGTTGTCGGATGCATACACTCCGTATCGGCTCAGCGCCGCTACCGCATGCATGAGCGCAAATCCCAACCTGCCGTATATCTTATTGCAGTCGAACAGGACGGTACGCTGTACGAAGCGTATGCCAGAGGCCGCGCCGCTGACGACATCATGGTGGACTTCGCGCAGACACGCCGTACGGGTTTCCAGCAGGTAGTCGACCCACAGTTCATATTCACCACCAAAAACAACAGATTCTCACTCGGTATCGGCGGTTACGTCAACCTTCGCACGAGCTATGACTTCATGGGCGCTGTCGACAACATCGACTTTATTCCCTACGACATACCCCTCTATTCCGACTACGCCAACCGCCAGCGCGTGATGATGGATGCCACCACCTCGCGGCTCTTCACCAAGGCGGTTATAAACTCCCCGACCGTAGGTTCCATCATAGCCTTTATCGACATGGACTTCCGCGGCGGTGCCGAGTTCAGCTATACGCCCCGTCTGCGTTCGGCATACGTCTCGCTGCTGGGATTCACCGCGGGTCGAGACATCACGACCTTCTGCGATCTGGACGCCTCGCCCACGACAATAGACTTCCAAGGCCCCAACGCCTATAACTTCAACTTCGCCACGATGCTGCGATACGAACATTCGTTCCACGACCGCCACTTCAAGATGGGCGTAGCGGCCGAGATGCCCGTCGTGAGCGGCACCTATGACGAGAACTTCCGTCCCATATCGCAGCGTGTACCCGACATACCCATGTATTTCCAATATGCATGGGGAGAGAACCGCACGAGCCACTTCCGCGCATCGGCCGTGCTGCGAAACATGTATCTGAACAACGCCGTCACCGACAAAAACACGAGTCTCCTCGGATGGGGCGTACAGGCCAGCGGCCGCATCGAAACCTGCCCCTACTTCACCCTCTTCTTCAACGGCGTATATGGCAAGGGCATAACGCCATATATTCAGGATCTCACGGGCAGCGGTCTGGACTTCACACCCAACCCGATGAATCCCGAGCAGATACAGACCATGCCTATGTGGGGCTGGCAGGCCGCGGGGCAGATCAACATCATACCATCGAAACTCTTCGTTTCGGGCGGATATTCGACCGTACGGGTGAACATGTGCAACGGATATTACGCCACCAACGAGTACAAGCGCGGCACCTATATCTTCGGCAACATATTCTACAACCTTACGCGCAACTGTATCCTCGCGGCAGAATATCTGCACGGCTCGCGCCGCAACATGGACGACGCCCACAATACGGCCAACCGTCTGAACATAATGATACAATACAACTTCTGACGACGCCAGCCTTCGGGCTCGGGTCGGACCATCCTCTGCCTGGCAGATATGTGGGGGG
>URBK01000031.1 GCA_900546065.1 uncultured Alistipes sp.
AAAAGAGTGGAAGAATGATATACAACAACGGATTGCAGAGGACGAGATCGTAATAACAAACCACGAATTTATAAATGATTTTTGGAAGATAGCAGACTATGAATCAGCACTTTTGTTTATCGCAAAATATAAAAACATATATCCTATAGTTGACATAACACCTGTCGACGAATCGCAGCCATTTATTCAGCTAAATGACAATTACACGCAAATCAGAAGAAGAACATATGTAACAAAAGACAATTACGGGAACAGGCGGACACTACCGATCAAGACAAAGAAAGGGAATCGGGAACGTATACTATTCTTGAATGCTTTATTGCGTCTGAAGATACTGCCCCAAATGGAGTTTGAACAGCTGTTGTACGCGCTGACTTATGAGAGACAATATTGGATAGATAATACAGACAGAACCATTACCAACCATGTATTATATAAAATCGCCAAAGGTGCCTTCTTAAAACGGCATGAGTACATACCCGATCCAACATATAAGAAAAACAAGAGCGGGTACAAAGTAAATCCCGCATACTGCAAGTCCAAAGGGGTCTCCCCGCGCAGTATGGCGAATCGCATCCGAACGATGGTGTCTGACAAAATACTGTCTGCGAACTACGACTTTACAAAGTCTGTAACAGAGAATAGTCGAATCCTCAAGGGCAAAGGGATAAAACCGAACTCTGAAAGACGTCTATACACTTTTTTACGAAACTATAAAGACAAACAGGATCAACATGAATAATATCAACATAATCGAGAAAAGATTTCGTATCTTAGATGATTAGATGTTATCCAACAAAATCGGACGAGCAGAAGACTTCGGCAATTGGTTGCAGGGGTGGTGCCGAAGAGTCCGAGACAAAAATAAGGTGTCTTCGACACCACATAAATATTGTTGAATGTGATAACATTGGCAGAATGCAAAAAGATATTGAATGCAGAAAAAATAAAATATACGGATGAGCAGGTAAAGCAGGTACGTCAGTATCTCTACCTGTTGGCAGAAATGCAAATCGAAATAGATAAAAATAATAGATATGAAGAATGTAATAATATATAGCCGCGTATCAAGCGATGAACAGGCGAAAGGATGCAGCCTCGACTATCAAGAGAAGACCATATCGGAATATTGCGAGCGGGCGGGATACAACATCGTTAAATGTTACAAAGAAGACTACAGTGCCAAGGATTTCGAGCATCGAAAGGTCTTTCAGGAGATAATGGCTTATTGCAAACAGCACAAGAGAGAGGTCGATATGGTGCTATGCCTCCGATGGAACAGATACTCGCGCAATACGACTGCAGCCTACAAGAACTTGGAATATTTCGAGAATATCGGCGTGGAGGTTAATACGGTCGATGAGCATATCGATTGGCGACAGGAGGAAAGCAAGATCTTGCTCGGAGTCTACATAACGATGGCAGATGTCGACAATGCCAAACGTTCAAAAGCTACACGAGAGGGTATCCGTCAAAGTCAGGAAGCGGGCAAGACAACGAATATGGCTCCCTATGGTTATAAGAATGTCAAAATAGGCGATTATCATAAATATGTGGAGGTTGTCCCTTCAGAGGCAAAGATTGTTCGAGACATATTTGCTGAGGTAGCAAAAGGATTGGTTGCACCGATCACTATCCGCAACCAATTTGTGCGAACGACCACATACAATATGCACAAGAGCAATTTCCTGAAAATGCTGCGCAACAGATATTATATTGGAGAAGTATATGTAAAGGCATACCAAAATAAACCCGCCTATTGGACAAAGGGTCTGCATCAGGCGATAATCGACACCGATACGTTTAACACCGTGCAGGATATTTTGGATGGATCACGCCGCAAACAGGCTCGTGCGGGTAAATGTGTTCATCCCGATCTGTTCCTGAGAAAGTTTTTGATTTGCCCTGTGTGCGGTGCAAGCCTGACGGGTTCCCGCAGCACAAGCTGCACAGGCAACAGGTATGCTTATTACCACTGTTCCGTAGACAGTAAGCATTTCCGCTGTAATGCGCTTGAGGCGAATGACATATTTCGACGTTACGTCGGCAGTTTGACGCCCAACACTACAGTGATGAATCTGTACGACTTGATATTGAAAGATCTGAATAAGTCTATGGGACGAAACATCGACAACCAACGGTCAGCCCTTAAAGGCGAACGCTCGAAAATAGACCAACGCTTAGCGTCGCTTGAGGATAAATATATGGATGGAGAACTCTCCAAAGAAGATTTTGAAAGAATAAAGCTCCGATACCAAGAACAGAGAACAGCCATCAGCGATAAGGTCAATTCTTTGGGACACCCCGACGCAACCAACATAGAACACAAGTTGGATTATGCTATATCACTGATTAACAACCTACCAAAATACATAGAGGATGCGCCCGTCGATGTAAAGATGAAACTTGTAAGTTCGATGTTTCCCCAAAAACTGCACTTCGACGGAAAATCATATCGAACTGACCATTTCAACGAAGTACTGAGTTTGATCTATCAGCAGACCAACGCATTGCGAGGCACAAAAACAAAAAACTCGTCGGATTTCTCCAACGAGTTGTGTTCTGTGCCCAGGACAAGACTCGAACTTGCACGAACCTAATTGTTCACTACCCCCTCAAAGTAGCGTGTCTACCAATTTCACCACCTGGGCAGGCGGTATTTCGCGCGTCGTACACATCACATACGCTCGAAAAGGTGTGCAAATATAGCCACTATTTTATTAAATGCAAAATTTTCTCCCAAAAAACTATCCGCATACATACAACAGAGCCGCATCCGATCTCTCATCCGATGCGGCTCCGTACATCCGTGCGCCTGTGCATCCGTACATCCGTGCGCCTGTGCGTCCGCCCCTACAAGCTGCGGGCCAATTCGGCGGCACGGCGGCAGCCGTCCGTCTTGTCGATATCGCCCTCGTTCAGCACTCCGGGGACGAGCACCTCGCCCGCCATCTGCCAGCCCAGAAGTGCGGCCGACCGCTCCAGCGGCTTGCGTACACCCTCCATAACATCCATCTCCTGCTCCTCGCAGCAGACGATAAGGCCGATCTGCCGTCCGCCCACGACGAACGAATAGAGACGGTCGATCACGCCCTTGATCTGCGCCGGAATAGAGTACCAGTATGTCGGCATGGCGAAGATCACGGCGTCGGCTTCGAGGATGCTCGGCGCAATGACATTGAAGTCGTCGTCGAACGAGCAGGCCTTGCCCGTCTTAAAGCATGTCTGGCAGGCGTGGCAGCCCCCTATGTGCATCATCGCCGCATCGAAACGGCTAACCGTATGTCCGCACTGCTCGGCCGCCTCCGTAAAGGCGCGGACCATGGCCATCGTGTTGCCCCCCTTGCGCGGAGAGCCCGTGACAACAGTAATCTTCATGGCAACGTTATTTTTGTATCGTATTCGAATTCTGGTTGTAGGCCTTGGCCACGCAGCGCCACTTGCCCTCCATCTTCATCATAAGCAGGTAGTCCGTAAAGTCTATGCGGCCGCCCCACTGCTCCTCCAGCACGCGCACTACGGCTACCGTCTCCTCGATATCCACGACGTCGATGCGGGCGCGGAAACCGGCATCACCGCCCACACTGTCCACATTGCGGTAAAACTGCTCGATACTGCCGTGCTCGAGCTTGCCGTCCAGATAACCGAACAGCACGGCCTCGTCGATAAACAGCTCGCGCGCATAACGGCTGTCACCCTCCGCCACACTGCGGACGAACTTTGCGGCCGCCTCCTCCACGGCCTTGTACTCTTCGATACTTGCTCTCATAACGATCTGCGTTTTAAGGTCTCTTGAAAGATGTTTTGACATGGGCAAAGGTACATCGTACGCTCCGCCGAGTCAAGTACCGAAAAATTGTTCATATACTGAAAATTTTTTCGGTATATGCCGCATTGCGCCCATTATGTGTATTTTTGTCGTGTAACAAACATCCCGGAAGATTATGTATCAACGCAAGATTCCCGTCGATCTGGATTGCCCGCTGCGGCTGACCATGAGCCTCATGGGCTCGAAGTGGAAATCGTGCATACTGGACGAGCTGCGGCACGGGCCGCTGCGTCCGAGCGCCCTACACAAACTCTTTCCCGAGGCCACGCCCCGCGTACTCGACCTCCAACTCAAGGAGCTCACCGAAGACGGTCTTGTGGCCAAGACCATCTACCCCGAGCTGCCGCCCCGCTCCGAGTATGCCATCACGCCGCTCGGGCTCACGCTCATACCCATCATCGACGCCATGATCGAATGGGGCAACCGCAACAGCGACCTCTTCGTCCGCAAGTACGGCCGCACGCAGCCGTGACGCCGCCCCCGCGCCTACGACCAAACAAGCGTCTACAGCCAAACAAGCGCCTACAACCAAACACGCGCCGCCGGCCAATCCCCAAGACCGCGCCGCCGGCAAAAGATACGGCCGCCGTATGTGTAATGTGCATACGGCGGCCGTCAGGATCCAAGGCTTCGGCACTTACAGGAATATCATCAGCACCAGCTGTGCCACAACCACGCGTACGAACATCGACAACGGATATACCGTGGCGTATGCCACCGAGGCATATTCGCCGGGGATTGTGTCGTTGGCGTAGTTCAGCGCCATGGGGTTGGCCATACTGCCGCACAACATGCCGCACGTAGATCCGAAGTCGACCTTTCCCCAGCGCATGGCCGCCACGCCGACCACGATTGTCGGGATGACCGTAATAAGGAATCCGAGTCCGACCCATACGGCGCCGTTGGCGCTGACGGCCGTCTCGAAGAACTCGCCGCCGGAGCCCAGACCCAGACACGCCAGATAGAGCGAGAGTCCGAATGCGCGCAGCATGAGGTTGGCGCTCTGCGTGGTGTAGGTCACAAGATGCAGGCGCGGCCCGTACGTACCGATAAGCATACCCACGATTATGGGGCCGCCGGCAAGGCCCAGCTTCACGGGCACCGTGATACCGGGCAGCGACAGAGGTATGGCCCCGACGATAAGTCCCACAACGAGGCCTATGTATATTGCGGGCAGGTTCGGCTCGTTCAGTTCGCGTTCGGCGTTTCCCAACACCTTCTCCACCTTCTCGACGGCAGGCTTGCCGCCCACGACCACCACGCAGTCGCCCATCTGCAGCATCAGATCGGGCGTGGCCAGCAGCGCCATGCCGCTGCGGTATATACGGCTTATATTGATGCCGTAGCTGTTGCGCAGGCGCAGCGCCCCGAGGCGTTTGCCGTTTATTTCGGGACGGGTGATGATGATACGGCGCGAGACGAGCTGGCTGTCGATGGCGTTCCAGTCGACATTCTCGCGGTTCCAGTCGATACTCTCGCGGCGTCCGATCATCGCCTCGACGGTATCTATATCCTTGCGAGAGGTGACGACAAGCACGCGGTCACCCTCCTGCAACACCGTATCGGTCGATGGTAGCATCACCTCGCCGTTGCGCCACAGACGCGAGATGACGAAGGGGACGTTCGTAAGTTCGGCCACCGTATGCACGTCGCGGCCGAAGACACCCGGGTTCTGTACGCGGAGCGTGGCGATGAAGGTATTGTTTACATGCTTCTCGTTGGGTGCGGCCACATCGCTCGGACGGACCCACAGCCGGTTCATAACAAGTATCGCTATGATGACACCCAGCACGCCCAGCGGATATGTCACGGCGCAACTGAGTGCGGGGGCGGCCGTCGGCTGTCCCATCTGTGCGAGAGTCTGCTGCGAGGCTCCCAGAGCGGGGGTGTTTGTCGTGGCGCCGCACATCACGCCCACCATGTCGGGCATCGGCACGTCGAAAAGAAACGAGAAGGCTACGGTCATGACCGTACCCAGAGCTATGACGGCCAACCCCAGCATATTGAGGCGCACGCCCCCGGCGCGGAAGGCGCTCATGAATCCCGGGCCGACCTGCAGGCCGAGCGAATAGACGAACAGCGCCAGACCGAACGTCTCGGCAAAGAGCAGCATCTGCGGATCGATCGTCACGCCGAAGTGTCCGGCCACAATGCCGGCAAAGAATACGAACGTGACACCCAGCGACACGCCCCAGATGTGTACCTTGCCCAGCAGCAGCCCCACGGCGCACACGATCGAGATGACGACGACGGCCTGCAGGGCCGAATGCGTCACGAAGAGAGATTCGAACATTACCGGTATTGCTTTTTGTCCCTGTTATCGTATCTCCATCTCCCGAAGCAGGTACGATGCCCCGCCTATGCGGTCGATGACGAATAGCACGTAGCGTATGTCGACAGCGATGTTGCGGCATACCGAGGGGTCGAACTCCATGTCGCTCATGGTCGAGAGCCACGTGCGGTCGAAATTTATACCCACCAGCTCGCCGCGGCCGTTCAGCACGGGAGAGCCCGAATTGCCGCCCGAAGTGTGGTTCGTGGCGATGAAACATACGGGCACCGTCCAACGGCCCTTCACGTCGCAGCCCCAGCGGCCGTAATCCTTCGCCGCGTGTATGTCGCGCAGCCGCTGCGGAACGTCATAATCGTATATTTCCGGGTTATCCTTCTCGATGACACCCTCCAACGTAGAGACGGGATGGTGTATCACGCCGTCGGCGTATTCATACCCCTCAACCGAACCGTACGCCACGCGCAGCGTGAGGTTGGCATCGGGGAAGAACGCGCGGTCGGTGTCCCACTCCATCAACGCCCGCATGTAGGGCGTGTACCAGCGGCGTACGGACTCTATGTCGCTCAGGTTGCGGGCCCGCACCGCGGCCATGCGGTCGGTCAGGGGCGCGAGCATCGCCGCCATCCGCACCACGGGATCGGCGTCGAACTCCTCGGCCGTGAACTTCTCGCGCGTCAGCACCGTATTGTCGAACAAAAAGTCGACATACCCATCCACGCCGCCATGCTCCGACACCGCCGCCGCGAACTCCGCAGGCACCTCACCCGCAGGCATGCGATCCATGAACTCGGCAACCATACGCTTGGCTATGGCGCGGTCGATCCCCGCGTTGTAGTTTTTGAGGAATGCGGGCTGCGTGTCGACGGCAAGATCGGTAAAAGCCGTGTCATCGGTCATACGCGACCGCGTGCCGGCAAGAGCCCGCGCCCGCGAGAAGGCCTCGATCGCCAATATCGACTCGGAATATAGCTCCGCAACATAGTATTCGGGACGCACGGCCTCGTATGCGGCGTGTATCGAGTCGAGCAGATGTGCATATTCGGGACGCGAGGCGGCCCATGCCGCAAACTCACGCTCGTAGGCGCGCTTCTTCCCGACGGTACCCAGACGGCGCAGCCCCAACACCTCGCCCTGCCACTTCTTCCAAGCGTTGGCGATCGAGGCGTGCTTCGAGGCGTACTGTATGCGCACGGCGGCATCCTCAGCCTGCGCAGCAGAGATTATGTTCAGCCGCTGCGTGCGCAGCGCTATCTTCATCGGGTCCGACACCTCGGCAACATACTCCACGGCATCCGACGTGACATACTCCTGCGTCGAGCCGGGGAACCCGTATATCATGGTGAAGTCACCCTCCCCGACACCGCGCGTCGAGACCGTAAAGTGACGCTTCGGACGGTAGGGGACGTTATCCTTCGAATACGTGGCAGGGCGGTTATCCGCATCGGCATAGACGCGGAAGATCGAGAAGTCGCCCGTATGTCGCGGCCACACCCAGTTGTCGGTATCGCCGCCGAACTTGCCTATCGACGAGGGCGGCGCTCCTACAAGGCGCACGTCACGGAAGACATCATATACGAAGAGGAACTGCTGGTTGCCGTAGTACATCTGCTGCACGTCGGCCCGGTGCCCCTCCTTCTCGGCCTCGGCCGCTATATCCTCGGGATTCTCGCCCGCAGCTACGCGGTCGGTCACATCCTCCATGCGTACAAGGATGCTCACCGTGAGTCCCGGCACGGGAAGCTCACCCTCACGCGAGGCGGCCCAGAAACCGTCCGTCAGATAGTCGTGCTCGACGGACGAGAGTTGCTGTATCGATCCGTAGCCGCAGTGGTGGTTCGTGAGCAGGAGGCCCTCCCCCGAGACGAACTCACCCGTACAGCCGCCGCCGAACAACACCACGGCATCCTTCATCGAGGCCTTGTTGACCGAATATATGTCCTCGGCCGAGAGACGGAATCCCTTGCTGCGCATATCCTTTATGCGCGAACCGATAAGGCTCGGCAGCCACATACCCTCGTCGGCACGGGCTGCAACGGCCGACAGCGCAAGCAAAAATGCAAGCAATACTTTTTTTATTATCATGACCTTACGCAATAACTCACTCGTTACGTTCCACAAAAATAGGCAAAAAGAAACAAATACACCATATATCAGGCATTAAACGCCCCTCACCGCCGCCACATGCACCGTCCGGCGGCCATCCGCACAATGCAAATCGCCGCAAAGCCCCTGCCTTCGGAAAACAGACAAGGCGCCGTCCCATACGGGACGGCGCCTCAACATACCGTAGCGGCCCGTCCCTGAGACAAGGCGGCCCGCCCGAAAGAGATCCGCAGACTACTCCTCTTCGGCGGCTCCGAACTGCAAGAGTATCTCCTAGGGGATGGCCTCGCAGCGCACATACTCCGAGACGTTGGTCTCGTCGCCGACGGCGATCCACGTCATGCGGTCCTCGTACAGGTCGCGGATGACATAGCGGCTCGCCCAGTCGCCGTTCTCGTAGTCATACATGCCGCGTATGACGGCCCCCAGAGCATCGTCCGTATAGAGGCTGTACGACCCCGTGATGCGGCGCGGCCCGAAACTGTCGAGATTCTGGTATATCGTGAAGGTATTGCCGTCGCGATACGACAACTCGACATATACATAGCTGCCTTCGGCCAGCTCCGTGCCGCCGTTCCACGTCGCGAGCTTCCATACGCCCGCAATATTGTAGAGCGAGACGTCAAGCCCCGGGTCCTCATAGGTGTTGTCCTTCTCGCAGCCGCCCATCACGACAGCCAACGACAGGAGCATCAGTGTAAAGATTCTTTTCATATCATTGTCAATTTTTATTCTCATCAAGTTCCAACTCCTCCTCCGGGGCTATGCGCACCGTAACACTGCCCTGCGCAGGCGGCAAGCCCAACCCCCGCAACATCACGGGCAGGTGCCGCGGCGCCCGTCCCGCAGAGGGGTCGAATCGCACCGTCAACTCGCCCACGCCTCCGGGTGCCAGAACCGCAGGCACGAACTCCGCCCTGACGCACGGAGGCAGCAGAAGCGTATCTACGCTTATACGCAGCGTATCATCGCCGCCGTTAAGGCACTCGATACTCTCGACGCCACGGCGCGATGCCGCGAACGCCACCTCGTCGTGCTTGAGCAGCAGCGACCCCTTGGCATGGGGATAGGCGTATGTCGGCCGCGTCGAGGGTATAACCTCCCCCGCGAGGGTCAAGACGGCAGTCGGGCGCGTATCGTCCAACTGCGTGTAGAGGAATATACGCTGACGGAAGGCTCCCGGATGCCCTTTCGGGTGGTACGTTACCGTAACCGTCCCCTTCGCCCCCGCGGCCACAGGCTCTATGTCGTATGCAGCCACGGCACAGCCGCACGTACTCCTCACACGGGTTATGACCAAGGGCGTACGCCCCTCGTTGCGCCATCTGAAGGTATAGCTCTTGGCTCCGCCGTCCTCCTCGAGAGGCTCCGCCGTAACCGTAGTCCGCTCGAAGGCCATGGCCTCGCGCCCCTCGGCCATAGGCGGGTTGGCAAGGCTGTCGAGGCGGCTGCGAGAGACCGTATGCCACTGAGCCTGCGCGGGCACCCCCGCCACAAGCATCAAAGCCGCGCCCGCCGGCAGAACCAGACAGCGTATAAGTCCGTTATGCATTGTCCCGCGATATCTTCAATCAGAGCCAGCCGCTGCCGCTGGCACCCTTGCGTACGGTGATGTTGAAGTTCTGCGTCTCGCCGTTCGAGGCCGTAATCGAGGCCGTGGTGACACCCTCGCTTACACCCGTGAAGAGAGCCTTGCCTTCGGCCGTGATTACACCCTCGGCCACCGACGTGTCCGCTATCTGCAACGTATAGGTCAACGTCTCGCCTCCGACAAAGTAACGGGCCGGAGTCTCCGTGACGGCACTCGCCTCACCCGGAGCGAGATATATGTTGGGGAAGGTCATCTTCGAGCCGGCAGCGTCGTCGGCAATAGCCTCCAACAGACGCTCGGCATTGACCAGACCTCCCGAGCAACCGTGATAACGCGACAGCGAAACAGAGGTATAGCGCGTCTTGTCGATATCCGTAACGTAGAAGTAATAATACTTCGTACCGACCAGATAGTCGTCTATCGGCGAGGCGGTCTCGATAAGCATACGGCGGAACTCATCCGCAGTGAAGTGCTTGCGCAGCTGAACGGCATACGAGAGTCCCAGCGCCGCGACACCCGACACATGGGGCAGGCCATCGACGTACCCTCCATATATCCGTATCCGGTACCGTTGCTCACCTGCGGCGGCAGCGTCGAGAGGACGCATCCGACAGCTCCGCGGACATTGTCCCCGTCGAAATACTCGTAGTAATAGTCCTGATCGCCGCCCGGGGCCGCGATGTCGGTGAACTCACCGTAGTTCGAGAAGGTCGAGATCGTATAGTCTGCGGCCGTGGCGTTCACCGAGATGCAATATTCGGCTGCGCCCGGGAATCCGCCCGCAGCGGCATACTCGTTACCCGAGGCGAAGATGGGAATACCGCCCTCGATGGGGCCGTTGGGAGAACCGGCATTGTGTACGAAGTAATCCAGCGCGGCCTTCTCCAGAGGGCAATTTGCCTTCCACTCCTCCTCCGTAGCGAAGCCCGGAGAGTATTCGAAACCGTTGGCCGCAGGCGAGGCGTATCCCCAGCTGCACTGCAGGATCACGGCGCCGTTGTCGGCAGCATACTTTATGGCGCGCACGAGATTTATCGTACTGCTGGTCTTGTTGCCCGAGAATATCTGGCACGACATGACCTTCACACCCGGCGCATCCTCCGTACCGCCCGCAATCGAGGCGATGCCTATGCCGTTGTTGTTGCGCGCGGCGATGACACCGGCCACATGCGTACCGTGACCCGTATCCGACGAGGCGTCGCACGAGATCACGCCCGTATTGTTGATGAAGTCGTAACCGAAATGGCCTCCCGCATATCCGTTGCCGTCGCGATCCTCATACGAGACATGCTCGCCGGCGGCATCACTGTAATAGGGCTCGTCCTCGTTCTTCCACATATTGTTGACAAGGTCGGGGTGGCGCCAATAGATACCCTCGTCGAGTACCGCCACCACGATCGACGGATCGCCCGTGGTACGCTCCCACGCCTTCTCGCAGTTCACATCGGCACCGGCCTTGTACTTGGCCTGTACCTCTTCGACCGTCTTGCCGTCGGTATCGCCGATGACGAAGTTGTCGCGATAGCCGCGGTTGATGATATGCCACTGCCACGGCAGAAGCACGTCGTTATAGTCGTAATCGCCCGAGGCGCGCGTCACGGACGACCGCTCCAGCATACGCTGCGACACCGGATAGGCCTTGCGGTCTTCGCGGTAGGCGCGCTTGATGACGCGGTTGGGCGTAGCCGTCTGCACCTCGCCCAGCTGCGACAAACGCGAGATCACCTCATCCACCGTAAACTCCTTGCCGAAGCGCACCGCATACCACAGATGCAGCTCCGCACGGCGCGTACGCTCCTCGAACTTGAAGAACCCGTTGTCGAGATAGTACTGCGTGGTAGCATCCGTGGGGCATATAACCGACAGGCCCTCATCGCCCGAACCCGACGCAGGCGCTTCCTGCTCGACCGTCGCGAACGCATAGGGTTTGTACTCATCCTTCAGGTCGTAGCTGCCGTCGGCCTTGAGCAGCTGTGCGTCCAGATCGCCGTTCTCGTCGATCTCGGCAGCCAGCGTCTGAGGCAGTGCCACAAGCACGGCGCTGCGCGCAGCACCGCTGTTGGCCGTAACCGCGATCGTATAATCACGATGCTGGAAGATCTCGCCACTCTCGTCCCACATGTCATCGGTGACGGTAACCCAGCCGGTCTTCTCCTTGGCGGCATAATAGCCTCCGTAACCGTCGGGCGTGAGCACGAAGAACTTCAGGCCCGCCGTGCTCGACACTCCGGCCGTAGCGTAGTCGTCAACCACTTCTGTGCCTGCGGTGGTGCTTGAATATTGGCCCTCAGCATTGAATGCGAATACGGCATTGTTTGCATCGTGCTTGACAAGATCACGGAATGCGGGCATCGTCACGCAATATCTGTTGTGGGCGTTGTTGCCCGGATCCTCCGTATTGTCGATGTTGGCATCGTAGAAGTCGATGATGCCCACGCCGCCGTCGATGTTCTCCTCGGTGAACAGGCCGTTTACCATGATCTGGTAAGCGCCGTCCTCACCCTCGATAGCCGTCTTCGACACCTCCAGCCATGCGGGGACCGATGCCAGATACTCGAAGTTGCTCTTGCTCTTGAACACGTACATATATCCGCCTACGCGCAGAGGCCAGCGGAGGGCTACGGCGCCTTCGGGAGCGGTCTCGGGAACATCCTCGCCGCTGTACTTCTCCAGAGCCGACTCCGAGAACTCGAACGGCATGATGAAGTCATCTTCATTATCGTCATATACCGACGCATAGAGATCGAACGTACGGGCCGTGGTGCCGCGCGTGATCTTGGCTATGACCTTGGTCTCGCCGCCCATCGTGAGCGATACCTCGCATACGGGAGCCTCGTCGAAGAGCTCCTGCTCCGAGGTCACTACGGTCACCGTTACGGGGGTTGTGCTGGCCTTGCCCGAGATCGAGCTTACGGCCATCTCGCCGTCCAGCAGGTCGAACCACTGTGCCGTCTCACTGTCGGTGGGAATGCTTACCGTCCAATCGAGATTGGGCGTAAACGTCACCTCGCAGGTCGTCTCGCCTGCAGGAATCGAAAGTGTTGCCATATCGGGGAACACCGGCTGTACGACCGGCTCATCCTCCGACGACGAGCATGAGGTGAACAGCATTACGGCGCTCCCCAAAAGAATAGAAGTCCACTGTAAAACTTTCATAAGGCATTGGTTTTTAGTTGTGCTAATACTATAATTAAAGAGAATGGGGGTTTATTCTTTTTCTCCGCATTATGAATCGTCACATATAGTCTCGCGGGTCGCGCGCGCCCGACATATTCTCCTCCTGCTTCAGGCGCACGGCCTCCTCCAGCGAGACCCACTCCAGAATATTGTAGTAGTCACCCACGGTGCCGACCATCGTATCCATATCCTTCAGATAGACATAGAGCCAGATGGCGGCAAAACGCTGACACGTGTTGTAATACGAGTAGTTGTTGGGGCTGACCGTACCCAGAATCCTGTCATCGGCGTTGATCTGGCCGAAGACGGTCTGCTCGTCGCTCAGCACCTGATCCTCGTCCATCTCGACGGCGGGATCCTCCGGATCCTCCATGTTCAGGCGCATCGTGACGTCGTAGCCGTCATAAAGAAAATCGTGCAGGATGATGGTGTTGGGCTCCGTCGGGTGCTTCTCGGTGAGGATCAGACGCTGGTAGTTCGTATCCAACGCACTCGGATAGCTGTAGAGCAGCATCGAGGTCACGACGCACCATCCCGTGAAGGTATCGTCCTCGCAACGGCAACCCTTGTAGAACACGACATCCGTCTGGTCGTAGCCCTCGTACAGGTCGTTCCACTTCACCTGCTCGGGCATCACCAGCTTGAGCGTGAATCCGAGCGAGTCGGTAGCCTCGATATGGTCATATATGCCGGCCACCTCGACATTGGCGGTGCGCTCACCCGCCTTGATGGTGACCGTATTCGAGTGCAGACGGTAGTGATAGCCCTCGATGGCGTTGCTGCCACGGTCTATCACCTCCACTCCGATGGTACGGTCGTAGTCGCACGCCACGGTCGACGCTACGGGTACGGTGAAATACTCCTCGTCCGGAAATACCATGCCTGTCGACAGCGTGTCGGTAAACATGATGTATTCGGCATCCGAGTAGGTCGTTGTCGGTATAGGCATCCAGCACCCACTGCGCCGGAACATAGTCGGGATAGGTGTACATGTAGTCACGGTCGGCATTGAGGAAGACCTGACCCAGAGCCCCGCCGTAAGAGGTGGTCGTGAAGCCCAGCTCCCAGATGATCTCGTAGCTCGAGTCGTAGTTCCACATATATGTCAGATAGGTATCCGTCGAAGAGTAGCTCTTCGTGCCGTCGGCCAACTCGAAGGCGTCATTCTCGATAAGCATCGTGGCGTAGTCGATAGCCGTCTGCCAATCCTGCATGTAGAGCGCCACGCGGGCATGAAGGGCCTGTGCCGCGGCTGCCGTAACGTAGATCGAGTTATATTGGTCGAAGTCGTTGTCCAGATACTCCTCCGCATGCTCCAGATCGTCTATGACCAGATCGTACGAATCCTTGAGCGAGGCGCGCTTCATGGGTTCGGGCTCGCTGTACTTTGTACGCAGCACCACGCCCAGTTCGTTCTCGGCCGTGGCGGGGTCGTAGGCCTTGCAGAAGCACTCCAGAAGTTTCGAGTAGCAGAGTGCGCGGATCGTATATACCTCGCCCGTATATGTCTCCAGATATCCGAGATTCGTCACATCGAGCTCGTTTGCCATCACCTCGTCGATACTGTCGAGGTAGAAGTTGCAGCGGGCGATGATCGTATAGAGGGCGGCATAGACCGACTCCACATCGCTGTCCGTGGAGAGGATGTCCCACTGCCACACGCTGCCATAGACGTTGGTGAAATTCTCGACGGCATATACCAGATCGGCCTGTATGTCGGGCATGACGGTGAGCGAGCCGCTGAAGAGCGCGCTGCTCTTAAGGCCGGCATATATGCCCGTCACCACCTGTTCGGCATCGCTGAAGGTCTGCATGGCCTCGCCCTCGGGGATCGACGACCCGGGCAGCTTCTCGAGGCACGAGGTAGGCCCAACCATCAGGACAAGGGCCGCAAAATAATACTTTATATTTTTCAACATAGTCATTGTCATGCGTTTAGAACATAAGATCAAGACCAAAGGTGAATTGGCGCGACATGGGGTACTGCGCCTGATACATATTGCCCACGCCCTCGGGGATCGACGACCCGAGAAGCCCGTTATGGTAAACAGGTTCTGCGCTTGGGCATAGATGCGGATGCCGCTGATGAAGCGGCTGCGGCTCAGCAGCTCCGACGGCAGGCTGTAGCTGAGCATGACGTTCTTCAGGCGCAGGAACGACGCATCCTCCAGAATGCGGTCGTCGAACTCGGTATATACGCCGTGACGCGGTATGTCGGTAACGTCGCCGGGCTCCTTCCAGCGGTCGAGCAGGCGCCGCGACTGGTTGTAGGAGCTGTAACGGCCGTTCGACTCGTCGAAGTAGCGGTCGTTGTTTATCATCCAGCGGTCGGCCACCCATGAGAACTGCGCCGACAGCGACAGACCCTTCCATGAGATATTGGTGCCGAAACCGCCGATCCACGGTGCCGTCATGCTCTTGCCCACGAGAACCTTGTCCTCGTCGCGCATCTCGTTCGTCAACTCGCCGTCACGCGTGTACCACAGCGCATCGCCGTTGACGGGGTTGACACCCGCAAAGCGGTTGATGTAGAACTCGCCCGAGTCGTGGCCGACGACGAGTTTCATCGACGTCTGCGACATCTCGTACTCCTGAACGCCGTTATACAGCTCCAGAATACGGTTGCGGTTGTACGACACGTTGGCGTTTACCGACCACATGAAGTTCCTGTTCGAGAATATCGTACCCGTGACGTTGAGTTCGAAACCGCGGTTGACCATCACGCCGATGTTGTCCCAGCTGTATCCGTAGCCCTTGTTGGCATAGGATTCGGGCACGAGCATCAACATATCCGAAGTACGTTTGTTATAGAATTCGAGGTCTACGTTCAGGCGGTTCCAGAATCCCAAGTGGAATGCGAGGTTCGTCGTCCAGAGTTTCTCCCAGCCGAGGTTGTCGCTGCCCGGCTGCGAGGGGGCTATGCCGGCGTTGCCGAAGTAGTCCGACCCGCCCGACACAAGGGCGAGGTGCTCGTAGTTGGGTATCGACGAGTTACCCGACGTACCGGTGCTGACGGCGATCTGGGCGTTGGTGAGCCAGCGGCTGGCATTGTCCATGAACCGCTCCTGACGCAGGTTCCACATGAAGCTCACAGACCAGAATCCCGCCCAGCGGCGGTCGGCGCCGAAACGCGACGAGGCATCTGTACGCACCGAGAAGTCGGCATAGTAGCGGTTGTCGTAGTTGTACTCGCCGCGGCCGAAGAACGACAGGTAGCCGTAGTCGTCGTCGGTGGTATCGCTCCACGACGAGGCGCGCGTACCGGTCGATATGTTGACCAGACGGTCGTTGTTCTGTCCCTCGGTCAGGATCGAGAAGTCCTCATAGTGGTAGTCCACACCCTCCTGACCCACGAGGAAGTTGAACGAGTGCTTGTCACCCTTGCGGAACTGGTAGTTCACCGTATTGGTCACCGAGAGCGACATTCCGTCCGTCGATATGCGCTGTGCGCTGCCCTCGCCCAGATTGGGCCCGTAGCTCGGCGTCGAGGTGCCGAAGCCCGTCATGTGCGAGTAGTCTATGCTGAACTGCGAACGTATCGTCAGGCCCTCGACAGGCGTAGCCTCTGCGAAGATGTTCGACACCAGCTTGTATTTCTTGTATTCGCGGCGGTTCTTCTCGAGCCTCTCCAGAGGGTTCTGGCCGTCGCCCTTCCACGTGCCGTCGTCGATCGAGGCGATCGATCCGTCGGGTCGGTACGGGTTCCAGTACGGGAGCATGAAGCGCGCGGCCGAAATGGGCGTCACGAGCGTGTACGAACCCTCGTCGGCCTATTCGATGCCTTGGTAGTTGAGCATGGTGTTGGTACCGATCTTGAGCCAGTCGGCGGCACGCTGCTCAACGTTGGCGCGAAGCGAGTAACGGTCGAAATACGACCCCACCGCGATACCGTCCTGATTGTAGTAGCCGCCCGAGATGTAGTAGTTCGTGCGGTCGCTCGCGCCCGAGACCGAGAGCTCGTAGTTCTGCAGCAGTGCCGCATTGTTATATACGGCATCGAGCCAGTTCACATCCGTCTTGCCCAGCAGGTTGTAGTTCTTGCCCGAGGTGAGGCCTATCTCCTTCTCGTACTGGATACGCTCGGCCGTGTTCATCAGGTCCCAGTTGTTCTGCGTCAGCTGCGAGAATCCGAGCTGCATGCGGTAGGTGATGCTGGGCTTCGAGGCCATCCGTCCGCGCTTGGTCGTGATGACGACCACGCCGTTCGCGGCGCGGGCGCCGTAGATCGATGTCGACGAGGCGTCCTTGAGCACCGAGATCGACTCGATGTCGGCCGGGTTGATGGTGTTGAAGTCGGCACTCGAGATTGCGGCGCCGTCGAGGATATAGAGGGGAGCCGTTCCCGAGTTGATCGAGTTTGTACCTCGGATGCTGAGCGTGGCCGCCACACTCGGTTCACCCGAGCTGGACAGTACCGTCAGGCCGGGGACCTGTCCCTGCAGCGCCTGATCGAACGCCGCCGTGGGGGTGTTCTCGATCTTCTCGGCCTTGACCGTCGAGACCGATCCGGCTATGGTGCCCTTCTTGCGCACGCCGTAGGCTATGACCACGACATCCTCAAGGGATTTCGTTTCGGCCTTGAGCTCGACATTGTGTTTGATGCTTGCGGCTCCATCCGGGACGGTGTACTTTACCTCCTCGTATCCCACATAATAATAGGTCAGCACATCGCCGGGCTTGACATCTATGGAGTACGACCCGTCGAGGAGCGTACTTACGCCGTTGTTGTCACCCGCAATCACATGCGCCCCGATCAGAGGATACTTGTCCTCCGCGGAGGTTACGACACCGCTTACCGTGACTGTCCCGCCGCTCTGCGCCAACACCGGCAGCGCGAACATCAGCAGTACGATGTTCATGAATAGAGATTTGGGGTTTTGCATGGTGTAAACACCTTCTTACGTTGCAAAAAACGACTGACACGGATCTGCACGACGAAATACTCGTCATACGGAAATCCGAATACGTCATCGTTCGTTCCTAAAAAATATATATGTATTGATTGTTTGCACTTGTGTCTATCGACACTAAATCGTTATTCCCGGCGCAAAAAAAAATATTATACGACATATGACATATATATCACAAATCGACACATTCTTATCACAGCTGCATATACCGAATGCCAGCGAGGCGCATTACGCGGCTTCGCACGCAACCCTCTCCGACACAATAAAACGGCTGCAGCGTCGTTTGGAAGCCATATTTGCCGATGCATGCCGAAATATGCATACGATGCATATTTATGACGGTTTATTACACCTCCTCCGCCACGGCGCCCCTACTCCCGCATATTCGCACCGCCAGAGGCGCAACAGGTGTGTTTTTCATTTAACTTTGCCCATACGTTTTTTTATCTTTGTCGCGACATATAGAATATAGATCAAAAATCTCATATTATGACAAACCGAATACTCATTGCCACCGCTGCGGCGGTGATTATGGCCTCATGCTCGGCACCCGAGGCCGTGAAAAACGACCTGCGGGCTCCGGCATACCCGCTCATAACCATCGATCCCTACACCAGCGCGTGGTCTACGACCGACCGTCTCTACGACAGTCAGGTCAAGCACTGGACCGGACGCGACTTCCCGCTCATGGGTACGCTGCGCGTCGACGGCGAGCTCTACCGCTTCATGGGCGCCGAAGACATACCGATGGATGCGCTGGCCCCCATATCGTACGAGCAGCCGTGGCAGGGACGGTATACGTTCGACGCCCCCGCCGCCGGATGGGAGGGCCGCGACTTCAACGATACGTCATGGAAGAGCGGCGATGCGGCCTTCGGCACCCCCGAGGAGACGAACGTCCAGACGCTCTGGCCCACGAAGGACATCTGGGTGCGCCGCACCATACAGATCGACCCCGCACAACTCAACGGCGGCTCGCTCTTCGTGAAATATTCGCATGACGACACCTTCGAGCTCTACTTCAACGGCGAGCAGATCGTCGCCACGCCCTACGAGTGGAAGAAGGACCGCTGGGTGGAGATACCGGCCGAGCTGGCCGCGACGGCCGCCGACGGCAAGGTCGTGCTGGCGGCGCACTGCAACAACCGCACGGGCGGCGCGCTTGTGGACATGGGACTCTACCGCCGCGACAACAACTCGCAGGTTATGACCCGCACGGCCGAGCAGACCTCGGTCGACGTACAGGCCACCAGTACCATATATAAGTTCACCTGCGGCGGCGTCGACCTGACGCTGCGCTTCACGGCGCCCCTGCTGCTGGAGGATCTCGATCTGGTATCGCGCCCCGTGAACTACATCACATACGAGGTCGCATCCAACGACGGCGCCGAGCATGACGTGCAGATCTACTTCGAGGCCGCACCCGACTGGGCGCGCAACTCATCGGAGCAGAAGTGCGTGAGCGAGCGCGGCGACGACGACAACTTCAACTATGTCAAGAGCGGCACCGTCGACCAGAAGATTCTGGGCCGCAAGGGTGACGACGTGCGCATCGACTGGGGATACTTCTACATGGCCGCCGACAAGGCCTCGTCACGCAGCTCGGTGGGCAACGCCGTAGCCATGCGCCGCGAGTTTGCCGACCGCGGCACCGTCGAGGGCCGCAGCGAGGGTGACCGTATGGCCATCACCGCACCTCTGGGCACCGTCAGCGGAAAGGGCAAGTCGGGATATGTCATGGTCGGCTACGACGACATCTATTCGATACAGTATTTCGGTGAGAACATCCGCCCCTACTGGAACCGCAACGGCAACAGTTCGATAGCCAAGCAGTTCGCCGCCGCAGCCAAGGATTACAAGTCGCTCATGAAGCGCTGCGCCGCATTCGACGCCGAGCTTATGAAGGAGGCAAACGCCGCCGGCGGAAAAGAGTATGCCGAGCTCTGCGCTCTGGCATACCGTCAGGCTATCGCCGCACACAAACTCATCGAGACGCCTCAGGGCGAGCTGGCATGGCTCTCGAAGGAGAACTTCAGCAACGGCTCGATCGGTACGGTCGACGTCACCTACCCCTCGGCGCCGATGTTCCTCTACTACAACCCCGAGCTGGCGAAGGCCCTGCTCAACTTCATATTCTACTACACCGAGAGCGGCAAGTGGACCAAGCCCTTCCCCGCACACGACGTCGGCACCTACCCGCTGGCCAACGGCCAGACCTACGGCGGCGACATGCCTGTCGAGGAGAGCGGCAACATGCTGATCCTCACGGGAGCGATCTGCAAGATGGAGCGAAGCGCCGAGTATGCGCTCAAGCATTGGGATGCCCTGACGTCATGGGCCGACTACCTTGTGGAGAACGGTCTGGATCCAGCCAACCAGCTCTGCACGGACGACTTCGCCGGACACTGGGCGCGTAACGCCAACCTCTCGATCAAGGCTATCGTTGGTGTAGCCGCCTATGGCGACATCGCCAGCATGGCAGGCAAGGCCGACGTGGCGGAGAAGTACACCAACGCCGCACGCGACATGGCCGCCGCATGGAAGAAGATGGCCTCGGCGGGTGACCACTACCGCCTTACGTTCGACGAGGGCGACACGTGGAGCCAGAAATACAACCTCGTATGGGACAAGATGCTCGGATACAATGTCTTCGACGACGACATCGCCCCCACCGAGATCGCCTACTACCTCACCAAGCAGAACCGCTACGGCCTGCCTCTGGACTGCCGCCGCAACTACACCAAGTCGGACTGGATCGTATGGACGGCTACCATGTCGCCCGACAAGGCCACCTTCGAGAAGTTCATCGCCCCGATGTACGACTTCATGAACGAGACCACCGACCGCATCCCGATGAGCGACTGGTACAACACCGACAACACGAAGCACGTGGGCTTCCAAGCGCGTTCGGTCGTGGGCGGCTACTTCATCAAGATGCTCTCGGACCGCGGCATCGAATAACCCGTTCGGCCGGGCGGCGCGGCACAGCGGAATGCGCCGCCACTGCCCGTATCAAACGGGACAAAAAGGATCAAAATATCCATAAAAAAGACAATCTCTACGGCACGGCCGGAGGCACGACAGCTTCCGGCCCTCTTTTTTTATGGATATCAGCGGCTTGTCGTAGTTCGTACACACCGCTCCATATACATACAAATGCCCTCTGAGGGACACATGGCGGTTTATTACCCGCTGTGCAGGGGTTGAGAGGGAGTATGGAGGCGGTGTTTTATAAAAATTTTTCATATCTTTATAGGCCGCTAACGGCAAACCCGAAACAAAATGGAAAAACTCAACAACCCTGCGATTCTCGTTGTCGACATGCTCAACGACTTCGTGACCGGCGCGCTCACATGCGACCGCGCCAAAGCCATCGTACCGGCCACGGCCGAACTTCTGGACGCTGCCCGCAAGGCTGGTGTTCCCGTAATCTTCTGCAACGATGCCCACATTGCCGGCATCGACCGTGAACTCAAGATCTGGGGCGACCACGCCATCGCCGGCACCAAGGGTGCCGAGGTGATCCCCGAACTCAAACTCTCGGACAAGGACTACGTCGTACCCAAGCGCCGTTACAGCGGATTCTTCCAGACCGACCTCGACATCCTGCTGCGCGAGCTCGGCGTACAGACGGTCGTAATGACGGGCCTGCATGCCCACATGTGCGTGCGCCACACCTCGGCCGATGCCTTCAGCCTCGGCTATGATGTCGTTGTGGCCAAGCAGGCGACCGACTCCTTCACCGAGGAGGACTACCTGAATGGTCTGGCCTACCTGAAGACCTGCTACGGCGCCGACGCCTACACGAACGAGGAGCTTATAGCCATGTTCTGACGGCGGCCCGATACCGACCCATATACCGCGGCTCCGCAAGGCCGCGGTTTTTCTTTCCGCAATGCCGATGCTTCCATCCTGAAGGCCACACGAATGATGCGGACGTCAGAGGCGTGATTTTCATTTGCATCTCTACGGCTCTTTGCCTATATTTGCCCGTAATTAGACGGGAATGAGAGATTTTGCGGCCATAGACTTCGAGACGGCGAACAATGCCCGCACCAGCGTCTGCAGCGTGGGTGTTGTCATCGTGCGCGACGGGCAGATCGTCAGCCGCGAATACCGCCTCATACGGCCCTATCCCAACTACTACTCGCGTTGGAACACCGCCATACACGGACTCACGCGTGCCGACACCGACCCCGCGCCCCATTTCCCAGAGGTGTGGGCCGAGATCGCGCCGATGGTGGAGGGTCTGACGCTCGTGGCGCACAACAGCCCCTTCGACGAGGGGTGCATGCGCGCCGTATTCCAACACTACGGCATGGAGTACCCCGACTACCGTTTCCTCTGCACCTGCCGCGCCTCGCGCCGCAACTTCGGGCGCGCCCTGCCCAACCACCAGCTCCACACCGTGGCCGCGGCCTGCGGCTACGACCTCCGGCAACACCACCACGCTCTGGCCGATGCCGAGGCGTGTGCCGTCATTGCCATGAAGATCCTCTGAACGCCGCCACGGCACATACCCCAAAAACATGAATATCGAAGAGTTGCGCCAATACTGCCTGTCGCTGCCCGAGAGCAGCGAGAAACTACCCTTCGAGCGTTTCTTCCGCGGGAGGCACTCGATTCTGGCCTTCTATACCGCGGGGCATATCTTCTGTTTCATCGACATCGACAATCCCTATATCTGTACTGTAAGGTGTCCGGCAGCGCGGCGTGACGAGCTTGCGGAGCGGTACGAGGGTATCGTCTCACCCCACAATATGGATCCGCGCAGCTGGATCGGCATACGCCTCGAAAGCGACCTCGACGATACGCAGATACGTTCGCTCATACGGCAATCATACGACGTGGTGCGCGGCGGCGGCCGCAAAAATACCGGGAAAAATCGCCGCGGCGTGTAATTTCCCTACGGCGGCAGCGACTATATATACGAAACATGCGAACAGGCAGCGCCGACCAAAGGCGCATCCGCAAAACCAAACAGACAATGTTCCACAACCGACCATTCACTCTTGCGCTCCTGCTCCTCGGCACAGCCCCGCTGCCGCTTGCGGCACAGCAGGCGGACACGGCCGCACGGCAGGGCGTACAGACGGCGCAGACATCACCCGCATCATCCGAGCCGTGGAGCTTGGCCCGATGCTTGGAGTATGCCCGCGCCAACAACCTTCAGGTGCAGAGCGCACGTATCACGGCCGAGGCCGGCGACATAGAGCTCGAGGCGGCCAAGGCGGCACGCTACCCCACACTCTCGTTCAACACGGGCCAGAACGTCTCGCACCAGAGCGCCATAAAGCTGATCAACGATTACGGCGAGGTCGTATCCGACGGCTCCTTCTCCTACGGCGGCAGCTACGGCATAGGCTCCACGACGGCCATATATCAGGGCGGGCGCCTGCGCAACAACGTGCGCCAGCAGGAGCGGCGCGCCGAGAGCAGCCGTCTGGGTGTCGAGAAGAGCCTCAACGACATTACGGTCAACGTCGTACAGGCATACCTTCAGGTGATGTACGCCGCCGAGACCGTCGAGATCAACCGCCGCGCCGTCACGCTGGCCGAGGAGCAGGCCGACCGCGCGCAGCGCATGCTGGAACAGGGGGCTGTTGCCCGCACCGAGGTGGCGCAGATGCTCTCGCAGCTGGGATCGGCTCAATACGACCTCACGACGGCGCAGAACAACCTCGCACAATACCGTCTCCAGCTCAAGCAGCTGCTCGAGCTGGGCCCCGACGCCAACTTCGACGTCGAGTTCCCCGAGATCTCGGACGACGAGGTGCTGCGTATCATACCATCTGTGGAGGAGGTCTATGACGCCGCCCTCGGCATCATGCCCGAGACGCGGCAGGCCGATATCCTGATCGAGGCCTCGCAGTTTGCCGAGCGGGCCGCGCGGTCGGCCTTCTACCCGCAGGTGTCGCTCTCGGCCAATGTCTCGACGGGACACCAGTCGGGTCTGGGTCTCTCGATGGGCTCGCAGCTCTCGCAGAAACTCAACGAGAGCATCGGCCTCTCGCTCAGCGTCCCCATCTTCAACGGCAAGAACGCCCGCACGTCGGTGCGGCAGGCGCGCCTCAACACGCGGCAGGCCGAGATCGACAGCCGCACCGCCCGCAAGGATCTGCTCTCGACCATCGAGTCGCTGCATCGCGACGCCGTGGCCGCACAGTCGAACTATATGGCTGCCGGGCAGAAACTCGCCTACGCCGAGGAGAGCTACCGCCTCGCCGTGGCCAGCTTCGAGCAGGGCAAGAACAACGCCGTGGAGCTGAACACCGAGAAGAACAACTTCTTGGCGGCCATGTCGGAACGCCTGCAGGCCAAATACAAGGCCGTTCTGGCGGCCAAGATCCTCGCCTTCTACCGCGGCGAGCCGATAACGCTCTGAGCAGGCGGAACACACCAACGACAATGTAAAACGAACAACATAACACAATGAAGAAAAGGATCATCTGGATTGCGGCGGTGCTCATCGTCGTGATCGTGGCGGCCACGCTCTTCGGCCGCGGCGGCAAGAGCCCCGAGGTCAACTACGAGACGCAGGTCATCGCCACCGACACCATAACCCTCTCAGTGACGGCCACGGGTACGGTCAACCCCGTGAACAAGGTCGACGTGGGTACACAGGTCTCGGGCATCATATCCGACATATATGTCGATTTCAACTCGGAGGTGGAGCAGGGCCAGCTCATCGCGCAGCTCGACCGCTCGACGCTCGAGGCCGAGAAGTCCGTAGCCGAGGAGTCGCTCTGCGCCGCGGAGCTCGACTACAAACTCCAGAAGAAGAACTTCGAGCGTCAGCGCAACCTCTTCGAGCAGAGCCTCATCTCCGACACGGAGTATGACGATGCCGAGACGGCCTATCTCAAGGCCGAGAGCAGCTACCGTCAGGCCAAGCTGTCGTTGGAGCGTGCCGAGATAAACCTCGGCTACACGCAGATCTACTCGCCCATCAGCGGCGTGGTGCTGTCGCGCGCCGTCGACGAGGGTCAGACCGTAGCGTCGGGATACTCTACCCCCACGCTCTTCACCATAGCCAACGACCTGCGCCAGATGCAGGTCATAGCCAACGTCGACGAGGCCGACATCGGCGCCGTGAAGGAGGGCCAGCGTGTCGATTTCACCGTCGACACCTATACCGACGACACCTTCCACGGTACGGTGCGGCA
>URBK01000032.1 GCA_900546065.1 uncultured Alistipes sp.
GAGGACGTTTAGACGCAAGAAGGACGCTGAAGAGCTTAGTTGCGGATTTGAGGAATTATATATTATTTCCCAAATTCAATCATAAAAATTCAACTTTAGCAAATAAAACACAACTTTTTAACATAAAAATAAAATCTTTGTAACCATTCCCCGACCCGCGATCTTAATGTTCTGCTTTTCTAATCAATATGTTACATTTCCAAATATGGATTATATTCGCACATTTTGCTTCGGAATCGTATCGAAACCCAAAAGGCTCTTCCGAGGCCCTGCCGGACATATATCCGGCCGCCGCAGCCGGAAAACGCCCCATGCGCTACTCTCCGCCGCCGCCATTCCGCTCCATTACGAAAGCGGAACAGCGTTTGCGTATTTCGCCGATAATGATTACCTTTGCAAATTGCAGCCGCTTGGTGGACGCACGACGCAGACACGACTCCGCGACAGTGTGCGCCTCAGGCCATACGCATTACAACGACATATCGAAATAGCAACATGAAACATCTGTTAGAGAAGCTGCGCGCAAGATTCAATGCCGCAACCGACAAGCACGACGCCGAAATGCCGGTCACGATGAAGAACTACATCCTGCTGCTGGCGGGTTTCATCGTCATAATAATAGGTATGGTCCTCATGTGCGGCGGCGGCAGCGACTCGCCCGACGAGTTCAATTACGCGATGTTCTCGTGGCGGCGCATAACGCTCGCGCCCATACTCGTGGTGGGAGGTTTCGCCTTTGAGATATACGCCCTGATCAAGCGTTTCTGACCCCGCGCTACGCGCTGCGCCATGCGGACATGCAGCTGTACCACGTACCCGACGCTCCGCAACAGCGCGTGCACAACAAGCGAATACGAACATCGCATACCGCCTTCCTACCCTACCGACAGCCACAAATGAATAAACCCCATACAAAACCATGTCAATAATCGAAGCAATCATACTCGGCGCCGTGCAAGGCCTCACCGAGTTTCTGCCCGTATCGAGCAGCGGACACCTCCAGATAGCGAAGGAACTGCTCGGCATAGAGATGGAGAACAACGTCACGTTCGACCTCTCGCTCCACGTAGCCACCGTCCTCAGCACCATCGTAGTGCTGTGGGGGACTATCAAGCACCTCTTCACGGGGCTGTTCTCCAAACCCTACAACGACGATCAGCGGTATATCGTCAAGATCATCATCTCGATGGTTCCCGTGGGAATCGTCGGCCTCCTATTCATCGACTATATCGAGGCGGCCTTCGCCTCGCTCACCGTCGTGGGGGCCATGCTGCTGCTCACGGCCCTGCTGCTCACCTTCGCATACTACGCCAAGCCCCGCAGCAAGCAGGAGATATCGTACCGCGACGCCTTCATCATCGGCTTGGCACAGGCTGCTGCCACCATGCCGGGACTGTCGCGCTCGGGTACGACAATAGCCACGGGCCTGCTGCTCGGAAACCGAAAGGACGAGATGGCGCAGTTCTCGTTCCTCATGGTGCTGCCCCCGATTCTGGGCAACGCCCTGCTTGACCTCATGAAGGGCGACTTCGGCGGCAGCGTCGAGACCCTGCCCCTCGTGGCCGGATTCCTCTCCTCGTTCTTGGTGGGATGCGCCGCCTGCAAGTTCATGATCGAGATCGTCAAACGCGGCAAACTCATATATTTCGCCATATACTGCGCCGTCATAGGCGCCATAACCCTCATAGGATCATTCGCATAACACCTGCATGGAACAGACTCTCGACCTTGGCGGAGTGGACTTCACCGAAGGCTACGTGGCCGTCATCGACAAGCCGCTGCGCTGGACCTCGGCCGACGTGGTGCGCAAGATAAAGTTCACGCTCAACAAGAAGGGCTACAAGAAGATCAAGGTAGGGCATGCCGGCACGCTCGACCCGCTGGCCACGGGCGTACTCATCGTCTGCATAGGCCGCGCCACAAAGATGGTCGACACGTTTCAGGCCGAGGAGAAGGAGTACACGGCCTCGCTGGAGCTGGGGGCCACAACCCCGAGTTTCGACATGGAGCACCCCGTCGACCACCGCTACCCGTACGAGCACATCACGCGCGAGGCGGCATGCGAGGCGCTGCAGCGGCTCACGGGCGAAAGGCTCCAGATGCCGCCCGTATACTCGGCCAAGAAGATCGACGGCGTGCGCGCCTACGAGATGGCCCGCGCGGGCGAGGAGGCTCCCGTACGCAAGGCGCTGATCAACATATACGAACTGGAGATGACGCGTTTCGAGCTCCCGTACATGGACATACGCGTCCGCTGCAGCCGCGGGACATATATCCGCTCGCTCGCCGCCGAAATAGGCGAGGAACTGCACAGCGGCGCCTACCTTACAGCCCTGCGCCGCACGCGCAGCGGCGAATTCAGGGTGGAAGATGCGCTGAATCTCGATTTTTTTCTCGAAAAGCTGTCACAATGTGAAACAAAATCCGGAAAATAACGTAGTATATTTTGATATGTGTGTCTTTCCGGACATTGTAAAGTCATAAAATCATGAAGCTGTCTCAATACGGATACGATTTCACGCCCGACATGTTGGCCAAATACCCCGCCGAAAACCGCGACGAGGCGCGTCTGATGGTGGTAAACCGAGCCACGGGCCAGATCGAACATCGAATTTTCAAGGATATAATCGACTATTTCGAGGAGAAGGATGTCTTCGTCTTCAACGACACGAAGGTATTCCCTGCACGCCTCTACGGAAACAAGGAGAAGACGGGCGCCGAGATCGAGATCTTCCTGCTGCGCGAGCTCAACCGCGAGCTGCGTCTGTGGGACGTTCTGGTTGATCCGGCCCGAAAGATACGAATAGGAAACAAGCTCTACTTCGGCGACGACGACATGATGGGCGCCGAGGTGATCGACAACACCACCTCGCGCGGCCGTACGCTGCGCTTCCTCTTCGACGGCTCGTACGACGAGTTCAAGGCGGCGCTATACCGTCTGGGCGAGACGCCCCTGCCGCGATGGGTGCGCGAGAAGGTCGAGCCCGAGGATGCCGAGCGCTACCAGACCATCTTCGCCAAGCACGAAGGCGCCGTGGCCGCGCCTACGGCCGGAATGCACTTCTCGAAGCACCTGCTCAAGCGTATGGAGATCAAGGGCATCGAGTCGGCCTTCATCACGCTGCACGCAGGTTTGGGCAACTTCCGCACCGTAGATGTCGAGGATCTCTCGAAGCACAAGATGGACTCCGAGCAGTTCTTCGTCACCGAAGAGGCCGCCGAGAAGGTCAACGAGGCCAAACGCACACACCACAAGGTCGTGATCATCGGAACGACGGTGATGCGCACGGTCGAGACGGCCGTCTCGACAAACGGCATGATCAAGCCCATGGAGGGGTGGACCAACAAGTTCATCTTCGCCCCCTACGACTTCACCGTGGGCGACGCCATGGTATCGAATTTCCAGCTTCCCTACTCGACCCAGCTGATGATGGTCGCGGCCTTCGGCGGCTATGACCTCATAATGAACGCATACAAGGTCGCCAAGGAGGAGGGTTACCGTTTCGGCACTTACGGCGACGCCATGCTGATTCTTTAGAAAAAAATTCGTATCTTTGCAAAGAATGTAAATTACCCCCAAAAGTTATGGCTTCACGCAAGATACTTTACGTATGTCAGGAGATCATGCCCTACTTGCCGGAGAGCGAACTTTCGGGTCTGAGCCGCCGCCTCGCCCAAGCGATGCAGGAGCGCGGCAACGAGATCCGCACGTTCATGCCCCGCTACGGGTGCATCAACGAGCGGCGCAACCAGCTGCATGAGGTGATACGCCTCTCGGGCATGAACCTCATAATCGACGACAACGACCACCAGCTCATAATCAAGGTGGCATCCATACCCTCGGCACGCATACAGATCTATTTCATCGACAACGACGACTACTTCGCCCGCAAGGCCGTCCTGCTCGACGCCGACGGCAAGGCCTTCGCCGACAACGACGAAAGGGCCATATTCTTTGCGCGCGGCGTGCTGGAGACGGTGCGCAAGCTCAACTGGGCACCGACCGTGGTGCACTGCATGGGCTGGATGTCGGCCGTAGTTCCGATATACCTGAAGAAGGTATTCAACGACGACCCGCTGTTCCGTGACGTGAAGATCGTGGTGACGCTGGCCGACGACCGTTTCGACGAGCCGCTCGACGCACAGTTCGCCGAAAAGATAGCCAACGAGGGGGTAAAGGATGAAAAACTATCTATTCTGTCAACCCCTTCATACGAAAATCTCTATCGTTTCGTTATTGATTATGCCGACGGCATAACCGTCGCTTCGCCCAAGGCTTCGCCGGAACTTGTCGAGTATGCCCGCCAGAGCGGCAAACCCGTACTCGAATACCGCGAGCCCGACGAAGAGGACTTTTTCGACAATTACAACAGATTCTATGAAGAACTGCAATAGTTTACGCCGCATCTTCTTCGCCGCAGCCATTCTGGCCGTGGCGGCTACGGCTACTCTCGGCGGCTGTACCACCACCGCCGACTACACCCTCGGCGAGGAACTCGCCCCCGGAAACCAGCAGATGAAGATGCGCTACCGCATATACAGCGGCGGCATACTCACCGAGGCCGACCAGAAGGATACGCCGTGCAAGATATTCGAGACGCGGTTGTACCGTACCGACTCGCTGATCTCCTCGTCGCTTGGAAAGCTCTATCTCGGCCTGCAGAACGACAGCCGTTTCGGGCTGCGCCGCATGGCCTTCTCAAGCCAGTTCACATTCCTCCGGGGTGTTGTCGATACCGTCGGATTCGGATTCCGCCCCGTCTACGACTCGGCCCTGTTCCGATTCAAGGTCGACACCTTCGCCGGTGACTCCACCAAACCCGTAAAGTACAACGTCTATGCGCTGACGTCGGATCTGGTGAACGAGGAGTCGGAGGACTCGACCTTCTACATCTCGTACGATGCCCGCAAGGCCGGACACATAGCCGACGACGCACAGCCCATCTTCACCTTCAACTTCCCCGACCCCGACAAGGGCGTATATCCTTCGTCGACATCGGTGCGCATGAGCGAGACGCCCCTCACGCGCGAGTTCATAAACAGAATATGGTGTATCAACACCGAGGACAGCGACTGGGACGGCATGGCCACGCACAACATCGAGGCATACAGTACCGACTCGGCATTCATACATACGTTCAAGGGCCTCTACGTCGAGCCTGCCGAGGAGACTATAGCCGAGGGCGAGGGATCGCTTGCGGCATTCGACCCCACGGCTACGGGATTCGAGCTTCTGGGACGTACGCGCAACCAAGGCGCCGATGCCGACATCATGGCCGACACGCTGGACTACATATACTATTTCAAGTTGGAGAGTGCCACCCGCGGCAATGTCAGCGCCAACAGCGTCAGGTTCGACTACACGAATGCCGACTTCGCCGCAATCCCCATCGAGGAGAGCGTGGCTGACCGCCCGCAGGTCGAGCTGGGATATGTCGACGGCTGCGGCGGCGTACTCACCGAACTCAAGTTCACGGAGGAGTTCCTCGCCTCGCTGCGAAACATACACAGCGGCGATGACGAGTATGTCTCGGCGGCAATCAATCAGGCAAGCCTGAGCATATACTTCGAGAAGTCGGATTACGACTACACCAAACTCGACCCCATAGCGATGGCCGAGGCTTACGAGACGGCTATGCCGCGACTGGGCATGTATACGAACTACAAGAAACTCACCCCCGTGGCTGACTACTGGTACACACAGGAGACATCGGGAACGTCGCTCGCATACGACGGATATATAAACCGAAGTCTGGGGTGCTACAAGATGAACATATCGTCCTACATACAGACCATAGTCAACGAGGTGCTGAAACTCGAACCCGACAGCAGCGGCAAGATCGACTACTCGAAGGTCAACGGCACGACGATATATCTCGGCCCCACGGCCTACGACCAGTACACGTTCAACCGTTCGGTGGTGCAGGGCGGCGACTACACGATAAATCCCGCAAGTATACGCCTCGAACTGACATATACACTCGTCAAATAGAGTAATGATACCGAATACGGCAAACCTAAGTTTTACGGCTTAGGTTTTGTCGTCTTAAACCAACAAAGGAACAAATGCAGGAAAACTTAGTTATAGTAGAGTCTCCGGCCAAAGCCAAAACAATAGAGAAATTTCTCGGCAAGGACTATGTCGTCAAGTCGAGTTTCGGGCATATCCGCGACTTGTCGAAGAAGGGACTCGGTATAGATATCGACGCGCACTTCGCCCCCGACTACGAAATACTGCCCGACAAGCGCAAGGTCGTGGACGAGCTGTCGAAACTATCGAAGAGTGTCGATACCGTATGGCTGGCATCCGATGAGGACCGCGAGGGAGAGGCCATAGCGTGGCATCTGGCCGAGGTTCTCGACCTGCCCGTAGACAAGACCAAGCGTATCGTCTTCCACGAGATCACCAAGCCCGCCATACTGCACGCCATCGAGACGCCGCGAACCATAGACATGAATCTGGTCAACGCCCAGCAGGCACGCCGCGTACTCGACCGCATCGTGGGCTTCGAGCTCTCGCCCGTACTGTGGAAGAAGGTCAAGCCGTCGCTCTCGGCAGGCCGTGTGCAGAGTGTGGCCGTACGCCTTATCGTGGAGCGCGAGCGCGAGATCATAGCCTTCCACTCGACACCATACTACCGTGTCGTGGCACAGTTCTACCGTACGGACGACCAGACCAAGACGCTCTTCAAGGCCGAGCTGGGCACGCGTTTCGAGAACAAGGAGCAGGCCGAGGAGTTCCTCCGCAAGAGTGTCGGCGCCGCATACACCGTAACCAAGGTCGAGGAGAAGCCGGCAAAGCGTTATCCCGCCGCGCCCTTCACTACCTCGACGCTGCAGCAGGAGGCGGGCCGCAAACTAGGAATGTCGGTAGCGCAGACAATGTCCGTGGCGCAGCACCTCTACGAGCAGGGACTCATCACATACATGCGTACCGACTCGGTGAACCTCTCGCAGCAGGCCATAGCCCAATGCAAGACGGAGATCACGTCGCTCTTCGGCGAGAAGTACTCGGCGGCGCACAACTACAAGACCAAGACCAAAGGGGCACAGGAGGCCCACGAGGCGATACGTCCGTCATATATCGACCGCATGCATATCGAGGGGACACCGGCCGAGAAGCGTCTCTACGAGTTGATCTGGAAGCGCACGGTAGCATCACAGATGGTTCCCGCGGATATCGACCGCACGACGATAGCCATCGGCGTGGACGGCACGCAGTGGCAATATGGTGCAACGGGAGAGGTCATACGCTTCGACGGATTCCTGCGTCTCTACTCCGAGTCGACAGACGATGAGACCTCGGAGAGCAGCGAAGCCGCCCTGCCCAAACTCGTCGAGGGCGAGAAAGTGACGGCTACGCAGGTGACGGCTACGGAGCGTTTCACGGCGCCGCCGGCACGTTACAACGAGGCTTCGCTCGTGAAGAAGCTCGAGGAGCTGGGCATAGGCCGCCCGTCGACATACGCCCCCACGATCACCACGATCATAAATCGCGGATATGTTGTCAAGCAGAACCGCGAAGAGCAGCGCCGTGGATACACGCAGTTGACGCTCGGCGCACAGGGCCGCATCACGGAGAAGAACCTTACGGAGAGTTTCGGCAAGGAGAAAAACCGTCTCTCGCCTACGGATATAGGCATGGTGGTGAATGACTATCTCGAGTCGCAGTTCTCCCAGATCATGGACTACAACTTCACGGCCAACGTCGAGAAGGAGTTCGACCGCATAGCCGACGGCAAGATAACGTGGAGCCAGATGATAGAGGATTTCTACGGGCCCTTCCACAAGATGGTAGACAAGGCCATCGGCACGCAGAACGACAAGAGCGCACAGGTGCGCATCCTCGGCACCGACCCCGCTACGGGACATACCGTCAAGGCACGCATCGGACGTTACGGCCCGATGGTCGAGATCGAGGGCGCCGAGGGCGAGAAGAGCCGTTTCGCCTCGCTCAAGAAGGGGCAGCTCATAGCTTCGATCACACTCGACGAGGCTCTGGAGCTCTTCGCACTGCCACGCAATCTGGGCAAGTACGAGGGTGAGGATCTGATCGTCGGCATAGGCCGATATGGTGCATACGTACGCTATGGCAAGTCGTTCGTATCGCTGGCCAAGGGCGACGACCCCTACACCATAGGTTACGACCGTGCCGTGGAACTCATCGAGCAGCACAAGGCCGCAGCGGCTGCGGCAGCCGTACCGCTCAAGACCTTCACGGAGGATGCCGACATGCTCATCAAGAACGGCCCCTACGGCGCATACATAGCCTATAAGGGGAAGAACTACCGCATGCCCCACGGCCGCAAGCCCGAGGATATGACATACGAGGAGTGCCTCGAGGCGGTAAAGAATTCGAAGAGCACGAAAGGCTCAAGGAAAAAGTAGCGCACACGGGCCAAAGGCCGCCGACGCAATAACAACGCACACACAACCAAAAACCAAAACGTATATGAAGAAATTATCGATGCTTCTGACAGCGATTCTGGCCTGCGCCGCAGTCACGGCGACGGCACAGGACGAGCAAAAGGCCCCCGAGGGCTACAAGTTCACCGACACGAAGACGGTGCAGACGGTGCCCATCACCAACCAATATCGCAGCGGCACCTGCTGGTGCTTCTCGACCATATCGTTCCTCGAGGAGGAGATCCTGCGTGCCGGCGGCCCGCAGGTCAAGCTCTCGGAGATGTGGGTCGTACGTAACATCTACTTCGAGAAGGCCGTCAAGTACGTGCGTCTGCACGGCTCTCTGAACTTCGCCGTCGGCGGCGCCGCCCATGACGTAACGCACGCCATCGAGGAGTACGGCATCGTTCCGCAGGAGGTATACAAGGGTCTCAACTACGGCACCGAGCTGCCCGAGTTCGGCGAGATAGACGAGGTGCTCAAGGCATACGTCGACGCCATCCTCAAGAACAAGAACGGCAAGCTCACCCCCGCATGGCAGGATGGACTCAACGCCATACTGGATGCATATTTCGGCCCGCGCCCCGAGACCTTCACTTACGAGGGCAAGGAGTACACGCCCAAGAGCTTCGCCGAGTCGCTGCCCATCAAGATGAGCGACTACATCGAGTTCGGTTCGTTCACACACCACCCCTTCTACGAGCCCTTCGTTATCGAGGTTCCCGACAACTGGCTCTGGGGTGAGGTTTACAACGTGCCTCTGGATGAGATGATGCAGATCGTCGACGCTGCCATCGCCGAGGGTCACCCCGTAGCTTGGGGTACCGACGTCAGCGAGAAGGGCTTCGTCGGCAGCAAGGCCATCGGCGTCATTCCCGAGGTTGCCGAGAAGAATATGGTAGGTTCGGATGCCGAGAAGTGGGGCAAGCTCTCGTCGGCCGAGAAGGAGGCCCGCATATACAGCCTCAACGAGCCCGTCAAGGAGATGACCATCACGCAGGAGATGCGCCAAACAGCATTCGACAACTATGAGACCACCGACGACCACGGCATGGTCATCGTAGGTACGGCCGTCGACCAGAACGGATCGCCCTTCTACAAGGTACAGAATTCGTGGGGCGTACGTCCTCCCTATGACGGTTTCTACTACTTCTCGCGTCCCTTCGTCGAGTACAAGACGATGGATATCATGGTAAACAAGAACGTTGTTCCCAAGGAGATTCTCAAGAAGATCGGCGTGAAGTAATCCATACAGACGCTTTGCAACGTCTGCGGGCGGATGAACAGAGATTCATCCGCCCGCATTTTTTACCTGCACCCGGCGAGGATCAAGCGCCCGATATCTGATAAAAGGCAAAGTGCCACACGCGGCACGCGCCGCCACAGCGGATGCCATAAAATAGATAATATGACGACGGATAAATAATGGGGATACAGTCTGAGGTCACGCCGCGCTACTCCATACGTTCGTATCGTTGCTCCGCCATCATACGGCGGAACTGGCGCAGCTGGAAGAAGAGCAACACCGATGCCAACACGATAGAGAAGCAGTCGGCGATAGGCATCGTGTACCACACACCGTCCACACCCCACATGTCGGGCAGGATGAGCAGCAGCGGTATGACGAAGAGCAGCTGTCGCGTCAACGAGAGAAGTATTGCACGTTTGGCCTTGCCGATGAACTGGAAGAAGTTGCCCACGACGATCTGGAAGCCTACGAGAGGATAGAGCATCATGATGATCTTGATGCCGTGCGCCGCGGCATCGATCAGGGTCGTAGCCTCACCGCTGCCGTCCTCGCTCACGAAGAGGTGCACCACCGCATAGGGGAAGAACTCGCTTACGATGAATCCCATCGTCGTGATTCCCATGGCCCACCCTATGGTCATACCCAGCACCTTGATCACACGGTCGTACTTCTCGGCGCCGTAATTGTATCCGACGATGGGCTGCATGCCTTGATTCAGACCCATCACCACCATCACGAAGAGGAACGCCACGCGGTTGACGATACCGTAAGCACCGATATTAAGGTCACCGCCGTGCGTACGCAGAGCGTTGTTTATGAGGATTACGACCACGCAGGCGCACGACTGTATGAAGAATGGCGCCATGCCGATGCCGATGATATTCTTGATTATGTCCCACTTGAATCGGAATATTCCCTTGCGGAAACGCAGGAAGCTGTCGGGACGCGTAAAGTGTACGATCTGTATCGACAACGACACCAGCTGGGCTATGACCGTAGCCAGCGCCGAGCCCTTGATTCCCCACTTGAAGACGAAGATGAAGAGGGCCGCCAGTACGACATTCACACCCACCGACACCAACATCACCGACATCGATTTGCGGGGATATCCCGAGACGCGCAGCTGGTTGTTCAGACCCAGATATAGGTGTGTCACCACGTTACCCATCAATATGACGCTCATGAAGTCGCGGGCGTAGCCGATAGTATTCTCGCTCGCGCCGAAAAGATAGAGCAGGTCGTCAAGGAAATAGAGTCCGAGTATCATGAATATGATACCCATCGAGACATTGAGCAGCACCACGTTGCCGAGGATCATCTCGGCGGCGGGTTTGTTTCCCTGCCCCAGACGTATCGATGTCAGGGCCGCAGATCCCGCACCCACCATGGCTCCGAAGGCCGCCGCAAGGTTCATCAGCGGCATCGTCAGCGCCAGACCCGATATGGCCATAGGACCGACACCATGGCCTATGAATATGCTGTCGATCATGTTGTAGAGCGACGACGAGACCATGGCTATGATGGAGGGCATCGCATAGCGCTTGAGCAGCGACGCCAGATTGTCAGTACCTAACGATAGAGGGGAATCCTGTTCTTTCATCGCTGCAAAATTACAAATTTTTAATTATATACCAACGATTATCGCCCCAAAACCGACCGCAGGCGACAACAGCCGACCTTTCGGCCACACGCCGCGCAGCTCAGACCGAGTAAACGATAATATGGCCGTCGGGCGTGATCATCATCCGCATATCCACCGTAACGCCCTCCCTGACGTTCCCTGCCACATTCCCCGCGACATTATCTTCAGTTTTCCCGCTTCCTGCCACATTTCCCGCAGCACTACCTTCAGTACTCCCTTCCCCAGCCGCATTCCCCGCAGCATCCGCAGCGACAGTGCCGCGAATGGTCCCGCGGGCGAAATCGACACTCTCGACCGCAAGGTCTCGCAACAGATCCATACCTCTGCGGCCGTACATCTTGTAGAGGCACTCCTTGGCGCACCACACCGCCACCGCAAGTCTCTTATCCTCCGACAAGGCCCTCTCCCGCGCCGACAAGAAGCGCGGCGCCGCCTTCATAAAGTCTCTGTCAAGACGCTCCATATCGACACCGCATACACGGTCCGACAACGCCACGGCAACCATATCTCGACAATGCGAGACGCTTATGCGCAGATCGGGATGCGAGACAAGACGGGGCGCTCCCGAGGCGTCATACTCCACGCGTACATCTCGTCCCAGATATCCGTACAGCAAGGCCCGCCACGCCAGATACTCGCGTCGGCGGTGCTCCGAAACAAAGGCGGCGACCGCATGCAGATCATCCTCGCGCGCCGTCGCCGTCAGCTCCGCCTCCGAGGCTATCGGCCCCGTAAGCAATACCCTGAGGGCCTTATCCTTCACTTCCGCCATCGTTCACAACAACCTTTACCTTGTCGACGCGGCGGCCCTCCATATTCTCCACCGTCAGCCGCACGCCGTGCGTCTCGACCGTGTCTCCCTTGTGCAGAAGGTCGCGCTTGAGCTCCAGCATCAACCCCGCCAAAGTCTCGGCACGCCCCTGAACGTCGGCCAGAGCGTCGTCATCCATGTCGAGCACACGCTCGAAGTCGACGATATGGGTCTTGCCGTCGAAGAGGTATGTATTGGCGTTGATGCGGTGGTAGAATGTCTCCTCCGAGTCACTCTCGTCGGTGATCTCGCCCACGACCTCCTCGAGGATATCCTCCAGCGACACGAGTCCCTGCGTGGCGCCGTACTCGTCAACCACGATCGCTATGTGTATCTTGTTCTCCTGAAAATCCCGCAACAGGTCGTCGATCTTCTTGTGCTTGGGCACGAAATATATCTTGCGCAGCAGTTTCTGCCACTCGAAATCCTTGCCGCGGTTGATATAAGGCAGCAGATCCTTCACGTAAAGCGCACCCTTGATGTCGTCCAGATCCTCGTCATAGACCGGTATGCGCGAATATCCCGACTCGATGATCTCACGCTTCACCTCGTCGTAGTCCACACTCATGTCGAGCGCCATGATGTCGATGCGTGGGCGCATGATCTCCTCGACCTCCGTATTGACCAGATTGACTATGCCCGAGAGCATCTTGTGCTCCTCGTTCGAGGAAGTGCGCGTCAGGTCGACCGCGTCGGCCAGATCCTCCATCGAGATCTCGACATTGTGCGTTGCCAGACGGCTCAGACGGCCGCCCGTGCGTATGAGCACGTATGCCGCAGGATAACTCAGCCAGCTGAAAACCTTGATCGGATATGCCACCGCACGCGCAAACTTCAGGGGTGCCGTCTGCGCCAGCACCTTGGGCAGGATCTCGCCGAAGAGCAGCAGCAGGAACGTCACAAGCACCGTCTTGAAGAGGAACTCGAAACGGGCGAAGTGCCACAGCGAACTCATCACGTTCGACGAGAGTATTACGATACAGATATTTACCAGATTGTTCGTCACGAGGATCGTCGCCAACAGACGGTCGACATTCGACAGCAGCGAGACGATCAGCCCGTCACGCGAGTCGGAACTCTGCGACATGCGTTGCAGCTCCTTGGGCGTGAGCGAGAAGAATGCCACCTCCGACCCCGAAACCAGAGCCGATATGGTCAGCAGAATCAACGTAAGAACAAGCATTACGCCCACTTCGGGCGTAAAACCAAGATATATGACAGCTGTCGAGTCCAAAAATTCAAATATTTAAGTTCATGCCGCGGCCGCAAATCCTCATGCAACGGCCGTCGGTCAGGCGTTCCGCCATATCCAGACAGTACCGCCATTAAAATATCGCCGCAATTGCCGTAACCATGCCGCGCCATTCAAAACAAGTCGCTGCGGCTGCCGCACAGTATCCTGCAAAACGTCGTTCTCTCACACATTGTCACCCGCACATGCGATCGCCGTCCACACATAATCGCCCACACACATAATCATCCGATCACATTACCATCCCACTCTCATGATAACCATCCTCACATGATCGACACCTTGTCCAACACCTACATTTGTCGGCCACTCATCCGGCCCCTCACATTGTCAGCCACTCATCCGGCCACTTCTTGCATTGTTAGCCCACCCCCAATCGGCCCCTCGCATTGAAAGGCCACTCATCCGGCCACCTCTTGCATTGTTAGCCAACCCCCAATCGGCCACCTCGCATTGCCGGCCCCTTATCGGGCCCCGGGGTTAGAACAGGGGTGTGTCGTACGTCTTCTTCGTATCGTCACCCTGCTCCGCACGGTCGTCACGCAGAACCTCCTTGCGGCGCGTGACACCGTCATTCTGCTCGATGACGAACATCACATTGCGGCGTTTGAAAGCCGGGGTACGTATGTCGGCCTCTATATTGTTGTATTTCGACGGTTTGCGATCCAGCACCGCAGGTGTTGCGGCGTGATGGCGCTGTTGCGGCGCAACGGTCGGCTGCGGCGTCTGCGGCGCTGCCGCAGGCACATCCTCCGCAGGCATCGGCTCATCATCCGTATCGTCCACGGGTACGATATCCATATCGAACGGCTGCTGACGGAAAGGCTGCTGAGCGGGAGCCTTGCGCGGCGTATCGTCGTCGCTGAAGCCCGTGGCCACAACCACGACCTCCAACACATTCTCCGGCATGGGCTTCGAACTTGCACCCCAGATCAGGTTGGCCTGATGCTCCACGCCATCCTCATCCTTGTAGCTGGCGTAGCTCTGGATATAGTTCAGTATCTCCATCGTCTCGTCATAGGCGACGTCGTCGATATTTGCCGCCGAGATGTTTATAAGGATATTCTTCGCACCCGAAATGAGGTTGTTGTCCAGCAGCGGCGAGCAAAGCGAGCGGCGCGCAGCCTCCAGAGCACGTCCCTCACCCTCGGCCGACGCAACACCCATGTGGGCACGGCCGCTGCCGCGCATCACGCGCTCCAGATCGGCAAAGTCGACACGTATGAAGGCACTCTCGACGGTGATGATCTCGGCGATACCCTTCGTTGCCGCGGCCAAGATGTCATCCGCCTTGCCGAAAGCCTGACGTATGGGCAGCTTGCCGTACATCTCGCGGATGCTCTCGTTGTTTATCACCAGCAGCGAGTCGGCATACTTGCGCAACTCCTCGATACCCTTCGCAGCCTGATCACAGCGCGTAGGCCCCTCGACCGTCAACGGCGAGGTGACGTTGGCAACGGTAAGCAACCCCATCTCGTGCGCCAGCTTGGCGATGACGGGCGAAGCGCCCGTACCCGTGCCGCCGCCCATGCCGGCCGTAATGAATACCATACGGGTACCCGAACCCTCGATGTACTGCTTGATCTGGTCGAGCGACTCGACCGCAGCCTCGCGACCGCGCTCGGGATCGTTGCCCGCACCCAGACCGTCGTGACCCAGACGTATCTTGTCCTCGACGGGCGAGTTGTCCATGGCACGCTGATCGGTGTTGCATATAAGGAAGTTGACACCCTTGATACCCGTGTTCCACATGTGGTTCACGGCATTGCCGCCGGCGCCGCCTACACCTATCACCGTTATTATCGAAGATGCCTTTTTGGGCATCGTGAGTTCATTCATCAAATCCTCCATTGTTCACCTGATTTAATAGTCGTCGCCATCATCGCTCTCATCGGGGTTCTTGAACGCCTCGTCAAATGCCCTGCGGGCCTTCTCCCTCAGGCGCGAGAACCATCCGCCCTCCTTCGACTCGATATCGTCGTCATCGTCGTCGATAACGTCCTCATCTTCGCGGCTCACCACCGGCTCCGCCTTCTGCGCGGGCTTGGCCGCCGCCGATGCCGCAGCACCTCCCGTCGTCGATGCCGCACCTGCCGCTGCCGCTGCAGTGCCTGCCGCCGCAGGAGATTTCGCTCCGCCGTAGAGCTCGTTTACCGAACGCGGTGCCGCTGCCGGTGTCTCCGGTGCCGCCTTGCGTTCGGGCTCGGCAACACGCGCCACACCTACCGGGCACGGGCCTACCTGTGCGCCGTTTATAAGGATCGACACGGCCAGCGTCGAGGCCGGCGATGCAACTTTCTCCAGCGACTCCGTAGCTACGCCCATCTCGGCGCACGCCACGCGTACCTCCTGACCCGTCACGCGGCGGAACAACTCGTCCACATTCTTCAGGGCCGCGCCGCCTCCCGTCAGCACGATACCCGCCGCCAGCTTCTTCGCGAAGCCCGCATCGCGGATCTCGTTCCATACATATTCGGCTATGTCGGTCATACGGGCCTCAATCACCGCCGCAAGGTTCATACGCAGGATCGACTTGAGCGAGCGGCTGCTGTTGCGCACCTGAATTATATCGTCGGGCGTAAGGTCCACTACGGCCGAACCGTAACGCGTCTTGAGCTTCTCGACCTGCTTTTCGGGGATGCCGTAGGCGCGGATATCACCGTTTACGGCCGTGCCTCCAATAGGTATCGACACGATATGCCGCAGCGCCCCGCCGTAATATATCGCCACGTCGGTAACACCGCCGCCGATATCCACGACAGCCACACCCTCGTCCTTCTCGTCGGTCGAGACGACCGAGTCGGCCACGACGGCCGCATTGGCGAACATACCCTTGATCTTGATGCCCGCATCCAGAAAGACGCGACGCAGACGGTCCTTGGCCATGTGCTCGCAGAGTATGAAGTTGTAGGTCGACGAGAGCTGCTTGCTGTAACACCCGACGGGATTTCGCATCTCGACACCCGAATCGCCGCGATAGCTTATGGGGAAGAGATCCATTATCACCTCGCCGTCGGCCGCCTTGACGTTGCGCATACGCTCCATCAGGGCATTGACGTCGCGCTGCGAGATGCAGTTGTCGACATCCTCGACAAAGACGTGATCCGTATAGCGTGCGCTGCGCACGAACTTGCCCGAGATGCCCACATAGGCATCCGTGATGGTAATGCCGGCCTCCTTCTCGGCGCGTTCGCGGGCATGCCGCAGCGACTGCCCTACCGACTTGCTGTTGTCGACCATACCGGCCGAGACTCCCTCGGTAGGCTCCGACACCAACGCCTCGATATTCAACACACCGCCTTCGGCCATAGTCCCGACGGCTACGACCACATTGGACGAACCCACATCGACCGCTATAACGTAACTCTTCTTGTCCACCTTGTCCACTATGCTCTACTTGTTTTACATTCAACACGCCGACGCCCGACGTCTGTTAAAGACACCGCCGGACGTATCACTTGCGGCACACCACCTGCCCCTTGTACTTGACCGAGATGGTACGGTACTCCTCCCAACCGATATTCTCAAGGCCGTTACGGTAGAATGCCAACAGTTTGTCGAACTTCTCCTCCACATCCTCTATGGCGCCGAACAGAACAGTATGGTCACCCGTACGGGGCACCAACTCGACCTCCACATCACCGTTGCTGATGGTCACGGCCACGATCTGGACGATCTCGGCGCGCCAGAAGGAGTCATCCTCTATATATTTTACAAAGTTAATCAGTTTGAGGAAATCTTCATACCTTTTGTACAACTTTTTTTGATTCTCGCGCTCGGCCTCCTGACGTGCCGTCACGGCATCTATACGGCGCTCGTTTTCGCGCTCCGCATAGCGGTATTTGCGCCGCAGATCGGCCTTGTGCGCGCGCAGGCGCGATACACGCTCGTCGAAATTGTCATGGCTCTCGAAAATGCCCTTCTTGATTAGCATGCGCCGCACCGCCCGCACCGAGTCGGCAATCTCCTTCTCCTTTTCGAACAGTGGGACCTTCTCGTGCTGGAGCTCCACGATACGTGCCTCCGACTTTTCGACCAGCGAGGCGATATAGTCCTCAACATATCCCACATACTGTGCCGGCACGGGCGGCGTGTAGCTTCCCGTAATCACGGGCACATATACGGCCGTCAACGCCGGCGCGGGGAATACGAACCCGTCGGAGGTGACATAGCTGTCGTAGCCGTCCACACGCAGCCGCAGCGCCGGCCGCCGCTGCGTAACCTCCACACGCAGCACGCCGTCGTATGATACGTATGCGCTCACGCTCCGCACGAACCCCTTCTGCCGCACCACATGCTCTATGCCTGCCAGATCGACCTGATCCAGAGGCACTCCCACCGTGGCTATCTTGCCGCGCGCGATCCAGCTGCGCACCAGAGCGCTCGTCACCAGAGACTCGTCGCGCAGACTGTCCTCGATGACGATCTGCAGCTCACGCACCGCAGTCTTCGAGCGGTGCACCTCGGCACGATGGCCGAAGTAGAGCACGAATCCTGCCACGAATGCCCACAGCGCCAGCGTAAGCCCTATTTTTACGAATCTGCGCATCTCCCGAATCCCTTTTTTATCCTATCTTCTCTCCATCACCGTCCGTACTCAACCCTTGCGGCGCAGCACCTCGGCTACGGCCTCGCAGCAGGCGTCTATGTTGCCCGCACCGTATGTCACCACCACATCCGTATCGTCGGCCGCCAGCCACGAGGCCAGATGCTCACGGTCGGTCATCGAGCATGGCACCGTCACGCGGTCGGCTATCATCTGCGACGTCACGCCCGCAATGGGCTCCTCGCGCGCCGGATATATCGGCAGCAGCACAACCTCGTCGGCATGCGACAGCGCCGCGGCAAACTCCTTGTAGAGGTCGCGCGTGCGGGTATAGAGGTGGGGTTGGAACACCGCCGTCAGCTTCCGCCCGGGGAACATCCCCCGCACCGACCGTATCGACGCCTCCAACTCCTCGGGATGGTGCGCATAGTCGTCCATATAGACCTGACGCGGCGTATTGACATAGAACTCGAAGCGGCGCTTCACCCCCTCGAAAGAGACCAAGGCGCGACGCACGGCATCGTGGTCGAACGCTTCGCCGCGTGCATGCGAGGCACACCACACGGCCGCAACGGCCGCAACCGAATTATCCACATTGACCCATCCCGGCACACCCATGCGGCAACCCTTCACGCGGCCGTCGGGCGTCACGATATCGTAGTCGTAATGCCCGCCTTCGGCCGGACGTATGTCGGCGGCATAGAAGTCGCACGGCTCGTCGCACGAATAACGCCATACGGTCACGCCCTCCGCCGGCAAGTCGATATCGACACCCCGCTTTATGATTATGTGCCCGCCGGGCTTTACCAGCGACGCGAACTGCCCGAAGGCCTCGCGCACGGCCTCGAACGTGCCGTATATGTCGAGATGGTCGGGCGCAACGGAGGTTATGACCGCCACGTCGGGACGCAGCCGCAGAAACGAACGGTCAAACTCGTCGGCCTCGACGGCAAGGCGGTCGCCCGAGCCGAGCACCAGATTGCCCGCAAAGTTCTTCGATATGCCCCCGAGGAAGGCGCTGCCGCCGCCCGTTACCGCACGGTTGATCCATGCGATGAGGGTCGAGGTCGTAGTCTTGCCGTGCGTACCCGCCACGGCCATGACATACTTGCCCTCCGAGAGGTGCCCCAGCATCTGCGAACGCTTCTCCATAAGGAATCCGCCCTCGGCAAAGAAACGCATCTGCGGATGGTCTTCAGGCACCGCAGGCGTAAATACCGCCATCGTCGTGGCAGGATCACGGAACGACGCGGGAATAGCCTCCACGTCGTCATTATATGTTATCACGGCACCCTCGCGCGCAAGCTCATCCGTCAGGTGCGACTCCGTGCGGTCGTAACCCGCAACGGCGTAACCCTCATGCAGAAAATAACGCGCCAAGGCGCTCATGCCGATACCCCCGATACCGAGGAAATATATGTTCCGATAACGTTTCATCCGTCAATTTCCTTTTTAATCCTCAACTCCTCTGCCACACTATCTTTCGCCGCCGCTACCACACTTTTTCGATCTGCCGCATCACGCGCTCCGCAGCATCCGGAACGCCCAGCGCCGCAATATTGTGCGCAAGGCGCTTCATACGCTCGCCGTCGGCGAGCAGCTCCAGCGCCCGATCCATGCCGCAGCGCACGGCATCCGCATCATGCACCATAACCGCCGCGTCGCGCGCTACCAGAGCCTCGGCATTACGGGTCTGGTGATCCTCCGCCACATTGGGCGATGGTACGAATATCGTCGGCTTGCCCACAAGGCACAACTCCGAGACGGTGCAGGCGCCGCTGCGCGACACCACCACGTCGGCCGCCTCGTAGGCGTAGTCCATACGGTCGATAAAGGCCCCCTGCCAGATATTGCGCACGGGGTGCGCCTCAAGGAACGCCCGCATCTCGGCCTCGTAATACTTTCCCGTCTGCCAGAGCACCTGCACGGGAGCCTCGTCGTCGAGACCCGCCACCCAGTGCTTCATCATCTCGTTCAGCGTGCGCGTACCGAGCGAACCGCCCACCACCATAACCACGGGCATGTCGGCCCGCAGTCCGTAATATGCCAGCGCCTCGGGGCGCTTCGAGACCGTATGCGAGAAGTCGCCGCGCAGCGGATTGCCCGTCTTGACTATGCGGTCGGCAGGGAAGAACCGCTCCATGCCGTCGTAGGCGACACATATACGGCGTGCACGCCGCGCCAGAATCTTGTTCGTAACGCCCGCATAGGAGTTCTGTTCCTGTATCACCGTGGGCACACCCATACGCTGCGCCGCCCACAATACGGGGGCGCTCGCATAGCCTCCGAATCCGGCCACCACGTCGGCCGAGAAGTCGCGTATGATGCCGCGCGCCGCCATCACGCTGCGCACGACCTTGAAGGGTACGAGCAGGTTCCTCACATCGAGCCGCCGCTGCAACCCCGCAATGGGCAACCCGACGATACGGTAACCCAGCGCCGGCACCTTCTCCATCTCCATCTTGCCCTCGGCGCCGACAAACAGCAGCTCCACGTCGTCGCCCCACTTGCGCCTGAGAGCCTCGGCCACGGCTACCGCCGGGTAGATATGCCCGCCCGTACCGCCGCCCGAGAGTATAACACGTTTTTTCATCTTCCTTTTACGATATGTTTTGTTGCCGCCGCTCATGGCTGACGGCTCCGGACCCGCCGCATCGCAACGGCAGATTTTCATTCACTACAACACTATCTCCATATACACCCCGGCAGATACCTCTGCCCCAGCATCCGCCCAAACATCGGACGCCCCATACCTCAACGCCCCCACCCCTCGCGGTCGAGCGAGCGGTAGGTGATGGCCTCCGAGACGTGCTGCGGGCGGATCTGCTCCTCACCCTCGAGATCGGCGATCGTGCGCGAGACCTTGATTATGCGGTCGTATGCTCGCGCCGAGAGCCGCAGACGGTCCATAGCGCGGTCCAGCAGCGCCCGCGCCTCGGCCGTAAGCGGGCAGAAACGACGCAGCATGGCCGACGTCATCATCGTGTTGGTATGTATGCCCGTCGAAGCGAAGCGTGCCGACTGCACCTCGCGCGCCGCAATCACACGGCGCCGTATCGAGGCACTGCTCTCGGCCGCCTCCGTGCCCGACATCTCCTCGCGCGAGACGGGCGTAACCTCCACATGCAGGTCTATGCGGTCGAGCAGCGGGCCCGAGATGCGGCCCATATATCGCCGCACGGCCGACGGCGTACAGGTACACTCCTTCGTCGGGTGGTTGTAGAATCCGCACGGACAGGGATTCATCGAGGCCACGAGCGTGAAGTTCGAGGGGTAATCCACCGCATAGCGCGCACGCGAGATTGTAATATGCTTATCCTCAAGCGGCTGCCGCAACACCTCCAGAACGTTGTGCCCGAACTCGGGCAGCTCGTCCAGAAACAGAACGCCGTTATGCGCCAGCGACACCTCCCCGGGCTGCGGGTTCTGCCCACCCCCGATCAAAGCCACGGGCGAGGCCAGATGGTGCGGCGCACGGAACGGACGGCGTGTCATCAAACCGCGGCTCGCGCCCAATTTCCCCGCCACGGAGTGTATCTTGGTTGTCTCCAGAGCCTCCGCCGCCGTCATCGGCGGCAGGATCGATGGCATACGCCGCGCCAGCATCGTCTTCCCCGACCCGGGAGGGCCTATCATTATCACGTTATGGCCGCCCGCGGCGGCTATCTCCAACGCCCGCTTGGCGAATATCTGACCCTTGACATCGGCGAAATCCTCACCGTATGGCGTATCCTCCTCCGCCACATAGGCATGTCGCGGCTCGGGCGTAATCTCCTCCGTACCGTTGAGCGACGAGGCCACCTGCTGCAGGCTATCCACCGCCAGCACGTCGATACCATCCACAACGGCCGCTTCAGCGGCATTCTCGCGCGGGACATAGATTCGCCGCAGGCCCTGTTCGCGTGCCGCCGCCGTGATCGGGAGCACACCCCTCACACCGCGCACGCCCCCGTCGAGCGACAACTCCCCCACGAAGGCCGAATCCGCAAGGCGTGCGGCCGCCACCTGCTCCGTTGCCGCGAGTATCGCCACGGCGATTGGCAGATCGAATCCCGATCCCTCCTTGCGCAGGTCGGCAGGGGCAAGGTTGACCACACATTTGCGTGCCGTCATGCGGAAGCCCCCGTTCTCGAAGGCCGAGCGTATGCGCTGCTCGCTCTCGCGCACGGCATTGTCCGGCAGCCCCACAAGGAAGAGGCCCAAGCCTCCGCCCGTGACGCTCACCTCGACCGACACCCCGACGGCGCCGATACCCATGACCGTACCCGTAAAACTGCGAACAACCATACCCGTATTCCGTATCGTCAATTATGGCCGAATCTGCCGCAGGGCCTCCTCGACACCATTTTTATCTCCTGTCTACAAAATATCGACCTTCCCGCGCGCCGCATCAGAACGGGACATCGTCCGACAGCGGAGCCTGACGGTCGACATTCAGAGGACCCTGATCTATACCGAACTCGTTGCCCATCGACGAGCCCAGACCGCCCGATACGGGCGCGAAACCGCCGTCGGGGCCGTTTGCGCTGCTCGATATCTGGTTATACGAGACGCTGCCCATGGGGTCGGCCGCCGTAGAGTTCTCGTCGGCATCCATATCCGCGAAACGGGCCTGATCCTTCAGGAAGCGCAGCTTGACATCCGTCACGGCACCATTACGGTGCTTGGCGATGATGATCTCCGCCATACCTGCCGTCGGCATGCCGTTCTCGTCGGTATTGATACCGTAATACTCCGGTCGATGGATAAAGGCCACGATATCGGCATCCTGCTCGATGGCACCCGACTCTCGCAGGTCCGACAGCTGCGGGCGCTTCGAGCCGCCGCGCGTCTCGGTCGAACGGTTCAACTGCGACAACGCTATGATCGGGATGTCCAGCTCCTTGGCTATGGCCTTGAGCGTACGCGAGATGAAGGCCACCTCCTGCTCGCGGTTGCCCTTCGAGTCCTGATTGCCCGTCATGAGCTGCAGGTAGTCGATAACGATGATCTTGATGTCGTGGTGTATCTTCAGACGCCGCGCCTTCGAGCGGAACTCGAAGACCGAAAGGGCCGGAGTGTCGTCGATGAACAGCGGGGCCGAGCCCAGCGGCTTGGTCGCCGATTCGAGATGGCGCCACTGTTCGGGCGTCAGGCGGCCCGATTTGACATCGTTGCCCGAAAGTCCCGTCTCGGCGATGATCAGACGCATCATCAGCTGCACGGAGGACATTTCGAGCGAGAAGAACGCAACCGTCTTTTTCGGCGAATAGCGCGATGACGTTGCCATATTG
>URBK01000033.1 GCA_900546065.1 uncultured Alistipes sp.
CATATCGTCGGCAGCGTCAGATGTGTATAAGAGACAGCATAATGACGGCAGCGGCAATGGCCCCGCTCTACTTCGTACGTTTTCCCGCACAGGCCGGAACCTGCGGATCAAAGCATGCGTCCGCGCAAACCGCCCCTCACCGAGTACGGATCGTGGCTCTGGGGGATCTGATGCAGCACACGCCTCAATTGACAGCCGCACGCACGCCTCGCGGCGGATACGACTACACCCGATCATTCCGTCATGTGGCACGGCTTACGCGGCAGGCCGATCTGGCAATAGTAAACCTCGAGACCACGCTGAGCGAGGACGGGCCCTATACGGGATATCCGTGCTTCCGCTCCCCCGCCGCCGTCGCCGACGCCATGCGCGACATGCAGATAGATCTGGCCGTCATGGCTAACAACCACTGCTGCGACCGTGGCGGCGCAGGCATACGAGCCACCACCCGAATACTCGACAGCCGAGGCATCTGCCGCACGGGAGTCTTCCGCGACAGCACCGACATGCGGCTGAACAACATACAATATATCACGCGCAACGGTATCACATTCGCCGTTATAAACTACACCTACGGGACAAACGGACTGCCCGTTCCCGATGGGTGTATAGTAAACCGTATCGACACTGCCGTCATGGCACGCGACATCGCCGCCATAGACCGCAACAGAGCCGACTGCATAATCGCCTTCATGCATTGGGGCAACGAATACCAGCGCCATCCCGATGCCACACAGCGTGCTACGGCCGACTTTCTGCGCCGCCACGGTGTAGATATTATCATCGGCAGCCATCCGCACGTAATCCAGAGTGCCGAGTGTGACAGGCGGAACGGCGTTACGATATACTCGCTCGGAAATTTTGTCTCGAACCAGCGCAAGCGTTATTGCGACGGCGGCATAGCTGCAACCATCGACGTCGAACTTTCGGATGACGGCAGACTATCCTATTCGCTGCACGTAACGCCGCTGTGGGTACATACTCCCGACTACGCCATTCTTCCGCCCGAAGTTGCCGACACGATGCACATGGCACCTCCCGACAGACAGCGATACGAACTCTTCATAGACGACACGCGGCAGCTTCTAGGACTCTGACCGTATAGGAATAAATACATATATGCAAGCCCGGCAACACTGAACAAAAAAGCCGCACGAACGTCCGTGCGGCTCAAGACCCGATAATCTTATACCGATTAATAGTTCTCCTTCTTGGGTTCGAAATATGACTGCGGGTGTGCGCAGGCGGGGCACTTCAGGGGCGCCTCCTTGGCCTTGATCACGTAACCACAGTTGCGGCACTGCCACCAGATCTCGTTGTCGCGAACGAAGAAGTTGCCGTCGGTGATACGGCTCAACAGCTTCAGATAACGCTTCTCGTGCTCGGCCTCTACCTTGGCGATCTGACGGAAGGTATTCGCGATCTCGGGGAAGCCCTCCTTCTCGGCAACGTCACCAAACTCGGCATAGAGTACATCCCACTCCTCGTGCTCACCCTCGGCAGCTGCCAGAAGGTTCTCGGTCGTGGTGCCGATGATACCGGCGGGATACGATGCAGTTATGGTCAGCGGGCCGCCTTCGAGATACTTGAAGAAACGCTTCGCATGTTCCTTCTCCTGCTCGGCCGTCTCCATGAATACGCCTGCGATCTGCTCATAGCCCTCCTTCTTGGCTACACTCGCAAAGAATGTATAACGGTTGCGGGCCTGACTCTCGCCTGCAAATGCCTTGAGCAGGTTCTGCTCGGTCATTGTTCCTTTGATGCTTTTCATAATCGGTAGGTTTTTGTCTGTTAATAAATAGTTTTTCGGTTTTCTGTTCTTTGATGGCAAATATATGCAAAATTTCTGCTAAAAATAAATTCCGGCCATCGAATTATCTTATCCTGTAATCGGCATAACTTATACGCGCCGGCCGAATCGCCCGCAAAGATGCGCCGAGACGCTAATTCGGCACAGAATATTGGCGAAGTGAATTTAGTTTTGTATTTTTGCCGTAATTTCAAAATCTCTAAACAAGACACAGCATGGCAGACGAGAAAATAATTTTTTCGATGGTGGGTGTATCCAAGACCTTCACCAATCAGAAAAAAGTACTCAACAACATCTACCTGTCGTTCTTCTACGGCGCAAAGATCGGTATCATAGGACTCAACGGCTCGGGTAAGTCTACCCTTATGAAGATCATCGCCGGCATCGACAAGAACTATCAGGGCGAGGTGGTATTCGCCCCGGGATATACGGTCGGTTACCTCGAGCAGGAACCCAAGTTGGATGATACGAAGACCGTCAAGGAGGTGGTCGAGGAGGGATGCGCCGCAACGGTGGCCCTGCTGAAGGAGTACGAAGAGATAAACACCAAGCTGTGCGAGCCGATGTCGGACGATGAGATGAACCGCCTGATCGAGCGTCAGGGCGAGTTGTACGAGCAGATCGACCACGTCAACGGCTGGGAGCTGGACAGCGTTCTGGAGCGCGCGATGGATGCTCTGAGGTGCCCCGATCCCGACCAGAGCGTCAAGGTGCTGTCGGGAGGCGAGCGGCGCCGTGTGGCCCTCTGCCGCCTGCTGTTGCAGCAGCCCGACGTGCTGCTTCTGGACGAGCCTACGAACCACCTCGATGCCGAGAGCATCGACTGGCTGGAACAGCACCTGCGTCAATATAAAGGTACCGTAATCGCCGTCACGCACGACCGTTACTTCCTCGACAACGTCGCAGGCTGGATTCTCGAGCTCGACCGCGGCGAGGGTATTCCGTGGAAGGGGAACTATTCGGGCTGGCTCGAGCAGAAGACCAAACGCCTTGCGATGGAGGAGAAACAGGAGAGCAAGCGCCGCAAGACCCTCGAACGCGAGTTGGAATGGGTACGCATGTCGCCCTCGGGCCGCCACGCCAAGAGCAAGGCACGTCTTTCGGCCTACGACAAACTGATGAACGAGGATGTGAAACAGAAGGAGGAGAAACTCGAGATATTCATCCCGAACGGCCCGCGTCTGGGCGATGTCGTCATCGAGGCGCACGACGTTTCGAAGGCATACGGCGACCGCCTGCTCTACGAACATCTCAATTTCTCGTTGCCGCCCGCAGGCATTGTCGGCGTTATCGGCGCCAACGGCACCGGCAAGACCACCCTCTTCCGCATGATCATGGGCATCGAGCAGCCGACATCGGGATATTTCACTATCGGGCAGACCGTAAAGCTCGCTTATGTCGACCAGCAGCACAAGTCGATCGACCCCGAGAAGAGCGTATATGAAGTGATATCTCAGAACAGCGATATCATCACCCTCGGCAACAGACAGATCCCCGCACGTGCCTATGTCGCCCGCTTCAACTTCAGCGGCGCAGACCAAGAGAAAAAGTGCGGCATGCTCTCCGGCGGCGAACGCAATCGTCTGCACCTCGCACTTGCACTCAAGGAGGAGGGCAACGTACTGCTTCTGGACGAGCCTACCAACGACGTGGATGTCAATACGTTGCGCGCGTTGGAGGAGGGTCTTGAGAACTTCGCCGGATGTGCCGTCGTCATTTCGCACGACCGCTGGTTCCTCGACCGCGTCGCCACACACATACTCTCGTTCGAGGGCGACTCGAAAGTCACCTTCTACGAAGGCTCGTACAGCGAGTTTGAGGAGTGGAAACGCGCTCAGGGTGAGGATGTCACCCCGCATCGCGTAAAGTATCGCAAATTGATGGAATAATAAATGGAATAATAAACCGAAACCGAATACCTAAAAGCCGTCATACGGCAAAACATACATAACAGAAAATGGCTATTCAGAAACCAAGCATCCCCAAGGGAACGCGCGACTTCTCGCCTGCCGAGATGATGCGCCGCACATACATATTCGAGACAATCAAGAGCGTCTTCCGCACCTACGGTTTCGCTCCGCTCGAGACCCCGGCCATGGAGAATCTCTCCACGCTGCTCGGCAAATACGGTGACGAGGGCGACAAACTCCTCTTCAAGATACTCAACTCGGGCGACTATGCATCCGGTCTCGACGACGGGCAGCTGCGCACCGCATCGAAGATATGCGAGAAGGGTCTGCGTTATGACCTGACCGTGCCATTCGCACGATATATCGTTCAGCATCAGAGCGAAATAGTCCTTCCCTTCAAGCGTTACCAGATACAGCCCGTATGGCGTGCCGACCGCCCCCAAAAGGGTCGTTACCGCGAGTTCTACCAGTGTGACGTCGATGTCATAGGCTCGCGTTCGCTAATCAACGAGGTGGAGCTTATCGAGATCGTGGAGCGTGTCTTCGGCAAGCTAGGCATCAACGTAACGCTCAAGATGAACAACCGTAAGATCCTCTACGGCATAGCCGAAGCTATCGGACATGCCGACAAGATGATGGACATAACGGTCGCCATCGACAAACTCGAGAAGATCGGTATCGACAATGTCCGTGCCGAGCTCTCGGAGCGCGGGTTGGAGCAGGAGGCTATCGACCGCCTGCAACCCATACTCGAGCTAAGCGGCTCGAACAGCGAGAAACTTAATAAATTACGTGACGTCATATCATGTTCAGAGACAGGTCTTAAGGGCATAGCCGAGATGGAGGAGATATTCGGATATGTCGAGGCCTTGGGACTCAATCTGCCCATCGAGCTCGACCTCTCGCTGGCACGCGGTTTGAACTACTATACAGGTGCGATATTCGAGGTCAAGGCCATGGATTATGCCATCGGATCGATCTGCGGCGGCGGCCGTTACGACGACCTGACAGGAATATTCGGCATGCCCGACACCTCGGGTGTGGGTATATCGTTCGGCGCCGACCGCATATACGACGTCATGACGGGACTGAACCTCTTCCCCGAAGAGGTTGACTTCTCGACCAAGGTACTCTTCGTAAACCTCGGCGAGCAGGAGCGTATGGCCGCAATGCGCATAATGCGTACGCTGCGCGATCACGGCGTCGCCACCGAGATCTACCCCGAGCCGGCGAAGATGAAGAAACAGATGGAGTATGCCAACCGTCGGTCGATACCCTACGTCGTGATCATCGGCAGCAACGAGTTGCAGAACGGTCAGGCTACGGTGAAGGACATGCGTACGGGCGAGCAGAACGCCGTGGCATTCGATGCCATACGCGACATGCTGGCATAGTACGATGGCCTCTCCGCAGGCTTCGACGTACGGGAAATGCTGGTGACACCACAGCATCCCGATTCTGTACACAATATGCGCCGGTGTGGCTACGGCCCGCCGGCGCATCATATATTATAAAAGTAAAAACAGCCCTACCATGAAAGCCTTTTCATTGGCCTTGACGTTACTCCTTGCGCTTGCGGTCAACTGCAGCGTAACGGCACAGGAGGAGCAGTCGGCCACCAAGTCGTTCGAGCAACTGCAGAAACTCAACCGTTTCTACCGTTATCTCGATGCCACGTATGTCGATCAGGTCGACATGGAGCCTCTGGTGGAGGATGCCATACGCAACATGCTCGAGGATCTGGATCCCCACTCCGTATATCTCGACAAGGAGGAGATGCAGGCCGAGCGCGAGTCGTTCGACGGCGAGTTCAGCGGCATAGGTATCGAGTACAACATAATGAACGATTCGATCATCGTCATCAACACCGTAGTCAAGGGCCCCGCCGAGAGTGTCGGCATGCAGCCCAATGACCGCATCGTGGAGGTCGACGGCCGCAATGTCGTCGGGGTCAAACGCAGCGACGTCCCGAAGCTGCTGCGCGGGCCGCGCGGCAGTATCGTCCGGATCGGCGTAGCGCGACGCGGCGTGCCCGACATCCTGCACTTCGACATTACGCGTGACAATATTCCGATCTATACGGTTGATGCCGCATATCGCGTCAATGACGACATCGGCTACATCAAGGTCAACCGCTTCGGGCGCAATACGATGCGCGAGTTTTACGAAGCGTACGAGAAACTCGGCGACGTGAAGTCGCTGATCCTCGACCTGAGCAGCAACGGCGGGGGCATGCTCGATCCGGCCATCGAGATGGCGGGCTTCTTCCTTCCCGAGGGTGCCGTTGTCGTCGGGACGGAGGGACGCACAATCCCCCCGCAACGATATATGGCCAACGAAGGCGGCATCTTCGACGGCAACGTCGTCGTGCTGATAAACGAGAACTCGGCCTCGGCAAGCGAGATCGTGGCCGGCGCGCTGCAGGATTGGGACCGCGCCGTCATTGTCGGCCGCAACAGCTTCGGCAAGGGGCTTGTGCAGCGTCAGATACCTCTGGGCGACGGTTCCGCGGTACGTATCACCGTCGCACGATACCATACGCCCTCGGGACGTGTCATACAGCGTCCATACGAGAACGGGCACAAAAAGGAGTATTACGAGGCTCATATCGGGCGTCTAACAGGTGCCGACACCATAGCCGCTGACAGCGTGGAACGCCCCGTCTATGAGACTTTGCACTCGCACCGCAAGGTGCTGGGCGGCGGAGGCATCTCGCCCGACATCGTCATCGAGCCAGACACCTCGCAGATAACCGACTATATGATCGATGTCATGGCAAAGGGCGTCTACAACGATTTCATAATGTCCTATATGGATCGCAACCGCGCGCGCCTCGAGCAGCAATACCCCGACTTCGAGTCGTTCGATCGCGGGTTCAGCCTCACCGACGAAGAGATGCAGGAGTTCGTCCGCATGGCCGAAGATAAGGGCGTCAAACCCGACATGGAGCAGTTCGCACGCTCGCGCTCACTCATCACCACCCAACTTGCGGCACTTTTTGCTCAGAGGCTCTTTTCGGCCAACGAGTTTTACCGGTATATCAACCCTCGTGAAAATGAATATTTTATGCAGGCAGAGGAAATTTTGAACAATTGGGATCAAAAAGGTGCTTCGATTTTAGGCCGATAATAATCCTATTATTATTTGACAATCGGGAAATTTTTATTTAATTTTGATTGCTACAATACCCGTATTTCATCATGCTTACAGAATCTTCAACCGGCCTGCAGCACTCTTCGGACAATTTCGGAGAGTCTATTTTCTCGAAGATGATCAAAGCCGGTCATCGCACCTACTTCCTCGACGTCAAAGAGACCCGCAACAAGGATTATTTCATGACGATAACCGAACTGCGCAAGAAGACGACCGACAATGGCGTCGAGAACGAACGCAACAAGATTTTCCTCTATCAGGAGGATTTTGAGAAATTCACCAAAGGGTTCAACGACGCAATGGAGTTCATCAAGCGCAGCATGGCGCAGGACAAGGAAGAACTCTAAACCGTCAAGAATTGCGACACTACCCGATTAAACAACAAACTGCTCTGCCCATAGAAACACATCGGCTCCATCATACGCCTGCCGCACATACCGCACATCGTGACAACATCGTGCATTCTGCCACCATGCATGACGGCGAACCGATACTGCTCAGTTTCAGCGGTGGAATAGACAGTTGCGCCGCAGCCTCGACGCTTAAGGCCGACGGATGGTCGGTCACGGCACTTACGCTCGACATGACGGGGGACGAGCACCTCACAGACGAGGCTCGACGCCGTGCCGCCGACATTGACATACCGATTGTAGTCATGGATGTACGTGACGAGTTCCGCGCCATAACCACCTACTTTGTCGACAGTTACACCGCAGGCCGGACGCCTGCGCCATGTACCCAGTGCAACAGCCTTATAAAATGGCCGTCACTTGTATCCGAGGCTGACCGGCTCGGAATCAGGGCAATCGCCACGGGACACTACTTCAACACCACACACCACAACGGCCACATATACGTAAGCCGTGCGGACGACCGCACGAAGGACCAATCATACTACCTGTGGGGATTGCCCCAGTCCACACTCGAGCGTATTGTCACCCCCATGGGACACATCTTCAAATCCGATCTCAAGAGAGCCGCGCCGCAACGCCGCGAGAGCATGGGCGTATGCTTTCTCAATGGCACGACTTATGGACGATACGTTGCCGGATGCCGTCCCGACTCGTTACGGCGCGGCGACATAGTCGATATGCACGGCCGCGTCATAGGCCGCCACGACGGCATAGCCTTCTACACCATCGGCCAGAAGCGAGGACTCGACGCCGCCGTCAAGGGCATGTGTATCGTCGGTATCGACGCCGCCAGAAACAGACTTATCGCAGGGGACGACTCCATGCTCTATCATTCAACACTTGAAATTACGGATTACAATATCGTAGACATGAATGAATTGCTGTCAGCCGATGACATCGAGGTCGTGATTCGCGGCATAGGGCGAAACCCCGCATCATACGCCCGACGCATTGAACTTGCCGGCACCGGAATACGCGTCACACTCGGCTCGCCGGCATGGGCGCCGGCCGCCGGGCAGCCGGCAGTATTCTACAGGGGCAACCGCATAATAGGCGGCGGTATTGTTGAAAAATATTATTAATTTAAATATCTTTGCCGCACGTTAAACAGAAAAACAGAGACAACATGAACATAGTAAAACGCCTGTACGATTGGATGCTCTCTTGGGGCAATTCACGCTGGGGAGCCTTGGCGCTCTTCTGCTTCGCCTTCGTCGAGTCGAGTTTCTTCCCCATACCGCCCGACGTGCTGCTCATAGCCCTCTGTCTCGGCATACCGGCCCGCTCGATGCGTTACGCCGCAATTTGCCTTGCCGGATCGATCCTCGGCGCCATAGCCGGATATGGAATCGGGTTCTTCCTCTGGCAGAACAGCGCAGGCGAATATACCGCTCTGGCAAACTTCTTCTTCAATCACGTATTCTCGATGGAGAGCTTCCTCGAGGTGGGCGCCATGTACGACAAGTACAACTTCTGGATAGTCTTTACCGCAGGATTCACCCCTCTGCCATACAAGCTCTTCACCATAAGCGGAGGCCTGTTCCACATCAACTTCACGATGTTCATCATCGCTTCGATCGTGGCTCGAGGCATGCGTTTCTTCCTCATAGCATGGCTTATATGGCGTTTCGGAGCCCCGATAAAGACCTTTATTGACAAATATTTCAACCTGCTGGCCATAGCCTTCACGGTACTGCTCGTAGGGTCGTTCTTCCTTGTGGCGGAACTTCTGTGACACTTGAATTGAAAACATTGACAAGATGAAACGATACGGACTTATCGGGCGCACACTCGCCCACTCATTCTCGGCACATTATTTCACCGAGAAATTCCGCCGCGAGGGCCTCGACAAGGAGTACTCGTACGAGTTGTTCGAACTGCCCGAGATCGGGTGCGTAGAGGAGCTCATCAACGATACGCCCGACCTTGCGGGTTTCAACGTCACCATACCCTACAAGCAGCAGATCATCCCCCACCTCGATGCACTTGATGCCGAGGCGCAGGCTATCGGGGCCGTCAACTGTGTCAAGATTGCAGACGGGCGCCGCACGGGATACAATACCGACATTGCAGGAATAAGGGTATCGCTTGATGAGTTGCTTGGGGCGGAGACGATAGATGCGGCTCTGGTGCTCGGTACCGGCGGGGCGTCGCAAGCCGTGCAGTATGTACTGGCACAACGCGACATTCCTTTTGCCATCGTATCGCGCGATGCGGCCAAGGGAAACTATACGTATGACGATCTGAATTCGGAGGCGATATCGACACACCACCTCGTGATAAATACCACACCCGTAGGCATGTATCCCAAAGTCGATCAAGCGCCGGAAATACCCTACGAACTGCTTACGCCCTCACATCGGCTCTTCGATCTGATATACAATCCCGAGCAGACGCTCTTCGCACGTCGCGGGGCCGAACGCGGCGCACGTACGATGACGGGCCTGCGCATGCTCTACGCTCAGGCCGAAGCCGCATGGAGAATCTGGAACGAGTAGATCGGGCGCATCAACCCTCGGTGTAGGCCTCGAGGACTTCCAATGCGCGTTTCTTATCCTCGGCCCGCACAACCAACTGCGCCGGCATCACCCCCACGGGATAGAGTGCCGACATATACTCGTTGCGTATCATCGCATAGATACCAGCTCCGTCGAGCAGCGACTTGTCCCACTCCGCTTCATTGATCGAATCGTACTCCTTGATCACGATCAGATTGCTCTCATCCATAACCATGATATTTTAAGGCGTAAAACAAAGTTAACCATTTTGTTTAAATCTTGCAATGCACAAACCAAAATTATCCGTATATTTGCATTGCGGCCGAAAATTGATGTCTTGAGGCCCAAATTCACTGATTGTCAGCATGAAACGAGCTACGATAATAATTCTTGCGGTCATCGTTGCGGCCGTAGCCGTGTGGTGCCTGTGGCGCATGGCCGCCGACAGAGGTCACGGTACGTTCGACCTCGCGCGCATGGAGAAGGCCGACCGCGCCGTGATGCGTGCCATCAAGGACGGCCAGACGCCGGGCGCTGTGCTGTGCGTAGTCAAACGCGCCGATGACGGCGAGTCGATGGGCGACATACTCTACCTTAAGGCATACGGCAACATGCAGGTTTGCTCGGGCCGCGACACCGTGAGCGGAGAGCTTATCCCCGACACCGTCGCCATGACGACCGATGCCATCTTCGATCTGGCGTCGGTGAGCAAATGCCTCGGTACGACACTCGCCTTCATGCGCCTTGTAGAAGACGGCCTTGTACATCTGGATGACAACGTCTCGCGTTATATTCCGGGCTTCGAGCCGTGGGTGGAGGATCTCTCACCCCGAGAGCAACGGCGGCAGAAACGCTCACCGGAGCGTGTCCCAATTACGGTGAAGCAACTGCTGACACATACGTCGGGCCTGCCCGCAGCCATTCATGTACCGTCGTTCCTTGCGCGATATGACATATACGGCGACTCGGTCAAGATAAACTATCGCGACTCGCTGGTAACATATCTTGCACACGATGCGGCACGGTTGTCGCGCCCGGGCGAAGTGTTCAGATACAGCTGCCTAAATTTCATCACGCTGCAGGCTATTCTCGAGAATGTTACGGGTGAGCGGCTCGACCGTTATGCCGCGCGCGAGATATACGAACCGCTGCATCTCAAAAATACGTGGTACAATGCCCTTGACGACGTCGAGCGTCCCTATGCGGCCGATGCCCCGATTGTACCTACGGAGGTGCAGGAGGACGGCACGCTGCTGCGCGGCGAGGTGCATGACCCCACGGCCCGCATCGTAAACCGCGGTGTTTCGGGCAATGCCGGGCTCTTCTCTACGGCCGAAGATATGGCCACTCTGGCGTCGATGCTCATGAACGGAGGCGTCGTGGCTTTCCCCGTTGAGGGTATAGCGGGCAAGTTGGGCCAAAAGGAGCGTGTGCGGGTTCTCTCGCGCCGCGCCGTGGAGACATTTTTCACCGTGCCCGAAGGATATGAAGAGTTCGGCCGCGCATTGGGTTGGGATGTCGAGTCGCCATACGCCTCGGGCAACGGCGACCTCTTCACACCCCACCGCACGGTGAACCATACGGGATATACGGGGCCGTCGATCGTGATGGACCTCGATGAGGGCGTTGCCGTTATACTGCTCACGGACAGGGTGCACCCCTACGATACGGGCAGCGTAGGCCGCCTGCGCATAGAGATAGCCGACATAGTGGCATCGGCTTTGGATTGAACAGACAAAAAAAGAATTAAAATGCACGATTTCGTACACCTGCACGTACACTCGCAATATTCCATTCTTGACGGACAGGCCAGCATACAGCGCCTTGTAGACAAGGCTATTGCCGACGGCATGCGCGGCATCGCCATCACCGACCACGGCAACATGTTCGGCATAAAGGAGTTCTACAACTACGTCAAGAAGAAGAACGGCGCCCGCCGTGACAAGGTCAAGGCCGCCGAGGAGAAGATCGCCGCCCTGCAGGCGCAGATCGACGAGGCGGGCGGTGCCACGGCCGAACAGGAGGCTGCCATGACGGCCCTGAAGGCCGAATACGATGCCTTGCCGAAGGAGGACTTCAAGGCCATCATCGGCTGTGAGGTCTACGTAGCGCGCCGCGGCCTGCAGTTCAAGGAGGGCAAGTCGGACCAGAGCGGATATCACCTCATACTTCTGGCCAAGAACGCAAAGGGATACCACAATCTCATCAAGATCGTCTCGAAGGCGTGGACCGAAGGTTTCTACATGCGTCCGCGTACCGACCATGCCGAATTGGAGAAGTACCACGAGGGATTGATATGTTGTTCGGCATGTTTGGGCGGCGAGGTGCCGCGTATGATCTCATCGGGAGATCTTGAGGCGGCCGAGAAATCGATATTGTGGCACAAGAATCTCTTCGGCGACGACTACTACCTCGAGTTGCAGCTTCACAAGGCTACGGTCGAACGCGCCAACCACGAGACCTACCCCATGCAGCTCAATGTGAACAAGCATCTGATTGAGTTTGCGAGGAAATACGGCATACGTCTCGTATGCACCAACGACGTACACTTCGTCGACGAGGACAATGCCGAGGCGCACGACCGTCTTATATGCCTCAGTACGGGCAAGGATCTGGACGACCCCAAGCGCATGCTCTACTCGAAGCAGGAGTGGATGAAGACCCGTGCCGAGATGAACGCCATCTTCGGAGACATCCCCGAGGCGCTGACCAATACGGTCGATATATGCAACGAGGTCGAGAACTACTCCATCGACCATGCCCCCATCATGCCGACGTTCGCCATACCGGAGACATTCGGCACGGAAGCCGAGTACCGCGAGCGTTTCACGGAGGAGGATCTCTTCAACGAGTTCACGCGCGACGAGAACGGCAATGTCACCATGAGCGAGGCGGATGCCCGAAAAAAGATCGACAAACTTGGCGGCTATGACCGCCTATACCGTATAAAACTCGAGGCTGACTACCTGACCAAGCTGACGATGGACGGTGCCCGCAAGGTATACGGTGACCCCTTGTCGCCGGATATTGCCGAGCGTCTGAAGTTCGAGCTTCACATAATGAAGACGATGGGTTTCCCGGGATACTTCCTTATCGTGCAGGACTTCATCCGCGCCGCCCGCGAAGAGCTTGACGTCTCGGTCGGTCCGGGACGTGGTTCGGCTGCAGGTTCGGCCGTAGCCTACTGCCTCGGAATCACGCAGATCGACCCCATAAAGTATGATCTGCTGTTCGAGCGTTTCCTCAATCCCGACCGTATTTCGCTGCCCGATATAGATATCGACTTCGATGACGACGGCCGCGGCCGTGTGCTCAACTGGGTGACACAGAAGTACGGCAAGGAGAAGGTCGCCCATATCATCACCTACGGCACCATGGCCACGAAGATGGCCCTGAAGGACGTCGCGCGCGTGCAGAAGTTGCCGCTCAAGGAGTCGGACCGCCTGTGCAAGCTGGTACCCGACCGCATTCCCGACAAGAAGGTGAATCTGGTCAACGCCATCGAGTATGTACCCGAATTGAAGGCGGCCGAGCAGTCATCGGACCCCATCCTGAGCGACACGATCAAATATGCCAAGATGCTCGAAGGCAACGTCCGCAACACGGGCGTGCACGCATGCGGTACGATCATCTGCCGTGACGACATTACCGACTGGGTGCCCGTAAGTACGGCCGACGACAAGGAGACGGGCGAAAAGATGCTCGTGACGCAGTATGAGGGATCGGTAATCGAGGATACGGGCCTTATCAAGATGGACTTCCTCGGGCTGAAGACCCTGTCGATCATCAAGGATGCCGTAGCCAACATAAAACACACGAAAGGTATTGCGGTCGATATCGACCACATAGACATAAACGATCCTGCGACATACAGCCTCTACTGCGACGGCCGCACTATCGGTACGTTCCAGTTCGAGTCGCCCGGCATGCAGAAATACCTGCGCGAGCTGAAACCTTCGACCTTCGAGGATCTGATCGCCATGAACGCCCTTTACCGTCCGGGGCCGATGGATTACATCCCCGACTTCATCGACCGCAAGCACGGCCGCAAACCCATCGTCTACGACATAGACCTGATGGAGAAATACCTGAAGGATACCTACGGCATCACGGTATATCAGGAGCAGGTCATGCTGCTGTCGCGCCTTTTGGCGGGCTTCACCCGCGGCGAGTCGGACACGCTGCGCAAGGCCATGGGTAAGAAGCTCAAGGACAAACTGGATCACTTGAAGCCCAAGTTCATCGAGGGCGGCCGCAAGAACGGCCACGACCCGCAGATTCTGGAGAAGATATGGGCCGACTGGGAGAAGTTCGCCTCGTATGCCTTCAATAAATCGCACGCAACGTGCTACTCGTGGGTGGCATACCAGACGGCATACCTCAAGGCCAACTACCCGTCGGAATATATGGCAGCGCTGCTGAGCCGCAACCTTACCGATATAAAGACTCTCACGGCCTATATGACAGAGTGTAAACACATGGGCATAAAGGTCATGGGGCCCGACGTGAACGAGTCGGAGCAGACATTCTCGTCGAACAAGTCTGGTGACATACGTTTCGGCCTTGCGGCCGTGAAGGGCGTGGGAGAAGCCGCCGTGCGTTCGATTATAGACGAGCGCAACAGTAACGGCCCCTACAAGAATATATATGACTTTGTCGAGCGCGTGAACTTCAATCTTGTCAACCGCAAGTGTATGGAGAACATAGCCTATGCCGGCGGGTTCGACTCGATAATAGATTTCCATCGCAGCAAGTTCTTCGCCGTGGATCCGCGCAGCAGCAGCCCGCTCTCGTTCATCGAGCAGTTGATGCGTTACGGGCAGCGCGTGCAGGCCGAGCGCCAGAACTCACAGCAGAGCCTCTTCGGCGGCGGCGCCGTCATCGACATACAACCTCCGACTACGCCCGTAGCCGAAGATTGGAACCAGCTGCAGGTACTCAACAAGGAGCGTGAGATGATCGGGCTCTATCTCTCGGCGCATCCGCTGGACGACTACGCCTTCATAGTAAACCACATGTGCAAGGCCCAGCTGAGCGATCTGGCCGATCTCGAGCCGTTCAACGGTCAGGAGATAGGCGTAGCAGGAGTCGTTACCGCCGTGCAGGATCTCACGACAAAGACCGGCCGCCACTGGGGCAAGTTTACGATGGAGGACTATAACGGCACACACGAGTTCGCGCTCTTTGGCAAGGATTACGAGAACTTCCGGCCATTCATGTACCCCAACTACTTCCTCTTCGTCAAGGGAAAGGTGCAGCCGCGTCCATACGGAGACGGCAATGAACTGGAGTTCAAGGTACTGTCGATGTCGCAACTGTCGGAGATGCGCGACACGATGATAAAGGAGATACACATATCCATTCCGATCGAGGAGCTGACGAAGAGTTTCATCGACGACTTCGCCGAGAACATACGCCACAACAAGGGCAATACCATCGTGCGTACCACGATATACGATCCGGCGCAGGGCGTCAATCTGAACCTCTATTCGAAACGCTACAAAGTGGCTCTTACACCGCAATTGATGGACTATCTGGATACGAATGAACTAAAATACACGTTATCATAACACTAAAAACAGATTAATTATGGCATTAGCAATCACCAAAGACAATTACGAATCGACTCTCGCATCGGGCAAACCCGTCGTCATCGATTTCTGGGCCGAGTGGTGCGGTCCCTGCCGCATGATAGCACCCTTCATCGAGGAACTTGCAGGCGAGTACGCCGACCGTGTGGTTATAGGCAAGTGCGACGTCGAGTCGAATGACGATCTGGTGGCACAATACCGCGTACGCAATATCCCAACCGTACTCTTCATAAAGGACGGTCAGGTTGTGGACAAGGTCGTAGGCGCCACCACCAAGGAGAACCTCAAGGCAAAGATTGACGCCCTGCTCTAAGCCGCGCGACAATCAGACCTAAAGAGAATCGGGCGTCTCACAAACGAGAGACGCCCGATTTCTGTTTAGCATTATCACTGCAATATACGACCTATCGGCTGCGCCAGACCCAAGTCTTCCCGCGACCGATCTTCTCCGAGGCTATATAGTCGCCGTCGTACCATACACGGAAATCGTTGCCCAAAAGCGACTTGACACTCAACTCCACCATACGTCCCGCCTGCCACCGCGCCGAGACCTCGAAGCCGCCGCGGGCCTTAAGACCCGTAAACTCACCGTCGGGCCATGCCGCAGGCAATGCGGGCAGCAGCTGCAGAACGTATGCACCATTGTCATAGACGTGGCTCTGCAACAGCATCTCGGCAATGCCGGCCGTAGTACCGAAATTGGCATCCATCTGGAAAGGCGGATGCTGCGTGAACAGATTGGGCATAACGCAGCGGCGCAGCACCGTATCGAGGCTGCCCTTGGCCTGCTCGCCGCGCAGCAGTCGCGCATATTGGATGATGAGCCATGCAGAACTCCACCCCGTATGTCCGCCGCCGTGCGCTATACGGTAATCCATCGACTTGCCCGCCGCGGCGGCCAGCTCGGGTGTCTGCAACATATTGATCTGCGCGCCCGGATGTACGGCAAACAGATGTGATATGTGGCGGTGTCCGGGCTCCACCTCTTCGAACTCCTCGGCCCACTCCATGATGCGGCCGTCATGGCCTATCTTCGTGGGTGCGAGGTTCGCCTTGGCCGCTGCGACGCGATGCACGAGATCGTCATCGATACCCAGCTCGCGGCTGGCCATTCCGAAGTCGTCGAACAGCTGCCAAATCACCTGCTGGTCATGTGTCGGCCCCATGCTTATCTGCGCACGGCTGCCGTCGGGTGCCACAAACGAATTCTCGGGCGAGGCCGCCGGCCCCGACACGAGTTTGCCGCTGCGAGGATCTACCGTAAGCCAGTCGAGATAGAACTCCACGGCACCCTTCAGTACGGGATACATACGCTGCAGAAAATCCTTATCACCCGTAAACCGGTAGTGTTCGCATATATGTTGGCACAGCCACCCCGTACCTCCCGGGTGCATACCCCACGACGACGATTCGCCGGGTGAAGTGTAACCCCAGATGTTGGTTATCGGATGCACGACCCATCCGCCCATGCCATACTGCACGCGTGCGGTCTCATGGCCGGGCTTGACCAGCGAAGCGATGAGATCGAACAGCGGCAGCTGGCACTCCGAGAGGTTTGCAACCTCGGCCGGCCAATAGTTCATCTGTATGTTGACATTGGTGTGATAGTCGCCGTTCCACGGCGTCTGAACCTTGTTGGCCCATATACCCTGAAGGTTCGCGGGCATAGTTCCCGGGCGTGACGACGCTATGAGCAGGTAACGCCCGTACTGGAACATCAACTCGCACAGATGCTCGTCATCCGCGCCCTGCTTTACCCGCTCGAGGCGCTCGTCTGTGGGTATATCCTGCGACTCGTCCCCTCCCAGACGCAGCGACACGCGGTCGAAATATGGTTCATACTCCTTCAAATGTGCTTTCAGAAGCGACGTATATGACTTATGCCCGGCCTGTTCGATCGCGCGGCGCGTGATGTTCACATAGTCGCGCCCTTTGTACAACGGATAGTCGAGACGGTAATCGGTTGATGCCGCCAATAGCAGGATCACCTCGTCGGCACCGCTCACACGCAGTGCGTCATCCGTACAAAAGGTCTCGCCGCCGCGCGTAACGGCCTTCAGACGTGCCATATATCGAAGATTGGAACCACCGTGTCCGTCATTGAGCGCACCGCTCATAACCAACTGCCCATCCTCGCACGAGGTTGTGAAACGCTCCGGCCGCGTCATGCGGCACGTGAACGACAACGCTCCGCGTCGGTCGGCCGTCATACGTACAACCATAACCTGATCGGGCCTGCTGACAAAGATTTCACGGCGATACCTGACGCCGTCCTGCGTATATGAGACAGTTGCGACGGCTGTCTCAAGGTCGAGGTCACGGTAATAATCCGTATATTCATCCTTGCAGTCGAAGTCTATCCACAGATCGCCCAACGTCTGGAAACTACCGTACGGGACATCCTTGCCATTGCCCGAGCCCGAACCTGCACCCGTACACACCTGCGTGCGGTTCGTAAGCTCCGTAGCCTCGCGGTAGCGTCCCTCGAAGAGCAGCTGACGTATGCGTTGCAGATTCTCGGCCGCAACCGGATTGTCGCTATGCTGCGGGCTGCCCGACCACATGGTCTCCTCGTTGAGTTGTATGCGCTCCATCGGCACGTCACCGAAGACCATCGCCCCGAGCGATCCGTTTCCCAAAGGCAGCGCCTTCAACCACTCGACATCGTCCGTCCAAGCATCCGTGCCGTCCTTCACCGCCGCATTGGCAGGCGACTGATACCAAAGTTTCATTTTCGGCCCGTCATCCGCCGCAACTATCCGCGCGGCCGGGCACACGAGGGCCAAAAACAGCAAAAGTGTTCTCTTCATTGATTTATCTGGTTATTGTAGTTTATCGGTCGAGGTCCCTCCGCAAAGCAGAGCGGCAAAATGCCGCCTGCATCGCTTGCAACAACAAATTTAGCCATTTTTTCTTATGCACGGCTACCCTCCGAGACAAAACTTGCGGGCTGGCCGGTTAGATTAGCAACGAAATATATAACAAAAAAGCCGCGGCACACAGGCCTTAAAACCTGTATGCCGCGGCACATACCGTATAATAACCCTTCAAGACACTATTTCTCGATGAGCGATATGCTTCGCTGTATGAAGTCCGAAAGGTTCTTACCCTTCAGCATACCGTTCGAGAGCAGGGCCAGATCGATGATCTGACGAACCAGATCACTGCCCTTGCCTATCTCGCGCAGACGCTCGTTGCGCTCGTCACGCAGCGTGACGACCTTCTTCGAGAGCTCCTCGCGCATCGACTTCTCCTCTGGCGTAAGGTCGGCCTCCTTCTTATCCTTGACCGTCTCCTCGAAGCGCTTCTCCTCGGATACGGCCGCATCGATCTTCTTGGTTATGGTCTTGAGCTTGTCGCCGTACTCCTTCTCCACCTTGCCCAGAATGTCGATCACAATCGGGTGGTTGCCATTCACGGCTATGGTGAAGTTATCGGGCATCTGGCCGTAGAACTGGCTCATGCCGCCGCCGCTCACCTTCGCCATATCTTTCATACGGCGCATGAACTCGTTCTGCGTGATCACGACAGGAGCCTCGTCGGCCGCCATGGCCTCAAACGCGATATTGTAGGTGATCTTCTCGTCCTTGGGCAGCTGGCTCTCGAATACGGGACGCATGATCTCCTGCTGGGCCTCCGTAAGCGACATGGATACCTGATCGCCCTTCTGGATCAGCTTCTCGATCACGTCGCTGTCCACACGCTCAAACCGTACATTCTGGTTCTTCGACTCGTACCAGTTGATGTAGTGGCTGTCCAGTGGGCCGTTCATCTCCAGCACGTCGTAACCCTTCGACTTGGCCGACTCGAGGAAACTGTGCTTCTCGACGGGATCATCCACATAGAGCAGGATGACCGTATTGTTCTTGTCGGTCTGGTTCTCCTTTACCAGATCCACATACTCCTTGGCCGTGAAATATTTGCCGCTTGTAGACTTCAGAAGCATGAAATCCTCGGCCTTCTCGGCAAACTTGTCGTCGGTCAGAATACCGTACTCGATGAATATCTTCAGATCATCCCACTTATTCTCGTAGTCGGCACGCATCGTCGTGAATAGCTCCTTCAGACGGTCGGCAACCTTACGCGTGATGTAGCTCGATATCTTCTTGACGTTCGAATCGCTCTGCAGGTAGCTGCGCGACACATTCAACGGAATATCGGGCGAATCGATCACACCGTGAAGCAACGTCAGGTACTCCGGAACGATACCCTCGACCTGATCCGTCACAAAGACCTGATTGCAGTAGAGCTGTATCTTGTTCTTCTGTATCTCGAAGTTGTTGCGTATCTTCGGGAAGTAGAGAATACCGGTCAGATTGAACGGGTAGTCGATATTCATGTGTATGTAGAAGAGTGGATCCTCGCTAAGCGGGTAGAGCTCGTGATAGAAATCCTTGTACTGCTGCTCCGTTATGTCGGTAGGCTTGCGTGTCCACAGAGGATCGACGTCGTTGATGACATTGTCCTTGTCCGTGTCGACATACTTGCCGTCCTTCCACTCCTTCACCTTGCCGAAGGCAATGGGCACAGGCAGGAAGCGGCAATACTTCTTCAGCAGCTCCTCGACCTTCGACGCCTCGCAGTATTCGCTGCAATCATCCGCAACGTGAAGCACGATGGTCGTACCGCGGTCATGTTCACCCTCGACCTCTTCCATCGAGTACTCGGGCGAGCCGTCGCAACTCCAATGTACATATTTACCCTCCTCCTTGTACGAGCGGGTGAATATCTCCACCTTGTCGGCCACCATGAACGACGAGTAGAATCCCAGACCGAAGTGTCCGATTATGGCCTGATCCTTATACTTGGCCAGAAACTCCTCGGCACTCGAGAAGGCTATCTGATTGATATAACGGTCGATCTCCTCGGCCGTCATACCGATACCGCGATCGGTGACTGTAAGGGTCTTGGCCGCAGGATCGACACTGACGTGTATGGTCAGATCGCCCAGCTCACCGCCGAACTCGCTCTTCGCAGCCAGCGTCTTGAGTTTCTGCGTAGCATCCACAGCGTTCGAAACCAGCTCACGAAGGAAAATCTCATGATCCGAATAGAGGAATTTTTTGATGACGGGGAATATGTTTTCCGTCGTCACTCCGATTTTACCGTTTTTCATCGCTTATCTGTTTTTTTGATTTATTTCTGCACATACCATGAACAAAGTATGTGCCATCGCCCTGCGGGTGACATTTTGGCACATGCAGGTCAAACTTGGCAGACAAGCTGAAGGATAAAGTGTCAGTCGCGGCTCATGTTGCGGCCGATCATCAGATATGCGAACATTCCCTGAGCGGCATAGTAGGTCACCATTACCAGCACATCCTCACACGGCACCGCCGCAACATATTTGTTGAATACGATCAAACCGTCCGAGAAGACAAACAACAGAGCCGCCACGGCATACCACACGGCATGGCGGCGTACCTGTGTTACGGCGCACGCGGCCATCAGGAAGATGATCACGCCATAGATACCGACGGCAGCCATCTCGGCTGCGGACTCAATATGGCTCAATATAAGCCACAGATAACCGCCCGCCACGACAGCCAGAGCCGCAAGACGCGCCCAACGTCCGCGCCACGAAGCCGCGCGGCTGAAATCGACGATATAGAAGACGTGCGCCAAAGCGAAATAGGCCACCTGTGCGATAAATATATGCTGCGCCCCCATCAGATCTCCGGCCGCAGAGGCTACGAGGGCCAGCGGGATGAATATGCCACCGCGACGGTAATGAAGCAACGTAAAAACCGCAGCCACGATAGCGGGCAGGGCCACAATCCATCTGTTCGACGGATATAAGGCCGAATAACGAACCGCGAAAAATGCTATTACGGAGGCAATATACACACATACTGCCAACCCCACACGGTGGCTGTGATTCTTTTCTCTCTTATGCTTCATATTGTCATTTGAGGTTGTTCTGTTTCTCGATATATTGATTCAGCGCGCTCATGAACCACTCGGGTGCACGGCACGCGCGACGCGTATCGGCATGCATGAATCCCAACGTCACCGACCCGCGATTGATCAAGGCACCCTTCTCGTTGAACACCTCGCTGCGGATCACCATTTTGGCCGTGGGCATCTCGTCCAGACTGACGCGCACCGTCAGCACCTCGTCATAATACGCCGGCGCCAGATAACGCGACTCGACCTCTATTATGGGCGACATTATGCCGCGGCGTTCGATCTCGGCGTATGTCAATCCTATGTCGCGCAGCCATTCGGTACGTGCCATCTCATATAGTACGATATAGTTCGAGTGGTGCATTATCCCCATCTGGTCGGTATCCTTATACCGTACACGGACCTTATGTTCAAACGATACTATTGCCATTTCTTATTCCTATGTTATTCGTCGGCGTTCTTCCGGCTCACAAAATAAAATCCTATAATTCGATCTCTACCCTGCCGCTGAAACCCGTATCGCATATACGCAACACGCCGTCTGAGATTTCAACCTCGGAAGGCTTTCCGTTTACGACGGCATCATAACGCCCGTCGGCCGGAAGCAACTTGTGCTCGCCCACGCCCGAGACCGAGCCATCAGCCGAAGCATCGCACAGAATCAGATACGGGTGTCCCGACAGCTGCCGCGCCTTCTCCATCATTCCTTTTGCCACGGCCTGACGGATGATCGTCGAGCTGACCTTGCTGCTGTCGATCTGCTGCTGCTCGACCATGTGTACGTCGAGCCCCACGCTGCGGGCCTCAAGATAGTTGTAGTCACCCTCCTTGTTATATCCGAAACGGTGATTGTACCCTACAACCAGCGAGCGTATGCCGCTGCCGACGATGTCGCGCTCGATAAACTCGCGCGGCGACGTGTGGCTGAACTCCACGGTGAATGGCACAACCACAACGGCATCTATGCCGGCACGCCCTAACAGCACGATCTTCTCATCGAGCGTACTCAACAGCCGCAGCCTTTCACCCGAACCCAATACATACCGCGGATGAGGTTCGAACGTGACAACCATACTCTCGCCGCCATGTTGCGCGGCTATTTCGTTCACGCGGCGCAACAACTCCATGTGGCCGCTGTGTACGCCGTCGAACGACCCTATCGTCGCCACACCGTATTTGAGTTGCGGGATCTCACCGAACCCTCTGAATATTCTCATTCCTGCAATAGATTCATTGTAGAGCGCCAATCATCCGCGCTACGCAAAACAAGAGTTATTTATTCCGTATACCGACAGCAATTGCC
>URBK01000034.1 GCA_900546065.1 uncultured Alistipes sp.
TTTTAAGGGGGCAGAATCGCTTGGTTTTAGGGGGCAGCTTACACTGGATTTTCCACGAGTCGCACCCCGAAATAGATCTATACCTCTCGACGCACATAACCGACGTTGAGCGCCGCGGCAGCAGGATCACCGCCGTCACCGGACAGAATATACTTACGGGAGAAAGGTTAAGATTCGAAGGGAAACTGTTTGCCGACTGCACGGGTGATGCCACCGTTGGGTTCCTCGCGGGGGCCGACTTCCGCTCTGGGCGCGAGAGTCGCGCCCAGAGCGGCGAACCGAGCGCCCCCGACAAGGCCGACTCGCTGGTGATGGGCACATCCGTACAATGGTACTCAGAACAGACAGACTCCGTATGTTCGTTTCCCGAGTGCCCGTGGGCGCTGCAGTTCGACGAACGCACCGCTATACCCATCACACGCGGCGACTGGGACTGGGAGACGGGCCTTGACAAGGATCAGATCTACGATATCGAGCATATCCGCGACTACGCCCTGCTGGCCGTATACGGCAACTGGGCATACTTGAAGAACCGCAGTCCGCAACGCGAAGAGTTTGCGCGGCGGCGTCTGGCATGGGTGGCATACATAGGCGGCAAACGCGAGTCGCGCCGCCTGCTGGGCGACGTGGTGCTGCGCGAACAGGACCTTATAGAGGGTACGCGCTACGACGATGCCGCCGTCACGGCAACGTGGGGCATAGACCTGCACTACCCCCATCGCAAGGATGGGTTCGACGGCGAGCCGTTCCTCGCATACAGTGACTCGCGTCAGATCGCACCATACCCCATACCCTACCGCTGCCTCTACTCGCGCAACATCGACAATCTGTTCATGGCCGGCCGTGATATCAGCGTCACGCACATCGCTCTGGGCAGTGTACGCGTCATGCGTACGGGCGGGATGATGGGCGAGGTTGTCGGTATGGCCGCCTCGATATGCCGCCGGCACAACGCTTCGCCGCGAGATGTATATCGTCTGTATCTGCCGGAACTCAAGCGTCTTATGTCCGCAGGCACCGGCAAGGCGGGATTTCCCGAAGCCGACACCGGAACTTCCGCTGAGGCAAAGTAACCACAGGCATAGATATCACTCCGCACAGGGCCCACGGACGGCTTCCGGCATCGAGGCGCACCGAGGCTGCGCAAACCCCGCCTGATGGCGCAAAGTACAGATATCCGAGATTTTGACATTTGGAAATAAATATCTATATTTGTAGGATTTTTAACAGCTAAACGCAAAAACAAACCGCATTATGGATATTCTAAGCGACGTTATCAAGTTGTTCTTCGGTTCAAAAGCCGATAAGGATCGCAAACAGATAGAGCCTTACGTAAACAAGATCAAGGAGATATATCCGTCGATACAGAAGCTCTCGAACGACGAGCTCCGCGCCCGCAGCGCCGCCCTGATGAAGCAGATAGCCGACTTCATCGCCGACGACGAGGCACATATCGTCGAGCAGAAGGCCAAGCTGGAGCTGGCCGAGACTTCGCTCTCGGACAAGGAGAAGATATCGAAGGACATAGACACCACGACCAAGCGTATCGACGACAAGATCGAGCAGAAACTCGACGAGATACTGCCCGAGGCCTTCGCCATCATGAAGGATACGGCACGCCGTTTTGCCGAGAACGACACCGTCGTGGTCACGGCTACCGATTTCGACCGCAACCTTGCCGCCGAGAAGGACTTCGTCACCATCGACGGCGACAAGGCCGTCTATGCCACCCACTGGATGGCCGGCGGCAACGACATCAAGTGGGACATGGTGCACTACGACGTGCAGCTCTTCGGCGGCGTGGTGCTCCACAAGGGCAAGATCGCCGAGATGGCCACCGGTGAGGGTAAGACGCTCGTGGCTACGCTCCCCGTCTTCCTCAACGCCATGGCCCGCAAGGGTGTGCATGTGGTGACGGTGAACGACTATCTGGCTCGACGCGACTCGGAGTGGATGGGCCCCATGTATGAATTCCACGGACTCTCGGTCGACTGCATCGACAAGCACCAGCCCAATTCAGAAGCGCGCCGCAAGGCATATATGGCCGACATCACCTTCGGTACCAACAACGAGTACGGCTTCGACTACCTGCGCGACAACATGGCTTCGTCGCCCAAGGATCTCGTACAGCGCAAGCACCACTACGCCATTGTCGACGAGGTCGACTCGGTGTTGATCGACGATGCGCGTACGCCGCTTATCATATCGGGTCCCGTACCCAAGGGTGACGACCAGCTTTTCGAGACATACCGCCCCTCGATCGAGCACCTCTACAACCTGCAGAAGAATTTGGTCACGTCGCTTGTGGCCGAGTCGCGCCGTCTCTTTGCCGAGGGCAAACCCGAGGAGGGAGGCGTCCTGCTCTACCGCGCGCACAAGGGTCTGCCCAAATACAAGCCGCTGATCAAGTTCCTCTCGGAGCCGGGTATCAAGACCCAGTTCCAGAAGACCGAGAACATATACATGCAGGACAACAACCGCCGCATGCCCGAGATAGTCGACGACCTCTACTTCGTAATCGACGAGAAGCTCAACTCGGTGGAGCTGACGGACAAGGGACACGACGTGCTGTCGCAGTACTTCAACGAGGACGGCTTCTTCGTGCTGCCCGACATCGGCAGCGAGATCGCCGATCTGGAGAAGAGCGGCCTCACGCCCGAGGAGAAGGCCCAGCGCAAGGATCAGATCATCAACGACTACTCGATCAAGTCGGAGCGTGTGCATACGGTCAACCAGCTGCTCAAGGCCTACTCGATGTTCGAGCGCGACGTGGAGTATGTGGTCATGGACAACAAGGTGAAGATCGTCGACGAGCAGACGGGACGTATCCTCGACGGGCGCCGCTATTCGGACGGCCTGCATCAGGCCATCGAGGCCAAGGAGCGTGTCAAGGTCGAGGCCGCCACGCAGACCTTCGCAACCATAACGCTGCAGAACTACTTCCGTATGTACCACAAGCTGGCCGGTATGACCGGTACGGCCGAGACCGAGGCATCGGAGTTCTGGAACATATACAAACTCGACGTCGTGGTCATCCCGACCAACCGCCCCGTCATCCGCGACGACCGCGAGGATCTGGTCTACAAGACCAAACGCGAGAAGTACAATGCCGTCATCGAAGAGATCGTCCGGCTGGTCGAGGCCAAGCGCCCCGTACTTGTCGGAACCACGTCGGTAGAGATCTCGGAGCTTTTGAGCCGCATGCTCAAACTCCGCGGCATAAAGCATAATGTCCTCAACGCCAAGCAGCACCAGCTTGAGGCCCAGATCGTGGCCGAGGCCGGACGCTCGGGACAGGTAACCATCGCCACCAACATGGCGGGCCGTGGTACCGATATCAAGCTCTCGCCCGAGGCACGCGCCGCCGGAGGTCTGGCCATTATCGGAACGGAGCGCCACGAGAGCCGCCGTGTCGACCGTCAGCTGCGCGGACGTGCCGGACGTCAGGGCGACCCGGGATCGTCGCAGTTCTTCGTATCGCTCGAGGACGACCTGATGCGACTCTTCGGCTCGAGCCGCATATCGGCACTCATGGACCGCATGGGAATACAGGAGGGCGAGGTCATTCAGGCCAAGATGATGACCAAGGCCATCGAACGCGCCCAGAAGAAGGTCGAGGAGAACAACTTCGGCATACGTAAGCGTCTGCTCGAATACGACGACGTGATGAACTCGCAGCGTGAGGTTATCTACACGCGCCGCCGCCACGCCCTCTACGGCGAGCGTATCGAGATCGACCTCAACAATATAATGTACGACTACGCCGAGACCTTCATGGAGGCACACGAGGGTGCCTCATACGAGGACTTCTCGTTCGACCTTATCCGCGAGGTAGCGTTGCAGCCCTCGTTCGACGAGGCGAAATATTCGTCGTCGAAGCCGCGCGAGATCGTCGAGATGATTGTCGAAGATCTGCGCACGCTCTACGGACGCCGCGCCAAGGCCGTGGCCGACACCGTACGCGCCACGATGCAGGCCATATATGCCGACAATGCCGACCACATGGACCGCATCATTCACTTCCCGCTCACAAACGGACATCTGGGATACCACGTGCCCGTACAGCTGCAGCGTTGCAAGGATACGGACGGGGCCGAGATATACAAGGTCTTCTCGAAGATCGTCATGTTCACCACCATCGACGACGCATGGCGCGAGCATCTGCGTGAGATGGACGACCTGCGCCAGAGCGTGCAGAATGCCGCATACGAACAGAAGGATCCCCTTCTGATCTACAAGCTCGAGTCGTACAACCTCTTCTCGGCAATGCTCCAGAAGGTCAACCGCGAGACGCTCGCCATACTCAACAAGGCCTACATCCCCGTTCGTGAGAACAACCCCGAGGCCGTGCAGCAGGAGCGTGAACGCCGCGCAAAGGTAGACGTCAACAAGTTGCAGGCATCGCGCATGGCGGCAGCCGCCGCGGCAGGTCAGGCCGACAAGACCAAGCCCGCCCCCTTCAAGGCCGACAAGAAGATCGGACGCAACGATCCCTGCCCGTGCGGCAGCGGCAAGAAGTACAAGCACTGCCACGGCAAGGGACTCTAATCCCCCACTCCACGAGGGCCCAATACAGAGAAAATCGGACGCACACGGAGAGGCGAGGGCAAGGCCGAAAGGAAATAAGGAAAATGGCCCAATGTATTAGATGGAAACAGGTGCTCAATAAACCAAACGTTGGCTAATACAACATCAAGGGGTGGGTCTGAGCAAGGGGAAATCCGAGCAAGGAAGCCCTAACCCAAGTTATGGAAGAAAAGTCCGGAAAGAGAATATGAACCGATACATGTCAGGCATAGCGTTGGCCGCCCTTACGGCGGCCTCGCTGCTCATAACGCCGAACACTCAGGCACAAACGACAAAGACACGCAAGACGTCACGCACAGAGACCGCAAACAATACGGCCGAGGTCCGACAGCAGCGCCGATACGATGTTGCAGCATACCTCTATCCGGCATACGCGTCGGACGACGAGCGTCTGCGTCCCTTCTGGCCCTTGGGCATAGGCGAGTGGGAGACGGTGATGACCATGCAGCAACGCTACCCGGGCCACTATTGGAACCGCAAACCCCTCTGGGGATATGTCAACGAGGCCGACCCAGCCGTCATGGAGATGGAGATCGAGCAGGCTACGCGCCACGGCATCGACATATTCATCTTCGACTGGTACTGGTACGACGGCCGCCCGTTTATGGAGACCACGCTCGACAACGGATTCCTGAAGGCCGCCAACGTCGACAAGATGCAGTTCTACCTCATGTGGGCCAACCATGACGTGCTCAATCTGTGGGATACGCGTCTGGCACGCTACAACGAGAACAATGTAATCTGGCAGGGCAAGGTCGACCGCGAAGAGTTCGAGAAGATATGCCGGCGCAACATCGAGAAATATTTCAAACACCCGCAATACTACAAGATCGACGGCCGTCCCGTATTCATGATATACGACCTGCCGAACCTCATTTCGGGTTTGGGCGGCGTCGAGCAGGCGGCAGATGCCTTGAAGTGGTTCCGCGACGAGGTGCGGCGTGCGGGATTTCCGGACCTTGAGCTCCAATTCGCCATGTGGTCCGTAAACCTCAATTACAGCGGCTTCGACAGCGGCAAGGCCGGGAACCCGGGTGACGAACTCATCCGTACGCTCGGATTCGACAGTGCCACACACTATCAGTTCGCGCACTTCACCGACATGAACCGCGAGTATGCCGACATTGCGGCCGATGCCGAACGCGAATGGCAGCGTATAGATTCGACATATACATTCACGTTCTACCCACACGTAAGTGTCGGCTGGGACAACAGCCCGCGCACGGGATCGAGTCCCGTCGTGCGCAACAACACCCCCGACGCCTTCGCCGAGGCTCTGCGCAAGGCCCGCTCATACGCCGACAGCCATCCCGACCGCGCCCCGCTCATCACGATAAACAGCTGGAACGAATGGACCGAGACCAGCTATCTGATGCCGTGCGACAAGTTCGGATACGGATATCTCGAGGCCGTAAAGAAGGTCTTCGTCGACGAAACACGATAACACCAAACAAACACCACAAATATGGGATACGAAGAGGAGAAGCAACGTCAGCTTGACCTGCGTTATCTGCGCATGGCCCGCATCTGGGCCGAGAACTCATACTGCGTACGCCGCAAGGTTGGCGCACTGATCGTCAAGGACAAGATGATCATATCGGACGGATATAACGGCACCCCCTCGGGCTTCGAGAATATATGCGAGGACGAGAGCGGCAAAACCAAGTCGTATGTGCTCCATGCCGAGGCCAACGCCATAACCAAGGTGGCAAAGAGCGCAAACAACTGCGACGGCTCGACTCTCTACATCACCGACGCCCCCTGCATCGAGTGTTCTAAACTGATCATTCAGGCCGGCATCCGCCGTGTGGTATATGTCAACGACTACCGTTCGGAGGAGGGTCTCGACCTGCTGCGCCGCGTAGGCATCGAGTGCGTCAAACGCACTCTGGATCAGTAGCAGCCCAAGATTTATATTCAATGTATGACACAATACAGGCAGGAGCGTCGGATTCCTGCCTTTTTCATTTTACACACACCGGCAGCTACACATTCCCTCGATTTATCCAGCCGATTATTAATCTTCGCACCATCCGGCATAACCGACGGCAGTAAATGCAGAAACGAGTGACCGCACGGCACAAACAAAAACCGGACGCACCACACGCCGTGTGATGCGTCCGATTCGCATTATAATTCAGAGCCCGCCTACTCGGTAGCCGACTCGAGTTTCTTCATGATCGAGAAGATGAATACGGCCGAGAGCAGGCAGAGGATAATCAGCACGCTCCATACCATCCAGAGGGCCATACCGCTGCCCCAAAGGTAACCGATGAGCGACGTAGCGTAGTTACCTACGGCCGTAGCCGCGAACCAGCAACCCATCATCATACCCTTATATTTCGGGGGCGCAACCTTCGACACGAACGATATACCCATCGGCGAGAGGAGCAGCTCGGCAAAGGTCAGCACCAGATATGTCGATATGAGCCAGTTCTGCGATACGAATGTGTCGCTGGCACCTGCGGCCTTCACCTCGGCGGGCGACATGAGTCCGAACGATGCGACGGTAAGGATAAGGAATCCTGCGGCGGCGATGATCATACCCATACCGATCTTGCGCGGGGCCGAGGGCTCCTTGCCCTTGCGGGCCAGAGCGGTGAAGATGGCCACCGAGATGGGGGTCAGACCAACGACATAGAAGGGGTTGAACTGCTGGAAGTCCGAAGGCAGGATGTGTACCGGATCGGGCGTGATGGTATAGCGGTAAAAGAGCGCCCCGAGTGCTGCGGCGAATACCACGGCACTGATGATCTTACCGCGGCTCTTGTCCGACTGGAAGAATCCTACGATACCGTATACACCGACCAGAACCAGCACAAGGTTAAGAATGTCGAAACCCATGCGGGTGATACCCGTAGCCTCCGATGTGGTGTAGTCGCGGGCGAAGAAGGTCATCGTCGAGCCGTTCTGGTGGAATGCCATCCAGAAGAAGATCACCACGGCGAAGACTAACAGCAGAGCCGTAATACGCGACTTGGTCTGTGCGGGCGTCAGTTCCGTGTGGTGTACGCCTGCGGCGCTCTCGGCCGCAGCCTGCTGCTTGGCCGTAACGTCGGCATGCTTGAAGGTCTTGCGGAAACCTACATATATAAGGTACGATACGACCAGCGAGATACAAGCTACGCCGAAGCCCATGTTATACGCCGTCGAGAGTTTCTCGATGTAGTGCTCCGAGAATGCCGCCAGATCGCCCGTTGCGCCCATCGACGCAGCCAGCTCCTGAAGTTTTGCCAGCGGCTCGGCCGCCATGTTGGCACCCTGCTCGAGATATTGGTGCGCAAGTGCGGGAATCTGACCGTTATATACCAGACCGTCCTGAGCAAGGAAGTGGTTGGTAATCCACTTGGCCATACCGGGGGCGAACATGGCGCCGATGTTGATGGCCATGTAGAAGATCGAGAATGCGTTGTCTCGTTTTGCCTGATATGCGGGATCGTCGTAGAGATTGCCCACCAGCACCTGCAGGTTACCCTTGAAGAGACCCGTACCGCAGGCTATGAGCGCCAGCGCGCCGAACATGAGCGCCTGACCTGCGAAACCTGCATCGGTAGGTATGGCCAGCAACGCATATCCGACAAACATGACGAAGATACCGAGTGTGACCATCTTGCCGAAGCCGAACTTGTCGGCCAGAATACCTCCGAAGAAGGGCATGAAATAGACTGCGGCGAGGAAGATGCCGTAGATCTGCGTGGTGACGGCCTCGGTGTAGCCGAACTTCGCCTGCAGGAACAGCGTGAAGATCGCAAGCATGGTATAGTAGCCGAAGCGCTCACCCGTATTGGCCAGCGAAAGGGCATACAAACCTTTTGGTTGTCCTTTGAACATAATGAATTTCTGGTTTATTGTTGATTTATCTATTAATTATGTATCCTCTTTTGTCCGATCATTCAGGACCAAACGTTACAAATATAACAATTTTTCCGCATAATGCACGCATATTCCGGTGTTTTTATGCACGTGGCATATCAGCGACAACCGCACATCGGCAAAATCTCACCCAAAATGGGTTTGAATACTGTTTTTTCATGGTAGATGAAAGTCACAACATCATTTTTCAAAAAAAATCGAAGCCAAATACCAATATATCATTTAATATCGTTACTTTTATCCCCGAAACCTTATTACTTTAACACAACCTACAATATCAACTGCCGTAACATTATGAAAAGTTCAGCAACAAGATTCTTTGCCGCCGCAGCGACAATCCTTCTGGCTGCAGGCATCGCATGCTCTTGCCACAAGAGCGGCACAGATGTCGACAACGGTCCGGCCACTTTGGAAGTGGATGTATCAACAGTAAATTTCACAGAGGAGAATGCCTCCGACCGCACCATCATGGTCAAGAGCAACGTCGCATGGGACTACGCCATAAGCGACGGCTGGCTCCATGCCGAGAAACAGCCCGACCGTCTCATCATCTCGGCCGAGGACAACGACCAGAAGAATATCCGCCGCGCAACGGTGACCATAACGGTACCGGATCTGCCCGCACATACCGTCGAGGTACAGCAGCTGGGCTGGGGCAAGGCCATACTTCTGTCGCAATCCACGGCAACGGTCTCGGCAGCGGGAGGCGACATAACCGTCGAGGTCACTACAAACGTCGAGGTCGAAGCGGCGGTCGGACCCGACTGCACATGGATCTATGAGACGCCCATCGACACCCGCAGCGCGGCACACCCTGTCGTAACATCGACACGAGCATTCTCAGTCAGCGGCAATACTGCCGACGGAACCCGCAGCGCCACCATCACCTTCAGCGACAAGCAGACGCCGAGCGACGTCGAGGCTGCCACCCTCACCGTAACGCAGCGCGGACTCGATGCATACGCCCCCGAGAGCACCGAGAGCCTCAAGGATGACATAAAGCTTATCATAGCCCGCGGCGAGGCCTCGTCATACCAGTCTGGAGGCGAGATCGAACTCTCGTTCGACGGCGACATGAACACCATCTACCACTCGAACTGGAACAACGCGGGCGACGGCTACTTCCCCATAACACTCACCTACTACCTTGAGCAGGAGTCCGACATCGACTATATGGTCTACTACCCGCGTACCACGGGATGGAACGGACGTTTCAAGGAGGTGGAGATCGAGGCTCTTTCGGCCATCACACAGAACGCCTCGACCGTACCTGCCGCAACACCTCAGTGGCAGCACGTCATGACACATGATTTCGGGGGCAACGCCTCGGCCGCCAAGGTCGAGTTCCCCGAGCCGCTTATCGGCGTGACGGCCATACGTCTGACCGTAAAATCGGGTGCCGGAGACGGGCAGGGATTCGCCTCGTGCGCCGAGATGGAGTTTTACAGGCGCAATCCCGAGGCTTTCGACTACACTACGCTCTTCACCGATGCCTCGTGCTCGGAACTTCGCGCAGGCGTCACGCCGCAGGATATAGCCGCCTGCCCATACGCCTTCTTCAAGAATATAGCCTACTTCATGTATCACGACCGCTACGCGAAGGAGTTCCGCATAAACACCTTCAAGGCCTATCCCAATCCAGACACCGAGGCCACACGCAACAAGACCTCGCAATACAGTCTTCTGGACAACCCCACGGGCATTGAGGTCGCGGCAGGCCAGCAGCTCATAGTGATGGCCGACCTGCAGGGGCAGAGCGTATCGCTCCGCGTGCAGAACCTCGACCGTCCGAACGGCGACGGCTTCGGCGGCGACAGCTACCCCATCTCGACCGGTGTCAACAAGATCGACATCACGAACAAGGGTCTCGTTTATGTAATGTACCACACCGACAGCTTCGCCTCGGCACCTGCCGTCAGACTGCACTTCGCAACGGGCACCGTCAACGGATACTACGACTCGCAGCGTGCCGACCACGAGGGGCGTGCCAGTGAGTTGCTCGGTGCCGCCACGGGAAAATATTTCGACGTGGTCGGGGCATACGCGCACCTCATCTTCCCGACGGAACGATTCCGCAACCATACGCACGACCTCAAGGCGCTGATCGACGCATACGACGCGCTTGTGTACCGCGAGCAGGAGTTCATCGGTCTGGAGAAATACGGCAAGATGTTCCACAACAGGATGTGCTTTACGGTGATGTACACGAGCTACATGTACTCGACATCGTACCATACGGCATACCATGACGACACGCTTGCGGAATTGTGCGACGAGAACCGTCTCACCACATCGGCATGCTGGGGTCCCGCACACGAGGTCGGGCACAGCAACCAGACACGTCCGGGCCTCAAGTGGCTCGGCACGACTGAGGTGACGAACAATATCCTCTCGCAACACATCCAGACATCTGTCTACGGACAGGATTCGCGCGTACAGACCGAGAACATGGGCGACGCGGCCAACCCCAACCGCTACACCAAGGCTTGGAGCAATATTCTTGTAAAGGACGCTCCGCACGCCACTGAAGGCGACGTCTTCTGCAAGCTGATACCGTTCTGGCAGCTGGAGCTCTACTTCGGCAAGGTTCTCGGCCGCACACCCATGCAGCAGAGCGACCACGGAGGTTTCTATGCCGACTGCTTCGAGTGGGTACGCACGCATGACAACCTGGCCACGGCGGGCGAGCAGCAGTTGGAGTTCGTATATATAGCCAGCGCATGCGCCCGGATGAATCTCCTCGACTTCTTCGACAAGTGGGGTTTCCTTACCCCCGTCGATGCCACCATAGACGACTACGGCACGGGACAGATCACCGTGACGCAGCAGATGATCGACCGTATACGCTCGCGCGTCGAGGCGTTGGGATATGACGCGCCCACGGCAGCAATAGAGTACATAACAGACAACAACTATGAGACCTTCAAGCAGCAGAAGAGCGTCGTGACGGGCACGGCCGAGCGTTCGGACCGCAAGCTCACGATGAGCGGCTGGCAGAATGTCATCGTCTACGAGGTACGCGACGGCGGTCCCGACGGTACGCTCATACACGTCTCGGACGGCATGCTACGCCCCTCAACTACTGCGTCGTTCGACGTACCTGCCGCATGGCAGCCCTCATGGAAGGTCTACGCCGTACAGTACGACAACAGACGCATCGAGGTCACATTCTGACCCGCGGGTGTGCTGATCCACACACAATATTCCATACACGAAGAGGAACGGGCGAAATCCGTTCCTCTCTTTTTGTTTGCCATGTAATGGAATACGGCCTGCCGCTTGTCCGCAACGTCGTATTTTATCTTCACCGTGACGTTTACCCACACCGAAACTTGAAAATTCCATCCATTGTTCGTATATTTGGATACTCTACGACACTCCGGATAAGACTGCTCGGGCCGCGCCATGCCGTCCATCCGACATACACGTAAAATTCAAGCTATGGATACGAGTCACACAAAACTGCCTATGGTCGAACGCGACGAATGGCTTGAGCCCGTGGCCGACCGAATATACGAACGACACGAACGCTACATGCGCCGTATGGAGGATATCACGCGCCGTGCCGGCTCGATCGTCGACTACGCCAACGGATACATGTATTACGGATGGCAGCGCGACGAGGAGCTCAGCGGCTGGTGGTTCCGCGAGTGGCTGCCCGAGGCGCAGGATGTATATCTGTTCGGGGACTTCAACTCGTGGCAGCGTACGCAGTTGCGGCTGGACAAGGGTGAGAACGGCGTCTGGAGTGCCTTCTTCCCCGACGCGATGTATGCCGACCGTCTGACGCACGGCTCACTCTACAAGATGCACGTACACGGCGCAAACGGCTGGTTGGACCGCATTCCCGCATACGCCACGCGCGTGGTGCAGGACGAGAAGAGCAAGAACTACACGGCGCAGTTCTGGGCCCCCGAACCATACGTATGGCATGACGACGATTTCTCGCCCGCGGCGGCCGGAGACCTGCTCATATACGAGGCCCACATAGGCATGGCGCAGGAGCGGCGCGGAATAGGCACATACGACGAATTTACGGATCTGATCCTGCCGCGAATAAAGCAGGCGGGATATACCGCCGTGCAGCTCATGGCCATAGCCGAACACCCCTACTACGGCTCATTCGGATACCACGTATCGAATTTCTTCGCCCCCTCGTCACGTTTCGGCACGCCCGAGCAGCTCAAACGCCTCGTCGACACGGCGCACGGCATGGGGCTGGCCGTCATAATGGATCTCGTACACGCTCACTACGTCAAGAACATAAACGAGGGCATCAACGCCCTCGACGGCTCGGACCACCTCTACTCCAAGGCCGGAGCCGAGGGATACCAGAAATATTGGGACTCGATGACCTTCGACTACGGCAAGGGCGGGGTCGAACACTTCCTGCTCTCGAACGTAAAGTATTGGCTCGACCGTTTCCACTTCGACGGATACCGTTTCGACGGTGTCACCTCGATGATATACCACCATCACGGATATGTCGACTTCGACTGCCGCGACCGCTACTTCGACGAAGGCGTCAACCTCGATGCCCTGACATACCTAACACTCGCAAACCGTCTGGTGCATGACTTCCGCCCCGCGGCCGTAACCATAGCCGAGGAGGTAAGCGGCATGCCCGGCATCTGCTTCCCGCCATACGATGGCGGCGTGGGGTTCGACTACCGCCTCGGCATGGCGATACCCGACTTCTGGATCAAGATGCTCAAGGATACTCCCGACGAAGAGTGGAACATTTGGGAGATGTGGTCGGTCATGACAGACCGTCTGCCCGGCGTCAAGACCGTAGCCTATGCCGAGTCGCACGATCAGGCACTCGTGGGTGACAAGACCATAGCCTTCCGTCTGATGGACCGTCTGATGTACGACTCGATGGACCGCAAGACCCAGAACATACTCATCGACCGCGGCATGGCCCTGCACAAGATGATACGTCTGATGACCATCACGACGGGCGGCGAGGCATACCTCAACTTCATGGGCAACGAGTTCGGACACCCCGAATGGATCGACTTCCCGCGCGAGGGCAACGGCTGGTCGTACGACCACGCACGGCGCCAATGGTCGCTGCGCGACAGCAAGGAGTTGAGATATTCGTTCTTGGCCGATTTCGACCGCGAGATGCTCCTTATGGTACGCCGATACGGCATCCTTGCCGACGGCTATCCCTACAACCTGCTCATGGACGAGCACAACAAGACCATCGTCTTCGCACACGGCGACCTCGTCTTCGTATTCAACTGGCACCCCACGGCCTCGATTCCCGACTACGAGCTGCCCGTACGGCGCGAAGGACGCTACGTGCCGCTACTCTCGACCGACGAGGCGCGCTTTGGCGGCTTGGCACGGCAGGCAATGGACGACGAGCACTTCTCATTCCCCGCGGGCGAAGATGCGCAGCCGCACATAAGGATATACAACACCTCGCGCACGGCCATCGTACTGCGCCGCTGCGACGACTGACAGTCTGAAAGTAGTTTTATTCACTCCGTCAGACTCCAAACCTCAAATACATTCAGCCACACCCACACAAACCCATCGGGTCAGAATAAAGGGTAATTATGACAAAAGCAATAAGCCCGCTCCTCGGAGCGGGCTTATCGTCATAATACAACCTGTGATCTGCGGTCCACCGTCAATGCCGTTTGCGCGACGTGTTGTCCTCGATCGAATTGCCCTGTATGGTGAGCAGACGCACCCCCTCGGGCGAATTCGAATAGATCTGTATGACACGGTGGAATATACCCTCCTCGATCTTGTGGGGCTCGTATTTGATCTTTATGACCGATGCCTCGCCGGGCAGGACGGGCTTGCGCGAGTAGCTCACCGTAAGGCACGAACAGGCTTTGGTGATCTTTTTTATCACCAGAGGCTCGTCTCCGTCATTCACGAAGCGGAACTCCTTTATGAGGTCACCCCCGTGGCGTGCCACGTCGCCGAAGTCGTGCGACGTGCGGTCGAAGGCCATGTGCGGTCCCGACGGCGCCTTCTGACGTCGCTCAAGGCCCTTCCGATCCTCCTGCGGCTCCTGCCCCGCCACGCATGGTGTCCCGGCATGTTTCGACATGCTTCCCATAATCGGCTCCCGCGCCCAAGCCGCCGCAACAACAGCCACACTAAGAGTCACGCCACAAATTATACCTCTTGCGAGATGTTCCATCGTCGTCAGTTAAGTTTGAAGTTATACGTTATCGTTCCGCCCTGCACGAAGCTGCGGCTCTCGGTGAAGCGCGCCTTCTTCGCAGCGGCTATCGCCGCTGCTATCAGCGCCGCATCCGACGAGGTCGAACCCTTGGGTTCGTACGCAGCACTCGTCACGACACCGTGCTGGTCGACCGCCACGCGTATGACAATCTTGCCGCTCGTGTTGCCCGGATAGTCCGGCAACGGCAGGTTGCCCACAAGACCGCGGCCGCGAAGACCCTCGTCCAGCTGGTCGTTGCCTATGGGGTTCAGTCCCCCGCCGTCACCCGAAGCGGTATTCTCCTTGCCCTCGCGGCTGTAGGGGTTGCCCACATCCTCCTCCTCGTCCGCACCGTCCGTATTGCTGTGGAAGATGGCACGGCGGTTCACCGTACGCGTCTGTTCGTCGGGGCCCGTCACCTGCTGCGAATTGTCGCGCTCGGTCGAGATATTCTCATGGCGCGGCGCCTGTTGCGTCACTACCGTACGCTGGGGCCGCGGCGGCTCCTCCTCGAGTTCTATGATAAGCGTTGCGGGCTCTTCGACCTTGTCGATGGATATCTTTCCCAGCAGCAGGGCTGCGGCTAACACTATAACGTATGCACCCACGGCAACTCCGCCGTAAAGCTTCGGTCTGTCGTCGTTTTCATCGTAGTAGTTCATAATCGTTCCGTTTTATCCGTCGTCACCCGCCCCCGTACATCAGGGCTGCGTGGCTGCGATCAATCCGTAACCGTTATCCTTGGCGATGTTCATCATCTGCACGATCTCATCCCATGCCACCGTCTTGTCGGCATGCAGCGATACGGTCGGCTTCTCCTGTCCCTCAAGACGGCTCTTCAACGCGCGGGCAACACCCTCGCGCGAGCCCACATTCTCCAACTCCACATAATATATGTAGCGGCCATTGCCGGCATCCTTTATCGACACCGTGGTCACGGCCTTGTCCTTGAGCTGGTTGGCGCTCTTGGGCAGCATCAGTTTCACGGCATTGGGATTGATGAGCGTCGTTGCGATGATCATGAAGAGCAACAACAGAAACATCAAGTCCGTCATCGACGATGCCGAGAACGACTGATTGACCTTCGATCCTCGTTTAATTGCCATGACTCACACTATTTAACGGGTTGATTCAATATATCCATGAAGGCGATCGAGTTGGCCTCCATCTGGAACACGAGCTTCTCGATACGGGCCACAAGGTAGTTGTAGCCGAAGTATGCCGGAATACCGACGATAAGACCCGCAACCGTGGTCACCATCGCAACGTACATACCGCTCGACAGCAACGACATGTCGACCGTACCTCCCGCAGCCGACATATCCATGAAGGTCTGCACCATACCGAGCACCGTACCGAGGAATCCGATCATGGGGGCACCGCCGGCGATCGTCGCAAGGAACGGAAGTCCGTTCTCGAGCTTCGACACCTCAAGGTTGGCAACATTCTCTATGGCCGACTGTATGTCGCCCATCGGACGGCCGATACGGCCTATGCCCTTCTCGATCATGCGGGCAATGGGGGTATTGGTCTTACGGCAGAGGTCTATCGCCGAGCGGATCTTGCCGTCAGAGATGTAGTCGCGGATACGGTTCATGAAGTTCATGTCCATAACCGACGCCTTGCGTATGGCCAGATAACGCTCCACGAAGATGAAGACCGTAATGCCGCCCAAAATCAACAACGGCCACATCAGCCATCCTCCCTTGGTGAAGAGTTCCCACAAGCTCATGCTTACATCATTCGTAACCGCTGCCTCGGCAGTCTCGCCTGCCGCCGCTGCCGCACCTTGGGCAGCCTGAAGAAATTCGATCATAATCTTTCTTGTTTTATTTAAGTTTTTTATTCAAGTTTCTCAAATTCAATCCATTCATTATCCTCAACGGGTATTGCGTCCGTCGTTGCCGCCGCCTCGGCGCGCTGACGGTGGCGGCGTCCGCGTTTCGACGCCCGGCCGTCCGTAACGGCCGCAACATGCTCCACACTCTCCGCATTCACAGTTGCACTATCCTTCGACATACTGTCTGCCGCGACATTATTCACCGCAGCCCGACGCAAAGTATCCACGCCGGCCGCACGTGAGGTCGTATCGCGCCCCGCCGCGTCACGACGCAGGTGCATCCCTTCGCCGCTCTTATCAAGGCTGTCGGCCTCGCGCATGCTCCGTTCGGCGGCCTCACGCATCTCGGCATCGCGCTGCTCACGGCGCCGCTTGCTCATGAAACGGTCGCGGACACGGCGCTTCAGATCCTTCCAGTTCTCGAAATCCTCCTTGTAGTAGATTCCGACTCCCGTCTCCTGAAGACCCTGATTCTCGTCGAAACGGTCGATCGTCTGCGTAAAGCCCTTCAGCTTGAGGTTGCCGTTCTCGTCTATAAGCCACGTAATGTAGGCCTCGCCCAAGAAGTTCGACATGTTGCTGTTGGCCGACATCTGGTTATCGATAAGGTAGTTACCCTCAAGTTCCACGATCAGGCGGTCGCTCACCAGACTCTTCGAGAATCCGAAGTCGATCTCGTCGCTCGTAAGCTCCGAGCGCGGGCGGTAACGCAAAACGATATTGTAGTCGTCGCTCGAGAGCCAGTTGCTCAACTGATTCGACAGCAGTTCGAAACCTGTGGCGGCCGAGGCCGAGGCACCGATGCTCGACGAAGTCGAGGAGTCGGAATAGAAGCTGGCGCTGACCAGAAGGTACATGAACTGCGTGGCGATCGACTGCTGGTTGTTGAGCAGGTTGGCCACGGCGTTCTGAATCTCCGAGTCGGCGCTCGGCACCTTTATGTCGAACGTCACAGCCGGATTGGTCAACCGGTCCGAGAGGTTGATTATGCACTCCACGGGCACCGCACGCGAAATGTTGTCCAGAGTCGTGGACGAAAGCAGCGGCTTGAGCGACGCCTTGAGCTTGTAGACGGCATCTATGTCCAGACGGGCATCCATCGGGTCGCCCGTCCACTGTATCGTCGAGCCCTCCTCGATGATAAAGAGCTTGTTGATGATGTTCTGCAGCGTGAACAGGTAGCTTCCCTCGGTGATGGTATAGTCGCCGTACATGTCGAAGATATTGGCACTCGGAACGATACGCATATTGAGCGTGCCGTCGCCGCGCACCTTGATTATGTCACCCACCGTCGGGTCGATCACCAGCTGAACCTCGGCATTGGGGTTGGCCGTAAGTTCGATGTTTATGTTCATCGTGCTGCCGCCCGTGGTGCGGGTACGGTTGCGGCGCTCGAACATCAGTTTCTTGCGCTCCAGATAGTTCATCGTATCGAGCTGCATGCCCGGCTTCTCGAATATGACGAAGTCGGCCGTCGACACATCCGTCTTGCTCGACAACGGCATGAAGAACTGTGAATTGCCCTCCGTCGAGGCCACGATGTCGAGCGTCGCGCCCTTCTTGCTGCCGCTGATGGTAGCCACACCCGAAGCGTAGACCTTGCCGTAGAAGAGATCATTGTCACGCGAGGTGGTATTCAGTACGATCATCTTGCGCGGCATGACACGCATCACGTACGATATGTTGGACGTATGCTGCAGGTTCAGATCCATCGTCAGCAGGCCGCCGTTCTGTTCCGAGTCGTAGACACGCACGTTCGAGGCACGCAGATGGTTGTCCTCAACCTCTATCGTGGCGTTGGGCACGGTGTAGCGCGCCTGCGTGAAATCGACCGTCGTCGCGAGATCCCTGACCTCGATCGACCCCGCCATCGAGGCGTCTCGGTTCTGTCCCGAGATCTCAAGCATAGCCGTAGCCGTACCCGACGTTCCCGACACCACACCCGAGAGGATGGGGTCGAGCAGGCTCATGTTCATATCCTCGATACGGGCCTCGGCATAGTAACGCCCCGTGGAGGGGGCGTAATAGCCGCGTATGATGTTGTCGCCCGTCGTACGGTTGTTCATAAGGATACGCACACGCTGCCGCTCGAAGTCCCAACGCGAGTCGAGTTGCAGCGGCGGCACGGCTATGCCGTTTATCGTCACATCGTCCAGACCTATGTCCGAAGTGAGCTCGCCGCGATACAGTGCCGACTTCATCGAGGCGGTACCGTTGCTGCGCCCCTCAACGTCGTAACCCATACCCATGGCAAATCCTGCCAGAGACGATATGTCGAAGTTGTTCAGCCGCAGCGTAAGCGAATCCGAGCGGCTGCGCGAGGCCACGCCGTCGACATGCAGCATCTGGTTGTCGGTGCGGATCATGAAGTCGTTGACCACCACGCGTGCCGTATCGATCGATATCTCGTCGGAGGAGATACGCCAGTTTTGGCCGCCCTGAGAAACTGTCGACGGCAGTACCGACATGGTCACACGGCGCATTCCTGTCGAGTCGCGCCCCACACGCGCCCAGAGTGACAACATGCCCGAGAGCGAATCGGCCGGGTCGTCGAAGCCCGCCGAGAGGTGCATGCGGTCGTTTTTCGCTCCGCCCATGACCGTCAGCTGAGGCGTATGCATACCCCAGGCGTAGAGATCCTCCGAGGTAAGGTACAACGCCAGCGAGTCACCCTGATTCACCATGTTCATCTTCAGGCGCGTAGCCAGCAGACGTCCGCGTTCGAGATAATCCGACTCGGCACGCATCGAGATGACGTTGTCACCCGGGTTGAGAATGAAGTTGAACTTCGACCCGGGGGCCAGCTGCAACCCCTCGGATATGGCGTTCAACAGCGGGTCAAGCTCCTTGACCGTCACCGCAAGCGTAGAGTATCCGCTGCTGCCGTCCGGTCCCACATATTCACGCACACCGCTGTCGTAGAGCGACGGCAAGTATTTGCTCATGGCCGACTCGAGATACTTGGCCAGCTCACCGTAACTCGTCGGGCCGGTGAAGGTTGCATCCGCAAAATCCGACGTGAGCGATACCGATCGACGGCCCTCGCTGCTGCGCGCCGTAATCTTTACATCGCCGCTGCGAAGCGTATCACTCTCATAGACATATTCCCCGCCGAGGCTCAGCGTACCGTTCATACTGTCGGGCCAGCGTCCCACGGCATAGAGTTCGACTCCCAGCGCCAGCGTCGAGATCGAATCCCGACGATTGATGTTCATGGCGTGCAGATCGGCCCGATCCACGACCAGACGCACATCACACACGGGCTCCGCACCGTTCATGTCGGCCTTGCCGCTAAGCATCATGCGCAACGGGGCGCAGTCGCTGCGCAGCGTTCCCGTAAAACTCTTGTCGAGGATGCGGCCGTTCAACGACAGGGAGTCGTAACGGCAGCCCATCCACTCTACCGACCCGACCTCTCCGTTCACATTGCCATCCACGCCTCCGCCGTCGGCCATTACGCCGTCGAAACGCAGCGATGCCGACGCCGGCCCCAGATCGGGATTCTGAAGCAACCGCCCCAGACGCAGATGACGCACATCGGCTGAGGCCGTGACGGAATAACGGCTCAGCGTATCGCCCGCCTCACGCTTGAGCGGACGCCGTTTCAATGACACGGCGGCATTTCCCGCCTGCGTCGTCAACTTCAGGTCGGTGGCAAAGGAGCGGATACCGCCCTCGAAGCGGCCCGCACATATCATTTCACCCGCACCACTCATAATCGAGCGTATCTTCTCCATCCCCGGCGTGGGACAGCTCTACCTGAAGTCGATTGCTCTGTTTGACTATGATGTGTTTATGATCGATTCCATTTTCTATACCTTTGTAGGCCTGCTGGCAGGTATCGTGGTAGACTTAAGCTACGGATTCATCGATCCTAGGATCAGAATGGGGGAGAAGTAAGATGCAGGACAACAATCAGTACGTCAATATCCCCCGCGAGAAGTTTGAGTTTGCCAATCATGGCGAACGCATAACCGACCATAAATTTGTAGACAAGCCTATAGGTTATTTCAAAGACGCCTGGATGCGTTTTTGCCGTAACAAAGCATCAATCGTAGCGGCGATCATCATTTTGATAATAGTGCTGTTTGCCTTTCTGACACCGTTGCTGACTGTCAAATACGACGCCACTTTTTTGGATACTTACTATCAGAAGATGGGGCCGAGAAACCTGACACTCAAAAAAATCGGTATGGCAGACGGCGGAATTGAAGATATGCACTTGCAGGATTACTTTATAGAAACGCCCATCGGACAGGGTTCCGTTCCCTTCCCCGCTTATCTGGAGCGACTGAACGCCATCGGCTATCACGGCTATCTGTCCATCGAACGTGAGGTCGGTAACGACCCCGCAGGCGACATTGCGCTTGCAGTGCAAAGCATCCGGCGGTATCTGAAATGAGTCGTTACGGAATCGTTGTGATCGGCTGCGGCTATATCGGGCAACAGCACCTCGACGACATTTATTATCGGGACAATGTCCGCCTGATCGGCGTTGTTGATACCGATCCTGCGCGCGCCGCGCTGTTCGCCGCCAGATACGGTGCCGAACATTGGGCTACGGACTACCGTTCTCTCGTCGCGCTGCCGGAAACACAGATCGTGATCATCGCCTCTTGGGTGCGCAGCCATTGCGAGATTCTTCGCTTTTGTATTGAAGCAGGTAA
>URBK01000035.1 GCA_900546065.1 uncultured Alistipes sp.
CTTTCACAATATTCCGAATCGGCGAGTCCTCATTTCCGCTTGAATGTCCCCAGTCTGCAATTCGCCCCATACTGGCAAGAGCGCAATACAGATCAACCTTTGTTGTCACGCTCCTCCGACTCCTTGACAAAGTAGGCCACCTTCTCCAGAATGGTCGTAATGTCATAGTTCTCCGAGACGATACCGTGCGGAAAACTCAGCGGCGCCGAGGTAAAGTTCAATACGCCCTTTATACCGGCGTTAATTATGGGTACGACCAGCGACGGCGCCACACGCGTCGGCGAACATATCACCGCGATGCTTATGTCCATCGCCTCGACCACCTCCTCGAAACGGTCCATGTGGTAACACGGGATGTCATCTATCGAGGATCCTACCTTGTTCTCGTCCACGTCGAACGAAGCTACGATACGCAGCTTGAGGCCCTTGCCGTTGAAATATTTGGTTATGGCCTGCCCGAGGTGCCCCATACCGATGATGCCTATGTTCATCACATTCTCGCTGTCGAGAATGTTGTTGATGAAATCGATGAGCACCTTCACGTCATAGCCCTTCTTCGTATCGCTCGAGAAACCTATGAGCATCAGATCGCGCCGCACCTGCACTGCCGTGATGCCGTGCATTCCCGCCAGCACGTGCGAGAAGATATGCGTCACCCCCTGCCTGTGGCATGCGAGCAGCGTACGACGGTATTCGCTCAACCGTTCGATCGTCTTTTCGGGTATTATGTTGCTGTTACCGGGCATCGTCTGTTAAATCATCGTTCGATTGGCCTATTCGAGCGTTATAGTATAGTTGCTGTTGTAATTCACACGCATCCACTCCTGATTCACATATCGGCCGCCCTCGCCCGTCTGCCGGAACTTGTATTCGGTCTGCAGCGGAGCATAACGCTTGTCGAGCATACGGTACTCTATGTCCGAACGCATACCCGCAACGAAGATCATCGCCGCGTCATAACCGCGGTATGAGTATAGCGACGGCAACATGCCGTATGTCTCGATATAACGGCTGTCGAAGTCGCGTACGGCCTCCGAATCGCGCTTGGCATGATAGGTCGAGATCATCACCACGTTGTTGTTGAAGAACGAGGTATGGTCGATATTGTTGAACCGGCCCCAGCGCGAGGTGCCGAGGACTACATATTGCGCACTCTTGGTTCCGCGCTCCACGATCGAGGTATTGGCCGAAGATATGGTACCCAGAATACGGTCCACGTCGGTCTCCGAATTGGCCAGAACGATAAACAGGCACGGACGCTCGCCCTTCAATACATCAGCCATATCCGATATTGCGGGCGACGAGGCATCACGCGGCGTGAATATCGAACGCTGGTTGTAAGAGTATGTGTAACTGTAACGGGGCTTGCCCTCCAACTCGGCCAGAATCTCCTTTTCGAACTCACCATCGTTTGCCGAGGCGTAAATCAGATATATGTCACGGCCGCCGTCAATAAGGTTGCCGATCTTGTCATATTTATTTTCCGCAGCCGGTGCGAGCTGGAATAGTGTCGGGCTCTCCACGGCAGACAGGTTGGCCAAAGGCGAAACGACGGGCACGCCGTTAGCCTCGGCAAAATCCACTACGGGCTTCAACTCGTCCTCATATACGGGGCCTACGATCAGATCCGTCGAGGCAAAACTCTCGCTGCCCACTATCTGCTGCACCTTGAGCTGGTCATGGGCCGTATTGTAGAGTGTGAGGTTCACGGCGCCGCGGCCCTGCTCCTTGAGTTCTTCGAGACCCAGCAGGAATCCCTGATAGAACTCCACATAGCTGGCATTGGGACGCGACGACACCTCCAACGGGAGCATGAGCGCCACTTCGAGCGTCTCGCTCAAAGGTATGGCACGGAACGACACGTTACCCGCATGGCGTCCGCCTGCAGGCTGTGCCTGCTCCTTCGCGGCATCCGCCTCAGCCAACTCGGCAACCTGCTTGATGTTGTGATCGGGATCGGGTACACGCACCACGGCACCCGACTTAAGTCCGCCGTCCACATCGTTCATGGCCACAAATTCATTCTCCGTAATACCGAAACGACGTGCAAGCGAATAGATCGTCTCGCCGGGCATCACCACATGGTATATATATCCGTCATCGGTCGCCTTGTTCAGATTGTCGGCATACTCGGCCATATCGGCCTTGGCCTCCTGCTCCGACGAAGATCCGATCTCGGCCTTGCGCACCCACAGCGTCTGGCCTATGATCAGCGTCTGGGGGTTCACGTCGGGATTATCCTCCATGAGCGTCGCAACCGATATATTGTAGTCGCGCGCTATGCCGTAGAGCGTCTCTCCGGCCTTGATCTTGTGGTTGAGGTATTCGCGCTTGCGCTTCTTCTCGGCGCGGGCCTCGGCCTGCACCTTCTCCGGCACGGGTATCTTTATCGTCTGGTCGATCTTAAGGCCGTCCGCCGAGGAAGGGTTGCACTCCTTGATTGCCGCCTCGCTAACATCGTAGGCCTTGGCTATCGAATAGAGCGTATCGCCCGCCTTGACCGTATGTATATAGTACTTCTTGCCGTTGATGAAGACTATGACGGGTGTCTTGTCTATCGGAGGGATAGCCTCAGCACCCACCCAGCCGACAACGGCCGAAGAGAAGACAGCAAGGGTTATCAGTCGCTTGAAAAGATTCATAAATCTAATTTTTCTTGTCACGGCACCGTATCTCCGTAATCACCTTCTTGGTATAGAGCGGGAAGTCGCCGTTCATCATCCACGAATAGTAGCTCGGCTCCTCGGCAAAGACCTCGCTCACGACGCGGCCCTTGTGTTTGCCGAAGGCGAATATCTCCTGCCCCTTTTCGTTGTATGCGATACGCCCCGCATAGTCGGCCGTTTCGCCGCGGGCCGAAAAGTCGGCCAGATACTGCACATCGTTCTGCAATTCGGGATAACGGTCCAGCTGAGCCTTCAGCACCTCGTATGTAGCCATCGTATCGGCTTCGGCCGAGTGGGCGTCCGCCAGATCCTTGCCGCAGTAGAACTTGTATGCCGCGACCAGCGTGCGCTGCTCCATCTTGTGGAAGATATTCTGTACGTCGATGAAACGGCGGCGCTTGAAATCGACATCCACACCCGCGCGCAGGAACTCCTCCACCAGCATCGGCAGATCGAAACGGTTGGAGTTGAAACCGCCGAAGTCGCACCCCTCGATAAACTTGTACAACGACTTGGCTATCTGGGCAAAAGTCGGCGCATCGCGTACGTCGTCATCCGTAATGCCATGTATGGCCGTCGATGTTTCGGGGATGTGCATCTGGGGGTTTATCAGACGCGTGCGCACATCTTCGCTGCCGTCGGGCATGATCTTCACCATCGAGATCTCCACGATACGATCCTTCGCCGGATCCACACCCGTGGTCTCCAGATCGAAAAATACGATCGGACGTTTGAGGTTCAACTCCATCGCTGCAGTTGCGTTATGCGTTTATCATCATCGGCATGAGCAGCATGAGCGTCTCGCTGTTCTGCTTGTCGTCATATACGGGCTTGAAGACGCCGGCGCGGGTCGAATCGGCCAACTCCACCGTAACGGTCGGAGTGTCGATATTCGACAGTATCTCGATCAGGAACGTCGACTTGAAACCTATGGTCACGGGGTCGCCGTCATAGCTGCACGAGATGGTCTCATTGGCCGATACCGAGAAGTCTATGTCCTGAGCCGTCAGGTTGATGCGGTTGTCGGCGATATCCATGCGGATAAGGTTTGTCGTGGGGTTCGAACATACGGCCACACGCTTGATGCCATTCAGGAACTCGACGCGGTCGATCAGCACCTTGTTGGGGTTGGCCGTGGGTATCACGGCGTTGTAGCTCGGGTAAGTGCCCTCGATAAGGCGGCAAACCAGACGGAAAGACTTGAGTTCGAAGGTCACGTTCTTGGCGTCGAAGGTTACCTTTACGGGGTATTCCTCCTTGAGCAGCAAAGTCTTGAGCAGGTTGGCAGGCTTCTTGGGCAGGATGAACGACGACGAGAAGTCAACGCTGTTCTCGGCCGTATACTTGACCAGTTTGTGTGCATCCGTAGCTACGAACGTGAGTGATGAAGGTTCGAAGTCGAAATAGATACCGTTCATGACGGGGCGCAACTCGTCATCGGCCGTGGCGAAGATCGTCTTGTTGATTCCGTTGACCAACATATCAACATCCATCGTCAACGTCTTGCTCTCTGTAGTAATGGACTGTATCGACGGGTAGCTGATAGCGCTGGCTCCCGGAATCGAGAGGTGGCCGCTGCTCCACGTAATCTGTATCTCCCACGTCGTATCGTTCACCTCAATCACCAGAGGCACCTCCGGGAACTCCTTCAACGAGTCGAGCATCAACTTGGCCGGAGCGGCTATGGTACCCTCTCGCTCGACGTTGTCGACGGCGATGGAACCTATGAGCGAGGTCTCCAGATCGGATGTCGTCACGGTAAGCTGTCCATCCTTGAGCTCCATGAGGAAATACTCCAGAATGGGAATCGAACTCTTATTGCTTATGACTTTGCCATTGGTTGCCAGAAGCGACAACAAGGCTGAACTTGATACTGTAAATTTCATCTCTGATATAGTGTTTTCATTGTTGTTCATTCATTGCCTGCCACCGAGGCCAACTTATCCAGCGCCATATCGATCATACGCTCCACATAGGGGCGGTAATCGGTATTGGCGTCACGCGATACCCGCTGTGCAATAATGGTGCACAACGTGGCCGCACGGTGACCCATCAAGGCCGCGAGGCCTGCCAGCGCCGACCCCTCCATCTCGAAGTTGGTGATGCGGCGGCCGTCGTAACGGAACGACTCGATCTTGGCATTCAGATCACTGTCGGCTGGTTGCAGACGCACCCAACGTCCCTGCGGGGCATAGAAGCCGGGTGCGGCTATGGTGATACCCTCGACGGTCGAGTCGGCAAACAGGTCGCGCAACTCGGGCGAGGCGTCCACGAAATAGGGTTTAGGCAGCAGGTCGCTCCAGCCCGTGTGCGCCATGAAGGCACGCTCGATATCCAGATCGCACACCTCGTTGCGGCCCTTATAGTAATTCAGCAGGCCGTCAAAGCCGACAGACGTGCGCGAGAATACCACACCTCCCAACGCTATATCGGGCTGCAACGCTCCCGACGTACCCAGACGCACCAACGTCAGACGGCGAAACCGCTCCTTTACGGTCCGAGTGGCGAAGTCGATGTTGGCCAACGCATCCAACTCCGTGACCGATATGTCGATATTGCCCACGCCAATGCCTGTCGAGAGCACGCTCATACGTTTTCCGCGATAGCGTCCCGTCACCGTTATGAACTCGCGGTTTGCCGCACGGCACTCCCGTTCGTCGAAACGCGACGCTATGAGCTCCACACGCGCCGGATCCCCAACCAAAATAACCGTATCGGCTATCTGTTCGGGCTTCAGATGCAGATGGAACACCGTTCCGTCGTCGTTGATAATCAACTCGGAAGAAGGGATAATTCTCTTTGACATTTGACGTTTTTTTATCGGTTTGGCTTTTTTATGTGGCATAAAAATAATATATTTACATCGAATTACAAAATAAAACAACCTTTTTCAAACCGCACCGACAAACATAGAACACATATCAAAATGACACTAATCAAATCAATCTCAGGCATCAGAGGTACGATCGGCGGCACACAGGGCGACAACCTGACCCCCATCGACATCGTCAAGTTCACAACGGCATACGTTCGCTTCATGAGCGAGAAGCACGGAGGCAAACGTCTCACAGTCGTGGTCGGCCACGACGCCCGCATTTCGGGCGCCATGGTCAACGACATCATCGAAGGCACACTCATGGGATGCGGCGCCGACGTTATCAACGTGGGACTCTGCACCACCCCGGGCACCGAGATGGCAGTAATTACACACAAGGCCGACGGCGGCATCATTATCACCGCCTCGCATAACCCCAAGCAGTGGAATGCGCTCAAGCTGCTCAACGAGCACGGTGAGTTCCTCAATGACGCCGAGGGCAAACGCGTCCTCGCGCTGGCCGAGCAGGAGACGTTCGACTACCCCACGGTTGATGCTTTGGGTAAGGTAATACTTCGGGAAGACTTCAACGACACACACATAGCACAGGTGCTTGCGCTCAAGATGGTAGACGTCGAGGCTGTACGCGCACGCCACTTCAAGGTCGTTGTCGACGCGGTCAATTCCGTCGGTGGCATCGTCATCCCTCGCCTGCTGCGCCAGCTGGGCTGCGAGGTTGTGGAGCTCAACTGCACCCCCGACGGCCACTTTGCGCACAACCCCGAGCCGCTGCCCGAGAACCTGACCCAGATCTCGGACGTTATCGTCCGCGAGAAGGCCGATCTGGGTGTCGTTGTCGACCCCGATGTCGACCGTCTCGCACTCGTATGCCAGAACGGCGAGATGTTCGGCGAGGAGTATACGCTCGTTGCTGTTGCCGACTACATTCTCTTGGCCGGAGCCGGAAATACGGTCTCGAACCTCAGCTCGTCGCGTGCGCTGCGTGATGTCACCGAAGCTCACGGCGGCCACTACGAGGCCTCGGCCGTAGGCGAAGTGAACGTCGTGGCAAAGATGAAACAGACGGGCGCCGTAATCGGCGGCGAGGGCAACGGCGGAGTCATATATCCCGCCCTGCACTACGGACGCGACGCTCTGGTAGGTGTGGCACTCTTCTTGACGTTCCTCGTGAAGAAGGGCATGACGATGACCGAACTGCGCGCGACCTATCCGGCATACTACGCCTCGAAGAACAAGATACAGCTTACACCGGAGATCGACGTGGATAAAGTCCTGCACGAGATGAAGACCCGTTATGCCGGTGAAAAGGTGAACGATATAGACGGTGTCAAGATCGACTTCCCGGATAATTGGGTACATCTGCGCAAGTCGAACACCGAGCCTATAATCCGCGTCTATACCGAGGCCCGCTCACCCGAGGAGGCGGATGCTCTGGCGGCCCGCTTCATCGCCGAGATAAAGGGTATATGCGGAATAAAGTAACCATAAAACACGACAACGATGGAAAAGGTAAAAGAGTATATCGACCGTAACGGCGACAAGTTCATCGAAGAGCTCTTCGAACTTCTGCGCATACCTTCGATAAGCGCCCAATCGGAGCATAAGCCCGACATGCAGCGCTGCGCCGAGTGGCTTGCCGCAGCTTTGGTCAAGGCTGGAGCCGACCATGCCGAGGTTATGCCGACGGATGGCAACCCCGTGGTCTTCGCCGAGAAGATCATCAGCCCCAAGGCCAAGACGGTGCTCGTCTACGGGCACTATGACGTCATGCCCGTCGACCCGCGCGAGGAGTGGCATACCGACCCCTTCGAGCCCGTCATAAAGGATGGACGTATCTGGGGCCGCGGCGCCGACGACGACAAGGGACAGTCTTTCATGCACGTGAAGGCATTCGAGGCCATGTGCGCCACCGATTCGCTGCCGTGCAACGTGAAGTTCATGCTCGAGGGCGAGGAGGAGATCGGCTCGCACAGCCTTTACAAGTTCTGCGCCGAGCACAAGAAGATGCTCAAGGCCGACATAATCCTCGTATCGGACACCTCGATGATCTCGATGCAGACGCCGTCGATCACATGCGGCCTGCGCGGCCTTACATATATGGAGGTCGAAGTTACGGGCCCTGACAAGGATCTCCATTCGGGCCTCTTCGGCGGAGCCGTGGCAAACCCCGCAAATGTTCTGGCCCGACTCATAGCATCGCTCGTCGACGAGAACGGACGTGTCACCATACCGGGCTTCTACGACGACGTGCGCGAGCTTACGTCCGCCGAACGCAAGGCCTTCAACAAGGCGCCATTCTCGCTGCGCGACTACAAACGCTCGCTTGCCATCGGCGACGTCGAGGGCGAGGCCGGATATAACACCATGGAGCGCACTGGGGTGCGTCCCTCGCTCGACGTGAACGGAATCTGGGGCGGCTATACCGAGGAGGGTACGAAGACCGTCATTCCATCGAAGGCCTCGGCCAAGATTTCGATGCGTCTGGTTCCGAATCAGGACTTCCGTAAGATCGCACGACTCTTCGAGAAGCACTTCAAGGCTATCGCCCCGAAGAGCGTCAAGGTCAAGGTGAGCTTCCTGCACGGAGGTATGCCATACGTCGCGCCGACCGACATGCCCGCATACAAGGCGGCCGAGAAGGCCATACTCGACACCTTCGGAAAACGTCCCCTGCCATTCTATTCGGGCGGTTCGATCCCTATCATCAGCGCCTTCGAGCAGACGCTCGGCATAAAGTCGCTGCTCATCGGTTTCGGCCTTGCCGAGGATGCCATCCATTCGCCAAACGAGAGCTACGGGCTTGACCAGTTCCGCAAGGGCGTCGAGACCATACCGTTGTTCTACAAATATTTCGCTGAAGCCAAGTAAAGCGTTGATACAGCACATGCTGCTTGATACCGTCGGGCGGACCCTACTCGGATCCGCCCGATATTTTCATACATACGCAGACGGAAACAATATGCAATTATGCGTATAAATGCCGTTCAGGAGGCAATATGGAGCGGGCAGCGGAATCGGAATTAAAATTTTTTAATAATTTTGAGGATTGAAAAACCTCCAGAGATCATGGTAAAGAAAAACATCCTCTACACGATAGGTTCAACCCCGATGGTTCGAATCAACGCCCTGTGCCCCAATCCGCGTGTCAACATATACGCCAAACTCGAAGGATTCAACCCCACGGGCAGCATCAAGGACCGCATTGCCGTACGTATGGTCGAGGCCGCGATCAAGAGCGGGCAGCTCACCCCGGGCAAGACCATCATCGAGCCCACATCGGGAAATACGGGTATCGGTCTGGCCATTGCAGGCATTGTTCTGGGCTATCCGGTCGAGATCGTAATGAGTTCCGCCGTCTCGATCGAGCGGCGCAAGATACTCCGTTCGTACGGGGCCAAGGTTATACTGACACCAGCCGATGAGGGTACCGACGGCGCCATACGCCTCGCACGCCGCTTGGTGGCCGAGAACCCCGACAAATACTACATGCCCGACCAGTTTGCCAATGCTGCCAACTACCTCACGCACTACGAGAATACGGCCATCGAGATATGGCAGCAGACCGAAGGGCAGATCGACTATTTGGTGTGTGCCGTCGGCACGTCCGGCACACTGATGGGGCTGTCGCGCTTCCTGCACACGATGAAACCCGACATCAAGGTTGTCTGCGCCCACCCTACCCGCGGCCACTACATACAGGGGCTGAAGAATATGGAGGAGGCGATCGTACCGCAGATATACGATCCGTCGCTGATAGACCGTCAGGAGATGATCGAGAGCGAGGAGGCCATCGAGATGGCACGCCAGATCATCGCACGCGAGGGCATCTTCGCCGGCATGAGCAGCGGCGCGGCCATGATTGCCGCCATACGCACGGCGCAGAACATTGAGAGCGGCAACATTGTGGTCGTCTTTCCCGACCGCGCCGAGAAGTACCTCAGCACCACGATGTTCGACCCATTTGCCGACTGATTGCAAAACGCCACTCACATGAACGACAGCGGGCGGGGATCCAAATGATCTCCGCCCGCTGTCGTTTCAATTATCAATCTACTTGTCCCCTACACCGATAAGCTGCTGCAAGCGCTGCGAAAGCTCCGTATTCTCCATGATGCCGTTTATCTGCTCGGCACCCGCGCCGTAGAGATATACGGGCACCATGATTCCCGTATGGCTCGAGGTGCTGAAATCGTAGTTGATGCCGCTTTCGGGAAGCGTGAAGTCGGTCTTGTTGCTCGGGATCGACATGCCCGACGTCTCGTGGTCGGCACATATCACAACCAGCGTCCCCTCATGTGTATCGGCATAGTCCATGGCCACCTTGACCGCCTTCTCGAAGTCGCGCATCTCGGCCAACACGCCCTCCACGTCGTTGGCATGCGAACGGTAGTCTATCTGAGACCCCTCGACCATCATTACAAAGCCCTTCTTGCGGTCGGCCTTGACATCAGCCGTGAGGATCTCGAGAGCCTTCTCCGTGGCACGGGCCAGATAATCGCCGCGGCCATCCTTCAATTCGGGCAGGTTCTCTTCGGCGAAAAGGCCCACTACACGTCCCGAATGTATGCCGTCCATTTCTGACTGGTCGTATATCACGCTGTAGCCCTCATCCTTAAGCCGTGAGACATAATCTTCGCCGTTCTTTTCGAAGGCCTTCTTGAATATCTTGCTGCCGCCGCCGAAAGCCACATCGACACCGCTCTCCATGAAATCGTACGATATGCGGTCCGAATCGCCGCGCCCCTTAACATGTGCATAGAAGGCCGCAGGCGTGGCATGCTGCAGATAACATGTCACCACAAGGCCCGTAGCATAATTCTGCTTCTCGGCCTTGGCCATGATAGACTCGACACGGGTGCCGTCGGGCAGCTGCCCGATAGTTCCGTTATTGGTCTTATATCCCGTCGCAAGGGCAGTACCTGCCGCTGCCGAATCGGTTACGCGATTATTGGCCGAGTAGGTCTTGATAAGAGCCGTATTTTGTGCGCGGTCGAATGCCGTAGGGGCATACCCCGCCTCGATCTGAAGCATCGACACGTGACACAGACCCATGCCGTCGCCGATCATGTAGATAATGTTCTTCACCTTGGAATCCTCACGTGCGGGCTTCTTGGCCTCGACGCCGTGACCCGCCACTGCAAGCAGCAGTATCACCATAAATAGCCTTTTCATAATGTTTGCATTAACATTTGTTGGCAAAGTTACCTTTTTTTCATATTTTTACAAAGACAAAATACTTAAGATTTCTTTACATGGATGTTAAGATCGCAGCCGACTGGAAGGCACTGCTGCAACCCGAATTCGACAAACCCTATTTCGAGCAACTGACACGTTTCGTACGCGCCGAATACGCCTCGCAACGTATCTTTCCCGCAGGCCGCAATATCTTCCGCGCTTTCGACAAGTGCCCCTTCGACCGCCTGAAGGTCGTAATCATAGGACAGGACCCATACCACGGCGAGGGACAGGCTAACGGGCTCTGCTTCTCGGTCAATGACGGCGTGGCCTTCCCGCCATCGCTGCAAAACATCTTTCAGGAGATACGCGACGACACCGGCACCCCAGTCCCCGAGAGCGGCAACCTCGACCGCTGGGCCGAGCAGGGTGTCCTGCTGCTCAACTCGGTGCTGACGGTGCGCGCACATCAGGCCGCCTCGCATGCGGGACACGGCTGGGAGCAGTTCACCGACGCCGTGGTGCGGCTCATCGCCGAGCGCAAACAGGGTATAGTATATATGTTGTGGGGAAACTATGCCCAACGCAAGGGCGAGATAGCCGACCCGTCGCGCAACCTTATACTGCGTAGCGTGCATCCCTCGCCGCTGTCGGTCTACCGCGGGTTCTTCGGCTGCCGCCACTTCTCAAAGGCCAACGCCTACCTCGAAAGCATAGGCAAGACACCGATAGTATGGTAGCGGCCATATATTGACAATATAACCAAAGGCTTAAAACAACATAAGGATGGATATACGTGAAATTACGGGCGATGCCGACGTACGTCGGCTTGTGAAATACGCCCGCGAGGTGTGGAGCGAATCCAACGTTTCGTTCAACACACCCGAACAGGTCGAGTACATGATCGAGAAATTCCAGAGCTACGAGGCCATATCGTCGCAGATGATGCACGGCTACCGTTACTTCTTCGTCGAGGAGGATGGCAAGGTGCTGGCATATTTCGGCATACAGCCGCAGGGCGACCGACTATTCCTGAGCAAGTTCTATATCCTGCGCGAGAACCGCGGCCGCGGGATCTTCTCGGTGGGCATCGAGTTCATGAAGTCGCTCTGCCGCGAAGAGGGCCTCACGGCCATATACCTGACCGTAAACCGCAACAACACACACGCCTATGAGGTTTATCTCCACACAGGCTTCAAGGTGTTGCGTACCGAGGTGAACGACATAGGCAACGGCTTTGTCATGGATGACTACATCATGCAGCTGGAGGTAACACCTGCACCGCAGGCATAACAATGTATACAACACCACTCAAAAGGGCTTACCCTACGGGGTAGGCCCTTTACGCATGTTCCTGACGTACACGTCACAGCAATTCGTCTATGGCTTCGGCGAGAGCATTGTCGTCGATCCACAGCCCCGGCACACTCTCCGGCTGTATGTTGCCTTTACGGTCGACAAGAATATGCGTCGGATAACTCGTCACGCCGAACTTGTCAACAAGCATACGCATCTGCTCGTCGGGAAGGTTGTAATGCACGATATTGGGTGCCGTCATCCCTATCTCGCGGATTATGTTCAGCCAACTCTCCTTGGGCGACTGATACGCGAGGAACAAGAATACCACATCCTCGCCCTCATATCGCGCCGCCAGTTCCTTCACCGCAGGCATCTCCTCACGACACGGCACGCACCACGTCCCCCAGAAGTCGAGCGCCACAACCTTACCCCTGTAACGCTCCGATATCTTCTGCCACAACTGTTCGGCATCCTTCTCGCCAACAAATGGTTCCGACGGCATTATGCTCGCCGGGCAGTCGAATTCCCGGTTCTCGATCGCCAGATATTTCTCGTTCTCGGCCTCGATACAGCGACGCAGCACCGGATCAGATATGTGTTTCTCCATCTCCGAAAACCACAATTCACCCATGGAATGCTGCCTGTAATATATATCCTCCATAAATAGGTTAGCCGCACACAGTTCAGCGAAACGCTCATCTACACCGCTCTGCACAATCTTCTCCAACGGGTCGGATATGGCTATACGCACATTCACTATCTCCTCGATGAACTTGTCCCCCTTCTCCTTTACAAATGCCTGCACCTTGTCGCTCGACCATAACGCATTCAGGCTGTCGACCGCAGCCCTGAAACTGTCGGGTAACGCATCGGCCGACATGCGGCCGCTGCCCATGGCTTCCATACCGTCGTTGTAAACATTGATGGCTTCCCTATCACTCTCCGACAGCGTTCTGATACCGTGTTCGTCCATATACCGCAGCGTCTCAATAACAGGCGAGTAGATTTTAGAACGGCGGCTCCCGCCAGTGCGGACGTTGAAATATACATTCGGATCGCTCCACAACAAGCGGAACTGCGGCGGCAGGGCGACAAAAGCACTGTCGAGGTATGAAGCATAGCATTCGGGCAGACGATCCTTGCCGTCGGAGCGCAGGGCAAACCGCCGGTAGGACGCATAATTTATCATCGCAAGCAGCGTCGTCGCCCTGTTCGATTCAATGAAACGACGCGACAACGCCCCCGCCACGGCGGTATAGCCCTCCATACGGCGGCGCCCACCCTCTTCGACCTCGCTGCGCACACGGTCGAGATACGCCTCGTGCGATATGGTGTCGAAATAGTCCAGCTCCACATAGTCCTCCTTCTCATCTACATAACGCCTGTATGCCCACTCCTCGTTGTAGAGACGGGCATATTCACCCATGACAAGTGTGCGGCCGCTCGCCGCATCACACGTAAGCATGATCTCATTGCCGGGTGCACAATACATATACCCGTACACGTCTGCCGCCCCACATTCGACAGTCAACTCCGACAGGCATACGCACGGCAGCTTTGCCACAAAGCGCCCACATGAATCGACAGTTGATATGACGTCGCCGAATGTGTTGTCATTATGTATGATATTCGATATGCGCAACGTCACCTTCTCACCCGCCTTCATGCCGGGCAGATACCCGCACACTGTCACCGAATCCAGCTCAAGCGACGGCTTGCCCATCGTACGGTTGTCCCTGCGCGTAGCCGCCACATATCCCGTGGCACGTACCAGCGGCCGAGAGAAAAGGCCGCGCCGCTCGCGGCAAAGCGAATCTGCCGAGGCGTCACGACGCAGCACCACATGCTTCGACTCACCGCCGCGCCGCAGCACGATATCGGCCCGCGATGCCGTCACCGCCACCGACCCGTAATCCCAGAACTCGCCGTCGGCGATGGCCATGTCGTCGTAGAAGCCGTAGCGCCACTCGCCCGTACGGCAGTCTGTCCAGTTGCCGGCCACCGGCGCGATCGAATCCGACACCGCATCGCCCCCGCCGCATCCCGCAGCAAGGAAACCGAGCGCCACAGCCCCAGCAAGGAAGAAATTCTTCATGATAAGCTCAGGATTGGTAATTGATTCTACAAATATAGTGAAAAAGCAACAAAATAAAATAAAAAATACCGACTGCCCGTCAAAAGGCAATCGGTATCAATTATATTTCAACGTTTTGCGCGCGGTTGTCGCTCGCGCACATTCCGCCGCTGTTTTATCCCAGATACGACTTCAGCAGCTTGCTGCGCGACGAATGGCGCAGACGGCGTATGGCCTTCTCCTTGATCTGACGCACACGCTCACGCGTCAGGTCGAACTTCTCGCCTATCTCCTCGAGCGTCATCTCCGAACAGCCTATGCCGAAGAAGTACTTGATTATGTCACGTTCACGCTCCGTGAGAGTCTCCAACGCACGGTTTACCTCCGTCGAGAGCGACTCGTTGATAAGACCGCGGTCGGCATTGGGCGAATCGGTATTTACCAGCACGTCCAAAAGGCTGTTGTCCTCGCCGTCGGCAAAGGGGGCATCGACCGAGATGTGACGTCCTGCCACACGCAGCGTATCCGACACCTTCTCCTTCGGCAACTCCAGTTCGTTTGCCAGTTCTTCGGGTGACGGCGTACGCTCGTGCTCCTGCTCGAAGCGGGCGAAAGCCTTGTTTATCTTGTTGAGCGAACCGACCTGATTCAACGGCAGACGCACAATACGCGACTGCTCGGCCAGAGCCTGCAGAATCGACTGACGTATCCACCACACGGCATACGATATGAACTTGAAGCCTCGCGTCTCATCGAACTTCTCGGCGGCCTTGATCAGGCCGAGGTTACCCTCGTTGATAAGGTCGGGCAGACTCAGACCCTGATTCTGGTACTGCTTGGCTACCGACACTACGAAACGCAGATTGGCCTTGGTCAGCTTGTCCAAAGCCTCCTGATCACCCTTACGGATACGCTGGGCCAGTTCGACCTCCTCCTCGACAGTGATAAGATCCTCCTTGCCAATCTCCTGAAGGTACTTGTCCAGCGAAGCGCTTTCGCGGTTGGTTATAGATTTTGTAATCTTTAATTGACGCATATCGTATAGTTTTTATTTATTCCTTAATTCCGCAACACTATTATAAAATATTTTTTTTAAGTACCTGAGCAACAA
>URBK01000036.1 GCA_900546065.1 uncultured Alistipes sp.
CAAGAGCAATTAACCTACGCTCATTTCCAATAAATTACACTCTTTTCGTAACTTCCGGGCGCAAAGTTACAAAAATCTTTTTCGGTTATTCCCCGACAAACCTATTTTTAGCGTTTCCGCGCCTCCATTGGCCCTACAATACCCGTAAAACAAGGTCGTCGAGACCCATATCGGCATGGGGCGAGGGCCTGTCGGCCGCACGCACCGAGACCGTATGCACACCCGCCGGAAGCTCGATGCCGGCCGCCTGCCGCTGCCGCCGCTGCTCCCGCGCAGGCTCGAAACCCCACGGCATGCTCTTCTCGAAGCGGTTGTAGAAGCGCACGACAACCACATTATCCCCCTCGTCGAGCGGCAGCGCAACCTGCTCCTCATGACGCGTGCAGCGGTACGGGTTCAGGTGCTTGCACCATGTGCGGCCGTTGAGCCACACCTCCACGCCGTTGCCGCTCACAACATCGAACAGCACCTCCCGCGCCGCATCCGACTCGACGTGCAGCGTGAGGAAGTAGTTTTCGAGGATATGGCTCTTCACCTCGCCGTGCAGGGCCTCGATCCCGCGTCCCGCACGCTCCGCCCACGGGGCCACGGCGCTGTCGAAAAGCCCGAATGCGGGGCCGTGCCACTCGCGCCGAACAATACGCACACCCGACAGATCCTCCGACGGATCTTTGCCGTCAGATTCATCGAGCGCAACCGCCGTTCCACCCTCGAGGCGTATGATCTTCTCCTCGCCGTCTATGCTTACGGCCACCGTCCGTCCCTCATACGAGGCGGGGTAGAGAAGCTCCACACCGCGGCGGCGCGGCGACGCAACGCTCCACGTCAGCGACACGCGGCTCAGGAAGTTGCTGTAATAGTCGAAGCAGGAGTAGCTGCAAGCAGCCTCTCCGTTGAGCTGTGTCAGGCGCGTGCCGCCCCGCAGACGCAGAGGCTCGGTGGCCGCCATCTCGACATCGCGCTCGAACTCCAGAGCCGCCACGCCGTATATATCTCCCGCAGCGGGGCGCGCGACCACATACTCCGACCCCTCGCGGCGGAACGCAAGCTCCGCGCCGTCGCCCAGCGAGCGCGCCCCCACAAGGCGGTTGCCGGCCGCCGGTATGCGTATCTCGCTCTCCTCAGCCGCATCGGGTGTCATGACGTAGAGCGTGTCTCCGCGCCGCGTCGAGTGCCACCACTGCACGCCCGCGTAGGGCGAAGCCTCCGTATCGTAGACCGCCTCGCCGTATTTCGAAAGCCACCGTCCCACGGCAAGCAGCACGTCACGTTCGAACGGCACGACCGACCCGTCCCCCGCAGGCCCGATGTTCAGCAGGTAGTTGCCGCCGTGCGATACGGCCGACAACAGGCTCGACAGCTTCTCCTCGACCTTCGCCCCGACGCTGCTCCGCTCCTGCCACGAACGGTAGCCCCACGTCTCCGGGAACATCGACGCCGGCATCTGCCACGGCATCTGCAGCGCACGGTCGGGGTGGGCGTTATCGGCCATGACCGCAAAGTCGCAGGCGTCGTTGCCCAGACGCCCGCTCACCATGCAGTCGGGCTGCAGTTCGTGAACCAGTGCGTACATCTCGCGGCTCTGTTCGGGCGTATATGAACCCATGTCGAACCACAGCTCCGAGATGGGCCCGTAGGCCGTAAGCAGCTCGCGGACCTGAGCCTTGTTGTACTCGAAGTGCTCCGCCGGGATGAAGTCGGCGTTATGGCTCGAAATGGGGTAGGCGGCAGGGTAGTGCCAGTCGATATTCGAGAAGTAGATGCCCAGACGCAGCCCCTCGCGGCGGCACGCCTCCGCCAGCTCCCCCACGAAGTCCCGCGCCACGGGCGTCGCATCCCACGAGTTGAAGTCGGTGGTCGCCGTGCGGAACATGCAGAAGCCGTCGTGGTGCTTGGCCGTGAATACGACCGACCGCATCCCCGCCTCGCGCGCAAGGCGCGCTATGGCCGCCGCATCGAACGCCTGAGGATCGAACGTCGAGGCCATGCGGGCATACCAGTCGCTGAAGATTCCCGCAAAGGATTGTATCTGCTCGCTGTATCCCTCACGCACCGGCTCTCCGTCCCATACGCCTCCGGCAACGGAGTAGAGCCCGAAATGTATGAACATCGAATATTTGTCGCCGTGCCAGCGCTCATAGGCCCCGCCCTGCGCCGACGCTCGCACCGTCCCCATAATACACAGACCTGCCACCACATAAGACAGTATCCCCGAAAGTCTCTTCATATTGCGTTTCATTTATGATCTCCTTTACGTTCCCACACTTTTGCACGCTGGCCGCCCGCACTGCCGACGCCGCAAGGGCTCTTTTTCTTTGGTGCCGCACGGGCTGAAGACAAAGATATGAATCCCGCGCCGAAATCCCATGCCGCCGACACGCCAAATATATCCAAATATCTCTTTTAAGGCCTTTTTTCACCCTCCTGCGTGTCGAAAAACCGGCCTCCATGCACTCTTCCCGTGGAGTGGCAGCCGCCCCGCCGTGTCGAGAGGGCCGATTTTGTCCTCGCAGGAGACCCCGCATATACGCACACAAAAAGAAGCAGGCGGGAATCTCTCGATTGCCGCCTGCCCTCGGAACAAGACGTTCCTTAAACTACTAACCCAAACTTAAATAAATGAAGAAACCTCGCTACGGCACTGCTTGACATGCCGCAGTTGACCTTCAAACGTACAAATCGCGTGCCGCCGCCGTCCCCGCATACGCCCCGGGCCCACTTACGGCCTTACGGGACATCCTTGCGCCCGAAATGGCGATATTTTCCTCCGCCGCCCGCCGCGCCGCAGGGCACGTGTCAGACTCGTGTCATCTCATTAAGCGGAAGGAAGTATGGCGGGCAAGAACGGCGGAAATATGGAAATACAGGGGAATGATGTCGAGCATACAGGGTGAAAAGGATGAAAATATGGAGGAATAAAGGCGGTGAGGCCGAAAGCATGGAGCGCAGAGGCAGGGGAGAGATGGAGGCAGGGGAGGGATGGAGGCAGGGGAGAGATGGAGGCAGGGGAGGGATGGAGGCAGGGGAGGAATGGAGGCAGGATCAAAATATGCATCCACGGATGGGTCGAATAAGCCTCCATATTGCTCCAAACGGCGGCGCGGAGGACAATTTCGCCGCTCGATTGCGCGATTTGGCGAAGTTTTACTACCTTTGCATTCTCGGTAATCATCTGACAATGGAAATATCTCGTCCCGACATAGAGGCTCTGCGCCAAATGCTCGCCATGCCGGCCCGCAAGATCGTAACCCTCTCGCACACCAACCCCGACGGCGATGCCGTAGGTTCGTCTCTGGCGTGGGCCGAGGCGTTGCGACGCATGGGCCACACCGTCACCTGCATAATACCCAACAAATATCCATACTATCTGGACTGGATGACCGGCATTCACGACATGGTCGTATTCAAGCACGACGACGAGGGCCGCGCCGCCCGCGCCGTCGAGCAGGCCGACATAATATTCTGCTTGGACTTCCACTCGCTCTCGCGTCTGGAGGCCCTCAGCGAGCTGATTGCCGCGAACACCTCGGCCAAGCGCGTGCTCATAGACCACCACCTCAACCCCGCCGAGCCGTTCGACCTCATGTTCTCGTATCCCTCGTCGTCGAGTACGTGCTACCTCCTCTACCGCATAATCGAGGAGATGTGGGGCACGGCGAGCATCTCGCGCTCGCAGGCCGAAGTGCTCTACGTCGGCATGATGACCGACACGGGCAACTTCTCATTCTCGTTCCTCACGCCCGACCTCTTCCGCGCCGTGGCCGTGTTAGTCGAGACCGGCATCGAGGTGCCCGTAATCTACAACAACGTCTACAACTCCTTCACCGAGGGGCGCGCACGGCTGTTCGGGTATGTCATAAACCGCAAGATGAAGATCTTCCACCGCGGCACCGTGGCATACATGTCCCTCACCGAGGAGGAGATGCGGCGCTTCTGGTTCCAGCAGGGAGACAGCGAGGGTTTCGTAAACTACCCCCTCACGATCAAGAAGATGAAGATGTCGGCCATATTCATCGAACACCACGGTTTCATCCGCGTGTCGCTGCGCTCGCGCGGCGATGTGGACGTCAACCTCTTCGCCGGCCGCTACTTCAACGGCGGAGGCCACAGAAACGCCGCCGGAGGCAAGTCCTTCGAGCCTATGGCCCAAACCATCGCCCGATTCGAGAAAGCCGTCGACGAGTTCGCCGCCCAAGGGCTCCTATGATATAACCACAACACGTAACTGCCCCGCGCGATGAAACATCAGATGTTGAAAACCTATTGGCGCCTGCTGGCATTCGCCCGGCCCCTCAGCCGATATACCGTGCCGTACTTCTTCTACTCGGTGCTGCACGCCGTCTTCAACACCTTCACATACACCATGATCATGCCCATCGTCAGCTCGCTCTTCTCCGATGGGTTCCAGTTCGTCCCCACGCACCACATGCCCCCGATACGGCTCTCGGGCGAGTGCCTCAACGAGGTAATATTCTATGCCTACACCGCCGTCTTCGGCGAGAGGTTCAGCATAACGTATCTGCTCCTGCTCCTGTCGGTAATACTCATAGCAGCCAACCTGCTGAGCAACCTATTCCGTTACGCAGGCGCAATGACCGTCGAGACCATGCGCATGCGCACACTCCAGAAGATGCGCAACGAGATGTTCGCACACACCATGGCCATGAACGTCGGGTACTTCAGCGACCAGCGAAAGGGCGACATCATGTCCAAGATCACATCCGACGTCATGATGGTGCAGTTCTGCATCACAAATACCCTGCAGGTGCTCTTCCGCGAGCCTTTCCTCATCATCGGATACATCGTCATGATGCTCAAGATATCGTGGGAGCTGACTCTCTTCTCGATACTCTACCTCCCGCTCGTGGCGCTGGTAATAGGCGCCGTCGTCAAGCGTCTGCGACACCCCGCACGCGAGGGGCAGGAACGTATGGGCGATATGGTAACCATAATGGAGGAGTCGCTCTCGGCCGTCAAGATCGTCAAGGGATACAACGCCTTCGACTACGTCCGCCGCAAGTTCAGCGTCGTCAACGCACGCATGTCCGACCTGCTCCTCTCGATGGCTCGCAAACAGCAGCTCGCATCCCCCATGAGCGAGTTCCTCGGTATAACCGCAATATCCGTGGTGCTCATCTTCGGCGGCATGCTCGTCATGCGCGGCTCGCTCACCGCATCGTGGTTCGTGGCATACATCGCCGCCTTCTCGCAGATAACGCGGCCCCTGCGCTCGATAATAGACCAGTTCGCAAACATAAATCAGGGTCTGGCCGCAGGCGAACGCATATTCTCTATCCTCGACGCCCGCAGCCAGATCGAGGACAAACCCGACGCCCGCACCCTCGACCGCTTCCGCGACTCGATCGAATTCCGCCACGTATCCTTCGCCTACACATCCTCGCACGAGGTGCTGCACGACATATCGTTCACCGTGCGCAAGGGCGAGACCGTAGCCCTCGTAGGCCCCTCCGGAGGCGGAAAATCCACAATAAGCGAACTTATACCCCGCTTCTACGACCCCCGGCAGGGCGAGATCCTCATCGACGGCATCTCGCTGCGAGACTATACGCAGGAGAGCATCCGCGCACACATGGGTATCGTCTCGCAGGATACCATCCTCTTCAACGACACCATCCGCAACAACATAGCCATGGGCCGCACCGACGTCACGGACGAGCAGATCGAGGCCGCCGCGCGCGTGGCCAACGCCCACGACTTCATCATGGAGTGCCCCGAGGGCTACGATACCAATATCGGCGACCGCGGCTCGAAACTCTCGGGCGGCCAGCGCCAGCGCATAAGCATCGCCCGCGCCGTGCTGCGCAACCCCGAGATACTGATCCTCGACGAGGCCACCTCGGCCCTCGACACCGAGAGCGAGAAACTCGTGCAGGAGGCCCTCACCTCCCTGCTCAAGGGACGTACGTCGATAGTCATAGCCCACCGCCTGAGCACCATACACAACGCCGACCGTATTCTGGTCATCGAGCAGGGCCGCATCGCCGAGCAGGGCACTCACGCCGAACTGCTCGCCCGCGGCGGCATCTACGCCAAGCTGATCGAACTCCAGAGCCTCGCATAACGTGGGGTGGGGCCGGGCCTCGCATAATAGCGGGTGGCATGCTATGGAACCTCGCATAACACAGGGAGGGGGGCCGAACCTCGCATAATCATAATAGCGGGGGAGGCCGAACCTCGCATAAGGATAGGGGAGGCAGGTGAAAGATGAAATGGAGAAGAGGCAAACCCCTCAAAAAAGAGATATCGGATATACCGAGAAGGCAATTAAAAAGGAGGCTTGCGGCCTCCTTTTCTTATTCATATAGCTATCGTTATAAACTCGCAGATATCAATATACGTCCCGTCACCTGCCCAGATGCAGCGTGTAAATATCCATATTACATACCGTGACCCGCCCGGATGCAACGTGTGTATATACCCATGATTAACCCCGTCACCGGCCCAGATGCAGCGTGCGGTTTATAGTTGCGGGAAGCAGTTCGGGGTAGTGCGTAACGAACAGCAGGGTCTTGTTTTCGCGGCGGCAGAAGGCCTCAACGACGCTCTTCGCGCGTGTCCGCACCGCCGGGTCAAGCCCTTGGAACGGCTCGTCCAGAATAAGCAGGTCGGGATCCTTGACAAAGGCCCGCGCCAGAAGCACCAGCCGCTGCTCGCCGCTCGACAGCCGCACGAAGCTCCTGTCGGCCAGAGCCTCCGCACCCAGAGCCGCCATCCACGGCCGTGCGGCCGCGCGCAGCTCCTCCGTGATGCGGCGCCCGCCCCCGACGGCATCAAACAACCCCGAGGCAACCACATCCACCGCAGCCACGTCGTCGGCAAAGGCGCGGTGCATCTCGGGCGAGAGGTAGCCTATATGTCGCTTTATGTCCCAGATGCTCTCGCCCGTGCCGCGACGGCGGTCGAAGAGCGTCAGATCGAGAGCATAGGCACGCGGGTTGTCGGCACATACGAGGCTCAGCAGCGTACTCTTGCCGCTGCCGTTGCGGCCCGTGACGTTCCAACCCTCGCCCGAGCGCACACTCCAGTCGAGGTGTTCGAATATCGTGCGGCTGCCGTAGCCTATCGTGGCGTCGCGCAGCTCCACAACCCGTTCGTACAGCGGCGTGGGGTGTGTAGCGGCAGGCAGCACGGGTTCCTGCACCGCCGACCTGCGCGATGATGTCCGCAGCTCCGTCTCCACGGCCTCCGCACGGCCTACGGGCCCCGTGCAGCGCATCGACTCCATCTGATAAACGTCCGATATCATCGGCGGCAGCTCCGACGCCGAGCTTACGGTCACCACGAACGTCACGCCCAGATGTTCGGCCACGCGCTCCATGACGCGGCACAGAAGCTCCCGCGTCGGGGGATCAAGCCCGATGAAGGGGCTCTCGAGGATAACAGCCTCGGGCGCCGTCAGCAGCGCCCGCGTGATATGGTAGCGGCGCAGCTCGCCGCTCGACAGCGTAACCAGCTCGCGGTCGAACAGCGGCCGCATATCCAGAAGATCGAACAACTGCCCGCGCCACTGCTCGCTTGCGGCCGCCGCCGTCGTCAGCAGCCCACCCACAGAGGGCGACATGCCGCGGTCGGAGGCGTTCCACCGCTGCTGGTAATAGTATGGCGACTCGGTCGTGCCGTAGGCGTCGTTGAAGCTCACCGTGCGCACAGCCTCGTATGGGCGTGCATCCGTGCGGCGGAATGAGTACGTGAGGCTCCCCTCGCGCAGATAAAGCCCTCCGGTGATCATCTTCACAAGGGTGCTCTTGCCGCTGCCGTTGGCGCCCGTAACGGCCGCATGCCGCCCCCGCCACAGGCAGAAGTCCGCAGGCGACGCAAGCCGCCGCGATGGGTCGGCCGCTATGCCGCCCCGAAGCCGTATCAGCGGCTCCCCGTCCGTAATGTTTTCCATATATGGGTTATTTTTTCTGATCTTCTCCCGTTATGACATTTACCGTCCCGACATCACCTTCACACCATCCCGTCCCACGCCCCGCGAGTGTCGCGAGTGTCGCACGCATCAATAGTAGAGCGACTTGCGGCCGAAGATCGGGTATCCGAAATTGAAGGTAACGTACATGTTGTTCCACGAGTCGAGGTCGTACTTGGTCAGCGACAGGCTCACCGGCCCGATACGCGTATGGTAGACCAGCGTCAGGTCGCTGATATAGCGCATGTAGTCGCGCGCCGTGGTGCGGTCGCGAAGCATGGCGTAGAAGCTCGCACGGAGGTAGAAGCTGCGCATAAGCTCGAACGTCGGCATCAGGCCCGCAGCCAGATAGCGGTCGGCGAAGTAGTCGGGCATATAGATCATCTTCGAGTGCGGGGTGGGAGCGTAGTGCGGCGACGAGAGGATCGTCGACTCGGGGTTGCCGAAGCGCGGGTGGTTCGTATATACGGCCTCGATATTATACCCCATCGAGAACCACGAACGACGCCAGTCGCCCGGATAGTGCTCCCACTGGACCTTGCCCCCGAACCACGTACGCAGCTCCTGCCCGCGCCGCCCCGAGAGGCGTGTGGCCGCATTCTCGTAGGTGTCGCGGCCGTGAACCGCGATGCCCGATATCGACAGACGCGTGCCCCGCGTCGGGTAGATCATCTTGTCCAGAGTACTCCGCTCCAGAGCCACGCGTCCGGCAACGAAACGGAACCGGTCATGCGTATGGGGCGTGTCGTAGGGGTCGTAGTCGGCCTGATAGCCGTAGTAGTTGAAGCCCGTATTAACCGACGCCTCGACGATGCTCTTGCGCGTCATCGCAACGCCGAACGCCGTATGGAAAAATATCTCGTTGGTGCGCGCCTCGATCGAGTTGCGCACGGGCGTGATGTTGCCGAACGAGCCGTGAAGCGTGGTGCGGTGCGACAGGTCCATCTCATAATCGACGTACATCGGCCGCCGCTTCAGGATAACCGTACGCCCCCCGACACTCGCCATCGCCGACACGGGGCTCAGATAGAGGTCCCCGTGGGCATACTGCGCCGTGCGACCCACCGAGAAGTAGTTGAAGCCGACGTATGCCTGATTGAATGCCGTAGAGGAGATGTTGCCCCCGACAAGGAACCGCCACCGAGGCTTGCTCTCGAGGTAGAAGGTCAGGTCGTAGTTGCGCCGGACGGAGTCGTAACGCACCGACGGAAAGGCGCTCGCCGTGAACTCGTCGGTGGCCATCAGAGAGTAGTAGCTCTCCTTCACCTCGTCGAAATCGAACGGACCCGAGTGTTCGTCGCCGCTGCCCGGGCGCTCGTCGAAGTGCATGAACGTACGGGCATAGTAGTTCTGGCGTTTGCGTAGACCCTCGATCGTGAAGTCGTTGATCTCCAGCTCGGGACACCGCGCGCGGAAGGCCTCGCGCCGCGCCGCCGCCTCGGCCGGCGTACGCCGTGCGTCGAGCCGCGCCAGAAGCTCCGGCATCATGGCCATGGCATCGGCATATCCCTGCTCGATGATCTTCATGCCCGAGGCGAAGTCCAGAATACCGGCATCGACCTCGCGCTTGATCAGCACGCTCCGCTCCGGAGGCAGGGCGTAGTCCGTAGGGCTTGTGATAAGGGCCATGACCTGCTGCTCGACAGACGAATCCTGCGTGGCATACTCGTCGTCACCCACGCACTGCGACCCGATCAGGAAGTCGGGCGCGAAATCCTCCACGAGCACCTGCCACGGGAAGTTGTTGTAGCAGCCGCCGTCCACCAGAACCGTCCCGTCCTCCGTCGTCACGGGGCGGAACGCCAGCGGGTAGGCCATCGACGCCCGCACCACGAAGGGAAGGTCGCCCTTCGAGAATTCCACGGCACGGTGTCCGTTCATGTCGGTGGCAACACATCGGAACGGAACCATCAGACGGTCGAAATCCCCGCCGCACGCCGTCGACGCCGGCGCGAAAAGCCCCGTCAGCGCAAGGTCTATCTGCGCCGTGTTGATGAAGGCGTGGGGCAGGGCCAGCGACATGGAGTTCTTGTTGCTCACCGAGTCGCGTTTCATGTCGGCGTATATCGACAGCATCGTCGGGGCATCCGAACGCTCCGTGTAGTAGAAGCGGTACTTGTCGTCGATACGTCCCGAGACCCACTGCTCGACATCCCCCGAAGCTACGATCGACACCATCTGTTCGGGGCTGTAGCCCGAGGCGTAGAGCGCCGCCACGATCGCACCCATCGAGGTGCCCGAGATGTAGTCGATGGGTATGCCGTTCTCCTCCAGCGCCCGTATAACCCCTATGTGATAGAGGCCCTTGGCGCCGCCGCCCGCAAGCACCAGACCTACACGCGCGTCGGGGCCGAAGTGCTGGCGGTTGATATAGTCGGCGGCCCGCTGCCCGATACGCATCGACACGGCATCCGCAACGCTGTCACACGCCGCCGCCGGCCGCAGGGTATCACGCAGGGTATCACGCAGGGACGTCTCACGGCGCAGCGTGTCGTCCCGCACCGGAGAGTCGTATGCTTGCGGCGGCGCGGCGGCAGCTCCGCCCACAGCCCCCGCAAACACTATAATTACTGCGAAAAAACGGATGAATCTCATATTTTTTAGTAACTTTGCACATTAACACCGTGCACGCTACAAATGTACGAAAATATATAAAACCGCAAAATAGCCATGATTGACAGAATCAACGATCTGTTGAAGCGCGTCGAGGAGTTCCGCCCCAAGGCCGCGGCCGAAGTGGAGGAGTTCCGTATCAAGGTCCTCGGCAAGAAAGGCGAGCTGAACGCCCTGATGGAGGAGTTCAAGAGCGTCGCCCCCGAACACAAACGCGAAATAGGGCAGCGTCTCAACGCCCTCAAAACCGCCGCTCAGGAGCGTATCAACGCCCTGAAGGCCGCCGTCGCCGAAGCCGCCGCCCTGAAGGCCGCCGCCGTCGAGGACATGACCCGTCCCGGCACGGCCGACAACATAGGATCGCGACACCCCATATCGCTCGTGCGAAACCAGATCGTCGAGATCTTCTCGCGTCTGGGCTATACCGTCGCCGAAGGCCCCGAAATCGAGGACGACTGGCACGTATTCTCGGCCCTGAACTTCCCGCCCGAGCACCCCGCACGCGACATGCAGGATACGTTCTTCATCGAGAAGAACCCCGACATACTGCTCCGTACACACACCTCGTCGATACAGGTGCGCGCCATGGAGCGCAGCAAACCCCCTATCCGCATCGTCTGCCCGGGACGCGTATTCCGCAACGAGGCCATATCGTACCGCGCACACTGCATATTCCATCAGGTCGAAGGCCTCTATATCGACGAGGGCGTCTCGTTCGCCGACCTCAAGCAGTCGCTCCTATACTTCGCAAAGGAGATGTTCGGCGAAGAGGCATCGATACGTCTGCGACCCTCGTACTTCCCCTTCACCGAACCCTCGGCCGAGATGGACGTATCGTGCAACCTCTGCGGCGGAAAGGGCTGCAACGTCTGCAAGGGTACCGGCTGGCTCGAAATCATGGGTTGCGGTATGGTCGACCCCAATGTTCTGGAGGCCAACGGTATAGATTCGAAAAAATATTCGGGATTCGCATTCGGCATGGGTATTGAGCGCATCGCCATGCTCAAGTACGGCGTCAAGGACCTGCGTCTCTACTTCGAGAACGACGTGCGCTTCCTCCGACAATTCGAGAGCGTACTGTAACAAATCAGCCCCCGCAGACGTTATATATCCATAACCGACCCGCCCACAATGGCATGACGGTCCAGACATATAACAGCGGCCTTGTTTGCAGAGGCCAAATGTGAGGCGATATCGGGCCGTTAATCATCGGCAGAGCGATTTTCGGGAGAGGAAGCGGGATCGGCCCCGGAAGGAGAAATTTCGGGAAAGACCGGCCTCGGAAGGAGGTGTTTAGAGAGAGATTGGTCTCGGAAAAGATTTTCGGGAAACAGAAACGCGAATGTTGCAAACCGATGTTTCGGGATATCGGACGGCAGGTCGGTAAGGTCTAAATGGGAGAGTAATGAGATGGTCAAAAGAGGCGCTACATATCGCAAACTGCTTACGGCTGCGGCCGTGACGATCATGGCGGCGGGATTTGCCGCACCGGTGCTGCATCCGTACACTTCAGCCGCGGAGAGGACAGCCTTATCTGCGGCCGACACCATCGACAACGGCCGCGACGGCGGCGACAGAGCCGTCAGGGAGCGTAACCGGAGACAACGTCCGCGCCGGCAGGATGCCGTCGACACGGGCCTGCAGGCCGACCTGCAAAGGGCCCTCGATGCCAGCCGCGCCGCCGACACAGTCCCGGCCGACACCCTCAACCCATACGATACGGGCCACCGCTTCGACTCGCTGCCCGAGGAGCTGCGGCCGCGCCTCACGGTGCCCGACTCGCTGCGCGCCACATACAGATACACCGAAGGATTGAAGCGCGCCGCGATATACGGCGACTCGGCCGCCGCACGCGCCCTCTACGAGCAGGCACTGGCCTTCGATTCGGAGTTTGCGCCCGCACTCTACGAGATGGCGTCGCAATATCTCGAAAAGGATGGCGCCCGCGCCGTCGAATATGCCCGCCGCGCATACCTTACGGATACCACAAGCCGCTGGTACACCAGCATATACGCTCAGGCGTTGATCGTCTCGGGAGACTACGACCGCGCCCTACCCGTATTCCGCCGTCTGATACGTATGGATGCCGACAATCCGGACAACTACCGCATCATGGCCATACTCTACCAGCAGCGCCAACAGCCCTATTCGGCCATCGCGGTACTCGACTCGGCCGACATGCGTCTGGGCAAGATACCCTATCTGAGTGCGCTCAAACGCCACCTTCTGGTCTCGACACGCCAGTACGACCGCGCCATCGAGGAGGCGCAGCAGGCATACGACGCCGCCCCCTACGAGCAGAGCAACGTTCTCTCGCTCGGGCAGGCATACGCCGCCGCCGGCCGCGACTCCATAGCCCGCGCCACGCTGCGCGAGGCCGTCAGTATGGACTCCACGAATGTCGACGCGCTGGCCGCATACGCCGACTTCTGTTCCGAGCGCGGCGACATGCCCCAATACCTCTCTACGCTGAAGCTGCTCTTCGCCAACGACCGCTTCCCGCTCGAGAGGAAGATCTCGCTCTTCAACCGTCTGACCGCCAGCCGCAAGTTCTACGGTGAGAACTACTTCGCCATCGGGGCTCTGGCCTCGACGCTGGCCATAAAATACCCCGACGACAAACGTGTCGTCGACCTCTACGGCGACCACCTCATCGCCGGCGGCGACGTCGAGAACGCCCTGCGGCACTTCAAGCTGCACCTCGGCGACCAGCCCCCGCAGATGGACTACTACATGGCCGTCATCGACATCGAGACCTACCTCCAGCGTCCCGATTCGGTCGACCGCTATGTCCAGCGTGCCGTCGAGCTCTTCCCGGGCGACCCCGTACTCTACATACGCAAGGCCAACCGCCTCTATGTCAAGGGCGACTACGACGCAGCCGTGGAGGCATTCGACGAGGCGTTGAAATATGCCGACACCGACTCTCTGCGCGGCCAGCTGTGGGGTTTCATCGGCGACACCTACCACCAGATCTCGGAGTTCGCCTCGGGCCGCAGCGAACGCCCCGACTCGATC
>URBK01000037.1 GCA_900546065.1 uncultured Alistipes sp.
GCTCAGGTACTTAAAAAAAATATTTTATAATAGTGTTGCGGAATTAAGGATAAATAGTACAATAAGAAAGAAAGTAAAGAATAGTAAGAAATATTATTGCACAATCGATCTATGCAAGATAGAACAAACTGTATACATAAATTTACATCCCTCCCCTCCCTACATAAAATAAGGAAGCGTACAAAGAATATAATGACAAACAATTAATTACAAATACAATTTTCAATTCAGCCCCTACATTAATGCTATTAAGAACGTGGCATTTTGATATTCTGCTCTTGACTTTTTTATTGTCAGTAATATATTTTAATAAAAAATATGTTAAACGATAAAATTAATAATCGAGAGTTAATCATTGCCTTAAAAGAAGAGTTAGGCGCATTATTAGAAACCAAGTTAGAGATAATTCAAAAACAAATAGAAAGCCCTTACGTAAATGGTATTGACGGATTAGCCAAATACCTTGGTGTAGGGTTAACACTTGCGCAAGAGCTCAAAAACAAGAAAGAGATTGCTTACTCGCAACGCGGTAGGCAAATATGGTTCAAGAAAAGCGATATAGAAAAATTCATACAGCGAAACAAAGCATGAAAGAGAGTTTGAAGATTAACGCCAAATTTAGTACCTTTGTAAAGGTTCATTGGAGTAGAAATCAGGCGTAAAAAACGGCGTAAAAAAGAAAAGTCCCTCTACACGCAATGTAGAAGGACTCATTTTGAGGTCTGAAGCGGACTCGAACCGCTGTATAAGGTTTTGCAGACCTTTGCCTAGCCACTCGGCCATCAGACCATTCGTATTATCTTGCCGTCCTCCCCTCGACTCTCTCATCTGCAAGCGGCTGCATCGCCTCTCGCGCGTCCGCTCTTCTCTAACTCTCCTCCCTGTTCCTCACGCCCTCTCGACCTCAAATATCTCTCACTCTCTCAACCTCAGGCCTCTCGCTCTCAGCCTCAATTCTCTCGCGTTCTCTCGGCTTCAAGTCCCCTCGCTCTCCCCTCAATAGGGCCCCTCGGGTGGGTGCGGAACATGGTGTTGGGGATGTTCGGCCTGCAAATATACAAAAAAATATATATCTGCCAAAACTTCGGCAAATCTTTGACTCTTTTTCGGAAAAAATATTACTTTTACTCGACCGTAGATGCCCCTGCAACCACGCAACCACACCCCCGCATACGGCCAGTCCGCCTCCGCGGGGATACGGCAACCGCAGACATGGAGGCCGACGCATACGTCACCACACCATATAAATACTGCTGTGACGCAACTTGCGGAAGGCTATATAAAAAGGCCGCAAACGGTTGAATGACATAACGTCACAAGACATACGGGACGCAGGCCGCAGAACATGCAGCTCGGAATGTGAGAAGCATGACGGCAGCCGCCAAAGGACATTGGTCGTAAAGCAGAGGTGTACAGTCGGCCGCAAAACTGAATGCGGCCGGCGGCGCAGGAAGAGAGATACAGAGAGACCGGCGGGTGCAGGCGGAGCCGCTGAGAGGATACGTGTAAATATAAAGTATGACAATACACGACATAGCCATATCGTTCGTACCGATGCTCGGGGCAAAGGGTGCGGCACATCTGGTCGAGTGTTTCGGGTCGGCCGAGGCCGTATATTCAGCCTCGGCCGGGGAGCTTGTGGAGCGCGCCGAACTCAACCAGCGCACCGCACGCGCCATAGCCGCGGGTGCCGGAATGCGCGAGGCCGAGCGCGAGATGGCATACTGCCGCCGCAACGGCATCACCCCCATAGGAGTGTCCGACGAGCGTTATCCGCCGCTCATGCGGCTCACGCCCGACCATCCGCCCGTGCTGTACGCATGCGGCCAAGCAGAGGCTTTGCGGCGTCAGGCCATAGCCTTCGTCGGCACAAGGAACATGTCGGCATACGGGCAGGCCATGTGCGGCACCCTCATCGGAGGGTTGGCGAGGTTAGTCCCCGACGTGGTCATTGTCAGCGGTTTGGCCTTCGGCATAGATGCCGCCGCACACCGCGCCGCCCTCGAGGCGGGCTTGACGACCGTCGCATTCATAGCCAGCGCCCTGCCGCAGGTGACACCGCCCGCACACGGGAGGCTCGCCGCCGAGATCATCGCCGCAGGCGGAGCCATAGTATCGGAGCTAAGCTCGCAGTCGCCCCAGAACGGGCGTCTCTACATACCGCGCAACCGTCTCATTGCCGCCATGTCGGCCGCCACGGTCGTCGTGGAGTCGCCCGAAGCTGGAGGGTCTCTCACAACGGCCGCCTTCGCCGACGGCTATTCACGCACGGTGATGGCGGTGCCCGGGCGCGCCACGGACATGCGTTCGCGCGGCACCAACGCCCTGATACGCAACCGCAAGGCTGCCCTCATAACCTCTGTCGAGGATATGGTGGCGGAGCTTATGTGGGATCTGGGCACGCCGCCCGCCGAGCCGCAGCGCGAGGCGCTCCCGCTGACAGATGAGGAACAACGGTTGCTCGCTCTCTTCGGAGACGAACCCCTCCCGACCGAGGCGCTGCTCGCGGCGAGCGGCCTTGAGGCAGGCGAGCTGTCGCTGCTGCTCATGAACCTCGAGTTGTCGGGAGCCGTGCGCCGCCTGCCCGGAAAACGCTACGTAAAGATTTGACATTATGAATGAAGAACTGGACATTATGAATGAAGAACTGACAGATACGCCCCGCGGCAGCGAAAGCGACGCCACTATTACCCCTCCCGCAGAGGAACAAACCGGACGGGATATATGTTCGGCGGAGCCACAACCCGTCAAGATATCGGAGCAGAGTATTCCCCAACCACAGGTCGCATTCAAGAGCCCCTCGGCCAAGGCTGCGCCGCGCCGCACGCTGCGCAGCGTCGTGCGAAGGCTCAAGGGTTATGCCATCAGCATCGGATTCGGGATCATAATAGCCGCGATGATGATGGCGAGCATCGTCATCGTACCCTCGCTCAGGGTATTCTTCTCGGAACGGATGACGGCTAACGGGCTCGGGATGTTCATGGTATACTGGATTGCGGGGATGGTGATCCTCGTAGCCGTAATGTATGCGCAGATCATAATCCACGAGGGCGGGCATCTCGTCTGCGGGCTGGCATCGGGATACCGTTTCGTATCATTCCGCGTGGCGAGCCTTATCCTCTACCGCGACGGCAGCCGTCTGCGCTTCGGACGCTTCTCGATAGCCGGCACAGCGGGGCAATGTCTTCTCGAGCCCCCGACCGGCCGCATAGAAGATGCCGACCGCATGCCCCTCGGCGCCTACTTCATGGGTGGCGCGGCGGCAAACCTCACTGTCGCTGCGGTAGCCGCAGCGCTGCTCGCGACCGGCATCCAGAATACGGCGGCGGCATTCACGGCATCAATGTTCCTGTTCACGGGTATCGTCACGGCCGCCATGAACGGTCTGCCGATACGTGTGGGAGGCATGCCCAACGACGGTTTCAATGCCCGCATGATGCGCCGTGACATCGAAATAAGGCGCATGCTGTGGATACAGCTCACCGTAAATGCGCAATATTCGCGCGGGCGGCTGCTGCGCGACATGCCCGACGAGTGGTTCGCCATACCGCAAGGGGCCGACCTCGCAAACCACATGTACACATCGGTTGCCTTGTTCGACGTCTGGAGACAAATCGAGCGCCGCGACTTCGCCGCCGCTGACGACCTGCTGCTGAGGCTCCACCTACGCGAGGGGCGCATGATCGAGCTGTACCGTCTCGAGACCGCCGCCGACAGGATGTTCGTCGCGGTGATGCTGCAACGGCCCCTGCAATCCATACGCAACATATTCACCGACCGCGTAAGGGCATACGTCGCAGCCGACGCCCGATACAACATAAGCCATGCGCTGGAGCTATATGCGTGGGAGCGTTTCGTCGAGGGCGACGCCGAGCGAGCCGCCGACCGCGCCGAGACCATACGCCGCGCCCTGCCTCGCCACCATGCCGGCGGCGAGGCGGCCGACTGCGCCGAGCTGCTGGCGTGGATGGAGACTTTACCCGACAACTATCTATGCAACTGACAGACACACATTCACACCTCTACGCCGAGGAGTTCGACGCCGACCGCGCCGAAGCCCTGCAACGCGCCCGCGGCGCCGGCGTCGGGACCCTTCTGCTGCCCGCCATCGACTCCCTCACGCATGAGAGGCTCTTCACGATGGCCGCGGCCGCGCCCGACATGTGCAGACCCATGATGGGACTGCACCCCACATCCGTAAACGACAACCCCCGCTGGCGCGAGGAGCTGCGCACGGTGGAGCGGTATCTCGCCGAGCCGCCCCGCGGGCTGACATTCTGCGCCGTGGGCGAGATCGGGCTCGACTACTACTGGAGCCGCGACTTCGTCGCCGAGCAGCGCGAGGCATTCATCGCACAATGCCGTCTGGCCGCAAGTCTTGATCTCCCCGTAGCCATACATACGCGTGCCGCGTGGGACGACATGTATGACATACTGCGCGAAGAGTGCGACCGCGCACGGCAGCGCGGCGAGCGTCTGCGAGGCGTGCTGCACGCCTTCTCGGAGGATGCCGACACCTTCCGCCGTCTGCGCGACTGCGGCGACTGGCTCTTCGGCATAGGCGGCGTCGTCACCTTCCGCAAGAGCGTCATCTCCACATCCGTGGCCGAGATACCTCTCGAGCAGATCGTTCTGGAGACCGACTGCCCCTACCTCACACCCGTGCCCCATCGCGGCGAGCGAAACGAATCTTCGTACGTACGCTACGTATGCGAGGCCGTCGCCCGCATCAAGGGCCTCGACCCGGAGCATGTCGCCGCCGTCACAACAGAGAATGCCCGCCGCATGTTCCTGCCACAGAGCCAAGCACGGACAGGCGCCCTGCAATAGCCGCGCAACGAATACATTTGCAACAACATATACCGTCCGACAATATGAAACGTGTACGCATAACCGTCATGCGCAAGGTCTCCCACAGCGACCTTATGGAGCGTTACGAGAACCCCATCGAACACCCATGCGACATGCAGCAGGGGCAGGTGTTCGTATGCGAGGGGTGGCAGAAGCCCGAAGGGCTCTGCGAGAGTGCATGGCAGACCCTCTCGCCCTTCGTCATGACCCTCGCGCACGGCGGACGGGACATCTACGACGGCTGGATGAAGAACCCCGCCTCGGCCATGATATCGTGCAACGACGGCTTCCGCCCCGTGAGTTTCCTTATCGAGGCGCTCGACGAAGACGGAGGCAGCCCCACAAATGGATAGCCTCCAGCGCCATACGGCACGGTAAGAAATATTGGAAAACAGACAAGAACAAACAAAAAACGGCATACAGACAATACCATGAGATCTTCGATTCTGATAATCTACACGGGCGGCACAATCGGCATGCAGACCGACGCCGCCACGGGTGCGCTCGTACCCTTCGACTTCGGCGGAATATACGACGAGTTCCCCTCGCTGCGCCGCCTCAATGTCGACATCGAGGTGCACACGATGCCCAAACTGATCGATTCGTCGAACGTGCGCCCCGAGGACTGGAGCGACATGGCCGACGTCATACGCGACAACTACGACCGTTACGACGGCTTCGTCATCCTGCACGGCACCGACACCATGTCATACAGCGCCTCGGCCCTGAGCTTCATGCTCGAGAATCTGGCCAAGCCCGTGGTCTTCACCGGCAGCCAGATACCCATAGGCGTACTGCGCACCGACGGCCGCGAGAACCTCATCACCGCCATCGAGATAGCCGGAGCCCGCATCGACGGACGCCCCGTCGTGCCCGAGGTGTCGCTGCTATTCCAGAACCGACTCTACCGCGGAAACCGTACTCACAAGTGCAGCGCCGGCGAGCTCGACGCCTTCCGTTCGTACAACTACCCGCTGCTGGCCGAGGTCGGCGTCAAGATAGCCTACAACTTCGGCGCCATAGCCCCCGCACCCCCCGTCGTGGAGCCCCTGCGCGTGGCCCGCATGGCCGCCGACGGCGTCGCAATAGTCAAACTCTTCCCCGGAATAAGCGAACAGATGCTGCGCGCAATGCTCTCGGCCGAGGGCCTGCAGGGCGTCGTCCTCGAAACATACGGCGCCGGGAACGCCCCCACGAACGACTGGTTCCTGCAGCTCATGCGACAGACTGTCGAACGCGGAGTCACCGTGCTCAACGTCACCCAGTGCGACAGCGGCTCGGTCGAGATGCAGCTCTACGAAACCGGACAGCAGCTCCGCGCCGCAGGCGTCATTTCGGGATACGACATCACGACAGAGGCCTCCGTAACAAAACTCATGTACGTCATGGGCAAAAATCTTACGCCCAACTACCGCCACGAACTCATGGCACGCCCCGTCAAGGGTGAATTTACTTTATAACAGGGTTGCGCGGATAAAAAATAATTCGTATATTTCGGCTCGTAAAGTGTGCAAAAAATGCACGCTTTCGGCGCAGAAGCCGTCGCTGGAGGCGCAAGTGAGTGAGAGACAGAGGGTTAAGGGGAGGTGGCGAAAAAGGCTCCGGAAGGGCGTTGACGATACGGACACAAGCCCGAACCCCGGCCAAATGCCTCGGGCAGCGACCAAATGCGGACATAATGAATTTTTAACAACATAAAACTAACAAACAAGTAACAGAACACTAAATTTTATTCAAACACAACTATGAAAAAATTCTTTATGATTTTGTCAGTTGCCGTAGCTTCACTCGGCACTGTAAGCGCGTTCGCACAGGAGGCTGCCGTAAATGCGGAGACTGATCTCGCCGGCGAGACCATGCACCAAGTTCTGATGCAGAAGTTCCTCGAGGGTGGTTGGGCATGGATGCTCCCGATCCTCGTCTGCTTGGTTATCGGTCTTGCGATAGCTATCGAGCGTATCCTGTTCCTCACCTTCTCGAACATCAACTCAAAGAAGTTCATCGCCAAGGTCGAGGACGCCCTCAACAAGAACGGCATAGAGGCTGCCAAGGAGGTTTGCCGCAACACCAAGGGCCCCATCGCCTCGATCTACTATCAGGGTCTGGACCGCTACGATCAGGGTCTCGACGCAGTAGAGAAGGCTGTCGTATCGTACGGCTCGGTTCAGACGGGCCAGATGGAGTCGGGTCTGTCGTGGATCGGCCTGTTCATCGCCCTCTCGCCCATGTTGGGATTCATGGGTACCGTGGTCGGCATGATCGACGCATTCGACCAGATTCAGGCTGCTGGCGATATCTCTCCGACGCTGGTTGCCGGCGGTATCAAGGTCGCCCTTCTTACCACCCTGCTGGGTCTTATCTCTGCCGTGATTCTGCAGCTGTTCTACAACTACATCGTATCTAAGATCGACACGCTCGTTAACGACATGGAGGACTCGTCAATCACTCTGATGGATATCCTCACTGTTTACAGCAAGAAATAATTTGATCTTATAAGACTTATTGCAATGGATAAAATATTTAGAACGTTATTGATAGCCATAATGGGTATTTCGGCGGTGCTCATCCTGTGGGCCATATTCGCCACACCGGAAGGTACCATGGTTCCCGCTGAAGCCCCGGTAATCGGCTACAATATGATATGGGGCTACATATTGTTGGCCGTGGCAATCGTCTGCTGCCTGTTCAGCGCCATATGGAGCATGGTTCAGAACCCGAAGGGAATGAAGGTTGCCGGTCTGTCTATCGCCGCCATCGTGGTGATTGTAGTGGTTTCGGCCATCATCGCATCGGGTCACGATATCCAGATCCCCGACGTGCAGAACAACTCGTACTTTGATCGCGGTCCTACTGTGCTCACCGATGCGAGCATTCTGATCACCTACGTCGCACTGGGTGCCGCAATCCTTGCCGCGATATATTCGGCCGTTTCGGACTCTTTAAAATAAAAACAAATGCCAACCAACAAAAGAAAAATACAAGAGATCAACGCAGGCTCAATGGCCGACATCTCGTTCCTGCTGCTGATATTCTTCCTCGTCGCCACGACGATGAATGTCGACACGGGTCTTATGCGAGTGCTTCCTCCCATGCCCCCCGAGGATCAGAAGGTGGAGGACCAGAAGGTCAAGGAGCGCAACTTGTTGCTGGTCTTTGTGAGTGCGAGCGGTAACATCATGGCAGGCGACGAGAACATGGACATCCACGGCATCAAAGACAAGGCCAAGGATTTCATCCTCAACACCTACGATGATGAGAACCTCCCCGAAAAGGAGGATCAGGAGTTCGAACTTCCGGATGGCAGCAAGTGGGTATATCCCGTCAGCAAGGGCGTAGTCTCTCTGCAGACAGCGCGTGATACCAACTATGACATCTACCTCATGGTGCAGAACGAGCTTACCCGCGCCTTCAACGAAATACGCGATGAAGTCGCAATGGAGAAGTTCGGGGCCAAGCTTATAGACCTTCCCGAGGAAGAGCGCAATGTAATAACCAAGGCGATACCTCTGGCCATTTCGGAGGCGGAGCCGCGTAAAGCAATAAAGAAGTAGTATGGCAGTAATGAAAAAGAAGGGCAACAAGGAATTGCCCCCGATTTCGACGGCGTCGCTCCCTGACGTCATCTTCATGGTCCTCTTCTTCTTTATGGTGTCTACCTCGATGCGCGATCAGGAGCTTCTGGTACGTTTCAGGCTCCCCTCCGCCTCGGAGGTGCAGAAACTCGAGAAGAAGTCGCTCGTCAGCTATATCAACATAGGCCAGCCGACCCCTATCATGCAGGCGAAGTACGGTACTGCCACCCAGATACAGCTGAACGATTCGTACAAGACTACCAAGGATATTCTGGATTTCATCGCCGCAGAGCGTGACCAGTTGAGCGAGGCAGAGCGCGCGCAGATGACCGTATGCCTCAAGATCGACGAAAATACCAAGATGGGTATCGTCACCGACGTCAAGCAGGAGCTGCGTCGTGCCAACGCCCTGAAGATATCTTACGCCGCATCGAAGTCTTTGGGATACGAATAGTCTCGACTCTATCAAAAAGAGGTGTTTCCCCACTCGGGGAGACACCTTTTTTTATGCCCGTACGTGTAGTGGAGATTACGACCGTATGCGTAGTGGAGATGCCGACCGAAAATCCTGAGTCTGACCGGAAATGCGGGCTATAAAAAGACAATGGCAGCAGCAATGAAGGCAAAGAGAGTGGCGGAGACAGCCGCGCGGGAATAAGGGCAACAGTGCCGACAAAGCAGGCCTGAGAGGACAGAGAGGACAGAGAGGACGGAGAGATCAGAGGCTGCGGAACTGAGGAGCCGAGGGCAAAAAACCAAAGTAGGAAGATGGAGAAGCATGTTAATCTAAAGGGAGGGGAAGGCATTGCGAGAATGCTCCGGAATGTGGATCGGAGGGCATGGAAGAACCAGATAAGAATAAAATAAGAATCAAAAAATGGCTGTCCGAAAAAGACCAAACTGATTACAGAGTGGCTGCAGAGAAAGGGCAGAGGGTGTGGAATATGGCTAAAAATGCATACGCATGTAAGGAGACCGATGGGCGAATAGATCAGCCGAAAAGGTACAAATAAAAGGTGTGGCGGATGTGACTATCAGGCATGAAAATGAGGCAACGAACTCATTTTGAGCCTTTCAGCAAAAGGACAGAGATAAAATCTCCATATATTCGTGCCGATAGAAAATTCCGACCCTCATGGAGCGACTTGACGTATTTGACCCTTCGAACATATCCATTACAAGCTACCATACCGACGAGCAGGAGTGTACGCACTGCAACCGCGAGCATACGCTCGTATACGTACATACGGGCCGTCTCGACATCACGGAGCACACACGCACCACGACACTGCGTGCGGGTGAGTGTGCCTTCATGCGGCGTGACAACCATCTGCTTCTGCGCAAGATTCCGGAGGACGGACGACAGTACCACTCGATAGCGCTCAAATTCACACGAGACTTTCTGCGAGAGTTCTACCAGCACCTCAAGCAGCGCGAGATCCCGAAGAATGCCGTGCGCAGCAGAGGCAGCCTCTACCTGCTGCCCTCGAACCGCGACGACATACGCATACTCTTCGAGTCGCTAATACAATATTTCGATGCCGAAACCAAGCCTTCGGACGAGATCCTGAGGCTGAAGATGGTCGAGGGGCTATATGCCATACTCAAGACCGACGAGAACCTCTACGCATCGCTGTTTGACTTCGTCGACCGCTGGAAGATCGACATCATGGTCTTCCTTGAAAAGAACTACATGAATGACCTCACGCTGCGTGACATCGCCCGTTTCACGGGTCGGAGCCTCTCGACATTCAAGCGCGATTTCCGCGCCCTGAGCGACCTGACGCCGCAACGGTGGCTCATGCGCCGCCGTCTGGAGGCTGCGCGCGAGATGCTGCGCCGCGACAGCAAGCGCAAGGTCACGGATGTATGCTTCGAGGTAGGGTTCAAGAACCTGTCGCACTTCTCGAAGCTATACAAGCGCACCTACGGCATACCGCCCACCGAAGAGCCGGCCGAAGAGGCGGTCGCCGCAGAGGGCATCTAATCCGCACAGGCTGCAACCACAGCCGCCGCAGCTACGCCTCCCCATATAGATCCATAGTAAAGCACCGGCACAAGAGGCCGTAACGTTGCAATACGACAACCATCGGCGGCTGCCCCATACGGGGCGGCCGCCGCTTCTCATATCCCCGACCCGCATAAGCCGTCGTCACAGCAGTCTGCACACCCCGTGCGCAAATAAACAGAAAGCGTATTTTTTCGCTCGCGGGAGTATCACACCAGTCGGCAGAATCATCCTCCGGGATGCGGCCGCACGGGCACATCAACACACATACAGGCAACATACGGGGACATGTCGAATCGGGAAAAGGCTTCGGGGGTATGTCTCACGGCACCGACTTACAGTATATTCTGATGATACGGGGTGCGTCAGGGCGGAGCAGAATATCAAAAAGAGCCTTCTCCGATTTGCCTCTGCACCCGACTTTTCGTATATTTGTACATATCATCATCTTATCCAACCACAAACAAAATAACCCAAAAACCGAACAACAAATGGTAACACGCAAAGAATTCCTCCGACAGCTCTCGATGATGGGAGCCGGACTGGTCATGAGTCCGTTCATAGTGCAGGCGGCCGAGAAGGTGGGCCCCAACGACAAGATAAGGGTCGGCCTCATAGGTTGCAACGGCATGGGATTTACCGACCTGCAGGCCTTCGTACGCAACCCCGAGGTGGAGTGCATCGCCCTGTGCGACGTCGACGAGAATGTCCTCAACCGCAGGGCTGCCGAAACAGAGAAGATGACCGGCAAGAAGGTCAAACACCTCTATAAGGATTGGCGCGACGTCATCGACAACAAGGATGTAGACGTGGTGATAATCGGCACACCCGACCACTGGCACTGCTTGCAGGCAGTCTACGCATGCCAAGCCGGTAAGGATGTCTATTGCGAGAAGCCCCTCGGAAACAGCATCGAGGAGTGCAACATCATGGTGCGCGCGGCACAGAAATACAGCCGCGTCGTGCAGGTCGGTCAGTGGCAGCGCAGCGACCCCCACTGGCAGGATGCCATGGAGTTCGTACACAGCGGCAAGCTGGGAAAGATACGCACCGTACGCGTATTCTCATATCAGGGCTGGTGCCCCTCGATCCCCGTACAGCCCGATCAGGATCCCCCCGCAGGCGTCGACTACGAGATGTGGCTGGGGCCCGCCCCCGAACGCAGGTTCAACCCCAACCGATTTCACTTCACATGGCGCTGGTTCTGGGACTATGCGGGCGGTCTGATGACCGACTGGGGCGTACACCTGCTCGACTACGCCCTCTACGGCATGAATGTAACCACCCCCAACAGCATCATGGCCGCAGGCGGCAAGTTCGGATACCCCGACGACGCGTGCGAGACGCCCGACTCGCTCCAGACAATATATACGTTCGACGACTTCACCGTACTGTGGGACCACGCCATAGGCATCGATGACGGCGCCTACGGCCGCAACCACGGTCTCGGTTTCGTCGGCGAGAACGGCACGCTCGTTGTCGACCGCAACGGCTGGGAGGTCATACCCGAGAGGGTGAACGGCTCGCCGCGTATGGAGGCCGTGCCCCTGCAACGCGCCTACGGCGAGGGCGGCCTCAACCTCCACGTGAAGAACCACCTCGAGTGCATCAAGAGCCGTAACCGCGACTGCAATGCCAGCATCGAGATCGGCGCCCACATAGCCAAGTTCTCGCAGCTGGGCAATATAGCCTACCGCACGGGAAAGAAGCTCACATGGGACGGCCGCCGCTTCGACGACGCCGCGGCAAACGCCCTGCTCTGCAAGGAGTACCGCAAGCCGTGGAAACTGCCAAAATTCTAATCGGATTACGGGTCAAATGTGCGCCGTGACAAGGCGACAACCCGACAACAGACCTGATAAATTGCCCATTCGGGGCTGCCGCAGCATATTCCGACACAGGAGGTATATCCGGTGACAGCCCCGAAAGGGTCTTCAGTTCTATATAACAACTATATCAACAAAGCGGAATTTAATAGCAAACTAAAAAATATTTAATACCAATAACCCTAAAACGCTATTGTATATTCAACCGAATACTGACCACTCGCCTTAATTGCAAATGGTCCATTATTCTTACTGACATATATTTTTACCGCATTATCAGACGCTCCACCTCGATAATCAGTAATCATCATTTCTGCTTTAAAGCCTCTATTTACCGGTCCGCATACACATTCAAAGCTACGTGCACCCGATAAACCTTCAGTCACATATCCATGCTCTGATTTATACTTAACTTCATCAATAATCAAGCGATAACTACCAGATATAACATATTGCACATAATAAAAATCTCTCTCTTCAGATCCTCCATCAGAAGGACATTCACATGATGATTTTTCACATGATGACAATAAAAATGGCAACGACATTAAAATACTAATAACGTAAACGAATTTTCTCACCATAACATTATCATTAAGATTGGCCAAATATTAAGTTAAATTAGCAAATAAATAACTAATAAACAAAGTTATAAAAAAAGTATGTAATGGGGGAACTTGTAGGCAACAAAAAAAGAGGTCGCAACGCATTGCGACCTCTTCCTTTCGAG
>URBK01000038.1 GCA_900546065.1 uncultured Alistipes sp.
CCCGAAAGGTTACCGGACGCCGTATTATAAAGGAGGCAAAAAGCCCCGTCAGTAAGCGCTACTTCTGGAAGAGCATCGGCGCAAACTCCGAAAGGTAGATGCGCCAGTTGCGCCAGATATGGCCGCCGTCGCTCTCGCGGAAGGTGTAGGGGAACGAGATCGAATCGAGATACTTCATGTAATCCTTGTTGGCCTGATAGAGGAAGTCGGTATTTCCGCACGCGATCCAATAGAGTTTCAGGCCGTTGTCGCGCTGGCGCACGAGGCTCTCGGCCACATCCGGATCCTCGACGCCGCGTACGGCCGCCGAGAAGAGGCCAACGTAATCGAACGTATCGGGATACATGCGCGAGATGTTGAACGAGTGTCCGCCGCCCATCGAGAGGCCGGCCACGGCACGCGCCTCCTTCTTGCGGATGACGCGATAGTTATCCTCGACGTATGCCATCACGTCGCCGAACGAATCCTCGAACGACTTCTTCGTGCGGTCGAACTTCATTCCCGGGGGCGTCATGCCTGCGGCCGACTCTCCGGGCGCCGCCTGCTGCCATGCGTTGCCGTTTGTCATGACGACAATCATCGGACGGCACTTTCCCTGCGCGATAAGGTTATCCAGAATCTGCGAGGTACGGCCCAGCGTCATCCACGCCTCCTCGTCACCGCCAGCACCGTGCAGAAGGTAGAGTACGGGATACTTCTCCTTGCCCTGCTCGTAACCCGCCGGCGTATAGATCGTCATGCGGCGGCTCTTGCCCAGCGTCGGGCTGTCGTACCAGCAGCGCTTGACGCTGCCGTGGGGAACGTCGTTCACACGGTAGAGGTCGCCGCGGTCACCGTCGATGATGAATATGTTGGCCACCGACGCAACGTCACGGTTGATGTATACATTTGCCGGATCGCACACCTTCACCCCGTCGACAATAAAGTTATAGCTGTAGAGTTCCGACTTTAGGGGCGGCGTCGTGAACTCCCATACGCCACCCTCTCCGCGCACCATCTTGCCCGGGCCTATGGGCTTGACGTCGGCAGCGGTATAGTCACACACCACCACTACCGACTGCGCCTCGGGAGCCGCAAGGCGGAACGTTACGCTGTTGTCATCGTTGATCTGCGGCGACACCACCTTAGAGGCGCTCCACAGAGCCTGCTGAGCCGAGACTGCGCCCACACACAGCATGGCAGCCAAAAGTAAAAATAATTTTTTCATAAACTGTATATATTGGTTTGCACACTTTTACTTGCCCCCCAGTGACTGATCGACACGGCTTTTACATACATTTTCCCCACACGTCGAGCCGCTCTAACGCTCCTCCGTACGCACACACCGTTACCCACACTCCGCAGCGCCGCCAACCCTTTCGCCAACCCATCCGGCCGCACCGTAACACCGCACAAGGCACAAACGTCCAATTTGGACATTCTAAAATTAAAGATAATTTTCCGAATACGCAAACCCCGCAGGCCATACATAGGCCGTGACGGTAAAAAGGGACGCGGCGACGGTTGCAAAATTGCAATATAGGTTATACCTTTGCGCAGAAATTGAAACATTTTTAGGCAGAAATCAAAATATCTCACGCATAGGATCAAACCGGAATCGGTAACATCAAAAAATATCACATCATGAAACACGCTTATGTCTTCCCTGGTCAGGGAGCCCAGTTCTCGGGTATGGGCAAGGACCTCTACGACAACAATTCATCGGCCAAGGAGCTATTCGAGAAGGCCAACGAGATTCTCGGCTTCCGCATCACCGACATCATGTTCAACGGCACGGCCGACGAACTCAAGCAGACGAAGGTGACGCAGCCCGCCGTATTCCTCCACTCGGTCGTTCTGGCCAAGGTTCTGGGCGTTAAGCCCGACGCCGTAGCCGGTCACTCGCTGGGCGAGTTCTCGGCACTGACCGTTGCCGGCGCCCTCTCGTTCGAGGACGGCCTGCGTCTGGTGTCGAAGCGCGCCATGGCCATGCAGAAGTGCTGCGAGAGCCAGCCGGGAGCCATGGCCGCAATTCTGGGTCTGGACGACGCCGTCGTGGAGCAGGCCTGTGACCAGATCGAGGGCGTAGTGGTAGCCGCTAACTACAACTGCCCGGGACAGCTCGTAATATCGGGAGCCGAGGCCCCCGTGGATGAGGCTTGCGCACGCCTCAAGGAGGCCGGTGCCCGCCGTGCCCTGCGTCTGCCCGTGGGCGGAGCATTCCACTCACCCCTTATGGAGGCTGCCCGCGCCGAGCTCGAGCAGGCTATCGCCGAGGTCAAGTTCAACACCCCCTCGTGCCCCGTATACCAGAATGTCGACGCTCAGCCCCAGACCGACCCCGAGAAGATCAAGAGCAACCTCATAGCACAGCTCACTGCCCCCGTACGCTGGACACAGATCGTCAAGAACATGATCGCCGACGGCGTTACGGAGTTCACCGAGTTGGGCCCCGGTACGGTTCTTCAGGGCCTTATCAAGAAGGTCAACCCCGAGGCCGTAGTGGAGTCGAAGGCAACGATGTAGAATACAGACACAACTTACATGCGAAAAGACCGTTTCGATTTGAAACGGTTTTTTTGTATGCTATTTGCTAAAATAATTAAAAAAGAGTTGGTAATTCTGATAAAAGTATCTATATTTGCACTCGAAAACCGATCAATATTCCCGAAATGGCATCTTTAACAGAATTCTTTAACATTACCGCGAATGAGAACCTGAAGGGTATCACTCACAAGAACAATATAATAAAGCGAAACATAATCGCCTACATGGCCGTCAACGGCGAGTGTACGCTTTCGGAACTTACGAAAGAGTTGCACATAAGCGTTCCGACCATTACGAAACTCGTTCAGGAGCTTATCGAGGAGAATATCGTGAATGATCTGGGCAAGGTCGAGACCCCGGGCGGACGCCGTCCCAATGTCTTCGGTCTGGCCAACTCGGCCATATACTTCGCCGGCGTGAACGTTGCGCGCGACAACATGACCTTCGTTATCACCGACCTGCAGAACAACCTTATCAAGGAGGTTACCGACAATACGTTCGAGCTGCAGAACCGCCCGCAATGCCTCGAGAAGATATGCTCTAACATCGAGCACTTCATCGACACGTGCGGCATCGACCGCTCGAAGATCCTCGGTCTGGGAGTCTCTATCGTAGGCCGCGTCAACCCCGAAACGGGCCGCAGCTACATGTATTTCACCTCGAACGAGGAGTCGCTGCGCGATATCATACAGAAGCGTATCAACATGCGCGTGCTGCTCGAGAACGACACCCGCGCCCGCTGCTATGCCGAGTACAACTGCAGCCGCTCGAAGGAGGAGAGCGATGTCATATATCTCCATCTGGGTCGCGGCGTGGCCATCGGCATCGTCATCGACGGCAAGCTCTACTACGGCAAGAACGGCTTCGCGGGAGAGTTCGGACACATACCCTTCTTCGACAACGAGAAGATCTGCGCCTGCGGCAAGAAGGGATGCCTCGAGACCGAGGTGTCGGGTATCGCCATCGAGGAGAAGATCATCCAGCTCATCAAGAGCGGCGTTAACACCATCCTGCGCGAGAAGTACGACCGCGGCGAGCAGATACACATCAACGACATCATCGCGGCGGCCAAGAACGACGACAACCTCTCGATCGAGCTTATCGAGGAGGTGGGCGAGAAGCTGGGCAAGGCCGTAGCATTCCTGATCAACACCTTCAACCCCGAGACTGTCATCGTGGGCGGCAACCTCGCGGCGGCGGGCGACTTCATCATGCTTCCGCTCAAGTCGTCGACGAACAAGTATTCGCTCAACCTCGTCTACCGCGACACGAAGTTCCGGCAGTCGAAGATGTCGGAGAACGCCAACGCATGGGGTGTGGCGATGCTCATACACAACAAGATCATCGGACTCTAACCTCCGTGCGGGATGAACATCGAGGGGACGATATGCCGACTGCGGGCGCTTGAGCCCGACGATCTCGACACGATGTACCGCTGGGAGAATGATACGAATATATGGCGGGTAAGCGGGACTACGGCCCCGTTTTCCCGCCATTCGCTTATGCGCCTTATCGACGAGCAGCGCTTCGACATCTACGCCACACGGCAGCAGCGGCTCGTCATCGAGACAACCGACACGCCACAACCAGCGATGGCGGGCGCGGTCGATCTCTTCGAGTTCGACCCGCAGAACCTGCGCGCGGGCGTGGGTATCATGACAGCGCCCGAGATGCGGGGCCGCGGATACGGGGCCGATGCCCTCAAGGCTCTGGAGGGATATTGCCGCGAAACGCTCCATCTCCACCAGCTGTGGTGCGAGGTATCGGCCGACAACGAGGCCAGCATACGGCTCTTCTCAGCGGCCGGATATGAGGAGTGCGGCCGCCGCCGCGACTGGATTCTTACGCCCGAAGGCTGGCGCGACGAGATACTATTACAGAAAATCCTGCAACCGACATTATAAGATATGCGGCAGGTGTACCTGCCGCATATTGTTTTGTCTCTTCCTCATCACATCTTGCTGAACCGTATCTTGACGATATACGAATGATCGGCCGCATCGGGCTCCTTCTCCGACAGGGCCTTCTGCACATAGCCGTACAACGGCCCGTGCATTCCGTCATCCGCGCCGCCCGTCTCGGGCATTATGGCGTAGAACCACTTGCCGTCCGACCCGAGTATCTGCATCTGCATGTCGCTCGGGGCATTTTCCCACATTATACCTGTCGAACTTCCACTGTCGTACACTACCGATACCTCACGCGCCTCGGGTCCCGCCACACGGAAGAAGAGGTGCGACGCCGTCTCGTGCAACTCCATCGGCATCTTGTAATACGGGGACATGATGTATGACATTAGATCCTCACCGGCAACGTCGAAATAGTAGCGGTAAGGTATGTTTTCATCACCGAAGTCGACACGGTACGCGGGAACGATGCCGTCGGCCGTAAGACGATAGAATATATGATTGCCGTCCTGCGGGCGCAGCATATATTCGCCGCACGACGACTGCGAAATGTTGTTCAGCGACAGCGTGCAGTCGGTGCGACGCAAATAGCTGCCTACAAGGTCTCCTTCCGCCGAAACGCGATAGAGCAGCGAATCCGCATCGGAACGATTCTCGGCCGGATCCAGCGAAAAGGCCGAAAAGAGATAGACACCGCCATCTCCGTCGGGAGCCAAAGCATCACACGGCACGCTGACGGGAATATCAATACTCCTAACGCCCGAAGGGTCGGACAAATCGAAACATTTGACCTTCGAACCGTCGAGAATCATAAATTCCGGTCCGGCGACAGCAATATCGCTGACTGAAATATATTCGTTATTCGCACGTCCTTGCCGCGCTACTGCCCTGAGGAACGTACCGTCAGGCTTGAGAGCTACAATGCGGCCCTGATCATCCAGCAGGAAGATATTTCCGCTGTCGTCGAGCAGCATCTTTACAACCGTAGAAAACAGCGTCCGTTCGTCATCGGCAATACGCACAAACTCCACGGCATCGACCCACGTCGAAATATCGTCCACCTTTCGGGTCTGCTCCAGAGGCTTCAACACGATTCCTCCCTCCGCATCACGCGGAGCGATACGACTGCCGCACGCAGCCAAAAGGGCTGTCATCACGATACACGGCAAAATGATAATACGTCTCATGGCACAAACGGGGTTGTTGGGTTATGGTAATATATGGTAATATCTGAATTACTGTTTGCATCACTCCCGACGCCGCACGACAATGGCCCCCATGTCGGGCCACCCGTTGTAGAAGCGCTCGATATATGACTTCTCCGCCTCGGTGCAGCCCACCATGAGCTTCATCTCGGCGTCGCGCTTGTCCATATCGACGGTACATATCACGGCATCGAGCCGCCGCGCCGCGTCGCTGCCGATCCATACGTCCACACCCTCGCCGTCGGTCGAGGTCGTGCCGTCGAGGTAGCCGTAGTCGATCTCGTAGACTATCTGTGGGAATCGCGGGTGGTGCGAGCCTCGCGGGCGGTCGATTACGATCCGCGACTGCGCCAACAGGGCATCGAGCCGCTCCCAGAACACACTACTCATTGCCGCCCTCCTCTCTGCCGCCATCGATCATCGGCATATCCTCCTCGGCCTCCGTCGGAAGCGAGGCCTCGTCCAGAGCCTTGTCCGAGATGCGTTTTTTGGGCCGCAGTCCCATGCCGCGCATACGCTCGCCGAGGCGTATGACGTTGTTGTTGCCGTGGCACATGCGTTTATATGCCTGTGCATAGTCGGCCGAGGCCTTCTCGATCGACTTGCCAACCTTCTCGAAGTCGTCCACAAACATGCAGAGCTGATTGTAGAGATCGGTCGCCGTCTTGACTATACGGGCCGTATTGCGGTCCTGCGCGTCGCGCTTCCACAGATCCACCACGATCTTCAGCACGGCAAAGAGATTCGTCGGCGACGATATTATCACCTTGCGCCCGTATGCATAGTTCCACAGCGATTCATCCCCCCTGAGCGCCGTCAGGAACGACGGCTCGGTCGGCATGAACATGATGACAAAGTCGGGCGAGTCGGTAAAATACTGCTGGTAGTTCTTCGTCGCAAGCTCGTCGACATGGTGGCGCACCGACTCGATATGCCGTTTCAGCGCGACGTCGCGCGCCGCATCGTCCTCCGAATTGACATAACGCTCGAAGGCCGTGAGCGACACCTTCGAGTCGATCACTATGTTCTTGCCCCCGGGAAGGTGAAGTATGACGTCGGGACGCAGGTTGCGGCCGCTCTCCTCATCCTTGACGTTGTATTGCAGTTCGTAGTTCTCGCCCTCGCGCAGGCCCGAGTTCTCCAGCAGCTGCGAAAGGATCATCTCACCCCAGTCGCCCTGAACCTTGGAGTTGCCCTTCAGTGCGTTCGTCAGGTTCGTCGTCTCGGCCGTAACCTGACGGTTGAGCTCCATCAGCCGCTCGAGTTCGTTTTTCAGCGCACCGCTCTGCTCGGCCTGCTGCGAGTGGATCCGCTCAACACGCTCGCGGAACTCGCGTATGTTGTCCTTGAAGGGCTTGAGGATTGTATCCATCGACTCGCGGTTCTCCTCCTTGAAGCGGCGGCTCTGCTCCCCCAGCACATCCCCCGCCAAGGCGCGGAACTGCTCCCGCAACGCCTGCTCCATCTGCTGCTGCGAGCGCACCTTGTCCGCCACCGAGCGGCGCTCGGCCTCAAGGTCGGCCTCGGCCTTTGCCCGCGCCACGCGTTCGCGCTCGCGCTCCCCGCGCGTCTCCTCCGCCGCCCGCTCCGCACTCTCGGCACGGGACAGGGCCGCCGAGAGGGCCGCCGCGCTCTCGCGCGCCGCCTCGGCGGCCTGCCGCCGCTGCGACAAGAGCAATGTTATCAATACGGCGCATGCCACGGCCAGCACCACCGACAATACGATCAAAAACAGATTCATGAGATTATCTCCTTTCCGTTAAAAACATTCAAAACAAAGGTACGAAAAGCCCTCGGCAAAGGCAAAAATTTTTCGAGACAAAGAGGCCATTTGCGACGGCTGCTACACGAAGTCCCAAGACAAAAAATATCCCGACGGGCGAATCTCCCGTCGGGATATATATCATAAGTCTGCGGCCGTCCGATGCAAGCACCAATCGTACACCGCCCCGAAGCCGCAGCGTCAGGCGTTCTCGGTGATCTCCAGCTCGTAGGATGACTTCTCCCACTCGTGCATCAGATGGTCGTAACGGTGCTTGAGTTGCTCGTATGCCGCATAGTCGGCCTCGTTGTACGCGGCCGACTCGGCAAACTTGCGGTCGTAGTCGGCAATCTGCTTCTCGACATCCGCAAGCTCCGTCTCAACACTCTCGACAGCCTTGCGCAGACGCCGCAGCAGCTTCTCCTGCTCCTTACGCTGCTCGTACGAAAGTTTTCCCGCCGAGGCTTCGCGCGGCGCCGACACGGCAGGCGTATCCGCCCTGCGCTCGATCTCGTGCAGAGACTCGATCTTGCGCTTCTCAAGGAAATAGTATATGCCGCCCAGATACTCCTTCACGCCGCCGTCGCGGAACTCGTAGACACGGTCGACGATACCGTCCAGAAAGTCGCGGTCGTGCGACACCACGATCACCGTGCCGTCATACTTCTGCAAGGCGCGCTTCAGGATATCCTTCGAGCGCATGTCCATGTGGTTCGTCGGCTCGTCGAGCACCAGCAGGTTGCGCGGCTCGAGCATCATGCGCGCCATGGCCAGACGCGACCGCTCGCCTCCGGACAACACACGCACCTTCTTGTCTATATCCTCGCCGCGGAACAAAAACGCCCCGAGTATGTCACGCAAACGCGTGCGTATATCCCCCACGGCCACACGGTCCAGCGTGTCGTAGACGGTAAAGTCGCCCTCCATCAGATCATCCTGATTCTGGGCATAGTAACCTATATTGACATTGGCGCCGATACGTATCGTACCCTCCGTAACGGGCAGTTCGCCCACGATCATGCGCGCCATCGTGGTCTTACCCTCGCCGTTGCGGCCCACGAAGGCCACCTTCTGGCCGCGTTCGATCGTGAAGGTCGCGCCCGAGAATATGCGTTTGTCGCCGAATGCCTTGCCCGCATCCTTCACCTCCACGACGATCTGTCCCGAGCGCGGTGCAGGCGGGAACTTGATATTCAGCGCGGCATTGTCCTCGTCCTCGACCTCGATGCGCTCAATACGTTCCAGCTGCTTGATGCGCGACTGCACCTGATTGCTCTTCGTAGGCTTGTACCGGAACTTCTCGATAAACTCCTCGGTCTTCTCGATCATGCGCTGCTGGTTCTCGTAGGCGGCCATGATCTGGGCACGGCGCTCGGCCCGCAACTCGACGAACTTCGAATACGGCACCTTGTAATCATATATCTTGCCCAGCGACAGCTCTATCGTACGCGTAGTGACGTTATCCAGAAATGCACGGTCGTGCGATATGACCAGCACGGCACCGTTATAGGACTTGAGGTAATCCTCCAGCCACTGTATGCTCTCGATGTCGAGGTGGTTTGTCGGCTCGTCGAGAAGGAATATCGACGGACGGCTCAACAACAGCTTCGCCAGCTCGATACGCATACGCCAGCCGCCGGAGAACTCGCTCGTGGCACGCTCGAAATCCGAACGGCGGAAACCAAGGCCCAGAAGCGTCTTCTCGATATCGGCCTCACGCGTCTCGCCGCCGAGGATATGGTAACGGTCCTGTGCCTCGTTGAGACGGTGCAGCAGCGTCTCATACTCGGCCGACTCGTAGTCGTCGCGCTCGGCGATCTCGGCCGTGAGAGAGTTGATCTCGCCCTCGAGACGCAGCACCTCGCCGAAAGCCTTCTCGGTCTCGGCCTTGAGCGTTGTGGTGTCGGCCACCTTCATCTGCTGCGGCAGGTAACCGACCGTACACTCGCCGTTCTTGGTCACGGCACCCGACGTGGGCTGCTGCTCGCCCGTGATGATACGCAGCAGTGTGGTCTTGCCGGCGCCGTTGCGGCCGACCAGACCTATACGGTCCTTCTCGTTGATCAGAAACGACACCCCGTCGAAGAGCGTCCAGCCTCCGTAACTTACGGTAACGTTGTCAATGGATATCATGCGAAAACAAAAAACTCAAATTTTATAAATGCCTTCCCTGTTCCAAAACGATCATGCGTTCAGTATGCGCAGGATCTCGGCCTCGGGATCGTCGGCACGGAACACGGCGCTGCCGGCCACCAGCACCTCGGCACCCGCATCGAAGAGCTCCCGCGCATTTGCCGACGAGATGCCGCCGTCGACCTCGATAAGCGTATCGAGCCCCATGCGGCGTTTCATCTCCGCCAGACGACGCACCTTCTCCACCGACGATGGTATGAACGACTGCCCCCCGAACCCGGGCTCGACGCTCATCACCAACACCATCTCC
>URBK01000039.1 GCA_900546065.1 uncultured Alistipes sp.
CTTTCAGGTCGCGCCCGCCTTCGTTGTCGGCAGGTGTCAGTATCGTTTCTCGAGAGACGTGCGGCCTTGAGTTCTGGCCGTTTGAGGGACGTCTCCCTACACCTCGTCATGCCTCTCCGCATGTATCTTTCGCCGTCGACGGGCCGTGTGTGCACATCATCTACATGCTGGCGGCAAGTATAAGGTTAGGAGATTGTCCATGGCGCTTGCACTTTGCTATTGTATTGTCAGCGGGTCGGGTGCGGCCCAGAATCTTTCGGCATCCTGCGTATGGACGCTGTGTGGCGGGGTGTCGAAGGGTGTGAAACCCTCGGGCCGTAATACAACCACGCGGCCGCGTTTGTCCCACGGGGCGGTCTCGATGTCGTATGAGGTTTGCTCGGCGCACTCGAACCAGTAGAGGTTTTTCGACCAGTAGGTGCGGTAGTATGTGTAGTTGAAGGATTGCCCGTCATCCAGAAGAGGGTGTATCTCCATCGCTGCGCCGTTGATGTATCGTTCCCGCATCTGGCTGAGCGATAGGGGTGTGCCGTCGCTGTCGGTAACGTATGCACGCATGTCGGAATCGACCATTGCCCACTTCTTGTGTTCGGGCAGCCATACGATGTTGACCACATGGCAGTCCTGATCGAGCGAGTCGGCCGGAAGGCAGGTGACGTAGCGGTTGGTGATGTCGCATGCCAGCAGCAGCTCGTGCAGCATGATCGAGTGCAGGCGGCAGTTGAACGCAGGCTCGACGTTGCGCGTATATTCCCACAGGTCGATGGCGTTGCGGCGTTCGGGCTGGACGCTCTGGTTGGCATGCGGGATGTTCCGTGCGACGAAACGCGCCAGCGCAAGGGCGCGGTCCCACGTCTCGGCCGTGGGGTTGTCTATCGTGTCCAGCCGGAAATATTCACGTGTAAGGCGGCGGCGCGCCGTGTCCTGTATGTATTCGAAACGGAATGATGCCTTGTCGGCCCTGTACGGCTCGGCCTTGCGCAGGAGCTCGATATATGTATCGTTCTGTACTCCTGACAGATATGTCGCTACCTGATCGCGGAACACGAAGCGGGCCAGCAGCCATGCCGCCACGAGCAGCACGATGAGCGAAAGGATGATCCATCCGATTATTTTAAGAGCTTTTTTCATGATTTATGTGGCTTTTTGCCGGCAAAGATAATACCCCCCCCCGATGATCCAAATTTTCGTCGGGAAATATGTCGTATATGGCGGTTGTTGCACGCGGAGTGTTTGTCGCGTTGCGCGGGGAGGCTATCTTCGTTTGCTGTAGAAGCGCACGTAGTCTATTTCGAGCATCACGGGCAGCTGGCCGAGGTCTATGTCGCCCACCCACGATCCGCCGAGCTGTGCCGAGAGTATCACGTAGAACGGGTGGTCCTTGAACGGAAACTGATCCTCGCGGTCGGGGCGCAGACGCGGGTAGGAGTGCGTCGGACGGTCGTTGATGAGGAACTGTATCTTGCTGTCGGTGAATATTACCGAGTAGGTGTTGAAGGCGTTGGGGTCGATGGGTGCCGTGCCGCTGTTGGGCGGGAAGCGGTTGTCGCCGCGCTGTGTGGCGGGCGTATGGACGGTCTGGTAGGCTATGTCGTCGAAGTTCAGATGCTCCATGATGTCGATCTCGCCGCCGCGGGGCCAGCCGATGTCGCTGTCGGGCATGAGCCAGATGGCGGGCCAGAAGCCCTGTGCGCAGTCGAAGCGTGCGCGTACGTCGATGCGGGCGGGGCCGCGCAGCGACCGCTTGCCCTTGCTGTCGACGCCGCCCGTAATGCATGGGCGGTCGTCATCGAGGCCCTCGGGCGTGCGTATGCCGTAGAGGCGGAGCGTGCCATCCTCGACGCGGCACAGGGAGTCGAGCGGCGACATGTGCCGCATCCAGTCGGCACCGCCCGCCTTGCAGCGGCTCCACGACGTGGTGTCGAGTTGGTCCGAGTCGAACTCCTCGGCCCATACCAGCCGCCACCCCTTGTGGGCGCGGCGCGGGTTGCCGGTCTCGGTCTGGGCGAATAGTGGCATGACAGCCGTACATAACATCAGGACGAGGGGCAGAATAACGTTTTTTTTCATGGTTAGATGATGGGGTTAGTGTGTAGGTCGCTAACAAAGATAAGGCATGTGCGGCAAAAAACAAAACACCCGCCAAGGATAATCTCCGTTTGGGGCGTTAGTCATCAGGTAGGCAAACATATCCGGAATGTCGGCGCGGTATGTCGGAAGACCTTGCGGAAACGTTTCATAAGAGACGGACGGTCGGAAAAATGATCTTAAAAAATATAACTAAATTTTGGCAGAGAGGAGATTTATTGTAATTTTGCACAATATATTTCGATAATAAATAACGTAAATCAAAACATATAAAGCCATGGGAAATACGAAACTTCAGGAGTTGACCGACAAACTCTATCAGGAGGGGTTGGAAAAGGGCCGTGCCGAGGCCGACAGCCTTGTGTCTGAGGCCAAGAACCAAGCGGAGAAGATCGTTGCCGACGCCCGCGCCGAGGCCGAGAAGATTATGGAGCAGGCGCATCACAAGGCCGAGGATACCGAGAAGAACGCCATGACCGAAATAGCTCTGGCGGGACGTCAGGCCAAGGCCAAGATCAAGTCGGAGATCGAGAACATGATCGTGGCCCGCAGCACCGAGGCCGGTGTCAAGGCTGCCACGCTCGATGCCGCCTTCATCAAGGACATGCTGCTGGCCGTAGCCAAGAACTGGAACAACGGCTCGAAGGTGGAGCTTGAGGCCCTGCTGCCGGAGGCGCAGCGCAAGACGCTCGACAAGGCTATCGAGGCGAGCGCCAAGGCTCTGCTTGCCGAGGGCGTCGAGGTCGGTTACTCGGCCGAGGTGAAGAGCGGTTTCAAGGTAGGTGAGAAGAACGGCGGATACTACATCTCGTTCTCGGACGAGAGCTTCGAGGCTCTGCTGAGCAGCTACCTGCGCGAGAAGGTTTCGGATTTGCTGTTTAAGGCTTGACGGCCATGTTCGAGAAGAATTATTACAGTCTGGTATCCGGCCTGAGGGAGTACGCGCTGGACTCCGACGCCAAGGGTTTCGACGCCGCACAGATCGTGGGTGAGATCCTCGAGGAGTTGTCGCGCCGCGATGCGGAGGCCGTACGCCTGCTCTACGGATATTACGACTGCGAGAACGTAGCCGCCGCACGCAGCGGCCGCACGGCATACAACGCTCTGGGCAACCTGACACAGGAGCAGGTGGCGGAGGCGTTGAAGACGGGTGCGGGGCTGCCCGATGCCGTGGCCCGGGTGATACGCGCCTTTGCTGACCCCGAGGGTGAGGATGCCGAGCAGGTGGACCTTGCGCGCGGATTCGAGAATGCTCTCTTTGCCGCCTACTACGATGTGTGCGAACACTCGTCGTGCCGTTTTCTGCGCGAGTGGTCGGAGTTCGACCGTACGCTGCGCAACATCACTGCGGCATTGGCCGCACGCGCGGCCCAGCGTCCCGTGGATAGTGTCACGGTCGGCGGGGGCGACGTCGTGGAGCAGCTGCAGCGCTCGTCGGCCGCGGACTTCGGTCTGCGCGGCGAACTGCCTTATATTGACGCCGTGATCACGGCCGTCAACGACGAGAGCAACATGCTCGAAAAGGAGCGCAAGATAGATATGGTGCGTTGGGAGATGGCGGGCGAGCTGGCCGCCTTCGACTACTTCAACATAGGCGCCGTACTGTCGTATCTGGCAAAGATCAATATCGTGGCACGTTGGAGCGTGCTCGATCCCAAACGCGGCCGCGAGATATTCGAGCGCCTGATGGCCGAACTCGACGGCAAGGATTTGATAAATAAACAATAAAAAAGATATAGATGAAAACATTGGGACATGTTCACGGGATCATCTCCAACATCGTGATCGTTAAGGCCGACGGCGCGGTGGGGCAGAACGAGATATGCTACGTCTACTGCGGCGATACCCGTATGATGGCCGAGGTCATCAAGGTCATAGGCGACGACGCCTACGTACAGGTGTACGACAGTACGCGCGGCCTGAAGATCGGCGACAAGGTGGAGTTCATGGGCCACATGCTCGAGGCTACGCTGGCGCCGGGTCTGCTCTCGCGCAACTACGACGGTCTGCAGAACGATCTGGAGAAGATGGACGGACTATTCATCTCGCGCGGATCGATCACCGACCCCATAGATTTCGACCGCAAGTGGGAGTTTGAGCCCATAGCCAAGGCGGGTGACAAGGTGACGGCAGGATCGTGGCTGGGCCATGTCAAGGAGCAGTGGATCGACCACAAGATCATGGTGCCGTTCGTCATGCAGGGCAGCTATACGGTCAAGAGCGTCGCTGCGGCCGGCGAGTACAAGGTTACCGATACGGTGGCCGTGGTTACCGACGCCGACGGCAACGAATACAATATAACGATGGTGCAGAAGTGGCCCGTAAAGCAGGCCATCCGCTGCTACGCCGAGAAGCCGCGTCCGTCACGCGTGATGGAGACGGGTGTGCGCGCCATCGACACCTTTAACCCCATGGCCGAGGGCGGTACGGGCTTCATTCCCGGACCCTTCGGTGCGGGCAAGACGGTGCTGCAGCACGCCATATCGAAGCAGGCCGATGCCGACGTGATCATCATGGTGGCGTGCGGCGAGCGTGCGAACGAGGTGGTGGAGATCTTCGCCGAGTTCCCCGAGTTGGTGGATGCCCGCACGGGACACAAGCTCATGGAGCGTACGATCATCATCTGCAACACGTCGAACATGCCCGTTGCGGCGCGTGAGGCGTCGGTATATACGGGTATGACCATCGGCGAGTATTACCGTTCGATGGGCCTGAAGGTGCTGGTTATGGCCGACTCGACGTCGCGTTGGGCTCAGGCGCTGCGTGAGATCTCGAACCGTTTGGAGGAGCTGCCCGGACAGGATGCCTTCCCGATGGACCTCTCGGCCATCATCTCGAACTTCTATGCCCGTGCCGGCCTTGTGAAGCTCAACAACGGCCAGACGGGTTCGGTCACCTTCCTCGGAACGGTGTCGCCCGCGGGCGGTAACCTCAAGGAGCCCGTTACCGAGTCGACGAAGAAGGCTGCGCGCTGCTTCTACGCTCTGTCGCAGGGCCGTGCCGACTCGAAGCGTTATCCGGCCATCGACCCGCTGGAGTCGTACTCGAAGTATCTGGAGTATCCCGAGGTGCGGGAGTATCTGGACGAGCATATCGGCAAGAACTGGGTTGACATGGTATACGAAGGCAAGACCATCGTGCAGCGAGGCAAGGAGGCCAACGACCAGATCAACATTCTGGGTGATGACGGCGTGCCCGTATCGTATCACGAGCGTTTCTGGAAGAGCGAGCTGCTCGACTTCGTCATCCTGCAGCAGGATGCCTTCGACGAGATCGACGCCAACTGCCCGATCGAACGTCAGAAGATGATGTACGAGATGGTTCTGGACATCTGCCGCAAGAATTTCGATTTTCAGGATTTCGAGACCTGCTCGCAGTATTTCAAGCTGTCTCTTATACACATCTGACGCTGCCGACGAT
>URBK01000040.1 GCA_900546065.1 uncultured Alistipes sp.
TATTTCAATAATTTCAAAGACCGATTAGCCAACTTTTATTGGACAGTAGTGATATGGATATGAAGTTTGTAATGCCTTTTGCGGCTCTTGCCGCAACTTTCATGCTTGCCGTGGAAATGCCGGCCGCGGCGCAGACGCCGCAGCGTGATACTGATTCGCTGTTGCGTGCCGTGCGTGAGCGCGACCAGAAGCTGCGCATGGATGTGATGAATTATTATGCGAAAGGTCAGGTCGACAGTGTGATGCTGGCGGCCGAACAGCTTGAGCAGACTGATGTCGAGAACCAACGTATCGTATTCGGGTTGCTCGATGCCGGGGGTTGGCCCGAAGGCCTTTCGGACGAGGCCAACTCGGCCATATTCCTTGTCATAGACCATGCCGAGGTCGAGGTGCAGAAGCGATATTACCGTGATGTGGTGAAGGCAGCGCGGCGCGGATATATCGGCCGCAGCTCGCAGGTGACGCTGCGAGACCGTATACTCATGTACGAGAACAAACGCCAGAAATACGGTACGCAGACCGTATCGTTCAGCCGCGGTGACTCTACGGCATGTTATGTATGGCCAGTGGCGCAGCCGCAGAGTCTGGATCGCCGCCGCAGCCGTGTAGGACTGCCGACGATGGACGAGTATGTCAAGATGGTGGGCGAGGGCTTCGACTTCGACGTCGTGTGGGACAAGACTATTGATGTGGAGGCATTGAACCGTATGCGCGGCGGCCAAACAGTTGCCGAGGAGGAATAAGCCCTTTGGATTGTCATCTCGATCAATTTGAAAATTGTATTTTATATTCGTCTCTGCCCTCGGCTTTCATTATATTTGGATAATATAGGATGCGCCTCGGCAAAGCCAAATCCTGAAAAACTTTGTTTTTCGATTTGTCTCTGCGCTCGGCTTTCACTATATTTGTAGCGCAGTAACGCATACAAATGTCCCAACAGGGGCATAATGTCAGATGTGGAAACATTATTTATAACCATAATACCCTAAGATGAAACAGGATACTCAGATTTTCGACCTGATAGCCGAGGAGCGTGCCCGTCAGATGCGCGGCATAGAGCTTATCGCGTCGGAGAACTTCGTCAGCGACGAGGTTATGGCAGCAATGGGATCGGTGCTCACCAACAAGTACGCCGAAGGATATCCCGCAGCGCGTTATTACGGCGGCTGCGAGGTGGTGGACAAGGTGGAGCGTCTGGCCATCGAGCGCGTGTGCGAACTCTATGGTGCCGAGTATGCCAACGTGCAGCCCCACTCGGGCGCACAGGCCAATATGGCCGTATTCTTCGCCGTGATGCAGCCCGGCGATACCTTCATGGGCCTCGATCTGGCGCACGGAGGTCACCTCTCGCACGGTTCGCCGGTGAACATGTCGGGTAAATATTTCAAGGCCGTAGGGTATCAGCTTGACGAAGCGACCGGATGTATCGACTACGATGCCATGGAGCGCAAGGCCATGGAGTGCCGTCCGAAGTTGATCGTCGGCGGAGCATCAGCCTATTCGCGCGAGTGGGACTACAAGCGTATGCGTGAGATCGCCGACAAGGTCGGGGCGCTGCTCATGATCGACATGGCACACACGGCCGGACTCATTGCGGCCGGTCTGCTCGACAACCCCGTCAAGTATGCACATATTGTCACCTCGACAACGCACAAGACCCTGCGCGGTCCGCGCGGCGGCCTGATCCTCATGGGACACGACTTCGACAACCCGTGGGGCCTCACTACTCCCAAGGGTGTGGTTAAGAAGATGTCGCAGATCATCAACTCGGCCGTATTCCCCGGCACACAGGGCGGCCCGCTGGAGCATGTCATCGCAGCCAAGGCCGTAGCCTTCGGCGAGGCTCTGCAGCCCGAATACAAGGAGTACCAGAAGCAGGTGCAGACCAACGCCCGCGCCATGGCCGCAGCCTTTGTCGAGCGCGGTTACAAGATCGTTTCGGGAGGTACGGACAACCACCTCATGCTGGTCGATCTGCGTACCAAGTTCCCCGATCTGACGGGTAAGCTGGCAGAGCGCTGCCTCGTTGCGGCCGACATAACCACCAACAAGAATATGGTGCCGTTCGATTCGCGTTCGCCTTTCCTGACGTCGGGACTGCGTTTCGGTACGCCGGCAATAACCACCCGCGGTGTCAAGGAGGACAAGATGGCATACATCGTCGAGTTGATCGACCGCGTGCTGCAGGATCCCGAAAATGAGGATAACATAGCAGCCGTCCGCAAAGATGTCAATGCCATGATGAGCGGCTATCCGCTCTTTGCGTGGTAGGCATCGACAGTAGCGAGTCAACATGAAAATATCCGGTGGCAAGTTCTTGCCGCCGGATATTTTTTTGGCGCGGGCGGAAATATTGTGTTTCTCGGCGCGATATTTGTCCGTATGGGCGGCCGCGACGGGCGGATGGTGTTGAAAAGTTCTCCGATGCAGAATTTTTTTGCCGCCGCAACGTTACATAATAGAGATGAGAGTATGTTCTTAATATTTTTTTGAAATTTTGTAAAAAAATAGTTCTTCGCATGAAACAAACGGCACCAACTTTTCGTAATTACATCGATAGCTTCAGAACGGGAGGCCGGAGAGTGGCGACTGCATGTGTGGCGGCCGAAGCGAGAGAGGCTAGAAAGGTGAGTGCTTGAGGCTGACAAGGTCTGAAAAAAGAAGCCAGAGAGGCATGAAACGTGATGGTTTGAGGCCGATCTGGGGACAGAGGCATAGGATGGATAACAATAAACCGGGCGGGCGATCCGTTCGGGCCCAAATGACAATAACCTCAAATCCGCAACTAAGCTCTTCAGCGTCCTTCTTGCGTCTAAACGTCCTC